>NZ_JAATHJ010000041.1 GCF_012034335.1 Alkalicoccus luteus | reverse complement strand
TTTGCGTCCGGCTTCCTTCAGATTCCGGGTCGCCCCGGACACCCTTGCCATTCGCTAACGGTTCCCATTGCCAAGCCCGTAGTGGACTTTCACCACCAAGCTGTCAGACATGCCGGGCACACGCCTGGAAACAGAGGCCCCTTTCAGGGACCTCTGTTTTTTCAAGATTATTTTAAGTGAGCATTGATTTGTTTATATATGGATGGGCTTGCTGCAAATAAAGTATCCTTCTGCAGAAAAGTAAGCTCGTTTCCTTCGTACGTCGTCGCTACTCCGCCTACTTCTTTTAATACTGCCCAGCCTCCTGCTACATCCCAGGGAGCTAAATTCATGCTGATATAGGCGTCGATTCTTCCCGATGCCACATAAGCCATCTCAAGCGCTGCGGATCCATACGAACGCGTACCGCGGGCTTTTTTAACGATTTCCTGAAGCCTCGTATCTTTAAGCACCCAACCGGTATTAAATGAAACGAGCGCCTCGTCCAGAGCAACGTCAGGCAGCTGCGGCAATCTTTTGCCATTCAATTCTGCCCCTTTTCCAGCCTCTGATACAAACCATTCGTCATTCATCACATCCAGAATAATTCCGATAACCGGCTCTCCATCTTTAAAAATCCCTAAGGAAATTGCGAAATAGGTTCCCATATGAACGAAATTGACCGTACCGTCTATCGGATCAAGTATCCAAACATAACCGGATAAGTCGTCAATATCTTTATAACTGCCCTCTTCCCCCATTAACCGATGATCTGGGAAGTCCTTGGCTACTTTGTCTATAAACAGCTTTTCGACGTTACGGTCTACATCCGTGACGAGATCATCCTTATTTGCTTTCGTATCGATCCCATATGTATTTTTCATAGCATCTTTAATAAACGCCGCCGCTTCTTCTACATAGCTTAGCGCTTTTTGCTTTAAATGTGCGTGATCCATAAACCGACACGTCCTTTAATAAAGTTAGGTGATGTATTCACTTATATCATACTGGTGAGAAGGGAAGCAACTTTCAAGAGGTGGGAGAAGGCCTTGGGGGGGGCCGGAAGAAGCCCGTAAAAATCCCTTCATGAGGTTTTTCATGAAGGGCAATGTGAATTTACAATGCCAGGAATAGGTTCAGATTCTTGCGGTAGCTCAGGCTTCCAGACGGAGCCATTCGCTGCGGAGTTCTTCAAGGCGGCCCTTGCTGAGCTCAATCTGCTCAATTTCACTGGCCTGCATGGCATCGTACAGGGTCTGCAGCTCATAATCAATTTCTAATTTGAGTACAGGGATACGACGCTCCCCATCTTTTCTCTTTAACGTTTGTATGACCTTCTCCATGATTCGCACCCCTTTTGTATCCGATAGACTCGGATTTTTAATTTGAAAGAAGATTCCGACAATGATAAATGGGTTATACCTAGGGTAGATCATTTATCCGAATTTTGCAACAATAATATTTCTTATTTTTTTAATTCCTTAATTATTGATAATTTAAACCTGTTTATCTTCTTCCAGTTCAAAAGGCGAGATCGTTTCTTCTGCGCTTCTTCTTTGTTAAAATACTATTAAAGTACGTTTACCCGCACAGCTTGTTTTGTATGCAGTTTGTGCGTATTTCTTACAGGATGGTGAGATGATGGGATTTAGTGGATTTAACCAGAATGACTTTGATGTGTTTGCTGTCGATGGACTCGACGAACGAATGCATGAATTAAAAGAGCGGATCCGCCCTAAGCTGGAGGCACTCGGTGCCGATTTCGCTCAGGAGCTTACTGATTTGACCGGAAACGAGATGTATTATCACGTAGCTAAACATGCTCGGCGTAAAGTAAATCCTCCTGATGACACATGGGTAGCTTTCTGCAACAATAAGCGCGGCTATAAAAAGCTTCCTCACTTTCAGATTGGCATGTTCGGAAGCCACTTATTTATCTGGTTCGCTGTCATTTATGAATCTCCTGTGAAACAGGAACTCGGCTATGAATGGAAGAAAACATCTGAAACACTTTTAAATTCCATACCGGACTCATTCGTGTGGAGCGTTGATCATACGAAGCCCGCGACAATACCTCACAATTCTCTCTCAAAAGAAGAATTGGATTCTATGCTGCACCGACTCGAATCTGTTAAGAAAGCTGAGATCCTTTGCGGTCGTACAATTAACGCTGATGATCCCATGCTCCAGGATCCGGAAGCACTCAAACACGAAATCAGATCCGTATTTAAAACATTGCTCCCGCTTTATGAAAACAGCATGGAGCTTTATGAGCAGAAAGTGTAGCAATAATATTTAATGAACGACTTCAACGCAAGCCTGCTTGTATATACTCTCTGATGAGATTTATAAAAAGAAAGGAGCCGTCCTATTTGGAAGGCTCCTTCTTTTTAATTCATTCTGATTATTGCCCCTGCTTTAGCCTGCTTTGCATTTCTGACTACATAAAACGGAATTTCTCCGGACTGCTTTTCATACTCTTTAAAATGCTGTTTTTCCTCTGATTTTGAAGGAACTACCTGCTGAAATGCACGATAGGCACTCATAATCTCTTCCCGTGAAGCTCCCTTCATATACGCCTGATGTACCACCTCAAAAAATTGGACAACATCAATGACTTCCTCTGTACTCCAGTTTTGGGAAATCGGGAAATAAACTTGATCACTCATTGCTACCACTCTTTTCTGCTATATTTTAGACGCCGCTTCTGCTATACTTTTTTTGTTTGCTCCTCAGGTGCACTCATAGTAAATGGGAGGATGAATCATGAACAGAGTCCAGGAAAAGGCACCTTTATTTGAAGGTCTGCTAGAACATATTAACAAAGATCCGCTTCAGTTTCATATACCCGGACATAAAAAAGGAGCCGGCATGGATCCGGACTTCCGGGATTTTGTCGGCGCCAATGTATTGAAAATGGATCTTATTAACATCGCGCCGCTTGACGACCTGCACCACCCCAAAAAGATTATTGATGAAGCCCAGCAGCTTGCAGCAGAAGCATTTGGCGCTGATCATACGTTTTTTTCCGTGCAAGGAACGAGCGGAGCTATTATAACGATGATCATGTCCGTCTGCGGACCCGGGGATAAAATTATCGTTCCCCGGAATGTACACAAGTCCATTATGTCTGCTGTTATATTTGCTGGGGCCCGACCGGTTTTTGTTCACCCGGAAATAGATCAAGAGTTTGGTATTTCACATGGGATTTCACTGGAAGCTGCAGAGCGTGCACTTGAAGCTCATCCGGATGCAAAAGCATTTCTCGTTATTAATCCAACTTATTTCGGCGTAGCTGCTGATTTAAAAGGAATAGTAGAAGCAGCTCATAAACAAGCGGTTCCCGTCCTTGTAGATGAGGCCCACGGAGTCCACACCCACTTTCATGACGATCTGCCGCTTTCAGCTATGCAGGCGGGTGCGGATATGGCTGCAACAAGCGTCCACAAACTTGGAGGATCGCTCACTCAAAGTTCTGTATTGAATGTGCAGGGCAGCCTCGTGCATCCTGCCAGAGTGCAGTCAGTTATCAGTATGCTGACAACAACTTCCACGTCGTACATCCTTTTAGCTTCGCTGGACACGGCAAGAAGACATTTAGCAGTAAATGGAAGGAATGAAATAGAAAGAACTCTAAAGTTATCCGGACGTTTACGTCAACAAATCAACGATATTCCCGGACTTTCTGCCCCGGGTAAAGAAATACTGAATCATAAATCCAGGTACGATATGGATACGACAAAAGTGATGATCAGCGTGAAGGAGCTACGAATCACAGGCTATGACGCCGAAGTCTGGCTTAGAGAAAACGAGAATATTGAAGTGGAATTGTCCGATCTGTATAACATACTTGTCATTATCACACCGGCAGATTCAGCAGATACAATCAGCCGGCTGGGAAGTGCTTTGGAAAATCTCAGCAGAAAAATGCTCCCCTCAAGAACTTGGGTTGATAATGGAGCAGAGGTGGAAGTACCTTCAATCCCGGTACTAGCCTATTCACCGCGCGATGCTTTTTATGCAGAGACAGAAGAAATACCGCTAGTCGACTCTGCAGGAAGAGTAAGTGCAGAATTCCTTATGATTTATCCTCCCGGGATACCCGTTTTTATTCCCGGCGAAATTATTGAAAAAGAGAATTTGCATTACATTAGAAAAAATATGGAGTCCGGTCTTCCTGTTCAGGGGCTGGAAGATAAATCCTTAACAATGATCAGAGTGATTCGCGAGAGCCGCCCGATCAGGTAGAAATAGACGTGCTGCAGCATGACAAGCTGCAGCACGTTTTAGTTAAGTTGTTTATTGACCTGCTACAGAGGGTGGCATCGCTGCATACGGCTTCATCGCCTTTTTAAAATAGGAAGCCAAGATGGATGTGTCGGTTTCATCTACCATATGAAACATTTCCATAAGAGTTTTATTGTCATCCAGCGTGTTGTAATCAAGCAGCAGCTGACGTCCGGTATGCAGGCATACAACTAATGTTTTACCGAAAAACATCGTGGAGTAAATGATGGCATAATCGTAACGGTCTCCTGCAATATCAACTCCAATAAACTGAACATCCGCTTTTTCTTGAACATTATAGAGTTCCCGGCAGTACTCCATGAAAATCCCTCCTCTGACTATATTATAAGAAAATTCAGTCAATATTACAAATGTCTGTTCTTTATGCGTTTGCTTCTGTCCAGAAGCGGCACAGAATAAGAGCCAAAGACAGAAAACAGTCCACTTTCTACGAATGGAAAGTGGACTGTTTCGCCTGAATAAACTGGATCAGCTCTTCAGCAAATATCAGATCCTGATTAGAGATATGATAAGCAGAGTCGATCAGTTTAACGCTGATCATATACGTTAGCTGAGTTCCGGCATAAACGGGGAGATAAAGAGCCTGATCTCTTCCCTTTTTAACATATGAAGCCATTTGAAGGCTTTCAGGAAACAGGAAGCCCTGCCCAAGAGTTTCCTGCTTTTTTGAAAGACCACGGATGCCGAGCGCATATTTGAGTTTTAACCCTTCATCTGTGTTCTGATGAATGGTTAATACAGCTTGCTTTCTGCCAGCTGCGTGAATCGTCTTCAATATACGAACCATAAAATCTTCCTGACTGACGGCATAATCATATGCCAACCCTACTTCAAGTCGCATTTCATCCAGGAAATCTGATTTGTTCATTCTGCTCCACCACCTTTTACGTGCCCCATATCCACTGTTGAGCTCATCATAACATAGACATTTTTAAAATCATGTCGTCTTTTGTCTATAAAAGACGGATATTTAAATTATTCGAAAAAATGAGTCTAAAGTATAGTAAATGAGAAGAGGCGTGAGCTCTCTTTCAGCCCACGCCTCTTCCAAAAACTTTCGATTAGATTACGGCCACAGCTCGCGGAGGATGTCAGCTGTTTCCTCCAGCGTAAATGGTTCCCAAAACAACTGCCCGTCAATTAATAAATCTTTATGAAGGTGCAGACCACCGTCTTCACCGATTAACGCATAGCTGGTACCAGAGTTTCCGACATAACCAATAACTGTTTCAGCATCGACCGAATCTCCGACCTCTACATCCTCCGGAATGTCATCCAAATGTGCAAACCGGATCATCACTCCATGGTCATACTGAACCCACACTTGTTGACCACGCAGCCGGTCCAAGATATATTCCGGAGTGAAATCGACTTCTGCGGCCTCCTCGAGCTCAGCATCCCGTTCCTCTTCAGACGGATAATCCTCATAGTCCAGATCAGATCTGACTACAGTACCTTCTGCCATCGCATAGATTGGGGTATCTGTCGTTATTTCGACACCTGAGGCATAGTCATAATAATCTATACCTTCATGTTCTCCATTACGGTAGTCCCTTGGCGCTCCAGGCAGATGACTCTCTACCGTACTGACAAAAGCATCTTCGATCGGGCGTTCCAAAAATTCTAAATAAGCCACCATTTCGTCAGGAGTCATCGACTCAATATCTGCCTCTGCTTCGATAGATGGGGGATCTTCCGGCAATGTGACGAAAAGCCGGCCGTCTTCTTCCTCAAGATCAGCTTCAAATCCGTATTCAAACAAATCACGATGAAGCAGGGCCTCTTCTCCTTCATTTGTTTCAAGAAAATCCGCCTCATAAGGGACGTACTGACCGTTTATTTCCATAACAGGGATCCGTTCTACTAAATAGATGTCAAGCTCTTCCCATGTGAGATTCACAGAACGGTCCACCTCATCAAACATATAGGATATGTCAAGTGCCTCAGCAGCTTCATCTGCATAAACATAGTCGCCTTTAAGCTCAAGCTCTGCATCATATTCCGGCTCTGGTTCTTCGTGTTCCTCTTCATTGTTTCCATTTTCCGTATTTACTTCACTGGAAGTCAGTTCATGCTGCTCCTGTTCTTCTGCCGATTCATTGTTGTCAGTTTCGGAATCTGAATCCTCCATAACATCTGCGCAGCCTGCAAGCAGAAGGCCGGCAGAAATTAAGTACCACTTTTTCATATATTCATACTCCTATTCAATGTCATCAGGGTCTACAAAATCATATCCTTTATCTCTTAATCCACCAACAATCTCGTCCAGCGCCTCAAGTGAATGTTCCCTGTCGTGCATCAGGAGATTCGCGCCATTACGCAAGTTTTCCGTCTCTACCATTACTTCTGCAAGCGGACCAGCCTCCATATAATCTGCTTCCCAGTCATATCCGTAAGTCCAGTTCATACTCTGCATACCTTCTGCTTCAACCACTTCTTCTGAAGCATCTGTATTCACACCAAATGGTGCTCTGAAGAATCTCGGCCGTTCCCCGGTGATTTCTTCAATCATATCATTCAACTCAACTATTTCGGCTTCTGTGTCTTCCGCAGAAACATCACTTAAATTTGGATGTGTCATCGTATGGTTTCCGATCTCAAAGCCTAACTCATAAATCTCCTCGAGCTGCTCTTTTCCCTCATCAGAAGTTATAAAATGCCCGTTCACGAAAAAAATAGCCGGTGTTTCGAGTTCAGACAGCTTTTCAGCCATTTGTACACCGTGATTATCGGGAGCATCATCAATTGTCATCAGTACTATTTCCTCATCGGCATCATCAAGCGGCTGTATAGAAGCATCACCTGCTATATAATAAGCCGGTTCGGCAGCTTCTTCGTTTTCATCTTCCTCATTGTCATTCTCATCAGTATTAGTTTCGCCTGTATCCTGATCGGCATTTGTATCGGTTTCATTGTTATCACTTTCATCTGTATCCTGTACATTATTCGTCTCGTTTTCATTGATTCCGTTCCCGTCATCATTCGTTGAGTTATGTTCGTTTGCCTGATTGTTTTCCTCGTTATGTACATTCGTTTCAGCGGCATCGTTCGTATTTCCATCGTTCTCCGCACATCCTGCAGCAAATACCAGTATCACACCGGCGAGTATTCCCGTTCGTTTCATTATTAAGCCGCCTCCTTGAATTATCTAAGTACCTCCCTGATTTTAACACACACACTTTCCATGCTCCAAGCGGTAATACGTCAATATATTGATAATTTCTTACAAAATATGGTTTCGTCTTATTAATGCAATCAAAATGAATTTATTTCAGTCGCATTGGAAAAAGCGCTCCGGATTAACGGAGCGCTTCACTAAAGGTATGAGTAAGAACTTGCTTATTTTGTAATGTGAACCGGCATGCCAAGTGCAACTTCTGCCGTTTCCATCGTGATTTCACCCAACGATGGATGAGCGTGAATTGTCAGTGCAATATCTTCAGCTGTCATCCCGGCTTCAATAGCCACACATGCTTCTGAAATCATGTCAGAAGCGTTATGACCGGCGATTTGAACACCGAGCACAAGCCCGTCTTCTTTACGAGTTACCATTTTCATAAAGCCTTCAGACTCATTCAGAGAAAGCGCACGTCCATTAGCCTGGAATGGAAACTTAGCTGCAGTAACGTCATAGCCTTCTTCTTTAGCCTGCGCTTCCGTAAGTCCAACCTGAGCCAGTTCAGGTCCTGAGAATACAACTTCCGGAATAGCCGTGTAGTCGATCTCAGACTTTTCACCGGAGATCACTTCTGCCGCAACCTTTGCTTCATAAGATGCCTTATGCGCAAGAGCTGGTCCAGCTACGATATCTCCAATTGCATAAATATTTGAAGCTGACGTACGGCACTGCTTGTCTATCTTTACAAAACCTTTATCGTCAAGTTCAACTCCCGCCTGCTCAAGACCAAGCTCATCTGTGTTAGGACGGCGGCCAACTGTAACAAGAAGAACATTTCCTTCAAATTCTTCTTCTTTCCCTTTTACTTCAGCTTTTACCTTCACACCGTTTTTTGTTTCTTCCATCTCCTGTGCAAAGGCTTCCGTCTTGATCGTTACACCCATGTTTTTAAGGCGCTTGGAAACAAGTTGACTCATTTGCTTTTCAAAGCTTGGAAGAATCTGTTTTGTACCCTCAAGGATCGTTACTTCAGATCCTAGATTTGCATAGGCAGATCCAAGTTCTACTCCGATATAGCCTCCTCCGATTACGAGAAGCTTTTCAGGAACTTCCTCCAGTGCCAGAGCACCGGTTGAAGAAACGACTTTGCCTTCCTTAAATTTAAAGGCAGGCAGCTCAATTGGACGGGAGCCTGTAGCTACGATACAGTTTTTGAACTTGTATGTCTGCGAGTTTTTGTCGTCCATAATCTTACAAGTCTCATCATCGACAAAGTAAGCTTCTCCGCGGACAATATTCACTTTATTGCCTTTCAGCAGTCCTTCAACTCCGCCGGTAAGCTTGTCAACGACAGACCCTTTCCACTTCTGAACTTTAGAGAAGTCCAGCTTTACATCGCCGACGGAAATTCCCATGTCGTCAGAATTTCCAGCGTTATGAAAACGGTGGCCCGCTTCAATTAACGCTTTAGAAGGAATACATCCGACGTTCAGACAAACGCCGCCCATGTTCCCTTTTTCAACGATCGTTACCGTTTGTCCAAGCTGAGCAGCACGGATGGCGGCTACATAGCCACCGGGACCGGACCCAATAATCAGCGTATCTACCTCTTCAGGAAAATCTCCTACTACCATGCACTATCCCTCCATTACCAATAGTTGTGGATCGTTCAGCAGGCGCTTAATGTGGTTCATTGCGTGCTGTGCAGTCGCACCATCAATGATACGATGATCAAAGCTTAATGACAAGGCTAAAACAGGGGCAACCGTTACTTCCCCGTCTTTTACTACGGCTTTTTCAGAAATTCGGCCGAGTCCGAGGATGGCTACTTCAGGATGGTTGATAACAGGTGTGAACCATTGACCGCCTGCAGAACCGATATTTGTAATCGTGATTGAAGCACCCTTCATTTCTTCAGAAGCAAGTTTTCCGTCGCGTGCCTTTCCGGCAAGCTCATTGATTTCATCTGAGATCGTGAAAATAGATTTGCGGTCCGTGCTTTTGACTACCGGCACCATCAGACCTTTTTCAGTGTCAGCAGCAATTCCAATGTTGTAATAGTGCTTGTGGACAATCTCTTCAGTTGAATCATCAAGAGATGTGTTAAGCATTGGGAACTCGCGTACGGCACTTGTCAAAGCTTTTACAACATAAGGAAGGTACGTCAGCTTAATGCCTTTTTCCTGTGCAACCGGTTTGAACTGCTTGCGGTGTTCTACGAGAGCAGAAACTTCGATTTCATCCATAAGCGTTACGTGAGGTGCTGTGTGCTTCGAGTTAACCATCGCTTTAGAAATAGCTTTACGGATACCAGACATTTTCTCGCGCGTCTCTGACTGGCCTTCAGCTGGCTCGTAAGCTGCAACTGGCTGCTTTTCTTCTTTCTTCTCCTCAGTTGAGGCAGAAGCAGATTCTTCAGCAGGCTGATCGCCGGAGAGATAGGCATCAACATCCTCTTTCAGTACGCGGCTGTTTTTCCCGCTGCCTCGCACCTGACGGATGTTTACATCTTTATCGCGTGCATATTTACGTACGGAAGGCATTGCAATGACGCGGCTGCCGTCATCTTCTTTCGAAGCACTTTCAGATGAAGCTTCAGCGGCGGGAGCTTCTTCCTTTTGAGCATCCTTGCTGTCTTCTTTAGGCTCTTCTTTGCTTTCTTCCTTTGCTTCTTCCGCTTCTTCCTCGTCTTCATCAGCCGGCGGCTCTGCATCTGTTTCGAATGTAATGATTACCTCTCCGACAGTAGTAACCGTTCCTTCTTCAACGTGAAGCTGCTTAACTGTTCCTTCTACCGGTGACGGGATTTCAACCACTGCTTTATCGTTTTGCACTTCGCAGAGTATGTCATCCTCTTTTACTTCGTCGCCTTCTTTTACTTCCCATTTGACGATCTCGCCTTCATGGATTCCTTCCCCAATGTCCGGGAGCTTAAATTCATATGCCATGGAAATGCCTCCATTTCAAGTAATGTTTGCTTAAATTGATTGAAAGTGCCGCAAAGAGGAGATTCTGATATCAGCCTCTCCTCCTGCGGGTCATTTCATGCAGATTTAGAAGTTCAGTGTTTCTTTTACTTTCGCTGCGATATCTTTATCATTCGGAAGCCACGTATCTTCTGCTGCTGCAAACGGGAAGATCGTATCCGCTGCAGTTACCCGTCCTACAGGTGCTTCGAGGCTGAGGATCGCGCGGTCGTTAATTTCAGCAACTACGTTTGCTGCGATTCCGGCCTGCTTTTGAGCTTCCTGCACGACAACAGCGTGGTTCGTTTTCTCTACAGATTCAATAATCGCCTCAATATCAAGCGGGCTGACCGTACGAAGGTCAATGACCTCAGCTGATATGCCGTCTTTTTCAAGCTGTTCCGCTGCTTTCAGGGAAGCCTGGACCATTGCACCGTAAGTGATAATGGATACGTCAGTTCCTTCTCGCTTTACATCAGCTTTTCCAAGTGGAATTGTATATTCCTCTTCCGGTACTTCGTCACGGAACGAACGGTAGAGTTTCATGTGCTCAAGAAAAACGACCGGATCATTATCGCGGATTGCTGAGATCAGGAGACCTTTCGCATCATACGGATTGGATGGAATGACGACTTTCAGACCTGGTGTCTGGGCCATCAGCCCTTCGAGACTGTCCGCATGCATTTCAGGTGTTTTAACACCGCCCCCAAATGGGGAACGAATGGTTACCGGTGCATTGTAAACACCGCCGGAACGGTAGTGCAGTCTCGCCATTTGCCCGGCAATGGAGTCAAAAGCTTCAAAAACAAACCCGAAGAATTGTAATTCCATAACTGAGCGGTAGCCAGTCAGGCTAAGCCCGTGAGCCAGCCCGCCGATTGCAGACTCAGCAAGCGGCGTGTCAAACACACGCTCTTCGCCAAATTCTTTCTGAAGGCCGTCTGTCGCACGGAACACGCCTCCATTATTTCCTACGTCTTCCCCGTATACAAGTACTTTTTCATCGTTTTTCAGCTCATTACGCATTGCATCTGTAATGGCCTGGATCATCGTCATCTGCGCCATAGCTTACTTCGACTCCTTTTTCTCGTAGTATTCGCGCTGCTCCTGCAGGTTCGTAGGTTCTTCATCAGAGAACGTGATATCAATCAGGTCTGTTACTTTCTGCTTAGCAGTGCCGTCTGCTTCTTTGATAGCAGCCTTAATGTCTTCCTTCGCCTGCTCTACGATTTTTTCTTCTTCGTCTTCGCTCCACAGCTTCTTATCTTCAAGAAATTTGCGGAAACGAACGAGTGGATCTTTTTTCTCCCACTCATCGTCTTCTTCGGACGTACGGTATCGAGTCGGATCATCCCCTGCCATTGTATGCGGGCCGTAGCGATACGTGAGAAATTCAAGAAGTGTCGGACCTTCGCCCTCAACTCCGCGTTCACGCGCTTTTTGTGTGGCTGCATAAACGGCAAGAATGTCCATGCCGTCAACTTGTTCGCCGTGAATACCGGCAGCAACTGCTTTCTGTGCGATCGTCTTCGCTGCAGACTGTTTTTCAACCGGAACAGAAATAGCAAAGCGGTTATTTTGAACGATAAATACAGCAGGCAGATTGTATGCACCTGCGAAGTTCATTCCTTCATAAAAATCACCCTGAGAAGCTCCGCCGTCTCCTGTGTACGTGATGGCGATCTGCTTCTCACCATCTTTTTGAAGTCCCATAGCTACGCCGGCTGTCTGAGTAATCTGTGCGCCGATAATAATCTGCGGGAGCATGATACGAACGCCTTCAGGAACCTGGCCGCCCTTGAAGTGGCCGCGTGACCACAGGAATGCCTGATGCAGTGGAAGACCGTGATAATAAATCTGTGGAATATCCCGGTATCCCGGCAGAATCCAGTCCTTTTCATCCAGTGCAAACTGAGATCCGATCATGGAAGCTTCCTGACCCGCCACTGGTGCATAGAATCCAAGTCGCCCTTGGCGGTTTAATGAAATAGCACGTTGATCCCAGATACGTGTGTAAACCATACGGGTCATCATTTCCTTCAATTCTTCGTCAGAAAGCTCAGGCATTGCATCTTTATTAACTACCTTCCCTTTCTCATCGAGAATCTGAAACATTTCAAACTGATCTTCAACTTTCTGAAGCTCTTTCGTTTTCTTCATGAAAAGGTTCACCCCATTTTTATTATTTAGCCGTCTGCAGCGGTTTGCATCCCTAACAGCTGCCTCGGCTCTGTAACAACTATCTTTAAACGAAAAGTAGTACAACTTGCTTTCACAACTCATAGTTTACACGAATGAAAATAGATTCGTCAACGACTTTAACCCTTGCTGTGTAACGATCAGGAATCAACTGACTCTGTACATCGCTTCACAATGTCAACTGAGACTGTATTATTCTAATCTTTCGCCTGTTATATTCCAACGATGCGCACTGATCCACCTTTACCTGAAAACTATACCCGCTACCCTTTTCTGTTAACCGTTAACAGTAAATAAAAAAACTTTCCGGACATGTTCATCCGGAAAGTAACCGTAATCAATATTAGAAATCAGGACGCCTCGCCGGCTTCGACCTGAAGCTCGCTGATTTCATAGAAGTTCATCTTTGCATCGTTAAACTGCTCAGTCGCATTGTTAAACGACTCGTTTCGCTCTGCAATTTCGCTATATAATCCATTGACAGTTTCATGCTGCTGCTGCAGTTCTTCCATTTCAATTTCCTCATTGGCGATTATACTGAACAGCTCCATATCTTCATCAACAGACTGCATGTATGTATCGTAAAGCTCTGTATAAGCCCCGTAACGTTCATCCATCAGCTCTGTCACTTCATTGGCAGCTTCCTGTTCTTCTTCTTCGAGATTCCCTATGTGATCAGAGCCTTCCTGGAACTGCTCATAAGCTTCATCAATAATGGAACGTTCTTCTTCCATCAGCTCCCGGCGCTCCTCAGCTGAACTGATTGCCTCCTCTGAGAGCGGCTCAATTTCTTCCGTCTCATTCAGGGTCAGCATTTCTTCGTACAGCTCATTCTCCTGCTCTTCTCTTTCTGCAAGCGGATCCTGAACCTCAGCAATATCCTGTTCAATCTGAACGGCTGCTTCCCATTCTTCAAATATCTGTTCTGCGGCATTTTCTCCTGAGCATGCTGCTGTTACTGCCACCAGGCAAGCCAGACCGGTCAATTTATATCCTGTCAAACGAAGCCCTCCTAAAAATAAATCATCCCTATCAAAATTACCTTAGTTGCCAATAGATTACAAGTATCTATTTCTTAAAAACGCAGTCTTTATCTGTATGATCATCGCCATTCAGCAGCCGGCAACATTGTTTCAAGCTTTTACTGAACTGCTTCTGTGTAACCAAGGGAGAACCGCTTCTGCATTTGATACCCCATTAAGACTTCAGGGGAACAGCATTCTTCAATCCGCCTGCACCGATTACTTTCTATATACTGAAGGGGCGGTGACTATTGAAAAGAAGAGTCAGAAGCTCTATATTTAGAAAAGATGAGATTGAAGGAGGAGCAGTTTTTATGATAACGATGGATGATATTATCCGTGAAGGGCATCCTGCGCTCAGAGAAAGAGCTGAAGAAGTAATTATGCCGCCTTCCAAAGAGGATCAGAATATTTTGAAGGCAATGATGGAATTCCTGCAAAACAGCCAGGACCCGGAGACAGCAGAAAAATACGGGCTGCGTGCCGGAGTGGGTCTGGCTGCACCCCAGATTAACGTTTCGAAGCGAATGATGGTCACTCGGACAGCTGATGAAAATGATGAGCCCCGGGAATTTGCTCTGTTTAATCCAAAAATTATCAGTCATTCGACTGAAACAGCTTATCTCGAATCCGGTGAAGGATGTCTCTCCGTTGATCGTGACGTAGAAGGCATCGTTCCGCGTTATGCCCGAATTAAAGTTGAAGCATACGATCAACATGGAGAAAAACAACGGTTTCGTTTCCGTGGTTACGAAGCAATAGTCGTTCAGCATGAGCTGGACCACTTAGACGGGATTATGTTTTACGACCGTATCGAAGATTATGAAGGAGATTACAAACAGCCCCTTCCCTCCAGATCTATTATTCACCGGAGTGAAGAAGAGATAATTTTGTAAATCAACGACGTAAGTCCTCCGCCAGGCGTTCACCCTGCGCGGAGCTTTTTTTGGGCAAATACAGTCGTTAACTGTGTCAACGCATATGAAGAAATGAACGTCAACCTTGAATAACACCGTGTTTACGTATAAAATATGAAAAAGGTGGAGAGAACGGTTTTCAATACTGATACTGTTTCAGGATAGGCAAATCAGCCGGAAGCACATGTAATATGTGTCTTTGCCTGTCTTTATGAACAGATCTCAGCTTGAAACACAGACGGACTTTTACAACCTGTTTAACTACTCAGTAAATAATTTACACTAAAGGAGAGAAATGTATGATTTTCAAAGTATTTTTCCAGGATACACTTGCAGAAGTACCAGTGCGCGAACGCACGAATTCGCTCTATGCGGAAGCCGAAACGGAGGAAGAAGTCCGAAAAGGCTTAAAAGACCGAGGATATAATATTGAATTTGTGACCCCCTTATCCGACAAAGCATTGGCCTACGAAAAAGAATCCAATGAAGACTTCACCGTGGAGTCATTAAACAAATGAAAGTAAAAAATCACCAGGTTGCTGTCTTCTCCCTCGGGGGTCTGGGAGAGATTGGCAAGAATATGTATGCGGTACAGTTTCAGGACGAAATTATTGTGATAGATTCCGGCATCATGTTTCCTGAAGATGAATTACTCGGCATTGACTACGTCATTCCCGATTATACGTACCTTGTTAAAAACGCAGATAAAATTAAAGGGGTTTTCATCACGCACGGTCACGAAGACCATATCGGCGGTGTTCCTTACCTCTTAAAAGCGGTCAATGTACCAATTTACGGCGGGAAGCTTGCACTTGCCCTGATTCGAAACAAGCTGGAAGAGCATCGTCTTCTGCGAACAGCCGAGCTGCATGAAATTAACGAAGATACCGTTATTAAATTTCAGAAAACGTCGGTTTCGTTCTTTCAGACGACGCACAGTATTCCGGACGCCTACGGAGTTGTTGTCAAAACACCTTCTGGAAATATTGTTCAAACAGGAGACTTCAAGTTCGACTTTACCCCTGTCGGCGAACCAGCTAACCTTTCTAAAATGGCTAAAATTGGTGAAGAAGGCGTGTTATGCCTGCTGTCTGACAGTACGAACGCAGAGGTTCCTGGCTTTACAATGTCGGAACGCAAAGTCGGCGAGAGTATAGAATCGATCTTCAGAAAAGTAGATGGACGAATAATCTTTGCGACTTTTGCCTCTAACATTTACCGTTTACAGCAGGCTGTTGAATCGGCGGTGAAGTACAGACGGAAAGTTGCTGTATTCGGAAGAAGCATGGAGAATTCGATTCGTGTCGGCCGTGAGCTAGGCTATATCAAAGCGCCGGAAAGCACGTTTATTGATTCGTCTCAATTGAATAAAATTCCTGCGGATCAAGTCCTTATCCTGTGTACAGGAAGCCAAGGCGAGCCGATGGCGGCACTTTCCCGTATTGCTCACGGCACCCATCGCCAGATTCAGGTTATCCCTGGAGATACCGTTATTTTTTCATCTTCGCCAATTCCAGGAAATACGCTCAGCGTGAATAAAATCATTGACCAGCTTTTTCGTGCAGGCGCAGAAGTGATTCATGGGTCTTTAAATGATATTCACACGTCGGGTCACGGCAGTCAGGAAGAGCAAAAACTAATGATTCGCCTGATGAACCCTAAGTATTTTATGCCGATCCACGGTGAATACCGCATGCTGAAGAAGCACGCCGAAATGGCTCAGGATTGCGGAGTGCCTGAAGAGAATTGTTTCGTTATGGATAAAGGTGACGTACTTGCACTCGATAAAGAAGAAGCTGGTCCTGCTGGAAAAGTACCGGCTGGAGCGGTTTATGTAGACGGAAACGGAATCGGCGATATTGGCAACATTGTACTGCGTGACCGCCGTATCCTTTCAGAAGAAGGGCTTGTAGTTGTGGTAGTGAGCCTGAACATGAAAAACCATAAAATTGCCTCCGGTCCGGATATTATCTCGAGAGGCTTCGTCTACATGAGAGAATCCGGAGATTTAATTAATGAAGCACAGCGTAAGCTGCACGGACACCTGCAGCATATGATGAGCTCAAAAACAACGCAATGGTCTGAAATCAAAAATTCCATCTCAGATACGCTCGGCCCATTTTTGTATGAGCGAACGAAAAGAAAGCCTATGATTTTGCCAATCATTATGGAAGTTTAAGTATAATCATTCGAGTTATTCGAATAAGCTGCTTATCGCAACATCTGTTTACTGAGGCAGTGATTTCTGTTTGTGTCAGGTATAAATTAAGCAGCGGCGTGAATCGATTTCCGATTCACGCCGCTGCTTATTTGTGTAAGGATCTCTCTCAGGCTGTATCATCATCGAACAAATCCAGCTCCATCCGGGTAATATCCCGATCCGCTCCGATGACAATAATAACGTCGCCTGTGTAAAGTGCTTCGTCAGCTGCCGGAGACACATGAATATCGTCTCCTCGCTTTACAGCCATCACGTTGCACCCGTATGCTGCACGGACGTCCAGCTCAATCAGCGTTTTACCATGCACCTGCGGACCTGCCTGGAGCTCTACAATAGAGTACTCATCTGATAATTCCAGATAGTCCAGCACATTTTTTGAGACAATATTGTGGGCGATGCGGATTCCCATGTCTCGCTCAGGATGAACGACTTTATCAGCACCGATTTTATTTAGCACTTTTTCATGATAGTCGTTCTGCGCCTTCACGGTAATATGGGACACCCCAATCTCCACTAGCATCAAAGTCGTTAAGATACTGGACTGAATATTGTCTCCGATTGCCACTATCACGTGATCAAAATTGCGGATCCCCAGACTCCTCAGCGTATTCTCATCCGTCGTATCAGCAATCGCAGCATGTGTTGCGATGCCTGCAAACTCATTTACCTTGTCTTCGTTTATGTCGACTGCGAGAACCTGCATCCCCTGGTCAACCAGCTCTTTTACGATACTGCTGCCAAAGCGTCCCAGTCCGATTACAGCGAATTGTTTTTTCATACAATCAGTAGACTCCTCTCTATTACGTTCTTATCATACCTGACTGAAAATCACAGTTCAATCAGCGGAAGTAAGGAAAGTAACGATTTTTAGACACTTTTCAGAAAAAGAAACATCGCCAGCTGCACATTGCCCTTAAAGCTGCCCTTCCAGTGTTTTCATTCTCATTTTTATCAGAAGAATGACGCAGCGTCATGAAGATCTCTTTCGGACCGGTGGTGGAGTAAACAAGTTCAGCACACTGGTTTGACCGAATTCTCAGATATGGTAAACTCATAAAGGTATTCATTTCACTGTTGAAAAGGAGTTTTGTTTTATGCCAGAATGGATTACTGCTATTGACTGGGAAGCAATCATGACGAAGGCGTTAACTGTAGGCATGCAGCTCATCGGTATTTTAATCGTTTTCTTTATTGCCAGAGCAGTCGGAAGAAGGCTCATTACATCCGGCTTTGCCAAGATGAGTGCCCAGCGCAATATTTCAGAAGCGCGGACCCAGACGCTCGAAAAGCTCGCATTGAATGTGTTTTCCTATATTTTGATTTTCATTTTAATTACGCTTATCGTAGGTATCTTTGAATATGATGTCACTGCCTTGATAGCAGGTGCAGGTATTATCGGTCTAGCTATCGGCTTTGGAGCCCAGGGACTCGTATCTGACATTGTAACGGGCTTTTTCATTCTTTTAGAGCGCCAGATCGATGTCGGTGAGTATGTGACAATCGCAGGTATGGACGGCGTAGTAGAAGAAGTCGGCCTGCGTACAACAAAAGTTCGTGGATTTGACGGGACCGTTCACTTTATTCCCAACCGCGAGATCGGCAGCCTCAGTAATCACTCTCGATCAAATATGCAGGCTATTGTGGATATCAGTATCAGCTACGACGATAATATTGATGAAGCTGTCCGCGTTATGCAAGCAGTATGTGACCGAATCGCTGCCGAAGAAGAAGCGATTGTCGAAGGTCCTGACGTGCTCGGCGTGCAAAGTCTCGGTGACAGCGATGTCGTCATCCGCATTTTAGGTAAAACGGTCAACATGGAGCAATGGGCTGTGGAGCGCAAGCTGCGTAAAGCACTCAGAGAAGCTCTTGATGAAAATGGAATCGAAATTCCTTTCCCACATCAGGTTAATCTTTATAAAGGTGATCAGGTAACCGGCTGATAATCCAGGACGAAACCCCGCGCCTTTTAAATGGCGCGGGGTTTTATCTGCTTCTTGTTCTGTAAACAAGCAGGCTATCGAGAGCCCAGCCAGCTGATGAGCCAGTTAACAGCCGGCTCCATTGCAGACTCGTCCGGGTCAAGCATACTGGAATGGAGACCATGCTCGCTATTGACTCCCAGCCAAAACATAACACCAGGAACTTCTTCCAGGAAATAACCGAAATCTTCCCCAGTCATTGCTTTTCCGCACTCGACTAACGTTACTGCTTCATGAGAACGGGCCGCCGTCATAAATTCTGCTGTCAGCTTTTCATCATTGTAAACTTGCATGTAGTTTGCTCCATAATCTATCACAGCCCTGCATCTGAATGCCGCTTCAATGCCCGCAGCAAGACTTTCGACTCTCCCCTTCACTTCCTGCATCGCTGCCTGTGACAGGGTTCGGATCGTTCCTTCCAGCCTGGCGTGACCAGCAATGATGTTTTGTTTCGTGCCAGCCTCCATTTTACCGATCGTCACAACTGCTGCATCCAGCGGATCCACATTTCGTGATACGACTGTCTGCAGCTGCGTCACGAGATGTCCTGCAGCCACTACCATATCCTCCGTCTGATCTGGAAATGCAGCGTGACCGCCTTTTCCCCACAGATCAATAAACAGCTCACTGGTATTGGCAAAAAGGATTCCCGGCTTTACTGCTACGGTGCCCGCCCTGTATTCAGGGGCAATGTGCAGCGCATACATTTCATCCGGCCGAAACCGTTCAAACAGCTCCGATTTCAGCATTGGCTCTGCGCCGCCTGGCCCTTCTTCAGCAGGCTGAAAAAAGAAGACCAGATTAGAAGCCGGCTTGTTTGCAGCAAAGTATTCTACGAGAGTGCTGCCAATTGTCATATGCATATCATGACCGCAGGCATGCATCATCCCCTCATGCTTAGATGCAAACGGGAGACCGGTTTCCTCTGTAATTGGAAGCCCGTCCATATCCGAACGCCATCCGATTGTGCGCGCGCCTTCAGTACCGGGAATAAAAACAACGATACCGGTTTCCCACGTGTGTACTTCTGCATCAGGAAGCTGCTTAAAAATATCGAGCAGAAACTGCTGGGTTTTTACTTCCTGAAAACCCGGCTCCGGAATTTGATGAAGCGCCCGGCGACGGTCCGCCAGGCGCTCTGTAAAACGAAGCTTATCCATGTTACTTCAGTTTCCTTAATTCCTGCTTGATTTCTGTCTTGCCTTTTGTTTTGTCATCAATTTCTTTAATCACTTTAGCGGGTGTTCCTGCCACTACAGTGTTTGCCGGAACATCTTCTGTGACAATTGCGCCTGCGGCTACGACTGCTCCCTCACCGACTGTCACACCTTCAAGCACGACGGCGTTTGCACCAATAACAACACCATCCTCAACCACTACAGGTTTTGCAGATGGCGGTTCAATAACGCCGGCAAGAACAGCACCGGCTCCAACGTGGCAATTTTTCCCTACTGTCGCCCGGCCTCCAAGAACAGCGTTCATATCGATCATTGTTCCTTCACCGACGACCGAGCCAATGTTAATGGAAGCGCCCATCATAATGACAGCTGAATCACCGATTTCCACTTGTTCACGAATTAACGCACCTGGTTCGATACGGGCATGAATGTTTTTCATATCCAGAAGCGGGATCGCTGAATTGCGACGGTCATTCTCAACAACTGCATCTTCGATTTTATCATCGTGCTGTTTCAGTACTTCCTGAATTTCTGACCACTCGCCAAACAGCACGCCTGTACCATTCGTGATAAACGATTTCGTCTTGCTCCCGAAATCGATACCATCGAGTTCACCTTTAATATGTACTTTTACAGGGGTTGACTTTTCAGCGTCGGAAATATACTGAATAATTTCATTTGCATCCATTTGTTTCATGAGATAGTTCCTCCTTCAGACTATAGTTCATACCTTACTATCATAGTAAGAAAATGAGCTGATTGCAATCGTTAGTGTTTATGAGAATACCCTTTCAATAAACAAAGTGGTATGTTCTGCCAGATCTACTTCTTCATAGCTTAGTTCACTGCCACTCTTTTCAAGGAGCCGGATAACCGGCCGCTGCGGGAGACCGGCATGCTGGCGGGTAATCATTCCTGTGGAACCGTTTGATAGTTTGACCTGCGTTCCGTTTGGATAAAACGCGACCGCTCTCATAAAGCGCCAGACAACTGCATGGTCGAGCTCCGTTCCACTGAGTGCCATAATGGTCTCACATGCTGTATGCGGAAGCTCACCGCTAGAATGAAGCCGGTCAAACCTGTTTGCACATGAAACAATTTTAGCAAGCAGATGAATATCTTTGCTGACTAACCCTCTCGGTTTGCCTGAGCCATCAGGATGCTCATGGTGTGCAAGCGCAATATGAGCAGACAGGGTGCTGACACCGGATGCTTTTCGGAGAAGGTTAAATCCAATCCAAGCGTGATGATTCTTATCATCCTGCTCCGTTACGGAAGGCTCCAGCTTCCCAGCATCATGTAATAAAGCCCCTACAGCCAATTCTTTCAGTTTTCCTCTGTCCAGTTTCATATGAACACCGATCAGAATGGAAATCATCGCTACGTTCAGCATATGCAGAAACAGCTCGTTATCGGCTGAGCGGATATCAGTGATCGATGCCAGCACATCCTTGTTAGCAATAATTTCCTCGATCAGGCTTTCCGCAGACTCTGACAAATCTCGATAATCATGAAGCGTGCTCCCTGACAGGAGCGGTCCTGCAGCAGCCATTGCTTCCATGATCTTCCGCTTCGTCGTCTCAGATTCGAGTTCTTCCTGAGGAATGTCGGCAAAACGGCTGTCTTCGATATAAACGCCCCTTACTCCCATGTCTCTTAGTTTGGAAATGAGTCCAACCGTTAGGGGAACACCCTTGCTTAAAAGGATTCTTCCATCACCTGAGAATATATGCCGAGCTAACTTTTCTCCATTTCCCGCATGTTCAAGGGTTGTGTATCTCACCTGTTCGCCACTCCCTTTCTGCGTTCCTTCTAGGAGTGTATATCGGCTTTTTCAGACGAATGTTGAAGGTGGACCGTCTGAGTTGGATACGCAATCTGTACACCGTGCTGTTCCAAAATGTCCAGCACACCAAAATTCACTTCTTCTCGAATATTCAAATGGTCCACCCAACCGGTCGGTTTTGTGAAGAAGTAGAGAAATAAATTCAAACTGCTGTCGCCAAAGCCATTGAATTTGACGATAATCAGTTCGTCGTCGATATCCGTATGCCGGTTCAAGTAGGCATCAATATCTGAGACGGCTGCGCGAATTTTAGCCGATGGCGTATCGAAGTGTACACCAATATCAAATGTAATCTGTCTTTTCCCCATCTCCGTCCAGTTCTCAATCGGTTCATTTGCCAACGTCGAATTCGGGACGGTAATCAAGGAGTCTTCAAACGTACGAACTTTCGTCGAGCGAAACGAAATATCTTCAACAAATCCTTCTACAGACGGCGTCTTAATCCAGTCTCCCATTTTAAATGGTTTCTCTGTGATAATGACAACTCCGCCAAAGAAGTTGGACAATGATTCCTGGGCAGCCAGGGCAAATGCAAGTCCGCCCAGCCCAAGACCAGCAACAAACCCGCTTACATTGTAATTCCACTCAGAAGCAATAATACTGAGCGCCATTACGACAATCGCGAAACGGATCAGCTTGGATAAAAACGGAAGCAGAATATCGTCATACTGAATTTTAAAGCGACGACCGATCTGATTAAACGTTGATGATCCAGGTGCCGTCAAATTAAATAATCCCCAGGCAACGTGAAAGATGATCAACGTGCGGAAAAGCTGATTAATAAACTCTTCTGTGCCGCCTTCGATAGGGTAATAAATAAACGCAACGTATAAACCTATGAAGACAAAGAATGACCGCACCGGACGCTCAAACGCCAGCAGTACATTTGTAAGCGTTTCGATTGGCGCTTTTCTCGAAACAGCAATAATAAATTTAAAAATATAGGTCGTAAATACCTTTCGAAACAAAAGAAACAATAAAAAGATAGCAATACCGACAGCGAACTCCTGCCACGTAAAGGCTTGTTGAATATCTTCCACTACGTCAGGCAGCATTTCCTGAAAATTATCTTCCAATTTATCTTCACCCCAAGCCGTATCTGCTTTTAATCTATCTTAGTCTACCTTGTAACCTGGAACCTGTAAATGCTATACTCTTTTCGTTAACAGATTGTAAACGGACTGACATACTATCACGACATCAACCGGTAAAGAAGGAATGCTTATATGAAAAAACAGTTTGCCATTATTGGGATGGGCCGTTTCGGCTCCAGCATCTGCCGGGAGCTCTTTCACATGGGTCATGAAGTAATTGCCATCGATACAGATGAGAAAAAGCTCTCACTGGCCAGATCATTTACGACAGAAACATTTGTTGGGAACGGCACAGATGAATCCTTTTTGGAAAAGATAGGCATCCGAAACTTTGACCACGTCATCGTGGCAATTGGCGATGATATTCAGGCAAGTATTTTAACGACGCTTCATGTTAAGGATCAGAACGTACCAAACGTGTGGGTTAAAGCTCAAAATGACTATCACCATAAAGTGCTTGATAAAATAGGCGCCGACCGAATATTTCATCCGGAGAAGGAAATGGGCAGCAGAATAGCTGCTTATTTAACCTCCGATACGGTACTGGACTACATTGATCTTTCGGCGGATTACTCTATTATCGAAATGCTGGCTACTAAAAAAGTTGCCGGAAAGACGCTGATTGAGCTTGACCCCCGCAAGCGCTACGGCTGCACTGTCATCGCAGTGAAGCAAAAGCATCAGGTGGACGTTACCCCGGACCCGGCGGAGCCGATCAAAGAAGGTGACATTCTGATCTTAATCGGGGATAAGCGTGATCTGCGCCGCTTCCGTGAAGGTGAGCTGAGCTGAGCTTAATCGTTCTCTTTACACAAAGTGGCTGCAGTATTCACTAGTGAACCGTCTGACCGCTGTTACCCCGCTCATTAAATAAAAACAGTGCCGAAGATCACTAACTGATCTTCGGCACTGTTTTGCAGATACAGGCGGTTAGGCACAGGCCTTGTTCACTAATTCTATTAAAGCGCTTCAATTACAGCAAGTACTGAAAGCACGGCGAAGGTTACCGCAAGACCGCCTGATGCCGCAAGCAGAATTAAAATAATGACTTTCTTGACAATTTCCATTCGTTACACCTCTTTGGCTGATGCTATCCCAAGTATGACATATTTTCCAGCTGACTGCGTCATTCTCGTTTAACGTTCACATAAATGCTACAATATGAACGACTGAAATGTAAAGGACTGATGCAGATGAATGAAACAATTGAACTTTTACAAAACCATCGCTCGATCAGAAAGTTAAAGGATGAACCGCTGTCTGGGGATGTGATCCACACGCTTGTGGAGTCAGCGCAAATGGCATCAACCTCAAGTTTCGTGCAAGCGTATTCGATTATAGGTGTAACCGACCGACCGAAAAAAGAAAAACTGGCACAGCTTGCCGGTAATCAGCCCTACGTAGCTGAAAATGGTCATTTTTTTGTGTTTTGCGCTGACTTTCACCGGCACATTCACGCGGGAGAGATGGAGCAAACAGATGTGATACCAGCTATTGAATCGGCTGAAAAAATGATTGTCGCTGTTACCGATGCAGCACTTGCTGCACAAAACTGTTCGATTGCAGCGGAATCTATGGGACTTGGCATATGTTATATCGGCGGGCTGCGAAACAATATTGAAGAAGTTTCCGAGCTGCTGCAATTGCCAGATTATGTTATTCCTTTATTCGGAATAGCAGTCGGTTTTCCTGAAGCCGAGCCGGATCGAAAGCCCCGCCTGCCGCTCGAAGGAATTTATTTTGAAAATGCATACCCTGCCCCGGACAAACATACAGAACAGCTTCGTGCCTATAACGACACCATTTCCGCATATTATGAGGAACGTACTGCCGGGGCAAGATCGGACCGCTGGACGCAGCAGGTAAGCGGATTGTTAAAGGATGTGAAGCGGCCGCATATGAAACAATTTCTTGAGAATAAGGGCTACAATCGCCGATAAATAGAACTAGCAGCCGGAATGAATTGTGATTCTTCCGCTGCTCTTTTTGTCTGAAAACAGGCAGGATAAGTTTCGTTTTCTGTGTACTCATCAACTAAAAAAAAGACTGCCTGGTTCGATTAATCGAACCAAGCAGTCTGTGTATGTATAAATGGTGTTCCGTACTGGATTTGAACCAGTGACCCCTTGCCTGTCAAGCAAGTGCTCTCCCGCTGAGCTAACGGAACCCGTTTCGGCGACAATTAAAACTATACCTCAGGAGATTTAATCCGTCAACCCATAACTTATTCGTCATACGTGTATCTTACTACATAGCGATTATCTTTTAAGCGGCGTATTTCCACGAAAGGCCCGATCTCATAGCCATTTGTCCAATTGTCTTCAATTTTCGCTTTCGTACAGCTCGCTTGAAATTTTGTAGGGAAAATTTGCTTGAAATATATCCAGCGTGGACCCATCTTTTTCACCTCTGCTGTTAGCTTCTGTTAGATAATAGCATGCCCTGACGCATTACTTCAACTTGCATGCTGCCGATGGATGTAATTATCCGCATAACAATCATCCCCGCAGCAAATCCTTTCTGTCAGAAAAAGCCGCCTGAGACGCGAGCCTTAGGCGGCATGCTGTAAAAGTTTATTAAGCCATTCGTTCTTCTTGGTCCCGGTGTTCAATTTCCTTCTGATCAAGATGCTCTTCACGGTCTCTTATCCGGTGAGCGAGTCTGCTCGAGGCGTTCGCTGCAATACTGCAAACCAGATCATCAAGAAACGTATGAACCTGGCCCCCGGATTTTGAATCAAGCTTCTTAATTATACCGATTTTCTCTTTATCAAGATAACCGAAAGTAGTAACAGCGATGCTGCCATACCCAAAAACGGACCCAATCGCAATTGTTTCGTCTACGCCAAATAATCCCTCATCCGACTCGACGATGGACTGAAGCGGCTCTGAAAGCTCGTTTTTTTCTGCCAGCTTATCTAATTCGATTCCTACAAGAACTGCGTGTTGGATCTCCCGTTTCTCCAGAACAGCATCGACGCTTTCAATACAGTCTTCTCTTGTAAGCGTCTCACTGTACTTCGACTGCATTTCATATACGATGTCAGCGATTTCTTCTATTGATACACCACGCTCTTTTAAAAGTTCACGGGCTGCTTTTTCTACCACATGCGATTTAATAGGTTGGTTACTCATCTGTATCACTCCTCATATTGCTGATCTTAACATATTCCGCACCATGAGCCGAAATTCCTGCTTCCAAAGAAAATGGCAGATTGATGCAAACGGCTTTTGTAAATGAACTTAAAATATATTATGATGAATACAGCAGATGACGCATTTGAGGAGGCTGATGACGATGAGATATGGTATTGCTGTTTTCCCATCAAAAAAACTACAGGATATTGCTAATTCCTACCGCAAGCGCTACGATACAAAATATTCAATGGTACCGCCTCACCTGACACTGAAAGATCCGTTCGATATGAAAGAGTCAGAGCTTGACGATTTCGTAAAAGAGGTCCGCCATGTAGCTGAGCGTTCCGAGCCATTCAAGCTCGAAGTACTGCGATACAGCAGTTTTTATCCTGTCACCAATACGCTCTACATGAAAATAGCAGAAACGGAAGAACTTCGTGATCTGCAGCAGAAGCTCAATGAAGGTGCTCTGGAGCGGGAACGGGAGCATCCATTCGTGCCTCACATTACGATTGGACAGGAAATGAACTATGATGAGCTTTCAGACGTTTTCGGACGGCTGAAGCTGGAGTCCATTCAACATGAAGAGATGGTGGACCGATTCTCGCTTCTTTATCAGCTTGAAAACGGCACATGGACAGTACACGAAACCTTTCTTCTGGGCGGGCGTTCATGATTACCGTCAAACCTGCTGTGACGGATGAAGAGCTGGCTGACACCAGACTCATCCGTCACAGCGTTTTCGTGGTCGAACAAGGTGTCCCTTCAGAGAGAGAAGTAGATGAGCATGAAGACGTCTCCCTGCACTTTATTTTGTATGCAGATGAGAAGCCTGCCGGTACGGGCCGTCTTCGACCTGTCTCAGAGGGTGCGAAAGTAGAGCGAGTCTGTGTTCTACGTCACCTCAGAGGGTCAGGACACGGGGCTGCTATCATGAAAGAAATGGAGAAGGCAGCTATTGAGAAAAACTTCCAGAAACTGCTGCTTCATTCTCAGACGCATGCTCAGGATTTTTATAAAAATCTCGGCTACAAAATCGTTTCCGAGGAACCATTTATGGATGCAGGGATCCTTCATGTCAAGATGGAAAAGACGCTGACTGAATAAATTCACGATCGCAAAGCCGCTCTCAGTCCGGGAGCGGCTTTTAGAATTTCGACAAAGTCGATTTAGGTGAATCATGTTGCAGCTGCCTGTATCTTCGGGCCCACGCTTTCCGGAGGGAACAGGCACACGCTAAACGCTTCCTCCTGCTGTCGGAAGCGCTGGATCTTCGCCTCGTTTCTGATCCTCTCGGAGTCGAGGCCCTTCGATTTCGGCAGCTGGAAGAGCGTGCAAAACGCCTATTTTCAATTAGCGCGAGCTTGTGCAATAGTGGTGATTGGACGTTCCCTTTGCGAGATTTCTTACAGGACTGGTGGTGCCAGTCCTTCGCAGCATTCGCCAGGGACGCCGATGGGAATAGCGCAGTCTGAAGATTCAGTGCCGTTCAGATCTGCGAACGGCATCAACGCATGAGCGGAGCCGGACTGGGTCTTAAAGGCTTCTCAGGAGAAGCCTGTGTCCGACCGAGTGAAGCCGCGCCATCCTGCGTGCCTTTCTTCCCTTCATGCAGGGGGCACCACTGAGAAATAGCTAAAGGCAAGCCCACGGCAAGCTTCTGGCGATACGCAAAGAAGGGCTGCACCTAAATGAATAAACATGTAAATAAATTAACTTTGTCAACAATCGAGTAGGAGGAGGGATTATCCCTCCGTCCTCTCACACCACCGTGCGTACGGGTCCGTACACGGCGGTTCAATAAGTTGAGTGATGCGCGTCATGCATCTTGCGGTAAAACGA
>NZ_JAATHJ010000040.1 GCF_012034335.1 Alkalicoccus luteus | reverse complement strand
GGCCGGGAGCCGCTCGGCTTTCTGCTGTTTTTTTTATCATTTTCTCATTTCATTCCAAAAAAAGCGGAACCGGACACATCCGGCACCGCTTTTTTTGTTTCATAAAGGGCTTTTGAGACAGCCCCTTGTTTGTATATGCTTTATATCGCCTGATCGCAGGCTTCTGCAGCCGTCAGCCTAAGTCGTTTCGTTCTCATCGTGTGCCCTTCAAATACTTCATCAAATTCCTGCATCACAGTAAAGCCCAGCATCGCATAAAAGTTTTCGGCTTTCTCGTTCCCGGCCTCAACGTCTACATACAACTCCTCCACATTTTGCATATGTGCCCATATGTGCTTCATGAGAGAAGATCCGACTCCCTCCCGCTGAGCTCCAGGAAGGACATAGATCGCCGATACTTCCGCTGAGGTGTCGGACTCATGAAAAAAAGATGTGAACCCGATAACATGTCCGCTTTTTTCACATACGAATACATTGTTTTTCTCCAGTCGTTCCTCCATTCGCTCGTAAGAATATGCCTTATTTAAAAAAGCATCCTGAATCTCTCTTGGAATCAGACCTTCATATGTGTCATGCCAGGATTGAACGGCGATATCCTGAATATCATTGATGTCCTCTTTCACTGCTCTTCTGCAAAACATCAGCTGCACTCCTTTCTAATTTTACCCATGCTTTGAATGACTCTGGATCAAGCGGCTCTGAAAAACAATAGCCTTGCAAAAAATCACAGCCGCGGCTTTTCAGATCCTCCGCCTGTGCTTTCGTTTCGACTCCTTCAGCTACTACATAAAGCCGCAGTGCATGCGCCATGGCAATAACGGCATCTGTAACATGTTTTCCGACCCGGTCGGTGCTTTCTTCTTTTAAAAATGATTTATCCAGCTTCAATGTATCAATTGGAAGCTCACGGAGATAACTGAGTGAACTGTATCCGGTTCCAAAATCGTCCAGAGCTGTGCGGATTCTCGCTTCACGCAGAAGCTCCAGAGTTTGAATCGTTTTTCTGGAGGTATCCATCATGGTCCCTTCGGTGATTTCAAGCTCGAGCTGCTCAGGTGCCAGACATGACCTGCCAAGTATACTGCGAACCGACTCCACAAATCCGGGCTTTTTCATCTGAACAGGCGATACGTTAACGGATACTACCGGGCGCCAGTTATCAGTGGTGCATGCTTCTGCGAAAAAGCAGGCCTGCTCAAGCACCCACTCCCCGAACTCCGTAATCAGCCCGTTTGATTCCAGAATTGGAATGAATTCCTGAGGACCGGTACTTGGAAATGATTGGTTCTCCCAGCGAAGCAGCGCCTCCATACCTCGGATATTCCCGGTTGCGGCATGGATGACCGGCTGATAGTGAAGCTTCAACTCATCTCGCTGAAGTGCCTGGCGGAGCTCATGCTCGCGTTTCACCTGCAGCATGGTCTCTTCTCTCATCGAATCATCGTACACGCTCACTTTTGCGCCTCCAGCTGCTTTTGAGCGGTACATTGCTTCATCCGCTTTCTGGAGAAGCTGTTCCAATGCAGTGCCATGATCCGGCGAACAGACGAGTCCGATGCTGGCACCGGTGTAAAATGAAATATCGTTGAGAGTCACCGGTTCCAGCAAAATGCTTCTTATTTTCTCTGCTTCCATCTGCCCATCGCCTTCGATGATCACCGCAAACTCGTCGCCACCAACCCTTGCAGCGTGCGCTCCCTCTTGTAAGATAGAGCGAACCCTGGTGGCAATCTGCTTAAGCAGCTCATCACCTGCAGTATGGCCCAGCGTATCATTTACTCGTTTAAATCGGTCAAGGTCAAAATACAGCAGGGCAAAATTCTCCCCCCGCTTCAGTCTGCGCTCCACTTCCTGCTCCATTGTTGTTCGATTGCCCAGCCCTGTTAATGGATCAGAATACGCGAGCCGTTTTATTTCCCGCTCTTTCTCCAACAGCTGTGTAACATCATTTGCCCGGCCCGTCACCATACTGACAGTTCCATCTGCGTCTTTAACCGGTGTAAGCGTCACGTGCCTGGCTCCTGCCTGTTCGGTGATCACCACATAAGCCGCTGAAGGCTTGCCAAGCCGGATGTCAGCCAGCGCATGCTCCAGTTTTAAAGAATGTTCCTCATTTGGCAAATAATGAAACATCGACGTTCCGGCAACCTTTGTCTCATCCAGATTCATAGCTTTCTCCATCGCCGGATTAATGGAAATAATCCTTCCATCGAGCGTCAGTCCATAAATGAAGTCGTCCGTATGATCAATCAATACTCTGTATTGATGTTCACTGATCTCAAGCTTTTTTCTGGCAGATTCAGTTTCACGGTACTGGTCGTTCAGCTTCCGATGCGTCTGACTTACTTCATTCAATGTCCCCATAAGGTAATCGACAATCTGATGCTGGTTTATGAAAAGAAGGCCTGCAAAAAAGGCGAGCATCATGATTCGTGAAATAAACGTTTCAACTGAAGACGCATATTCGGTCACATCGAATCCGAACGTGAGCAGCCCTGTCGTCCATAAATAATAATATCCAGCAGCCGTGATCAGATTTAAACTGATCAGCAGGTAGGCCGGACGTCTCGTGAGAAGAATGGTCGCCATAAAGCCTGAGGCGAGAAAAAACATCATTCCCGGCCCGATCATCCCGTAAAAATGAGCGCTTAAAATCCCGGTTATATAAACTGCTCCGATATTGATATAGCTGTGAATATTGCTGTTAATCCGCTTCTTCAGCAACAGAGCTGCGAGAACGGCTCCATATACAGGCAGCACGAGCAGCGTGACAGTGATATTGCCAAGTGACTGCTCATTTAAAAAGTTCGCTCCGAGAAACAATATGCCGAGCCCGGCTATTGTTAAGGAGGTGATGGTCAATACGCGCTGCTTCATGGAAGACAGCGAATGGTGGATTTCTTCTGAATACCGCAGACGAATCCCCTCCCTTTTCTGTTTTATTCGACAGCTTCGAGCTTGATTCCTTTATCTTTCGTACTTGTTTTCATTACATACAAAAATGCGTCTGCAAAACGCGGATCAAACTGCCGACCTTTTCCTTCTTCAATTGCACGGAGTGCCTGACGTGCCGAAATTCCCTTTACATAAGGACGATCTGATGTCATCGCATCATAAGAATCCGCTACAGCGAGCAGCCTGCCGAGCACCGGTATATTCTGCCCTGTCAGACCGTCCGGATAACCGGTTCCATCCATGCGCTCGTGATGGTGTCTAACACCTGGCAGCACCCCGATCCACTCTCCCGGCAGATTAGCTTCAATCAGCATTTGTTCTCCTATTTCAGGATGCTTCTTCATTGCTGCGTATTCAGTTTCCGTCAGCTTTCCTGTCTTAAGTAATATCGAATCCGGTACTCCGATTTTACCAACGTCGTGAAGCAGCCCTGCTTTATATACTAAATCCTGTTCACTTTCAGAAAAGCCAGCTTCTTTAGCGATCGAGACGGCGTAAGAAGCTACTCGTCTGGAGTGACCGGCTGTGTACTCGTCTCTCGCATCCAGTGCCGCTGCAAAAAAAGAAAACACATTCTGAAGCAGCTCGCGGTTTCGTCTCTCCCGGCGCTCGATGCCGCTTATCATCGCATTAAATCCGTTGGAAAGCTCATCGAATTCATCGCCAAAGACAGACTGGACCGGCCTCCACTCTCCCGATGCTGCCATCCGAAATCCCTCCTGCAGTTTGGAAAGAGGGATCAGCAGATGACGATAAAGCAGCCAGGCACCAGCCCATGCAGTAACTGCCGTAATCAGCACAAGTAAGGAAGCCCATGTCCAAAATTCTGCCATTGGTTCAGCAGTCCCTGACATTCTTCTCACCTGAAAGGAAAGCAGAAGCAGCAATACCGGAAAGGAGGAAGTAAATACAAGGCTGATTATCAGCTTCTGCCGAAAGGAGGTGACAAACAGAGACCGCTCACGAAGACCAATCAGATTCTCAGGTGCTTCTTCATTTAAAACAGCAGCCATATTGATACTCGGCCTGTAAATTAAATAAAACTCAATCATTGCATGCAGCCCAGTAACTAATAATCCTGCAGCTGTCGCAAACAGGATGTAAACGGGTGAAAAGGAAAGCAGGTCGATCATGATTGCCATCAGCGTTAGCGCTGAAGCAGGAAGACTTATGCCGATGAAATGCGGACCCATTACCCGCTTTACAGATGAAACAGGATACTGCATCGTTTCCCTGACAGCAGCCTGCCATTCTGCGGATGGAGAAGCAGGCACTAATTTCCTTAGGGATTTTGTGTGACGTTTAAACGAAAGGTATTCTGCACTAAGCATGATGGGAAGTGAAACCGAAAGAATGAGGAAAAGAACTAAGAGTTCACTTCCTGCCAACCCGGATGTATGGAAGATGATCAGGCTTACTGCACAAAAAAGCGCTGCAGATGAACCAATTAAATAGCTTTTTGTTGCCTGCTTCAAAAAAAGCCTTCTCATTTCTTCCATCCATTCACCCCCATCGCCAGATCTAATTATGCTACTATTCAGTATACGACAATTCAAATGGAAGCGGAACTACAAATATGACGCAGCGTTTGCCGAAATTTCTGCTGTTAAAGACTTTTTCAGCACAGTCTCCTGATCAGGCAGGTCGTGAACGATCACGCTTTTAACAACAAAAACGCCCTCTTTCCGGAAGAGGACGTTTAATGCATTTATAAAACTGAGTCGCATCATCGTCATGTTACTTTTTAAACGTGTGCATTTGCTTTCTATTCTGCATGAACAGGTGTATCACTGTTTCAACGTCCATCTATTCATAAATATCATCGAGATCGGCTTTAGACATATCATCCGGTGATCCGTCAAATACGAGCCGGCCCTGCTTCAAACCAATGATCCTTGATGCATATTTTTTCGCCAGCTCGACATCATGAACATTGATTACAGTCGTCAGTTCTCGTTCCTCGTGAAGCTGTCGGAGCAATTGGAAAATATGATCGGATGTCGTCGGGTCCAGACTGGCGACTGGTTCATCTCCTAATAGAATGGATGGTTCCTGAACCATGGCACGCGCAATGCCTACTCGTTGCTTCTGACCTCCGCTGAGCCTCTCTACACGGCGGTCAGCGTAAGGAAGCAGTCCAACTTCCTCCAGAAAATAGCTTGTGAGCTGCTTTTCTTCTTCTGTAAAAAGTCCAAGGTAGTTACGGTAGGAACTTCGTTTGCCGAACCTCCCCGTATACACATTCTGTCGGACGGTCATTCTTGGAATCAACGAGAAGTGTTGGAAAATCATGCCGATCTCAGACCGAAGCTGACGCAGCTTCTTTTGATCAAGGCCCCCAAGCTCATAGCCAAGTGCTGTAACTGAACCGCCCGTAAGCGGCTGAAGCCCGTTGATCGTGCGGATAAACGTTGACTTGCCTGCCCCGCTTCGGCCAAGCACGCAGACAAACTCACCTTTGGCAATTTGCATCGTCAGCCCGTCCACTGCGGGATCCTCTGCTTCATCATAGCGGACAGTAACGTTATTAAAATCCAGCATAGTTTTCCATCCCCTCAAATCACCCGCTTGCGAACAATACCGCCGCTGACGTCAACGATGATTACAAGCACCATAATAATGATAATGGCGGTTGCCATCGACGTGTAGGCGAGGCTGTTATAATAATTCATGAGACTCTGACCTAGTCCCCCGCCGCCGATCATTCCAAGAACGAGTGACGTACGGATCGCTACTTCAAACCGGTAAAAATAGTGGGACAGCACATTCGGCCATATTTGCGGAATGATCGAAAATAACTGTCCGGTTCTTCGCCCGGCTCCGACTGAACTCATTGCTTCCTGAGGTCCTTTGTCGGAAGACTCAACAAGTTCTGCGATCAGCTTGCCGAGCACCGAAACGTTGTGCAAAAAAATAGCCAGCAGAGCGGCAAAAGGACCAAGGCCCAAAGAGACAACAAATATCAGCCCAAAAACGATCTCCGGTACGGATCTGAACACGCTGAGCAAGGAGCGCACTAAATAAAATCCAGGTGCCGATCCTGACGTATTTTCTGCCGCCAGAAAGCTTAATGGGAGGGCAACCAGCAGCGCAGTCAGTGTTCCAAAAAACGCGATTGACATTGTGATTAAGGATTGCTGGAGTAAGTAGGGAACAAGATCCCAGCGCGGAGGAAAAAACCGATCCGTGAGCATTTCCCACGTGTTTCCAAGCTGAAAGAGGCCGGTTATGGAAAAATCCGAGCCTCTTCCGCTTAATATTAGCAGTACGAGGAGAATCCCCGCATATATGAGCATGCGTTTACGAAACCAAACCATCGGCTACCTTCCTTTATTCGTTTTCAGCCTCGTCAGCGCCGTTGTCATTCTCCTCATCTTCTTCCTCCGGCTCAAGCAGGTCAAATGCTCTTGCTGCTTCGAGTACTACTTCATATTCATCCGGTGAAGCTTCAACAAATGCGTCTGCACCGCCAAAAATTTGCAGAATCCGCTCATCATCAACAGCCATAAATGCTTCCTGAATATCGCTGATGCGTTCATCGCTCGTGCCGTCAGGAACTGCCCAAGGATACTGATAAAGCTGCTGGGATTCCCAAATGATCTTATAATCGTCTTCATCAATTAGTCCATCATTGATCAGAGCCTGAAAAATAGCACTGTCAATCGCCCCTGCATCAACGGAACCGTTAGCCACCGCATCAGCTGTTATATCGTGAGAACCAGTAAACTGTACGCTTTCGAACTCATATGTGCTTTCACTCTCATATACTCCCTGCTGCAGCAACTCATAGGCGGGAATGGCGAATCCGGAAGTAGAGGACTGGCTTCCAAACGCAAACTGAATATCGTCTACGTCGGCAAGCAGTTCATCCAGATCATCCCAAGGTGCGTCAGGCTGCGTAATGATATAAGAGTAATAATATGGATCCCCGTCAATCGTCTGTGTCAGAATGGCTTCAGCTCCGCTTTGTTCAAACGCAATTAAGTACGTTACCGGGCCAAAGTAAGCCAGATCGACGTGTCCGAAGTTAATCGCTTCTACCACCGCATTGTAGCTCGGATAGTGCGTCACTTCGATGTCTTCTTCCAACGTTTCTGCCAGATGCTCTTCCAGCAGGTTCAGTCCTTCTTCCATTTCGCCGATTGATTGTGAGGGAATGACGGCTACCTCAAAGACATCTTCGTCTCCGGCTTCGCTCCCGCCTGTTGCATTATTGTTGCTTTCATCGGCGCCGCACGCAGCGAGTACTGCTGCAGAGGCCGTGACTATTAAGAGTGATTTTTTCATGTTTACTTCGATCCTTTCTGATTATCATAATAAACTACCCGCTCTGCCAGAGCATCATTGTTATAAAGGCTTAATACGTTTAAAAGAGTGGAGGTAGAAATATCGCCGGCCTCTTCTTTTGAAACCGTCAGCTCGACAGCCTGGTTTAACACGCTGCTGTCAGCTGTGCCGTAAGCTTCTTTATATACCTGTACAGGATCGAGTCCATTATTCACGCACCACTGAGAAAAGACATGCGCCATCATCAGCTCATCCTGCTGAAATGATTCAATAATGTATTTTTCTTTATCTGAATAAGAGGACATCGTTCCACCTCCGTAATTTATATCCGGTCTCTATCTTAGCCGAAACCAGGTTGGAAAACAAAGGATAACTCCTTTTGAGGTGAAAGAAGCTTGCGTCGGCACACAGCAGGCCGGTAAACTGGTAACGGAAGCAAGTATAAAAAAAGCGCGTCTGCCGGCTGGCAGCGCGCTGCCATGCAAAAGACAGAAAGGCAGGTAACGTTCATTGCTGAATAAATTTGCGGAATTAACTACCAAACAGAAGACGATCGTCGTCGTCTTTGCCGGAATAACGATGTTTTTTGTTACATTTTTAATTGGGTTTTTAATCGGCACGTTCTATCTTAACTGAATAGCCCGACGGTTCTCATAGTTTTCAAGCAAACCCAGCATGTCATTCAGTATTTTCTCCATTTCTACGAGGTCCTCCCTCGTGACAACAGGATCTTCCTCGGACCAGCGAACCGTATAAATAAAATAATAGGCAGGGAAAGAGCGAAAAATGACAGTTGAATTCGAGAATTTGGAAAACACGGCCTTTATCTGATATCTGCGGCCATAGCTCCAATCAAGCACCTCCATGACTGATCAGCCACCTCTTTAACTTATTCTTTCCCTGAACAGCTTACATCACGAACGTCCGTTCTGCAACCCTCTTCTTATTTACTTAACGTTTCCATCCAAGTGTCGAAATCGTTCATTGCTTTTTCAAGGAACTCATTTGTTTTCTCATCCTCCACTTTACCGCCGCTCAGCTTATTTGGCACTCCGCCGATGTATAGCTGCGGCTGCTGCATCGGATAGGCATTACACGCTGCCAGCGTCTGCCGTAAATGAGCCTGTGCAAAAGCGGTGCCCTGCTGTGTCGGGGAAGCTCCGGCGATCAATACTGGCTTTTGATCCAGCGCATTTTCCACTGTCATGCTCCCGGCCCAGTCCAGCACATTTTTCAGAACACCAGGCATGCTGGCCGAATATTCCGGCGTTACGATCCAGATACCATCTGCTGCTTTCAGCTGATCCTTAAACGACTGCACAGGGGCAGGCACACCCTCTGCTTCAATATCCGCGTTGTAAAGCGGAATTTCCTCAATTGATAAAACCGAAACATCAAAGTTGTCGGGTGCAAGCTGCACCATCGTATCCAGTACTTGTTTATTGAATGATTCTTTACGCAGACTTCCACAAAATGCAGCAATTTTCTTAGTCATAATCGACACTCCCTCATTTGATTGATTGACAGGTTCTCACTTCAGACGTAAGATATGAACGTGATTGTTTTCAGACTCGAAATAATTATCCTGTTCGAATTTCTATACCCTGTTTATACAAACCTTACGCATTAATTACACAGTCTGTAATTTTGACTGTTGGAGGACCCCTTTATGTCAGATAAAACACCCGCAGAGCTGACGCGCAGCCAAAAAACCCGGCTCGTTGTCATGCTCTGTGTTATTTTAACATTCACCGTTATGAATGGAACAATGTTCAACGTAGCCATACCAGATATTGCGGAAGATTTTCAGCTATTGCCGTCTCAGGTGACCTGGGTGATGACCGGCTACATTCTTGTATTTGCAGTCGGAGCACTGATGTACGGCAAGCTCGCTGACATGTATCCGATCAAGCGTATTTTAACAGTCGGAATTATTTTGTTTGCTGCCGGTGCGACACTAGGTCTGTTTTCGCAAAACTATGCCATGCTGCTTGCTGCACGAATTTTACAGGCAACCGGCGGTGCTACGATCCCGGCCCTGGCCTTTATTATTCCGGCAAGATTTATGCCGAAAGAACGCGGACGGGTTTTTGGCACTGTCTCCGCTACCGTCGCTTTTGCTTCCGGACTTGGTCCGATTACCGGTGGATTAATCGGTGGTGCTTTCGACTGGCGCTACTTGTTCATCCTGTCCATTCTCTCGCTCATTACGCTCCCGTTTTTAAGAAAATGGATTCCAGATGAGGAAGTCCGTCCAGGGCGTATCGATGTCATTGGTGCACTGCTGATCGCCTCAGCAGTAGCAGGGCTTTTGTTTTTTATCACGGCGTTCAGCCTGACAGGGCTCGGATTTTTCGCAGCAGCCATGCTGGTATTTGTCCTGCATATCCGTAAGCATCCGGCTCCGTTTATTGACCCGGCGATGCTGAAAGATAAATACTATACGACAGCGGTGATGACCAGTTTTCTAGGAACCAGCGTCATGTTCGGTATGATCTTCATCGTCCCGATTATGGCAAGAGCCGTTTACGGGCTTTCTACAATCGAAATCGGATTGCTTCTCTTTCCCGGAGCACTCGGTGCTGCCGTAATCGGTCAGCGCGGAGGACGGCTCGTGGAATCCAGGGGCAGCTATCCAGTTCTGCAGCTTGCTTTTCTGCTTGCCATCACTGGCAGCCTGCTGATTTCCATCTTCATCGGAATTCCGCCCTTTCTGCTGGCACTCTGTATTCTCGTCCAATATGTAGCCTTTCCTTTGATACAAAGCTCAACAGCTAATTTATTAACGGAACTCGTGCCGAAAGAAAAAACCGGGGTCGGCATCGGCATGTTTAACTTGATGAACTTCCTTTCGGGTGCTGTTTCAAGTGCTATTTTCGGAGCATTCCTCGATTTGCAGGAAACTTCGTTAAGGCTGAACCCTGTTGCAATCTATGATGGTCTTGCTCTGTATTCCAACTTGTTTTTAGCAATCAGCCTGACGGCAGTCGTCGCACTGTTTTTGTTTACGAGGCGGTTTCGCGGGAGAAAACGCACTGCACTATAAGTAAGAAAAGGCTTCAGCGGGCATGTAAAATGCTCACTGAAGCCTCTTCTCGTTTCTATCCTGTTGCTGTTAAACAGATGCATCGAATGTGGTTCCCTTATGAAGCAGCTCCGCTTCGTGCCGTCTCGCAGCTTCTAATTTTCGTTCTTTTAATGTTTGAGCCTTCTCATCCTGCACCGGATGCTTAACAGCATTTGCCCGGAGCTTGTGTGCTGCAATACGCTCATAGCGGTGAAAGTAACTGCTGTATGGATTGCGATGTTCCATGACGTCCTGAAATGCTACTCTCGGAATGCCATCCACCGTTAACTGCTGCGGCTTCTGGAGAACCTGTCTTGCTGCGTAATTCATCGGCTGTTCATCCCGTACAAGTGGAATATAACCCATGATATCACCCCTTCTCCTTACTTTCGTATTCCCAGGATTCTTTAAAAAGAAACCTGATTGAGTTTCTGAACGGCAAAAAACCGCTCTGATAATGGATCAGAGCGGTTCTGCCTTCAATGATTCAGGTTGATTTCACGAGGTTATTTTAAACCGATGGTGTGATAGCCTCCGTCGACGTGCAGCATTTCTCCGGTGATACCCGACGCAAGTCCGCTCATGAGGAATAAGGCCGTGCTGCCAACCTCCTCCTGTGAAACGGTTCGTTTTAGCGGTGCATGCTCTTCCATTTCTTTCAATACTTCGTTGAATCCGCCGATTCCTTTTGCTGAAAGCGTGCGAATCGGCCCAGCTGAAATAGCGTTTACTCGAACACCGTCTTTTCCAAGATCATGTGCCAGATATTTCACACTGGCATCCAGGCTGGCTTTTGCAACACCCATCACGTTGTAGTTTTTCACGTACCGCTCCCCGCCGAGGTACGTTAAGGTCACAATGCTCGCGTCATCCGCAAGAAATGGTCTGGCAGCCTTTGCAGCTGCAGTGAGTGAATACGCGCTGATATTCTGGGCAAGCAGAAATCCATCACGAGTCGTATTCAGGTACTCGCCTTCAAGCTCGTCTTTATTCGCGAACGCAACACAATGAGCAATCCCGTGAATCGTTCCGGATTTTTCACCGATTGTGTTAAACGCCTTCTCCAGATCCTCATCGCTTGTTACGTCGCAAGGCAGTACGTAATGATCTCCATTCAGCGTATCTGCCAGATCCTGAACTGTTTTCTCAAATCGTTCCCCCACATATGTAAATACGAGAGATGCCCCAGCCTGGTCCAATGCTCTGGCAATTCCCCAGGCGATGCTTCGTTTATTTGCTACGCCCATCACGACGTACGTTCTGTTTGAAAGATCGATCTGCATGATGATTTTCCTCCTCGATTTGTACAGCTGTTAGTATCTGGTCCTAATTTTATCGTACTGCCTCCCTGCCGTCAATTCTTTCATGCTATAATGACAGCTGGAAAGGAGCTGTTGGCTCAATGTACGATCTTGTAGGAGATATTCATGGCTGCCGGCTGGAAATGCACAGCCTGATTGAAAAGCTCGGCTACAAAATCAAAAACGGCACTGCTTCACATCCGGATGGCCGAACGCTCGTATTCATCGGTGATCTGACTGACAGAGGACCAGATTCGCTCGGGGTGATAAATGATGTAACTGGATATGTGTCTCAGGGACATGTATATGTTCCAGGTAATCACTGCGATAAATTATACAGATGGTTTTTAGGGCGCAATGTGAAGATTCTGCACGGACTGGAAACGACAACTGCCGAGTTTGCAGCTTTGCCAGGTCGTCAGCAGCAGGCCATACGCACTTCGTTTATGAAGCTATACGAAGAAGCACCGCTGTATGTGGTGCTGGATAACGGAAAACTTGTTGCGGCGCATGCCGGGATCCGCCATGAGGATATAAGACTGGAAGGAAAACGAATAAAATCATTTGTGCTTTATGGTGATACGACCGGTAAATTCGATGAGTACGGCAGACCGGAGCGCAGAGACTGGGCATCCATTTATCCTCAGGGCAATGCCTGGATTGTGTATGGGCACACGCCGGTGGAAGCGCCCAGGTTCGTAGGACGAACTGTAAATATCGACACCGGCTGTGTATTCGGAGGCAGGCTGACAGCTCTCCGCTATCCAGAGATGGAAACAATCTCAGTCGCGTCCACGATGCCGCGGGTCGACGAAAAGTTTCGCACGTTTTCGTGACGAGCTTTAAAAAGGACACATGATTAATCGAGAGGATTTTCTGCCTCAAAAGCAATTATTTGCTCCGTATAAGGATGAGGAAACACAATTTTTCTGGCCTGCAGCGCGTGTGCAGGCCTTTTATCTGCAGCAGCATAAAGCGATTCGCCGGCCAGCGGATAGCCGAGCCATGCAAGGTGCACGCGAATCTGATGCGTGCGCCCTGTTTCAATTCGAACAGCCAGCCGGCTCTCTTCTTCAGAGCGTGTCAGGCAAGCAGCGTGTGTTACTGCCCGCTTCCCGTGCTTCGACACCTTCTGTTCAACTATACTTCCGGCACGGCGGCCGATCGGAGCATGAATCGAGACAGCTTCCCAGGAAAATGAGCCGCGCACTACGGCTTCATACTCTCGATAAACGCTTCCATTCTGCTGAGCAGCTGTAAGGAGGCTGTGTGCATAGCGATGCTTTGCGATCAGCACAAGGCCGGTGGTATCTTTATCAAGTCTTGTCACAATATGCACTGTCGCCGGCCAGCTGATCGTTTGATAGTAAGCGAGCACAGCTCCCGCAAGTGATGGCTTCAGCCGGTCTGACATCGGAAGCACCGGACAGCCGGCAGGCTTCTCAAGCAGCAGCACATGATCATCCTCATACACGATCGTTAACGGCTTTTTCACCGGTACAATGTTTGCACTCGTTTTCTCCGGCGGAAAGACGACCTCGATCTGATCTCCTTCTGCCAGTCTGTATCGGACGTCAGCTGTATTTCCGTTTACAAGCAGCTCTCCTCCTTCGTACTTCACTTCAGCAAGCAGCTTTCGCGACATTTGTTTTTCGACACGAAGAAAATCGCGCAGCGACATCCCGGTAGTTGACCGGGACGCATGCCACGCGATGTGAATAGTATCTGTCATTAAATGAACGACTCCTTTACCCTTTTCCAAAATGGGAACGGTCTGAAGCGGGCAAAGCGGACCTTCTCATCAGCAACCCGTACCTGAATCGATTTAACTTTTTTTTGAACGAGAGTCAAATGATCAACTGTCACTTGGAAATCCACGTCGTTTTTAGGCTTTAAGAGACATGTATGGTGCTCCGGCAGGACGACAGGTGATCCGATTGTACGGTATACTCGGTTATTGATCGACGCCATTTCCGACAGCTGAATCGATGCAAGCGACGGGTGCAGAATCGCGCCGCCGAGCGCTTTATTATAAGCTGTGCTTCCGGATGGAGTTGACATGCAGAGACCGTCTCCACGAAACGTTTCAAAGTGGTCTCCTTTTATCTCAATATCCATCACAAGTGAACCTTCCATACTTTTTACCGTACATTCGTTTAAAGCCAAGTAGCGTTCATTCTCCAAATCGTTGGTGTGACGGATCAGCACCTCCAACAGGGGATATTCAACGATTTTAAACGGTGTCTTCGCGATATGGATCACTAGCTTTTCAATCTCATCCGGCTGCCAGTCTGCATAAAAGCCCAGGTGACCCGTGTGAACGCCGACAAAGCTCGTCGAATCAAGCCGGTGAGCATACTGGTGAAAGGCTTCCAGCAGCGTGCCGTCACCGCCGATGGAGATGACAATTTCCGGTTCTTCCTCATGATAGACGAGCCCGAATTCTTCCAGATAGGTTTTCACTTGCTGAGTAAGTACATTGGAAGAATGGTCACCGCGTGAGCGAACGTTAAAATTCATGGCGTACCGCCTTTCCCTATGGTTTTCGGCGTGAGGCTTCCTGCTGTTTTGTCATGATCTTCTGTGCCTCCTGCACCTCACCGCGGATTTTTGACATCTCTTCATCGAGCTGGAAAGCGGCCTCCGCCGCCTTAACAAGCCTTTGCTCTATTTCGTCCGGTATTTTACCGGCATATTTATATTGCAGCGAGTGTTCAATCGTTGCCCAGAAGTTCATGGCAAGTGTTCGGATCTGCAGTTCGACAAGCGTATTTTTTTCGCCGCCCTCGATCGTCTGAACCGGATATTTTAAAATCATATGATAAGAGCGGTAACCGCTCCTTTTTTTATTCTTAATATAATCCCGCTGCTCTACAATCGAAAAATCAGTGCGTGCTTTAATAAGCTCTACGATCGTATCAATGTCACCGACAAACTGGCACATGATGCGCACGCCGGCGAGGTCCTGCATATCTTCTTCAAGACGGTTTAAGGGAATGTTTTTCCGTTTGGCTTTTTCCAGGATGCTGGAGACCGGCTTTACACGTCCGGTTACAAATTCAATTGGTGTATGCTTGGATGTCAGCTGATACTGATCCCGGATTCCCTTCAGCTTAATTTTCAACTCTTCCACCGCTTGTTTATACGGTGTGAGCAGCACATCCCAGTCCATCATTGCGATCAGTCCTCCCCGCTGTTCAGCTCAAAGATTTCGTCCGCTTTTTCGACGAATTCCTTCCCGTAGTTCTGATTGCCTTTAATATTGTCCAGCAGAAAATCGAGCTCATCCCAGAACGCTGTCAGCTCAACAGGTTTCAGCACTGTCTGGACGAACAGGGGCTTTGCGGAGGTCCGGTATGTATGCAGCTCCTGCCACGTAGACTCTTCAAAGCGCAGATGAATAAATTCTTCACCGTGAGCGAGCAGATAAACAAATGCTGCTCCATCTGAGTCGACGAGCATGCGTCCTTCCGGCTCCAGTCCTTGAAATGGGAGCGTCACGTCCCCTTTTGCTATCAGGTTTGATTTTTCTTCTTGAATAGTCTTAACAATAATCATGCGTCCGCTCCTTCTGCCAATCGTTTTCCGCTTTCCATATTATCTGTTATTCCCCTATTTGTAAACGAAGAAACAGACTGCCGAATCGTCCTTTGACTCATTGCCCGGGCCATTCCTCTGTGAAATAATAGAAGAATCAGTCTCGAACAAAGGAGAGGAAACATGCCTCAGGAAATGGAAATTGAATTTAAGCAGCTTTTGACAAAAGCCACGTACGAAAAGATGATCAAGTATTATCAAATGCCGAAGCCGTTTCGTCAGGAAAATCACTACTTTGAGACTGCAGATATGGCATTGCGGGAGGCCGGGGCTGCTCTGCGTATCCGAGTCAAAACCGGCAGTCTTGAGTTTACCCTTAAGCAGCCTTCCGGAAAAGGTCTGCTTGAAACGAATCAGCAGGTGAGCGCAGAAGCGTTTGAGGCGCTTAAGCAGTCCGGTCAGCTTCCGGAAGGTGAGACCGCTGAACAGCTCTGCTCATTTCTCGGGTTTGAACCCTCGCTGAAATGGCTCGGAAGTCTCGTTACGGACCGGACCGAAAAGAGAATCCCGGAAGGACTTCTCGTATTCGATAAGTCTATGTACGCGGGTACAACCGATTATGAGCTCGAGTTTGAAGCTGCCAGCTACGAAGAAGGCAAACTTTTTTTTGAAAATTTTCTGGTTGAATGGAAACTTTCCTGGAATACACCCGATAATAAAATAAGAAGGTTTTACCGGGCCGCTTATGAGCAGCTCTGATAAGAAAAGGAGATGACTGCACGATGTTTCTGCCGCCGATCGTTAATGACATGTTTTCCCGCCGTATTTTTCCGCCGACTGAATCGTCTGCCGCTTCCGGCCAGTTTCAAGCTATGCTGCAAGAGGAAATGTTTAAATCGTTTGAAGAGCTCGCTCGAGAACGATCAGGTGCCATGCAGCAGCTTGCGGCTGGCTCGCCCGCGCTTCCGGTTCAACAGCCTGCTGTTTCATCGCAATCTTCACAAAACACAGGCATTGACAGCCTGATTCAAAAAGCAGCCGATAAGCACGGTGTGAATTCAGCCTTGATTCACGCCGTCATAAAGCACGAGTCTAATTACAAAACGGACGCTGTCAGTCATGCAGGGGCCCGCGGACTTATGCAGCTGATGCCCGCCACAGCCCGTTCCCTCGGCGTAGCGGACAGCTTTGATCCGGAGCAGAACATTGATGGCGGAACCCGCTACCTGCGCGACATGCTGCGCCGGTACGACGGTAATGAATCACTGGCCCTCGCCGCCTATAATGCAGGACCAGGAAACGTAGATAAATACGGTGGTATTCCTCCGTTTCGTGAAACGCAGGCATACGTTCCAAAAGTAATGGCCAGCTACCGCTCAGGCAGCAGCCACGCTTAACATTGACCAGCATCTCTGCCCACTTCGGCAGAAGATGCTGGTTTTTTATGTCGTATTGCTTGCACCTCCTGCGTTAGCACGTTAATATAAGCAGTCGGGGCAGCGCTTCCTTCTGGAATTGTCATAAATAGTTCACATTTGTTGCCGGAATTCGGAAGCCCTGCTACAATAACGATACGTTCGATAAAGAGGGTTTTACCATGAATCAAGCTAATAGTGCCTTTGAGGCAATCGGTGAAGAACGTCTTCATCGAATAATTGATATATTTTATGGTCATGTTGCTGAGCATCCGGAACTGAAAGACATTTTCCCGGATAACCTCACAGAAACACGCCGGAAGCAGAAACAGTTTCTGACACAGTTTTTTGGCGGCCCTGCCCTTTATACAGAGGAGCACGGACACCCGATGCTGAGAGCCAGACACATGCCGTTTGCCATCACACCTGAGCGTGCCGATGCCTGGCTATCCTGCATGGGACAGGCGCTGGTTGAAGCTGACGTCGAAGAACCTCTGCGCTCTTACATGTTTGAGCGACTTCAGCAGACCGCCCGCCATATGGTAAACACAGTGGATGCTTCATCCAGGGGGGATCATTCATGACTACAAAAAACAAAACGTTTGTATGTGAAGAAGAGTCAGGACAATGCTGTCCAAAGGAACTATCTTCCATTTACGAAAACGGCAGCAGCGCTGCCAGCATGGAACTGTATGTATTTATTGATCCGCTTTGTCCGGAATGCTGGGCACTTGAGCCTGCGATTAAAAAGTTAAAAATGGAGTACGGCAGGTATTTAAAGCTCAATTTAGTGCTTGCCAACAATCTTGAGCCGCTGCACTCCTCGTGCGGGTCCAAGCACCGTTCTCTTATGAAAGAAATGGCGCAGGCGTATAACGAAACAGGCTGCAGAACCGGCATGCCTTGTGATGGAGACGTCTGGTATAAAAATCCGGCTCCGGCTCCGTATGATGCAATGGCTGCGATAAAAGCAGCCGGTCTTCAAGGAAAAGTGATCGGGGCCAAATACCTCAGACGTGTCCGTGAAGCACTTTTTCTGCATAAAGAAAACATCGCCGACCAGCAGGTGCTGATCGATTGTGCTATGCGCGTTTCAGGCATGGATGTTGACGAGTTTGTCCGCGATCTTCATTCTGACACGACGAAAAAAGCACTCGATAATGATCGGAAAACAGCGGAAGAAATGGACATTCGCTCGACGCCGACGATTGTATTTTTTAATGAAGATATCGATGAACCCGGCCTGAAAGTCGAAGGGGCTTACCGATATGAGATCTACGAAGATCTGCTTCGGGAGATGTCCGGAGAGAAGCTGGAGAAATGTCCTCCGATTCCGCTTGAAGAGTTTGTAGCCTTTTATTCTCTTGTAGCCACGAAGGAGATTGCCGTCGTCTATGATATGAAGCAGGAAGAAGCACACCGTGAGATGAAAAAACTGCAGCTTCAGCAAAAAGTGGAAGAAATTCCGACGAAGCACGGTTCAATCTGGCGTTCAGTAGCGGCTATGTCCTGATGAAAAATACTGCGTATATAAGCATAACGAACCGCCCCGGGAAAGCTCAGGGCGGTTCGTTTTAGTAAGGTTATAAAAGCTTAAAGTGACTTCAGCTGCTCTTCAAATTCATCCAGCACGGATTCAAATACGTCCAGAGCCTGCTGAATCGGTTCTGCAGACGTCATGTCAACTCCCGCATGCTTCAGCACATCAATCGGATAATCGGAATTGCCTGCTTTAAGGAAATCGGTGAACCGCTTGACAGCCGGCTCTCCCTCATCCAGAATTTGCTGGGCAAGCGCTGTTGCTGCGCTGTAGCCAGTCGCATACTGATAAACATAGAAATTCATATAGAAATGAGGAATTCGCTGCCATTCAAAGGTGATGTCCTCATCAATGACAAGCTCATCTCCGAAATACTTGATGTTTAAGTCGTAATACAAGTTATTTAACAGATCAGCTGTGAGCGGTGTTCCGGCCTCCGCTTTTTCATGAATCAGCTGTTCAAACTCTGCAAACATCGTCTGACGGAATACTGTCGCACGGAACCCTTCCAGAAAGTTGTTCAGCAAATACAGGCGGCGCCGTGTATCCGTTTCTCTATCGAGCAAATAGCGGTTCAACAGTGCTTCATTTGTCGTGGAAGCTACTTCCGCAACAAAAATAGAGTAATTCGCATAAGGGTAAGGCTGATGCTTACGCGTATAATAGCTGTGAACAGAATGACCAAATTCGTGCGCCAGTGTAAACAGGTTGTTAATATCATTCTGCCAGTTCATTAATATATACGGCTTTGTACCATATGTTCCCGATGAATATGCACCGCTGCGCTTGCCTTTGCTTTCTTCTACATCGACCCAGCGATTATTTAATCCTTCTTCTACAATTTTCCGGTACTCCTCACCCATCGCTCCGAGACCGTTAACCATCAGTTCTTTCGCTTCATCGTATGAAACAGAAAAATCAACATCCTGGATCATCGGCGTATACAGATCATACATATGCATTTCTTCCAATTCCAGCACTTTTTTCCGGACCGCAACATAGCGGTGGAGCAGCGGCAGGTTTTTGTTGATCGTATCAACTAGCTGATCGTATACCACTTCCGGGATATGATTCGCTGCCAGGGCAGCTTGTCTGGCATTCTCATACTTACGCACGTCTGCGGAAAGAAGATGCTTTTTTACTTCACCGCTCAGCGTGCTGGCAAACGTGTGATGAAATTTCTTATACGTGCTGTACATAGCATGGAAGGCATCACGTCTCACGCGGCGGTCCTGACTCTGCAGCATACCGACAAATCGTCCCTGCGTCACTTCGACCATATTACCTTCTTCGTCTTCCACTTCAGGAAAGCGCAGATCTGCATTATTAAGCATGCTGAACGTATTAGATGAGGCCCCTGATACATCGCTGAAACGGGCCATCAGAGCCTCTTCCTTCTCCGTCAGCACGTGCGGCCTTTTTTTATTCAGTCGCTCTAAAGCGTGTTCATAAAGCTTTAGTTCCGGCTCATCCCGCAAAAACTGCTTCAGTTTTTCTTCCGGCATCGCCAGAATTTCCGGGGTGATGTAGGAAGACTGCTGCCCGAACTGAACGAGCAGCTGACGCGCTTTTTCATTCAGTCCTTGATAATGAGCGTTAGTCGTGTCCTCATCGTAGCGCATCCGTGCATAGACAAACAGCCTGCCCAATCTGATGGACAGCTCATCCTCTTTTTGCAGAGCCTTAAACAGCATGCTGCCTGATTCAGCAAGTTTACCTTGGTACGCTGCGATTTGAGGAAGCTCCTGTTTCAGCTGTTCAAAATCAGCTTCCCATTTCTCGTCAGTCGCATAAATGTCCTCAAGATCCCACGTTCGCTCTTTCGGTATTTCGCTCCGCACCGGCAGTTCCGTTGTACTCATAAGTATGTACCCTCCACTAATCAGTCTGTGTTCCCATTCCATCGTAATATGAATAGTAGTAATTATCAATTATTTTTATACACGAAAGAACTTTTAAGCGCGACATACTGATCATCCATCAAAAGCTGATCTGCGGACTTAACGACCGTAATTGGCTGTTTAATGATGAAAACACCCGGATAACGCTTTACAACCACTCCCCATTTCTCCAGGAAGTTAAAGTAAATGACCAGCATCGAGCGAAGATGAAATCGATCCATCGGCAACAGAAAGCGTTGGCAGGATTGATGAACCAACACACAGGCTTCTGAAATTGTTACTGACCTGCCCCTTTGTCTGATCAGGCTCACATGCAAGAGCGTCTGCCATATTTCGGGAGCGACGGATAGAGCTCCGCTTCCCGGGAACGGCACTCTGGCAAGTGCGGGATAGGCGTGGGGCGGCAGCCGGAAATCAGCAAGCAACTGATGCAGCAGCATGCCTGACAAATCACTGTGCTTAAACCGTCTCATCCGGTGAGAAGGTGCACGTCTCCTCCACCCTGTGCGCACAGCAGAATCGAGCTCTCTGCAAACTGGCGCTCGCTGTCTGATAAACCACTCCGGGTCTTGATCCTTAATGCGGAAAGACCGTACAAATTCGGTCCAGTAAGCAGGGCTGTCTGATGAACAGCCTGAGTGGCGCTGAAGGATATTCGACTGCGGATTAAGCGTCCAGTAATAAGGGGTGGAAGATGGCCACAGCGCTCCACGTTTTAAGACCGTAACAGACTGTCTCTGCACGCCTGTTTTTCGGGTAACCGGCATAAGAATCCAGATCAGTTCCGCTCCAGCTTGCTCATAATCCTGTTTCCGTTTATTCATTTCCTCTTGAGAAATAGAAGATGCCTGACACTCAAAAACATAGGGTTTGCCATGTAACGTTACATACACGTCCGCTCTTCTCCCGGCCCGGGGAAGAAAGTGCTCCGTGGCCACAAACAATTGCTGCTCTGAAAAAAGCTTGTAAAGCGTTAATTTAGCTGCCTGATGCCAGCGGCTTTCGCCACTTGAACTGCAGCTGTGAATATGAGCAAAGTGCGGCCTGACTTTAACGCCTGTTTTCAATCGAACAGGCTGGTCACAATCCGGACACCAGTACTTCGTCTTCTTACATCGCTTTGAGGCTGTCAGACTGTGGATTAACGAGCGATCTGAGCATCGGGCAGTATACAGGATGTTCACCTCTCTCCAATTTTTGTAAGCATACCATAAATGAGAACGTACGTTCAACAACGAACCAAAAAAACAAGCAGAGGGCAAATACCCCCTGCTTTGCGTTAAAATTGGCTGCGAATAACGCTTAGCGCATTTTGATCAGCGATTCGATTACCATATTCATGAATGCGGTGAATGGTAGTATCAGATTCATATCCGTATTCGAGAATGCGGCTCAGCATATTATCCTGTTCATCATCTGAGTATGACTCATCGATCGACACATAAATAAAATACGTGTTTTCAAAATGATAAAGGCTTGTAGAAATGTCTTCATCAAACACCCGGCTTAACGAAATGACATCTTCAAAATCTCTGAACCCGACGACGACGTTAAGAGAATGGTCTTTAGCGATTTCATTAGCTTCATCGTTTGCAAACTGTTGATCGAGCATATCGACAATGTTTTTATCCACGCTGTCCTCCCCTTCATCTTCGACCGGAATTTCGAGCTTTACGTTACCGTCATTGATCTGGCCGCGGGTCACAATAACTTCGAGTCCTTTATCTAAAGCATGAACCTGAACCCAGAGCGGTCCGTTCATTTCAAATTTCTCCTGGTCACTTACTTCATTCATCATTTCAAAGAAAAGTTCTTCACCACGTTCGCGGCTGTACCAGATCTCCTCTTTATCGAATCCACGACGTTCAATGTCATTGTACGTAATATAAAACTTGATTGTCGTGTCGTTAATGCGTTCTATTTCCATAAATGTCTCACCCTTTCGCGAGAATACGCTGACGATGTCTTTGGGTTGTATTAACATAACATTCTATTCCCGAAACCATCAAGTATCAATCATGATCTGCTTACCCCTATTCTAGATGAAACAGCACTGAAATGAAATAACTCTGCTTGTTTTTCTTAAATTATTAATCAGAAAATTCCAACTTATTCCGATTGTATTGCTTTTTACCACGTAAATAAGGAAAAAAGTGATGCGCAGCAGCAGCATCACTCTCTAAAGCTTATTCGTTTACAAGGCGCTTCGTTGCTTCCTGAAGCTGAAATGTACGAACTTTTCTAGGAAGAAAACGGCGGATTTCTGCTTCATTGTATCCGACCTGAATCCGCTTTTCATCTAAAATGATTGGGCGGCGTAGCAGTCCCGGATGATCGCTGATTAACTGAAACAGTTCCTGAAGAGGCATAGCATCCAGTTCAACGTCGAGCTCCTGAAACACTTTAGAACGGGTGGAGATGATTTCATCGGTGCCGTCCTCTGTCATACGTACAACCTGTTTAACCTCTTCCACTGATAAAGGCTCAGAAAATATATTTCTTTCTTCAAACGGGATATCGTGCTCTTCCAACCATGCTTTAGCCTTTCGGCAGGACGTGCAGCTCGGTGAAGTAAATAGAGTGACCATACGGCTGAATCCCCTTTCACAAGAAATAATGTATACCAAAACCGGTGCAGGATTAATTATAATCATTATTATACAACATTGTTTACAAACTATCAATAGCTTCTAAAAAACTTGTACAAACTCATTACAAAAGCTCGATTATATGCTCACATATGTCTAATAACCTTTTTGTACAACCGGTAAACTACTTTTAGAAAAAAAGTTAAATGAATTGCTGAGTACGCCTGATGAAGACGATGCTCAGCCGCTGCTATTCATTTCATTTTACATATACAGCAGGCATCCTGCTGTACAACGTTAAGTACGTTCATCTTATCACATTTTCAGTTACGAAAAAACGTTATCAATTAGATAAATGTCAAAAATGATCAAAACAGCGTAGATACTTTATGTACGCACGACTGGACGGCGAAGTTTCGCGAAAATCAAATTTCTTCTATAGTCTTGTTCTTTCTGCTTAAACCATAAAACCAATAAAAAAAAGAACCGGCAGATACCGGCTCCTTTTTGCTCAATCAGGATGCGAGCGGCCTGGATTGAGAGACAGGCTGCTTCTTTGGAATTTTATTTACTTCTTCCAGTTTTCGTTTAAGAAGATCTCTCCAAAGAAGCTTCTTTCTGCTCTTACGCCGGGATTTGGTTCCCTTCATGGTCAACACTCCTTCCCGTGTTATGACAGCGGTCAGTGTGCTATATACTTCAGGAAATCAGGATGCCGGCTCTTTACCGCTTCCTTCTTCCTTATTAATCTCGCGATAAACAAGCGCTTTGTCTACTTCCTCATAAGGTTCTCCGTAAAGTTCAACATCCTTGTACGTATGAATATTCTCATACGTATGCTTCATTTTCTTGTAAATGCTCTCTTCAGATTCATTTTCAGGCGTCCAGTATAAAATCTCCATCGTATTTACTTCGCCTGTGGCGAGTGAGCGTCTTGAGTACCCGATGGATTCCGCGTGCTGAAAGCCTTCGCGCCGGTAAAAACGCTGACGCTTTTCTGTATCCGTGTCATCATAGTCCACGGGCTCCACTTCAAGAATAATTGGCGTCTCCCGCTTTTTGAGGTTATCAAGCAGCTTTTTGCCAATGCCTTTGCCTCTGGCTTTTTTCGACACAAATAAATAGTCGATGAACGTAAAATCTTCCATTTCTACATACATCATAACATGATAATCATCTTCGCTTTTTTTGTAGATATCCTGTTTTTCTTTCAGAAGCAGTTCCATGTGTTCTCTCGATTTCATTTCTTCATCGGGAAAGTACTTATTAAGCTTTTCATACCAGTGCATGAAACCCCTCCTTCGGCTGTTTCACTTTCTGTCTTCTATTATATAACGGTTTCTTCTGTACGAAAAGAGCAGATGAGACGATTCTCCCCTTACATGCACTTCTGAGGCTTTGTTTTACGCAGCTTACCGCCCTGCGCCATCAATTTCTCGTCGCACCGCTCGTTCACTGATTCATTCGCTTGTTAAACAAACAAGCCGCTCAGTATTGAACTGAACGGCCGGATGTACATCACTTGTTACTCGTTGTTATTTTCGTCACCAAGGTCTTCATCTTCTTCTACATCCCAGTCCTCATCTTCATCATCGAGCTCTTCATCCGGGGCTTCACTTTCTTCTTCATATTCTTCCTGTGCTTCTTCCTCGAGTTCACCTTGATTTAAATCTTCCGGATCAAGACCGAGCAGATAATCAACACCTTCAGAGTAACGGTTGCCGGCGTTCCAAAGCAGGAACTCATAAATTTCGTTGTCATAGATAGCCTGAATCTGAGCTTCTACTTCATCTTTTCCATAGTTCAGATAGTTACCGGAACCGAGATAAGAGGCTGTGAAGTCCTGCAGCCAAGGACGTGAAGTTGGCGGGTCTTCAAGATTGGACATCACTTCATTCTCAGCCTGCGAATAGCGGTTCATCAGCTCATACGGATACAGATCCGGGTGCCCTTCATCAAATCCAAAGTCCCCCTGCTGCCAGTGGCTTGGATACGGCATGGAAGAAATGATGTCTACATTTTCCGCAATCCGTGAAAAATTCTGTCCGATCCCGGGTGCGTTTTCAACCGTTACTGTATAACCAAATATATCAACGGAAACATCTACGTCATATTCCTGCAATTCATCATACGCATATTCTACGAAATCGGATACAGAATCAACTCTGGCACTGATGTTGTCGTCTTCAGGCCGGTCCGTATAATTTCCGGTATCATATTCCAGATCCTCATCTCGCGTTTCGAATCCTTCCGGGAAGCGGACATAGTCAAACTGGATTTCCTGAAAGCCCATCTCAGCAGCCATACGAGCTACTTCCAAATTATAATCCCAAACTTCCTCTAGAAATGGATTGACGAATTTATCCCCGCGAGGATTGGCCCATACGCTTCCATTATCCATAAACGACAGCTCCGGCTGAGCATCTGCCAGCTGTGAATCTTTAAAAACAACGATTCGTGCGATTGGATATATTTCATTCTCCTCGAGCTTTTCCATCATTTCTTCCGGATTCCCGATCATCGGCTGGGAAACATCCAGGTAATCGTTCCCTTCTTCCGGCTCGAAAGTAATATAGCCGTCGTCTTCTTTTACATCAATTACCATGGAGTTGAGATCTGTTTCATTCACCAATTCAATCAGTTCATCAAAGCGAGTCGGATGACCAGCTATGTGCCCTGTTACAAAAATACCTCTTACAGCATCCGGATAGTCAAAATGGTAGCCTGAATCAAATGTGTATCGTGCGACACGGTCCGGCCACTGCCGCTCGGCAAGCACAATCGTTTTTCCATTGTGAGCGGAAGCTGTCAGCATTTCCCCGTTTTCTTCTTCTGCCGATGCCTGTCCCGAAAATCCGCCTGCAACAAGTGCGGCTCCAGCCGCGTAAAGTTTCCAGTGTTTCATGTATGTAAAACCCGCTTTCTACCATTATATTTGTATGTGTTTGGTAAATTATACTATGAATTCCCGGTTCAACCAATGATTTATCTGTATTTCATTAAAAATCATGCTGATGGTACCATAAAGCAAATGTACAAACAGACTTATTGACTTTTGAGTGCGCATTCCGTACTATAGTAAAAATACCCTTTTAAAGGAGGCGATGTAAGATGAGCCGTGTAACACTGCTTGATTTATTCTCTCATAGTGACGTGCAAAAATATGTAAAACGTTCCGGACTCGCTCATGCGGTGGCATGTGCTTATCATGCGTATCGTCTGGCACCGGAATATAAAACGGATGTGGAACTGGCAGTCAAAGCTGCTTTCCTGCATGATATTGGACATTACACGTGGTACCGTGATGGCGAGTGGGACTACGAGCTCTACCGCCGCAATGACATTCACGCCATTAAAGGTGCTGAACGCGCCCACCGTATTTTAATTGAACTTGGTGAAGATCCCGCTGATGCAAAGCGAATTTCACTGGCCGTTTTACTGCATACCGATTCTTTTCTGCCTGAACAGTCGATCCGCCGTGAACCGCTTCAGGAAGTGGTGGCTGCTGCCGATGAGGCAGACGAGGAACCTGGAGGTCTTCACCATTACCGCAGCATCAGTGATTACGAGGCAGCCTACCGACTGCGCCAGCTTGATACGCTGCTCGCGGGTCCTTCCTTAACTGAACAGACAACTGCAGCGAATTAAGACGTTGCAGTTTTTTTCGTTTCATGCTATGATTCCTTTAATTAAAAAGGGGAGTAGCGACCAACAGGTTTGCAGATCGTCATGACAGTGCTTTGGCACTCGGTCTGCAGAGCGCTTTGCTAAGCGTACGCGAGACCTTTTTATACAGCGGGTGTGCTGTGTAAAAAGGTTTCTTTTTTGTGCTCACCCGCTCTCATCATAGAAAGTGAGGGATCGTTTATGATCTATTTTCTGTTTGTCGCAGCTGCTCTTATAACCGTCGTAACAGCCGTCAAACTCTCTACTTATGCCGATGTAATCGGAGAGCGGACCAAGCTTGGTGGCATGATGGCCGGGGTACTGCTGCTCGCTGGTGCTACTTCTCTGCCGGAAGTAACAACGAGCATCACAGCCGTGCTGGTCGATAACCCGGATATTGCTGTAAGTAACGTGTTTGGTTCGAACTTGTTTAATTTGTTCATTCTGGCAGCTGTCGACTTATTTTACAGAAAGAGACGTATTTTACAGGCAGCTGATACCTCCCATCTGTCAACAGCTGTTCTCGGTTTTTTTATGACAGCCTGCATGGCAGTTGTCATCTTATTTCCACCTGGATGGAGCATTTTTGGAATCGGATTGGAGATGATTCTCCTCGTCGGATTGTACATTGCAGGAATGGTCTTTATCTCCCGTTCCGGCACTCATTTGACACCACTCTCTGCTGATGAACCGGAGCCTCAGCATAATGCCATTTCTCTGCGCCATGCCAAGCGCGGTTTTGCCGTAGCAGCAGCTATCATTCTAGCTGCTGGCTCAGCACTGTCTGTCACAGGAGATATGATCGCACAGGCTACCGGGATCAGCTCCAGTTTTGTCGGCGCTTTTCTTATTGCCGGTGCTACCTCTCTTCCGGAACTCGTTACGGTAATTGTATCTGTGCAGCTTGCCAATCACAGTATGGCAATTGGCAATATTCTCGGCTCGAATGTTTTTAATATGCTGATTCTCTTTATTATCGATGCCGTATACCGCGGTGGTCCGGTGCTTAGTGTCGTCTCGCCCGCTGTCCTTGCAGCCGCAGTTGGTGTCTTAATTCTTAACGCGCTTGTAATAGCAGCCGTAATGATTGTGAACCGGAAAAAGCCTGCTGCTATGTACAGTCTTCCTTCTGCGCTTGTGATTCTTGTCTATTTTTTGAGCAGCTACGCTATTTTCAGCTTCAGCTGACCGCTTTAAACAGGAAAACCGCTGACCATTAGGCCAGCGGCTTCTCTGTGTGTTGATAAAGTCATTTTCGGTGAATAACGTTGCATCTGCCTATATCTTCGGACACTCGCTTTCCGGAGGGAACGGGCTCAGCTAACCGCTTCCTTCTTCCGTCGGAAGCGCTGGATCTTCGCCTCGTTCTGATCCTCCAGGAGTCGAGGTCCTCCGATGTCGGCAGCTGGCAGTGCGTTTCACGTGCCTTGTTATGCATGCACGATCTGGCTACATACAGATAGAACCTTCCCAATGAGACGTTTCGATGTTGAATACGAGGTCCAGTACTTCGTAAAATTCATTATACAAGTAAAAAAGCAGTCGCGTCTGCCTGTCGTGACGTTGTTCTCCAAAAAGCCAAGCTGTTTCCCCGATGCGTCCGGCGGAGACGCCTGTGGCATCAACGCAGTCTGAAGATTTAGTGCCGTTCAGATCTGCGAACGGCATCAACGCATTACAGGGGCCACCCTGAGAAATAGCTGAAGGCAAGCCCACGACAGGCTCGGTAAGCAGAGGGAAAATACAACCAAACGAATAAACATGTAAGTTGTAAGACTTTCTCAACAGCATGAAAAGCCGCTGACCATTAGGCCAGCGGCTTTTCGTATCCTGCTATTCTGCTTTTCGATGAGCCTCCATCTGAGGAGTTTCAGGTGTCTGCCGCTCCGCAAATTTATCCATGAGCACAGCGATCGCTCCGTCGCCAGTAACGTTTGCCCCGGTTCCGAAGCTGTCCTGAGCAAAGTAAAGAGCAATCATCATTCCCATCGCCGCTTCAGAAAAGCCGAGCATAGACGTGAGGACACCTAAAGCAGCAAATATTGCTCCGCCGGGTACACCAGGTGCTGCGACCATGATGACACCAAGCGCTAAAATTACCGGCAGCATGGTGAAAAATCCAGGTACTGTATATCCATCCAGAACAGCCATGACTGCCACCGCACAGCTGACGATCGTAATCACACTGCCGGATAGATGAATGGTCGCACTCAGCGGAATGCTGAAGTTAGCGACCGCCTCGCTGACACGGTTCTGCTTCGTCTGCCGGAGCGTTACCGGGATAGTAGCAGCCGAGCTCATTGTTCCAAGCGCTGTCACATAAGCCGGCAGCATCGTTTTTATCAGTACAAACGGATTTTGTCCGGTTGCGAGGCCTGCGGCCGTGTACTGAATCGTGATCCAGATCCAGTGAGTAGCAATCGCAACAGCAAGCACGATACCGAATACCTGTAAGGTCTCAAGCACTGTTCCTTCTGCCGCCATATCCGCAAAAATACCTGCGATATAAAATGGAAGTACTGGGATAATGGCGATATAAATCACTTTTTCAATTACGGTCTTACCTTCGTCAAATATCGTTTTCAATCCATCCAGCTTTAATGCTGCGATCGTTATACCGAAGATGAAAGCTAGCACAAGTGCTGTAAGGATATCCATAAACGGTGTCAGTTCAAAGCTGAAAAATGCTTCAGGTGCCGCTCCTTCTTCAGGCGGCTGACGTTCACTCGTGACAAAAGGCATGATCGCCACTGCAATAAAAAATGCCATGATTCCTGCCGTTATCGTCGACACATATGCCGTACCGACAGTCGCACCTACCAGCTTGGAAGATCCTTTTCCAATGCTTGCTATCCCGGACCCAATAAAAAAGAGGATGATTAATGGAATGACAAAATTAATCCACTCACCAAAAATTCCTGTAAATGTTATGAGTGACCGGATTAGCCAGTCGATTCCGGATAATCCTACCAAAATCCCAGCTGCGATACCGATCAGCAGTTTCAAAATCAGCTTCATATATGTTTGCCTCCCCTGTACTGTCTCTGTGTCGTAAACAAATGTTTCTCTCACAGATTCTATAGTGCCAATAACCGGTCGCGATTGCAACGGTTTCCTTAATAGTCGGAATGTTCGGTTTTATATCATCAGGATAAACTCTTGCAACGGAGGAATGGCTTTTATATACTTAAGTACAGATAACCAAAAGGCGATGAGAAAGAGAAGTAGCATTGAACCTTCGTGCAAAGAGAGACTGCAACTGGTGAGAGCAGGAGACGAAGCCGATGTGAATGGACTTTCGAGCCGGACGCTGAACGTCTATCCAGTAGGTGCTCCCGGGCTTCTCCCCCGATACCAAGGAGAACCTTTTCTGCTGTATGTGGAGAAGGCATGAGAGGCAGTTTTTGTGAAAAAACTGTTCATAAGGGTGGTATCGCGGTCCATTCGTCCCTGCATCGGGGATGAGTGGGCCTTTTTGGTGTCTAAAACACATAACAGGAAAGGAAGATTCGATGACGAAAACCATTTTTTCAGGAATTCAGCCAAGCGGTACGTTAACATTGGGAAATTATTTAGGAGCAATGAAAAACTTCGTAGACATGCAGGATGATTACAACTGTTACTTCTGCATCGTTGATCAGCACGCCATCACGGTTCCTCAAAAGAAAAATGAACTGAAAAAGAACATCCGCAGTCTTGCTGCCTTGTACCTCGCCTCAGGGATTTCACAGGATAAATCGACGTTGTTTATTCAATCTGAAGTGCCGGCTCACGCGCAGCTGGGCTGGATGATGCAATGCATCGCATACATCGGGGAACTCGAACGAATGACGCAGTTTAAAGACAAATCTGACGGCAAAGAGGCAGTTTCTTCTGCGCTTTTAACCTATCCTCCGCTCATGGCAGCTGATATCCTTCTTTACGGAACAGATATTGTTCCTGTAGGGGAAGACCAAAAGCAGCATCTGGAGCTGACTCGCGATCTCGCGCACCGGTTTAACACCCGTTATAATGATATTTTTACGATTCCGGAAGTTCGAATTCCGAAAGTCGGGGCACGAATCATGAGTCTGAACGATCCGACGAAAAAAATGAGCAAGTCCAACCCGAAGCCGAAAAGCTACATTTCCATGCTAGACGACCCGGATACGATTCGTAAAAAGATGCGCAGTGCTGTAACAGATTCGGAGGGCGGCGTGTATGCGGACGCCGAGAAAAAACCGGGTGTGACGAATTTGCTCACGATTTACTCGCTCTGCTCAGGAGAATCGGTCGAATCGCTGACAGAACGATACCGTGATTCAGAATATGGTCCATTTAAAGAAGACGTTGCTGAAGCTGTCGTCTCCGTTCTAGAACCGATTCAAAAACGGTATGAAGAATTAATGGCTTCTGAAGAGCTCGACATAATCCTTGATCAAGGCGCGGATCAGGCAGACCGGACAGCGAAAAAGATGCTTTCTAAAGCAGAGCGTGCCATGGGGCTCGGCCGAGGACGCAGAAGGTAATCAATCATCGCCACTAAAATGCGGCGGAGGAGACAACTGGTTGACTCCTGACGAAGCGATTTACCATTGGCTTTCAACTGCACTGCAAGAGGCAAGAGAGAGTCCGTTCCCTCCGGAAATCGGGTGTCCCCAATTACAGACAGATGCAACGTTATTCACCTGAAAATACTTTATCGACACTCTGAAAGGGGCTGTCCCATAAGTCGATATTATCGACGGGACAGCCCCTTTTTTATGTGTAGAAAAAATTTATAGAAGGAAACAGAAAAAAATCGCCGAACCTGTGTGTAAGCGACAAAACCAACACCACC
>NZ_JAATHJ010000003.1 GCF_012034335.1 Alkalicoccus luteus | reverse complement strand
AAAATCCGTGTGTCGGCGGTTCGATTCCGTCCCGAGCCACCACTTTTTATGCTGGCCTAGCTCAATTGGTAGAGCAACTGACTTGTAATCAGTAGGTTGGGGGTTCAAGTCCTCTGGCCAGCACCATTTTCATTGGAGGGGTAGCGAAGTTGGCCAAACGCGGCGGACTGTAAATCCGCTCCTTCGGGTTCGGGAGTTCGAATCTCTCCCCCTCCACCATGAAACACTTCTAACTGCGGCGGTTGTGGCGAAGTGGTTAACGCACCGGATTGTGATTCCGGCATTCGTGGGTTCAATTCCCATCAGCCGCCCCATTTTATATTTAGGGCTATAGCCAAGCGGTAAGGCATCGGATTTTGATTCCGTGATTCGCAGGTTCGAATCCTGCTAGCCCTGCCATTTTTTTAATCACATATGCGGGAATAGCTCAGTGGTAGAGCACCACCTTGCCAAGGTGGGGGTCGCGGGTTCGAATCCCGTTTCCCGCTCCAGTAATGAGGCGGCATAGCCAAGTGGTAAGGCAGAGGTCTGCAAAACCTCCATCACCGGTTCGAATCCGGTTGTCGCCTCCATTTTTTCTTACATAGTTCTGTTTTACAGCGCCGGGGTGGTGGAATTGGCAGACACACAGGACTTAAAATCCTGCGGTAAGTAATTACCGTGCCGGTTCGAGTCCGGCCCTCGGCACCAACTATATTTCGTAAGCCGGAGTGGTGGAATGGCAGACACGTCGCACTCAAAATGCGATGCCCTCTGGGCGTGCCGGTTCGAGTCCGGCCTCCGGTACCAGAATAATTGATGCAGCAGCGCAGGCTGCTTTTTTTGTGTTTACATAAAATTTGACAATGATCGCTTTGAATAGTAGACTTCTTAGAGAAAACACGTTCGGCTATCGTAAGCAAAGGTGGACGCATCATGAACTTAAAAGACAAATTAACCGCCTTCAGTAAGACCATAGGAGTCGATCGTATCGGTTTTGCACCGGCTGACCCGTTCGTTACGTTAAAGGAGCGGCTCCGCGTTCAGCAGGAGTCGGGGTACGCATCCGGTTTTGAATACGGAACGATAGAAGAAAGAACCACTCCCCGGCTGCTGCTTCCTCAGGCGAAAACAATTATCAGCATCGCCATCGCCTACCCGTCTAAAATGAAAGATGCTCCTAAATCAGTTAAAGGAGACAGGCGGGGATTATTCTGCCGTGCCAGCTGGGGAGAAGATTATCATCATGTACTCCGGCGGAAACTGGCCCAGATTGAAGCATTTCTGGAGCAGGAGGCACCGGGTTCCAGAAGCAGAAGCATGGTGGATACAGGAGAACTCTCAGACAGAGCAGTAGCAGAGCGGGCGGGTATTGGATGGTCAGGAAAGAACTGTGCTGTCATTACACCAGACCTCGGCTCCTACGTTTACCTTGGTGAAATGATAACAACTGTTGCAATTGAGGAAGATATGCCGCTTGAAGATCAGTGCGGAACCTGTACGAAATGTATTGATGCCTGTCCGACAGGTGCTCTCGTACAGGGCGGGCAATTGGATTCACAAAAGTGTATCGCTTTTCTAACCCAGACGAAAGGCATGGTTGCTGAACAGTTCCGGAAAAAAATCGGCAACCGGCTATACGGCTGTGACACTTGTCAGACGGTTTGTCCGGAAAATAAAGGAGTTGACGAGCATCGTCACCCGGAGCTAGAGCCGGACCCTGAAAAAGTAAAGCCTAGATTGGAACCGCTTTTGACGATGTCGAATAAAGAATTTAAACGTATATATGGTCAGATGGCCGGATCATGGCGGGGTAAAAAACCAATTCAGCGAAACGCACTGATTGCGCTGGGCGTTTATAAAGAGACCGCTTCTCTCCCGGCAGTGCTGGATCGTATGGAACACGATCCGCGCCCTGTTATTCGTGCAACCGCCGCCTGGGCAGCAGCTGAAATATGCAGGGAGCCGGAGACAATGGCTCGTATTGAGGCTGTCTATTCAGTAGAAACGGATGAAGAGGCAGCGGAGGAAATGAAGAAGGTGCTCATCCGCAGCTCAGGGCTTTCAAATATCAGAGGAGGAAGCTGAATATGCTCATTTACAGGAAATTAGCTGTTGCCGGAATGACGCTTAGCGCTGCTGCTGAAGAAGACGGTGTCTCACTCATCCATTTTGATTCATCCGAAAAAACTCCAATACGTCTGAAGCAGCTGTATCGGGACACGACATTGGATGCACAGCAGGGAACGAATCCGCTGCTGGATCAGCTTGAGAAAGAGCTGGACGCTTATTTTCTTCATCATCGCAAACACTTTACGCTACCGATAAAGCTGATTGGTACTGCCTTTCAGAAAGCAGTATGGAAACAGCTTGTCACCATTCCTTATGGAGAGACTCGATCATACAAAGAGATAGCAGAAATGACCGGATCACCGAAGGCCGTGCGTGCAGTCGGCGGAGCAAATAATCGGAATCCTCTTCCTATTGTTGTTCCCTGCCATCGTGTTATTGGATCTAACGGATCGCTCGTTGGATATGCCGGCGGGCTTGAATGGAAAAAAAAGCTGTTGTCGATTGAATCTTCCGAAGAACTGCTGAAAGAGACGGTTTTTATAAAGTCGAATTAAGAAACGGTGAATAGAATGAAAAAGATGTGGACCGGTATTATCATGCTGTTGTTATTATCTGCTTGCGCTAATGATGAAGCCGCACTCAGTGAAGCGGATGAAGGAACAAATGTAAGTGTCCTGAAGCCTGTGCAGCTAAATGAAAATTGGGAGCTGCAGGAAGTAGTTCAAGATGATAATTTAATCGTTTCAGTTTATGAGCATGCGGAAAAAGGCACCGTGGAGCTGATTCAGGATCAGCAGATTCAGGGTCTGGATCCGGCAGTACTTAGAGACTACTTGAACGATGGCAACTGGACCGGCGATTTTCATAGGCCGGCTGATGGTATGCCGTTAGCCATTCACGAGTATGTAGGGGAGTGGACGAGCCTTCCGGATCCGGAAGAACGTGTTCAGTATACGTTTGTCAGACAGTTTGATTTATTTCAGACTCCGGCAGACGGATTATCCTATTATCAGGTTATCGGGCAGAACGTATCAGAGTCTGATGTCATTGAATTTGTAGAAGCGCTTGACCGCGTTCAAAGTTAAGAGAGGAAGCTGTAAGAATGAGCGTACACGTTGTATTACATGAACCTGAAATCCCGGCAAACACGGGGAATATTGCCAGAACTTGTGCAGGAACGAATGCACATCTTCATCTGATTCATCCGCTTGGATTCTCCACGGATGACCGCATGCTGAAGCGGGCAGGGTGCGACTATTGGCCAAAGGTATCTGTTCATCATCACGACAGTCTGGATGAGCTGATGTATGCTTATCCGGACGGCGAGTTTTATGCAATTGAGACAACCGGTGCTGTGAGCTATACTGTAAAAGATTTTTCTGATGCAGACCAGGACTATTTCTTTGTGTTCGGCAAGGAAACAAAGGGGCTCCCGCAAGAAGTTTTAAATCGATTTGAAGGCCGCTGTCTGGTCATTCCGCAGACGTCTCATGTCAGGTCGCTGAATTTATCAAATACAGCTGCTGTGTTAGTATATGAAGCGATGCGACAGCAGAATTTTGTGTCGCTGCTTGAGCCGGCGGACGAAAGTGCCGTTTTACATCAAAAATAATGTTAGCCGCAGGATGAGCCTGGAAACTAAAAAACGCTTTCGGAGAACATTACTCCGAAAGCGTTTTGTATAGCCGTACCAGCAAAATGCAGAAGCACGAATTAGTTTTTGTTTGACTTTACATTATAGCCGGCAGTAAAAATAGACATCACGAACACGACACAAACTGCTAAAATAAGAAATAAATCCATATGATGAGTGCCTCCCTTTTTGATCTCTATTAATGAATATACCACGTTTCGCACTGAAAAAAAAGCAGGGATGCGATCAGCTTTTCATGCTGCAGCACAAACGCTATAATGAAAGGTATCTTGTGTAGAGAGAGGGTGTTGCACGATGTACGTTGTAATGAATGAACTTCATGTTCCCCCGGAAGGCAGGGAGAACGTTGCCGCACGATTCTCAGAGAGTGCTGAAAAAATGAAGGAAGTACCTGGTTGTCTCGATTTTATGTTCCTGCAGCCGGGTGAAGAATCCAATTATCCTGTGGTATTAACAAAGTGGGAGAGCCAGGAGGACTATCATAACTGGATCAACAGTGACGCATTTAAAAAAGCACATAAGCCCCGAAAAGAGAACCTAGACAAAAGTCCGACTCAAAGCAATAAAATCTATGAATACTTTGTGCCTCATCATTTGTAAAAGAATAAGAAACGAAAAACCTGTGTTCTTTACGGAGAACATAGGTTTTTCCATTTATTTCTGCTATACTTAAAACGTTAAATGCCGTTGAAATGGAGTCTATTACATGAAGAATTTTTACATAACGAGTCACTTTCCGCTTATTTCTATTTTATTTTTCAGCCTTGCATTTTCCGTTTATACAGAACGTCTTGTGACCGGTTATCTGCAGGAAATCGGCTTATATTCAGGAATGGTAGAATTTTTTTCTGAACAAGGAATTGTCCTCGCTTTAGTAGGAGTGCTCTGGATCTTTTTCTTTATGCTCTTTGCTGCTCTGAAGCTGATTGCTGATACGGTAAACGAGCTGTCCCTGCTGTTCTTTTCGAAAGAAGAAGAGGGAGTAGACATCCGGGTATTGAGAGGCGGTTCGTGGATCTTTTTGATCGCAGGCATTCTGTCGCTTCCGTCGGTGCTTGATATCCGGCTGCTGGCAGGGGTATTTGCAGCGGCGTGCTTCAGCTACTTTGTGTTTTTTGTATACCGCGTCAGTCCGCATGTCCGACTCGGGCCGCTCATCGGTCTTATGTTTTTTCATCTTCTCTTCTGGCTCGTCTTTGTATCAGCTATTGGTTTTCTGCTGCTGCGTCTCTACAGCGCCGTGCTCGCAAGTTTACCAGTCTAACAAAGACAGCTTCCCGTCCATCTGCCCGTCATTGACAGACGCTGGCTGGGGTCGCTGAAAAGGTCTTATATAGTGTAAATGAGAAGAGAGCTGTTCCGGTTGGGCAGCTCTCTTTTCTGTATGCGTAAGAACCTCATTCATTTAGAAGCGCTGTTGTCATAAAGCAAGACGACTTTAATAAGCTGATCTGTGTCTGGCCAGGTCGTTTTATTAACGTACGGCCGGATATGTGATTTTTGGAGTGCAGAATTGTGCCAGCCTTTAGGGAGCTGCAGGAAGCTGCTGCATGATGTTTCTCCACAGCCGGGTATGGACCTGGTCCCTCGACTGATTCTCGAGTGACTGAGGCTGATCGTGTCCGACCCAAATACCTGTAGTATACCAATCATTCGAGCCGATAAACCAAAGGTCATGAAAGTCGTCCGACGTTCCGGTTTTACCGCCAAGATACCCATCTGTTTCATACCTCGCAGCTGTTCCGGTACCGCTTTCCACTGTTCTCTTCATCATGCCTCTTATTGTATCAGCTGTTTCAGCTGAATAGACGCTGACTGAAGCACTTGTTCCTTCGACAATGACATCTCCATCAAGCGTTGTGACCTGCCGTATGGCTCTTGGTGTCCGGTAATCGCCTTTATTCTGAAAGACGGTGTAAGCCCGGGTCATATCGTTAACGCTCATACCTTCAGAAAATCCACCGAGAGCAGCAGGGAGCCGGATGTCTTCTTCTTTAAGCCTTGGAAAGTCAAACTTGCGAAGGTAGGAAAATCCGGTCTCCGGAGTGATTTTGTCCAGCATTCTGACAGCTGCTGTATTATGGGACTGCTTAAATGCTTGTTCCAATGTGACAACGCCATATTCTGTTCCGCCAAAATTCCGGGGAGAATAGCCATTCTTTGAAAACGGTCCGGAATCGATATAACTTCCGGCTTTGTCTTCGCCTGTTTCTTCCATGAACGGACCAAATGACAGCAGCGGTTTGATAGTAGAGCCGGGCGAACGTGACGCCTGCCAGCCCCGGTGAAAATCAAATTTCTGATAAGCAGTTCCCCCGGTAATGGCAGTAATTTCGTTCATTTCGTGATCAATAACGGAGGCGGCGGCTTGAATATCGGAAGCACTGAAACGATCGTTGATAATATCAGTAACCGTATTCTGAACATCCGGATCAAGTGCTGTTTCAATAATCACTCCTTGTTGCAATAGCTCCTTGGCACGTTCAGCAGCTCCCTCTGCATCGAGATTCTCCTGATTGATTAACAGCTCTTCAAATTCATGGTGAACGTATGAAACATAATCAGGGAAGTCGTCTGTACGCTCACTGAGATCGAGAACAATCTGCTCCTCAAGCGCGTCTGTCAGCTGACGCTCGGTCAAAATGCCGGCTGTAACCATACGCTCAAGCATCACTTCCTGTCGCTCCATCGTCGCTTCTGAATTAACGAGCGGGTCAAACCGGGAGGGAGCATTTGGAATGGCACCGAGAAATGTAATTTCTGCGAGTGATAGCTCAGACGAAGGGCGGCTGAAATAAAACTGACTAGCTGATTCAAATCCGTAGACGCCGTTCGCAAAGTAGATCGAATTCATATAGAGCTCCAGAATATCCTCTTTCGTCATCTCCCGCTCCATCTGATAAGCATAAAGAATCTCAGAAAGCTTTCGCTCATAGGTCTGCTCGTGCGTTAAATATAGGTTTCTTGCGACCTGCTGGGTGATCGTACTTCCGCCCTGATCGATTTCCTGTGCCTGCAGGTTCACCATAAGGGCGCGGGCGATGCCGTTTCCATCAAAGCCTTTATGCTCATAAAACTGGCGGTCTTCAACCGCCAGGAACATGTTCACAGCTACTTCAGGCATCTCTTCGAGTGGAGTGTAAATGCGATTCTCACCGCTGTATACGTCCGATACCAGTACGCCGTGACGGTCTGTAATACGGCTGTTTAATGTCATGGCAGCGGCATCAAACTGAATTTCTTCGTCCAGCACCTCATGAAAGGTCGGCGTTTGCGGGAGCTGCTCCAGCAGTTCACCAAATAAAAACGTAAACGCTGCAGCTAGAAAAGCTACAGCAGTAAAACCTAATCCGGTTCTTATCATCGGGGGCCTCCTGTATTCCATACACATCTATCCTGCTATCAGTTTACACGGATTTGCAGAAGATGGAAAGAACTGTTCGGGAGCGACCAAAATAATACCAGTTTAGTTCCGGCCGGAACGGGCAATTAAAAAGTAGAGGCAAAGGGCGATATGTGGAGGTAGATGAACATGTTCAAACGCAAAAAGCATATAAACGGCATGTATGAAAAGCCGTTCTGGCTCCGGTTTTCCTGGAGCATTTTGCAGGCAGTTTTAATCGTGGCTGTCTTTTCCTTTATCGTAAGGGAATTTATGTTTACAAATTATATTGTGTACGGACAATCTATGATGCCGACAATCCGGGATGGAGAGCGGATTATTGTCAACAAGATCGGCTATGATTTTATGGAGCCGGAGCGATTTGATCTGATTATTTTTCATGCGGATGAGGAATCGGATTATATAAAACGAATTATTGGCCTGCCGGGAGATGACCTTTACTATGAGTCTGATACCCTCTATGTGAACGGGGAACCGGTTGAAGAGGAATTTTTGGAGGAGTCCCGGACGGAAAACGGGTCTGAACATTTTACCGATGATTTTCAGCTGGAGGATTTAACAGATGAGCAGACGGTGCCGGATGGACATGTTTTCGTACTTGGGGACAATCGGCAGAACAGTATAGACAGTAGGCAGATTGGCTATGTTCCGATGGAAGAAATCGTTGGAAGAGCAAACCTGGCGTTCTGGCCGCCTGAGAGCATACGATTTATTCGCTGAACGGATCGAGATATAAAAGTCAGCAAAACGAATTAACGGACGCGGGGGTCACTAAAGTTCTAAACTTCATCTCGCTAACAGAGAAAGGCCGCCTTTAATCAGGGGCGGCCTTTTCAGAGTGTGGATAAAGTCATTTTAAGTGAATAACGTTGCATCTGCCTGTATCTGCGGACACTCGCTTTCCGGAGGGAACGGGCTCAGCTAACCGCTTCCTCCTGCTGCCGGAAGCGCTGGATCTTCGCCTCGTTCTGATCCTCCTGGAGTCGAGGTCCTCCGATGTCGGCAGCTGTCAGTGCGTTTCAAGTGCCTGGTTATGAATGCACGATCGGCTTCCATACGGATAGAACTTTCCCGATGAGACGTTTCAATGTTGAACAGGGGTGTCCGTACTTCGTAGAATTCATTATGAAAGTACAAAAAGCAGTCGCGTCTGTCGTGACGTTGTTTTCCACGAAGCAGAGCCGTTTCCTCGCTGTGTCCGGCGGAGACGCCAGTGGAAGCCACGCAGCCTGAAGATTCCGTGCCGTTCAGATCTGCGAACGGCATCAACGCACGAGCGGAGCCGGACTGGCTTTTGACGGTTTCTTGTAAGAAACTTGCGTCCGAGTGAAGCCTCATAGCCGTTCGATCTTGAACGGCATGAAAAGCGCGAGCGGAGCCGGACTGGGTCTTAAAGGCTTCTCAGGAGAAGCCTGTGTCCGAGTGAAGCCGCGCCATCCTTCGTGCCTTTCTTCCCTTCATACAGGGGTCACCCTGAGAAATAGCTGAAGGCCAGCCCACGGCAAGCTTCCGCCGGTAAACAGAGGGGAAATACAACCAAACGAATAAACATGTAAGTTGCAAGACTTTTTCAACAGCCTGGAAAGGCCGCCCTTAATCAAGGGCGGCCTTTTAACTACTGCTATTGACGTTTTTTCGCGGCTTCTGCATCGAGTGCCTTGCGTTCGATTTGCAATGCTTTTATCAGTGAGAAAGCCATTAAGATCATAATAATCGAGAACGGAAGCGCTGCAATAATCATCGCGTTCTCCAGTGCCTGCAGTCCACCTGTGAATAGCAGAATAGATGCAGTAATTGAAAGCATCAGACCCCAGACCAGCTTCACCGATTTAGGCGGTGTGAGGGAACCATTCGTTGTCTGCATAGCGAGAATGAACGTTCCGGAGTCTGCAGAAGTAATGAAGAAGGTTGCGATCAACATTATTGCGATCACAGACATCACTGCACTTAGTGGATAATTATCAAGAACTCCGAAGAGGGCTTCTTCTGTTGCAAGTTCTGAAATAGCAGCGACTCCATTCGTTTCAAGGAAGATGGCAGAGCCACCGAAAATCGAAAACCAAAGAAAGCCGACTACAGAAGGAACAAGCAGAACACCTAAAACGAATTCCCGAAGCGTTCGACCTTTTGAGACACGTGCGATAAAGGAGCCAACAAATGGTGCCCAGGATATCCACCATGCCCAGTAGAAGATTGTCCAGCCGTCAATCCAGGCTCTCTCATCTTCATCAAACGGCGATATTCGGAAGCTCATGCTCGGCAGCTGCTGAATATACGTACCAATCGTGTTCGTAAACAAGTTTAAGTTAAACAATGTTGGTCCAAAAATGAAAAGGAAGAAAAAAAGCGTAAATGCAAGAATCATATTTACGTTCGAGAGAATCTTGATCCCCCGGTTCAACCCTGTGTAAGCCGAAATCATGAAAAGAACGGTTACGGCGATAATAATTAGAAACTGAGCAGTAAAGTTCGTGCCGATACCAAGCAGGAAGGCTAGACCGCCGTTAATCTGCACTGCACCAAAACCGAGTGTTCCTGCTACCCCGACAACTGTCGCGGTTACAGCAATAATATCTACTGTATGACCTACAGGGCCTCTGGAATATTTCCCCATCACCGGTTCCAGTGTAGCACTGATCAAACCTGGCGCATTTTTTCTGAATTTGAAGTATGCAAGTGCCATTGCTACTACTGCATAGATACCCCACGCGTGAACACCCCAATGGAAAAAGGAGTAACGCATAGATTCAAGTATGGCAGAATCTGAACCGGCTTCTGCCGTTGGTGCATCCACCATAAAGTGTGAAATAGGTTCTGCCGCGCCCCAGAATACGAGCCCAATCCCCATACCTGCACTGAACAGCATGGCGAACCAGGTTAAGTAATTGTAATCCGGTTTATCATCCGGTTTACCAAGTTTAATTTTTCCGTATGGACTAACGATGATGAAGGCACAAACCACAACGAACCCCGTAACAGCAAGCAGATAGTACCAGCCGAGGTTGTCGGAGATCATACCTCGAAGCGCTCCACTTTGGGCTTCGAATGTTTCGGGAATGGCGACACCGAATACAACGAATACTAATAGTATAGCTAAAGCAACCCAAAAAACGATTGTGAGCTTTTTCAACTCTCTCACCTCTCCTCTCTAGTCATAATGGTATATACCCTAATCCGTTTAATAAAAACAACGCTCCCTGCTTTAGAGAACGTTCACGCACAATTACCAACTATACAACAAAACACGGTTAAAGTGCAAGGTGAGGAAGTTTGAATTTCGATTCTTTTCGACAGGATCAGCCGGAAACGTTCCGGCTGTTTTTTATTAAAAAAGACTGGAGCATCTGCATCAACTTAAGCTGCAGCCACATCCGGGGCTACAGCTTCCTGAGAACGGACTCTATCAGACTGTCGCGGTTTCTTCAGGATCGTCCGGCCATAATGGTAAATTTATATTCATCGCTCTTGAAGTAGATTTCCGTATACTCGAAAACGGTCTCATCATACAGGCGGGAAAACAAATGTACTTTAATAATCGGGATATCTTCTTTCATTAATAAAAGTTCACGAATAGACTGGTCGGGAAGAATCGGGATCACTTCCTGAAAGCTTTCCTTAATACGAAGTTTTTTGACTTGTTCAACGTAGGCATACTTTGAGCCTTTCATCGTTTCATAGGAGAGGTCGGGAAACAGCGAAAGCGGCATATACGTGTCTTCTACTACGAGCGGCTTATCATCAACCCAGCGCTGCCTGCGGATGTAATAAACCTGTTCGCCCTCCTCCAGACCGAGAATCTGCCGGATCCTGTTGTCAGGCTCGATTACGGAAAACTGAAGAACTTTATTACACGTTGTTTTATTTAATGCCTCCATTTCCTCTGTAAAGCCCTGAAGTGCATAAATGTTATGTTCGAACTTATTTTCTGTTACATATGTGCCGCTTCCCTGCACTTTATAAAGGAGTTCTTCCTGAACGAGCTGCTTAATCGCCTGGCGGATGGTGACTCTGCTGGCACTAAAACGTTCCGAGAGTTTTGCTTCCGTAGGAATAGCATTTCCCTGCTTCCAAATGCCTTTCGTTATTTCTTCTTTCATGCGAGCTGCAATCTGTTTATATAGAGGGGACGTTCCTCGCATACAGTAAAACCTCCGCTTCCAGCATACTCTGACACATGGTCGTTCGGCCTTCTGATGTCATGTATAGACAATTTTAAAGCAAAGGTTGACGTTCCGTCTATATTGTATTTGTATTAATTAATATAATACAAATTAGATACAAATAATTGGAGGTTTACGTTAATGAAAAGACAACGACTTGTAGTAGCAGGTGCGGGAAGCACGTACACGCTTGGAATGATTATGAGTTTGATTGAAGAGAAGGAACATTTTCCACTTGAATCGATTATTTTTTATGATACGGATGCAGTGCGCCAGGAGAAAAATGCGCGGGCAGCCAAGGTTATTTTGCATGATAAGTATCCTGAACTGAAATCGTTCAGCTGGACGACAGATAAAAAAGAGGCCTTTGAACAGGCAGACTTTGTGTTTGTACAAATTCGTACCGGCGGTCTGAAGATGAGAGAACTGGATGAAAAGATTCCGCTTAAACACGGAGTTGTCGGCCAGGAAACATGCGGTCCCGGGGGAATGGCTTACGGACTTCGCTCTATTGGCGACATGATTGACCTTGTCCAGGATATCCGGGCGCATGCACCGGAAGCCTGGATTCTGAATTATACAAACCCGGCTGCAATTGTTGCAGAGGCGCTCCGGCGTGAATTTCCGGACGACAAAAAGCTGCTGAACATCTGCGACATGCCGGCGGCTATCATGGTAAGCTACGCAAAAATACTGGGAAAAGAAATCTGGGATCTTGTGCCGGAGTATTTCGGCCTCAATCACTTCGGATGGTTCACAGACATTTACGATAAAGAAGGAAACCGCCTTACAGACGATATTAAACGTGCTATAACAGAGGACGGCTTTTTACCGGAAGATTCGGAGATTGTGAATGATCCTTCCTGGATTAAAACGTTCAAGCAAGTAGAAACGATGCTGAATGATTTTCCTGAATACCTGCCTAATACGTACCTCCAGTATTACCTGTACCCGTCCGATATGGCATCGAAGGACGATATTGACAACACGAGGGCAAGACAGGTTATTAATGGCAGGGAAAAGCGAGTGCATGAACTGGAGGACCAGCTGATTGCAGATAATACGACAGCTAACGCGGACCTTGAGGTTGATATTCACGGATGTTACATGATCCGGGTCGCTGCTTCTCTCGCCTATAACAACCGTGACACGTTTATTGTAATAACAGAGAATAATGGCATTATTTCCAATATGCCTGCAGATGCCATGGTGGAAGTGCCGGCTCTGCTGACGAGCGATGGACCGAAGCCAATGGCAGTAGGAGAAATCCCGCGTTTTTATAAAGGACTTATGGAAGGGCAGCTCGCTTTTGAGCAGATTGTCGTCGACGCTTATTATGAAAAGAACTACAACAGATTGCTGCAGGCCTTAACACTGAATCGGACAGTTGTTGATACACCGACTGCGCAGAATATTCTGGACGATTTGATCGAAGCGAATCAGGGGTATTGGCCGGAACTTGTATAAGCACCAGTGCAAGGATTAAAAAAAGGAGGATCCTGAATGTTCAGTTTTGCAGGATTACAAAAATTTGGCAAATAGCTTATGGTGCCGGTGGCCCTGCTTCCGGCAGCAGGCATTCTGCTTGGAATCGGAGCGGCTCTCACGGGGCCGCTTGCTGACACGCTGACCTTCCTGCAGGCAGATGCTGTACAGGCAGCTGGTGCGGGGATGAATACGATCGGGCTTAGTATTTTTGAAAATCTGCCGATCATCTTTGCTCTCGGCGTTGCAATTGGTCTCTCTGGAGGATCAGGGATAGCAGCTCTGGCAGCTTTGCTTGGATATGTCATCATGAATAATACGATTTCACTCGTGCTGGGGATTACGCCGGAGATGACGGAACAATCTGGTGAATATGGCATGGCAGTAGGGATCCCTACGCTGGAGACCGGGGTGCTCGGCGGGATTGTAGTCGGACTGACGACCGTTTGGGTGCACTCAAAATTTAAGCGGTTTCAGCCGCCGGAAGTACTCGGATTTTTTGCGGGGGACAGATCAGTAGGAATTGTTATGGTATTTGTTTCGATCGGACTTGGATTTATCATGATGGCGGTCTGGCCGCCAATCCAATCAGTGATTGATGCAACGGCAAACGTCATCGCTTCAGACGCAACAAACCCTCTATACATCGGTCTTTATGGCTTTTTAGAACGGGTACTTATTCCAACCGGACTTCATCACATCTGGTACGCCCCATTCCTGTGGTCTGGTCTCGGCGGTACGCAGGAAGTCGGTGGACAGCTCGTTTCAGGTGACCAGTATATATTCCTCGCACAAGTTGCGGAGGGAGTCGATGTTACAGCGGGACGGTTTATGGCAGGTAAATTCCCTGTTATTATGTTTGGCCTGCTTGGTGCAGCTCTTGCCATGTACCGCTGTGCAGATAAAAAAAACCAGCCGGTTGTCAAAGGCATGCTGATAGCAGCAGCTGGTACCGCGTTTCTGACAGGGATCACAGAGCCGATCGAGTTCACATTCCTCTTCGTAGCACCTGTGCTGTTTGTTATTCATGCGCTCTTGGCAGGCGTCAGCTTTGCTGTAGCGTACATGCTTGATGTGAATCTCGGCTGGGCTGGAGGATCCGGGCTGATTGATTATGTACTAGTCAATATATTGCCTGGCACGAACAACTGGTGGATGAACATCGTAATGGGAATCGTCTTCTTTTTCGTTTACTACTTCCTGTTCTCTTACGTCATTAAAAAATGGGACATTGCGACCCCTAGCCGTGGCGGCTCGGAGGCTAAGCTTTACACCCGTAAAGATTTTAATGAAAAGAAGCAGGGCGGAGAAAAGGAATACCAGAAGACAGCGGCGTCCATTCTTGAAGCTCTGGGCGGTGAGTCCAATATTGATCATGTCGATGCCTGCTTTACGCGACTCCGGGTCACTGTTAAGGAACCGGAGAAAATTGATGAAGCTGAACTGAAGGCTCTCGGCGCAGCAGGCGTTATGAAATACAATAAAAACATACAGGCTGTATTTGGCGGTAATTCAGATTTATATAAAAATGAAATTAACGATTTAATCGAAGCGGAAGGCTGATGAACCCCCTCCTTTTCCTGCAGAAACGTGTACATGCAGATGAGGAGGGGATTTTTTATGGAGTTTAAACGAGTAAGGCTTATGAAACATCCGGTAAAAACCTACAGCGGAGGGTTCGTTCCAAATCGGATCACGATTCATCACAGCGGAACGGAAGGGGGAAGTGCGGCTGCCTTTGCACGCTATCATGTAGAAACTTCAGGATGGCCGGGGATCGGCTATCATTTTGTTATTGAACGATCCGGTGAGATTGTCCAGTGTCATGATGAAACGGTGCGCAGCTTTCATGTGGCAGGACATAATACAGGGAATATCGGAATTTGTCTGACAGGAAACGGTTCGTTTACCGCTCTCCAGATGCAGCAGTTGAAAAAGCTCGTTCAATTCCTGCAGCAAAAATGGAATATAAAAGCGGCTCATGTTCGTGGGCACCGGGAACTGCCCCATCAGAGAACGCAGTGTCCGGGTTTCTCTGTATCTGAGCTGAGACGAGAGCTGCAGGGTGTTGCCACAGTCCGGTACGGTTCCAGCGGAGCGGCCGTCATCAGGCTTCAGAATGCACTTCTGAAAGCCGGATACAAGCTTCGAGAGTTCGGAGCAGATGGCGTGTTCGGAAGAGAAACGGAAGCTGCAGTGATTCAGTTCCAACGTGATCAAGGTATTCAGACAGATGGAATAGCCGGACCTGTAACGTGGGGAAGGCTGATTAAGAGCACGACAGCCTGATCCCCTAAATGCCTGTCGCTTTATGCCTGCTCCAGTGCTTTCGAATTTCCGAGCAGCCAGGCGCTTACGTGCTCACAAAAGGATGATGAAGTTTCAAACCAGAGGATATCATGCCATATTCATATCAACCGGCAGTTGTGAGGAAGCACAAGAGCTTTGATTTCTTTTCATTAAGCTGAATTAGGTGAGATAAATACTGACTGTCGGTCTCATCTTATAATGGAGCAAGGTGCCAGGCGTGCCCGGGTCCAAAAAAATGAGCGGCTCTCCACAGAGGGCCGCTCATTTTTGGAACGCACTGCGTGCAGTGCCTGCTTATTCGTTGTCCGGGTTAGTTTTCTGACCGCGGGCCAGGTTCACGAAGAAAGCAATGGTCCGGTAAATGCCGAACAAAAGGACAGCTGACATCAAAGAACCTGCCATATATCCTGCCGTGAAATTACGTCGCAGGAACCATTCTTCATTCATGCCGACGAAAACACCGACTGCGACTGAAATAAGCAGCAGTGCAGCCACGATTACATATTCCAGCTTTTTCTCATTACTTAAAGAATCAAGGAAAGCCAATTAAAACCCCTCCAGTCATACTGCCTGTCATCAGTATAATCCGGAGGGGCTGGACGTGCAAACTATTTTAGATTCTTTAATGCTTCTCCGACCGGTACATCACCGGTCATCATTTCAAAAATAACATTTTCAGTTTCCTTCAGCGTAAGTGAGTTCACAGCTGTAGCAGCCACGTCTTCTCTTGGAACAGAGCCATCATAGTTGTCGAGCTTTTTGACGGCATGAATCGTACCGCGGGCAGCATCATTAGTGAGCGGACCCGGCCGGATGATCGTGTAGACCAGCCCGCTCTCAATCAAATGCTCGTCAGCAGCCAGCTTGGCCTGCATGTAATGTTTGATATTGTCGGGGGCGCTCTCTGCTTCATCAGCCATAATGGAGCTGATCATGACAAAGCGGGTAACATCAGACTTCCTTGCTTCATCCACTGCCTGCTGGGCAGCTTTCCGGTCAATGACCTCCGTCTGCTCTTTACTCGTATGACCGCCTGATCCTGCGGTGAAAATAACAGCATCCATTCCGTTATAAGCATGTGAAAAGTCTTGTTCAAGATCACCTATTGTAATGTGATCAGCGCCAAGCTCTTCCATATCTTTTCGCTGCTCTTCTTTGCGAATCATTGCATTTACCTCATGCTCCGGGCTTAATCCGAGCATTCGCACAACGTGGCGGCCGATTTGACCATTTGCTCCAATAACTAGTACTCGCATCGATAGTGCCTCCTTAACGTAGTCTTACGGCTCCTATAACGGGACCTATGAAAGATTGTTCCCAGCCTGTACGGATACTAAACCTGTGCGCCTCTCTGATTGACCGGAAAAGAAAGGAAGCTTATTATGAGAGAAAAGAGGAGGGTTTCCAATGATGAACAAACCGAAAGTTGCTACATACTCCATTATCGGATTTGATCCGGCAACTGGTGAAACAGGGATTGCTGTCCAGTCGAAGTTTCTCGGTGTCGGAGCAGTCGTTCCCTGGGCAGAAGCTGGAACAGGTGCGGTGGCCACTCAGTCGTTTGCCAACACCGCTTTTGGACCGGACGGGCTCGAGCTTTTGAAAAAAGGATTTTCAGCGGAGGAGGTCGTGGAAAAACTAATAGCAGACGATGAAGAAGCGGCATTGAGGCAGTTTGCGATTATGGATGCTGATGGAAAAACTGCCGCTTATACCGGGAGCGAATGCTTTGACTGGGCAGGTCACCGGGCTGGTAACTATTGTACGGCTCAGGGGAATATACTTAAAAATAAGGAAACCGTTGAGCATATGATAACGTCGTTTGAGTCATCAAAAGGTCCGCTGGCTGAAAGGCTGCTTAATGCTCTCGATGCCGCTCAGGCTGCGGGTGGAGATTCGCGTGGGAAGCAGTCGGCTGCGATGTTCATCGTCCAGCAGGAAGGCGGCTATGGAGGCTACAACGATCGAAAATATGATCTGCGTGTTGATGACCATAAAGAGCCGATCGATGAGCTGAGAAGGCTGTATGAGCTTCATCGGCTGTATTTCACTAGGCCGGATGAAAACGATCTGCTGGAGCTTAATGGTGAAGTACTGCAGGAAGTTCAGAGCCATTTACAGCGTGAAAACCTGTTAGCGGAAACTAAAGAAAGCTATACAGATGAGGTCAAAGCCGCTTTGGAAGCTTACTTTATGCAGGAGAACTTTGAGGAGCGCTGGCAGGATGACCATAAAATAGATCCGGCCGTCCTCACCTTTATGCGAAGCAGAAAGGAAAGCTGATAAACCGGGGATGACGAAGCAAAAGGAGCAGGGCAGATGCTGTTGAACCAACTTGTTATCTGGATACTTGTGATTGCCGCAGCAGTTGGTGCGGCAGATAAAATCAGAGGAAATAAAAAAGGCTACGGGGAAGCTTTTGATGAGGGGTTCCGCACGATGGGGCCCCTCGCTTTTGTTATGGTTGGCATGATATCAGTAGCACCGCTCCTGGCAGAAATGCTGAGGCCGGTGCTGATTCCGGTTTTTACGTTTATCGGGGCGGACCCGGGGATGTTTCCCGGAATGCTTCTGGCAGTTGACATGGGAGGATATCCGCTTGCGATGGAACTTGCTGAAACGAGGGAGGCTGCGCTTTTGTCCGGCATTATTTTAGCAACGATGCTTGGACCGGTTTTCGTTTTTACGGTGCCTGTTGCACTCGGTTTAATACATAAAGAAGATCACACGGTTTTTGCAGAGGGAATTATGCTGGGGTTGATTCCTGTCCCCGCAGGTGCCTTTCTTGCAGGTCTTGCAGCAGGAATGCCTGCGATGTTTGTGCTGCAGCAGCTGGTTCCTGCTGCGCTTCTGGTTATAGCTATGGTTGCCGGGCTTTATTGGGCAGGACCATCTGTCGTCAGGCTGTTTATTGCAGGAGGACGGATGATCATGGTGTTTATTACAGCCGTCATTCTTATCCTAATTGTTCAGGAACTTGCGGGCATCGTCATTCTTCCGGGACTGACTCCGTTTCACGAATCGATGGAAATTGTCGGATTAATCGTGCTGGCTCTTGCAGGAGCTTTTCCGCTCGTCCATTTTTTAAAACGAACGCTCCATTCCAGGCTGGCAGCTCGTAAAGGGCGCATAAGCGCGGATGGATGGATTGGATTTTTAACACAGCTGGCTCACAGCATTCCTGTTTATAAGAAGCTTCATACGCTTGACGATGAAGCAAAACTTATGAACGTGGCGTTCAGCGTAAGCGGGGCATTTCTGTTAGGAGGGCATCTCGGCTTTACAGCAGCTCTGGAGCCTGAAATGACAGTGGCGATGCTGATTGGAAAAGCATCTGCGGGAGTGATGGCGATCCTGCTGACAGCAGCGGTAATTCGTTACAGAAGGAGAAATACAGGCCTTCCTGTAAGTTAAGTTCTCTTTCATTAAGATCAATAAAGAGGCTGTTTCAACTTAGGTGACACATGCTGCATGTGCCTGTTCTCTGCGGACACTCGCTTTCCGGAGGGCGCTGCTCGGCCTTCCCTCCTGCTGTCTGCCGGATCTTCGTCTCGTTCTGATCCTCCCGGAGGTGCTCCGATGTCGGGAATTGCCAGAACGGTTGAAACGTTTTATCTCAATTATCACGAGCTTGTTCAGCAGCCTCCCGCTCGATGCAGAAAGAAATACGAATTTAATGCTGGAGCTGTCTGTCTGAAGGGAAGCGACGGTACAGTGAACGGCGCTCTGTAAGGTGTGCAAGCTGCCGGACTTGTTCTGCGGTTACGGGCTTTGGAAGCACGGCATCAGCACCAAGACGCAGAGCTTTTCGTAAATGTCCCTTTAATTGACAGGACGATTTCAACACAATGCACGGGCTGCCAGGCATCCGCTGCAGCTGTTTCAACAGGGAGATCCCATTTCCTGACGCCATAATAATATCAAGTACGACAATTTCAGGTTCAAGCTGCTCGACATACGCAAGAACCTGTTCTGAAGAATCCGTTTCCACCACTTGCACATCATTTTCTTCAAGTACCTGAGCAATCAAATTCCGCTCCTCACGGTCCTGATTGCATAGCAATGCAGTCTGCAAGAAATTCCCCTCCCAAATTGATTATTTCCATAGTGTATCAGTGAAAATGACTGAAAAAAAGGGGATAACTGCAAGAAATAAGAGCAGGTGCTTTATAAAAATTCGGTTTCATTTTAAAGCTCTGAAAACGTCCATAGTTGATAGAAGGAAACGTCACTGCAAGGCTGCAAGGTGAGAAAAAAGTGTTACAGGCCTCGTTTCTTTCTATTAGCACCGGTCATGGACTGGAACTAATTAAAACGTGTCGTTGTTACTGATCCTGAGGCCGTCCCTGTCGTCATGCATACTCGTCAAAAAGGATGTGAAAAAAGCAGAACGAGTCTCTTACCTTGAAACAGCAGATCAGCAACTATTATGAATTAGCAGAATAGTTAATTCTTTTCAGGCAAATATGAAATTTTGTTTAAAATCTATTTATTTGTTGCGTGAAAGGTGGTATATTGAAGGCACTTAAGAAAACGCTGTCAACGCATGCCGTATGTCATGGTAAGAGGTCAGACATCAAACATGTGAATTTTTTCTTAGTTGGAAGCGTTTTTAAGATTATATTTTGAGACATAATGTGGCATAATGGTTTCAGAGTTTTTATCTTTCTCTATTTTTGAGGGATAAAAACTGAAATAATATATTATTCTAGGGGGATGCTCGACATGAAAAAGAGTACAACGATGCTGCTTTCATCTGTGCTTACTGCAGGAGTTCTGCTCGCGGCTTGCGGAGACGGGAACAACAATGAAGACACGACTCCGGTAAATGACGGAAACGAAAATACCGGCAATGCCGCAGAGGAAAACGACGCTGATGAAAACGCTGGAAACGAAGGCGAGGAAGACGGCGGAAACGAAGCTGCAGGCGAAGGCGGCGAAGGCTTCTCTTCCAAAATGGTTACGGATGTCGGCGGGGTTGATGACCGTTCATTCAACGAATCTGCCTGGGCAGGCCTGACTGAATTTGGAGAAGACTTCCCGGAAGCTGATGTAGATTATATCCAGTCTGGAGATGCAGCAGACTATCTGCCAAACCTGCAGCAGCTTGCACGTGAAGGGACAGATCTGTCGTTTGCGATCGGATTTCTAATGGCGGATGACGTTCGTACGGTTGCCGAGCAGAACCCGGATCAGAATTTTGCAATCGTCGATGAAGTGGTTACAGACGACGACGGTAATCCAATAGACAACCTGGCAAGCATTACGTTTGCTGAACATGAAGGTTCATTCCTCGTTGGTGTTATTGCAGCGATGCATACAGAAACAGATGAAGTCGGATTTATCGGCGGCGTGGAAAGTCCGCTTATTAAAAAATTCGAAAATGGCTTTAAAGCGGGCGTAAGCTACGTTGATTCGGACATTGAAATCGCTGTACAGTACGCTCAGGACTTTAACGATGCTTCAACAGGCCAGAATATCGCCGATACAATGTACTCTAACGGGGCTGACATTATCTATCATGCTGCCGGCGGAACAGGAAACGGTCTCTTTACAGAAGCAATTGACCGTAACCAGAGCGGCGAAACAGTCTGGGCTATCGGAGTAGACCAGGATCAGGCGCTTACTGAAGGTGGATGGGATGAAGGAAACGTCATTCTTTCTTCTATGGTAAAGCGAGTAGATACAGCTGTATATAACGTTTCTGAAGATACTATGAACGGCAGCTTCCCAGGTGGTGAAACGCTTGAATTCGGTCTTGAAGACGATGGTGTCGGCATTGCTGAAACACAGGACAACGTTTCTGATGAAGCAGTCGAAGCCGTTGAAGAATACGAGCAGATGATTACGGACGGAGAAATTGAAGTTCCACAGACAGATGAAGAGTACGAAGAGTTCATGGACTCTCTCTAATAGCGACCCGGCATATCCGGCTTGAATATTAATTTCATCCGGCAGACAGAGGCTAGTCTTGTACTAGCCTTTGTTTATACCCATTTGCCGGACGAGTTGACAATTTTCGACGGAATCAGACATAGAAAACCGGGACTTCTGCTGAAGCGGTGCAAGCTTCCGGCAGTCATCTTTTATCTGCATGAAACAGGGAGTTGTTAATGGTGGAATACGTAATTGAAATGAACGATATTCGTAAAGAGTTTCCGGGCATCGTAGCGAATGACAACATCACGCTGCAGGTCAAACAAGGCGAAATTCATGCCCTTCTTGGAGAAAATGGTGCCGGGAAATCAACGCTTATGAACGTCTTGTTCGGCTTGTATCAGCCCGAACGAGGAGAAATTAAAGTTCGTGGGGAAAAGGTTAATATCAATGACCCAAACGTAGCTAATGATCTCGGGATCGGCATGGTGCATCAGCACTTTATGCTCGTACAGAATTTTTCGGTCACGGAAAATATTATTTTAGGAAGCGAACCAACCTCCCGCGGAACAATTAACTTAAAAAAAGCGGAGAAGGATGTTCAGGAGATTTCCGACCGCTACGGCCTTCGCGTTGACCCTCGTGCCAAGATTGAGGATATTTCGGTTGGCATGCAGCAGCGTGCGGAAATTCTGAAAACACTTTACCGCGGCGCTGAGATACTTATTTTTGATGAGCCTACGGCTGCCCTTACGCCGCAGGAGATTAAAGAACTGATTCAAATAATGAATAATTTGATCAAAGAAGGTAAGTCGATCATTCTCATCACACATAAACTTAAGGAAATTCTGCAGGTTTGTGACCGCTGCACGGTTATTCGCCGTGGAGTAGGTGTCGGAACCGTAGAGGTGGAGGGCGCGACTGAAAGCAGCCTGGCTGAAATGATGGTCGGTAGAGAAGTCAGCTTTCAGGTGGAAAAAGGTCCTGCTTCTCCAAAAGAACTCGTGCTTGATGTGAAAGATCTTGTTGTCGAAGATTCACGCGGAGTGGATGTCGTCAATAAGCTTAATCTTCAAGTCCGGGAAGGGGAAATTATCGGTCTTGCAGGAGTTGATGGGAACGGTCAGACTGAGCTTGTGGAAGCAATTACCGGGCTTCGCAAGGCGAAGAGCGGTACTATTTCCATTTCCGGAACGGATACAACGTCTTTGAAACCTCGTAAGGTGACCGAAACGGGAATCGGACATATTCCGCAGGACCGTCATAAGCACGGGCTTGTACTTGATTTTACGATCGGGGAGAACGTGCTGCTGCAAACGTATTATCAGAAGCCTTTTACGAATACAGGCGTGCTGAACTATAACCTGATGTACGAGAAAGCGAAGTCGCTAATTGAGGAATACGATGTTCGTACGCCGTCAGAAAAAACACAGGCCCGCGCGCTCTCAGGTGGAAATCAGCAGAAAGCCATTATCGCAAGGGAAGTAGACCGCTCCCCGAATTTGCTTGTCGCTGCTCAGCCGACACGTGGGCTCGATGTCGGTGCGATTGAATTTATTCACCGGAAGCTGATTGAAGAACGGGATAAGGGCCGTGCTGTTCTGCTCGTCTCGTTGGAATTGGAAGAGGTCATGAACGTTAGTGATAAAATTGCCGTTATTTACGAAGGTGAAATCGTCGCCATTGTTAATTCGGATGAAACAACGGAACAAGAGCTAGGCCTGCTGATGGCAGGCGGTTCGAAGGAAGCAGGTGAGCCAGCCACATGAAAAACTTTATGCAGGGAAGAGGATTCAACATCCTGATTCCGCTCATTGCCATCTTTTTTGGCTTTGCGGCGGGCGCAGTCATCATGCTCTTCAGCGGGAACAACCCGATCGAAGGCTACAGCGCACTGATTGCCGGGATTATTGGAGAACCTTATGATTTTGGGGAAACCCTTCAGCGAATGACGCCGCTTATTTTCTCCGGGCTGGCTGTTGCTTTCGCATTTCGCACGGGATTACTTAATATCGGGGTAGAAGGACAGCTGATCGTAGGCTGGTTTACGTCTGTCTATGTCGGACTTGCTATTGAAGCGCCAATGATCATCCATCTTCCGCTGGCGATTACTGCCGGAGCTGTGGCAGGGGCTCTTTGGGGATTTGTTCCGGGGTATTTAAAAGCCCGCTTTCAGGTTCACGAGGTTATTGTCACGATTATGATGAACTACATCGCGATGCATGTTACGAATTCACTGATTCGTACTTACCTGTTGGACAGCGGTCAGCGGACCGGATTTATTAATAGTACCGCTTCTCTTGAATCAGGATTTCTATCCGAATTGACTCAGTTTTCCAGGCTGCACTGGGGCTTCTTTATTGCCGCGGCAGCATGTGTACTCATGTGGTTTATTTTATGGAAAACGAAAAAAGGCTTCGAACTGCGTTCTGTCGGCTATAACAAAAACGCCTCACTTTATGCAGGTATGAACGTGAACGCGAATATTATTCTCTCCATGTCTGTTTCCGGGGCATTTGCCGGGGCAGGCGGTGCCATGGTAGGACTTGGAACGTATCAGTACGCGAACATCCTGCCTGCCTTTACGAATATCGGATTCGATGGAATCGCGGTAGCTCTTCTTGGAGCAAGTACATCTGTCGGGATTTTCCTAGCAGCATTTCTCTTTGGAGGTCTGCAGCAGGGAGCGAACATGATGCAGTCGCGTGCCGGCGTAGCGCCTGAACTTGTTGAAATTATTATCGCCCTGATTATTTTCTTTGTAGCATCCAGCTACATCATCCGCTGGGGACTCGGGCGCCTTACTAGCCGGAAGGGGGATAAGTAAATGGATGTGATACTGCAAATACTATATATTATCGTACCGGCATCGCTGATTGCAGCTACCCCCCTTATGCTGACAGCTATGGGCGGACTGTTCAGTGAACGTTCCGGGGTGGTGAACATCGGTCTGGAAGGACTGATGGTCATGGGAGCGTTCGGTGGTATAATGGGAACACTCATTTTTGAAGGAATGGGCTTTGGAAACCTGTCTCCTTGGATGGGGATCGGATTTGCGATTGTGATCGGAGCCATCTTCTCGCTCTTTCACGCGGTTGCTTCGATTTCGTTCCGGGCTGATCAGATTGTTTCCGGTGTTGCTTTGAACTTTCTCGCACTCGGGCTTACTGTATTCATCGTGCGGGAGGTGTTCGACCGTGGTCAGACGGATACGATCAGTGCCCGTATATTCCGGACGAACATTCCGGTGCTGAGTGATATTCCGATTCTCGGACCAATGCTGTTCTCACGCGTTTATTTAACAACGTACATTGCACTATTGATTGTCGTTTTAGTATGGTACGTCGTATTCAAAACACCGTTTGGTCTCCGGCTGCGCGCGGTTGGTGAGCATCCGATGGCTGCGGATACGATGGGAATTAAAGTGCTGCGTATGCGCTATATCGGCGTTATGCTCAGTGGTGCATTCGCCGGTGCAGGCGGTGCTGTCTATGCGGTTACAATCGCAGGGAACTTTGCCGCAGGTACGATTGTCGGTCAGGGCTTTATGGCACTGGCAGCCCTTATATTCGGAAAATGGACCCCGTTTGGTGCCATGGGGGCAGCCATTTTCTTTGGATTTGCGATGGCACTCAGCACCTCGGCTCAGCAGCTTCCAGGTTTCCAGAACATTCCGCAAGTGTACTTTCTGATCCTGCCGTATGTTCTGACGATCTTTGCTCTCGCTGGATTTGTCGGCAAGGCAGAACCACCAAAAGCATTGAACCAGCCTTACACAAAAGGAAGCCGTTAATTACATTACGAACCGCCTCTGTAATCGTGCAGGGGCGGTTTATGTTTTTTCGGATACAACAGTCATTTCAGGAAATCACCCGGCTGAAACATCAGCGCGCTTTCTCTACGGGGAGGAAGTCAGAAATGCGAAGTGCTCTTACAGGGAAAAGATTTCTGAGCGAACTTATCTATGCTAAGATAGGATGGGTGCGTTTAAGCGCACATGCATGTGAAAGAGGTGAATGTGATGTCAACATTGGACATGTCCAAGTTTGAAAAGAAAATCATTATTCGTACGATTCGATACGAAGATATAGATGAAATTGTGGAACTCGGCAAATTGTGTTTTCCTAATATGGATCCATGGAAGCGACAGCAGCTGATCAGTCATCTGGAAATATTCCCTGAAGGGCAGTTTTGCGTCGAACTGGACGGGGAAATTATCGGTTCATGTTCCAGTCTTATTATTAATTTTGATGAATATGACGACCAGCATACGTGGGACGAGATTACGGATGAAGGATACATCACGAACCATGACTCAGAAGGATATAACCTTTACGGGATCGAGGTAGCTGTTCATCCGGATTACCGTCGCATGAAAATTGGGCGCCGGCTTTATGAAGCCAGAAAAGAGCTGGCCAGAGAGATGAATCTGAAGTCCATTATCATCGGTGGCAGGATTCCAAACTACAGGCGCTATTCCGATGAAATGTCTCCGCGTCAGTATGTAGAAGAAGTAATGAACCATAACGTGTTTGATCCTGTTCTCACGTTTCAGGTCATGAACGGATTTACGCTGAAGCGGGTGAATCGCAACTATCTGGAAGACGATGCTGCATCAATGAAGTACGCTACGCTGATGGAGTGGAACAACGTCGACTACCGTCCTACGACGAAACGGCATTTTAAAACGGCTTTTCCGGTACGTATCTGTGCGATTCAGTACATGATGAAGAAGATCGACTCATTTGATGAATTCGCTCAGCAGTGTGAATATTATGCGGATGTAGGGGCGAGCTACCAGTCTGATTTTGTTGTGTTCCCGGAAATTTTCACGACGCAGCTGCTATCTTTTATCGAGGAAAAAAGCCCGAGCCGCGCAATCCGCAGGCTCACAGACTTCACGGAAGACTATATTAATCTGTTTACAGACCTCGCGATTAAATATAACGTCAATATCATCGGTGGTTCCCATTTCGTCGAGGAAGAAGGCGGCATCTATAACATCGCCTACTTATTCCGGCGTGATGGAACGATTGAAAAGCAGTATAAAATTCATATCACTCCGAACGAACGGCGATTCTGGGGGATTCAGGGCGGAGACAGCGTCGAAGTATTCGATACCGATTGTGGTAAGATTGCTATTCAGATTTGCTACGACATTGAATTTCCTGAGCTGGGCAGAATCGCGACTGAAAAAGGAGCAAACATTATCTTCACTCCGTTCTGTACAGACGACAGGCAGGGCTACCTAAGAGTACGCTACTGCTCTCAGGCACGTGCTGTAGAAAATCAGGTGTACACGATGATCACGGGCACGGTCGGGAATTTAACGCACGTCGAGAACATGGACATTCAGTATGCACAGTCCGGCATTTTTACACCGTCGGATTTTGCTTTCCCACGCGATGGAATCGTAGGAGAATGCCATCCGAACATCGAAACCGTTGTCGTTGGGGATGTCGATCTGGAGTTGTTACGACGATCCAGAAAATCCGGCAACGTCACTCAGTGGAAAGACCGCCGGCAGGATTTATACCGGGTAGAGCAGCATTTAAAAAATGAAACGACCTGACAGGGGATTGAAAAACACTCTTACAAAGCAGTATTTCAATTGATGACGGGGGCTTCTGATGATACCGTCAGAAGCCTTTCTCGTCTGTCTGAAAAGGAACCTAAAGGAGATGAATGACATGAAACAGGCAGTTGCAACAATTGAGGGTAAAGACGTTTTTGCATATACAATCGGCCATCCGGATGGACTTCAGATAACGGCGTTAAACTATGGAGGCGTAATTACAGGTGTATGTCTGAACGGAAGCAGTAATCTGGTGCTTAGTTATCAGGATCCATTTACATACAGTACGAACCCGGATTACATCGGCGCACTGATTGGCAGAACGGCAGGCAGAATTCCCGGCGCATCTGTTTCAACAGAAAACGGCGTTGCTGACCTGGACAAAAACGACGGTAATCACAATCTGCACGGAGGCTTTAACGGCTTTTCATCTCAGTTTTTTGATGTAGAAGAGGGGGAAAATGAGCTTACAATGACGACTGTCAGTCCGGACGGAGAGGGCGGGTATCCCGGTAATCTGAAAACGAAGGTGATCTACCGCATTAAAGGAGACGCCCTTCATATTTCGTATGAGGCATCAGCGGATAAAGCCACACCCGTGAACATGACGCATCACGCTTATTTTAATTTTGGAAGCGCTGATATTCTGAAACATGTGCTGACGATTCCGTCAGACAGATTCTGGAAAATTGACGAAGATAGTCTGCCTGTCGAAAAGACGCCGGCAGAAGGGCCTTTTCAGTTTCAGGAGGGCCGGGCGATCGGTGAGGCTCTGATGATGGATCATGAACAGCTGACTATTGCAGGAGGAATAGATCATCCGTTTGAGCTTAATCTGGAAGGACCAATTCTGCTCGAAGACCCTGAAACAGGCGTGCAAATGAGCATAGAAACAACAGCGCCTGCTGTTGTGATCTATACCGGTAACAAGCTGTCTGAAAAACCTGGGGAAGAAAATCGGTTTATGAAGCACGGAGCGGTATGCATTGAGACGCAGCACGTTCCGGGTAAAGCGGAAGGCCTCATCGTTCAACCTGGTGAGATTTATCAGGAAAAAACAGTGTTTCATTTTAAAAAAACTGGCACTGATGACTGAAAAAAGATAAAATGAGCGGAACAGAGGGGGTAATTAGATGTTTAATGGTGCACAGGTGCTTCCGGCAATTCGGGATTTAAAAGATGTGGACCGGGCCCTCCACGCGGACAGTGACTATATCGTCCTGCTTAACACACACATAGGCCAGCTTAAAAGCCTGGTACGGATGATCAAAAAAGAAGGGAAAAAAGTGCTGCTTCATGCCGATCTTGTTCAGGGGCTGAAAAATGATGAATTTGCAGCACAGTTTCTCTCGCAGGATATTCGTCCGGACGGGTTAATATCTACCCGGAAAAATGTTTTGATTACAGCTAAAAAAGCAGGATTGATTACCGTTCAACGACTGTTTTTGCTTGATTCACTTGCTTTGGAGTCCAGCTATCAAATGATGAAAACGATTCAGCCGGACTGCGTAGAAATTCTTCCCGGCTTGATTCCGCAATTTATTGAAGAGGTTCACCAGGAAACGGGAATACCGATCATTGCCGGCGGCCTTATTCGCAGCCGCAGTGAAGTAGAAGCTGCACTAGCAGCAGGGGCAGTAGCAGTCACAACTTCAAATCGCAAGCTCTGGAAAATTACAGAAAATTAAAAATGCGTTGACAACGCTTTCATGGCATGGTTTAATGAAATCAAGTTAATAGTTTATTCATGGAGACTTAGGAGACCAATGAATATTTGCTCAGTAATGCATGCAAACTGAGTCAAATTTTTGTTGGTCTCTTTTTGTTTCCAAATCTTACAAAATGAGGAGGAGTAAATCATGACACCGTTTTGGGGAGAACTTTTAGGCACAATGATTCTGATTATCTTTGGTGCCGGAGTCGTAGCGGGGGTAGTGCTCCGTGAAACGAAATCAAATGCAGGCGGGTGGATCGTTATCACGGCAGGGTGGGGTCTTGGTGTTGCATTAGCCATTTATGCAGTCGGTGATATCAGCGGGGCACACATTAATCCGGCGGTAACGGTAGGCCTGGCCACAATTGGAGAATTTCCATGGGCGCAGGTGCCAGGGTATATCATTGCCCAGCTGATAGGTGCCTTCATCGGTGCGTCTCTCGTTTTCCTGCAGTATGTCGCGCACTTCAACAAAACAGACGAGCAGGGACTCAAGCTGGCTGTGTTTTCAACGAGCCCGGCTATTCGGCACACGCCGTCCAACTTTTTCAGTGAAGCATTTGGAACATTCATTCTCGTGCTGGGTATTCTGTTCATTGGTGCAAACGCCTTCACGGAAGGGCTTAATCCACTTATTGTCGGCTTCCTGATCGTGGCAATCGGTCTGTCGCTCGGCGGAACAACCGGTTATGCGATTAACCCGGCCCGTGACCTCGGTCCTCGTATTGCACACGCTCTGCTCCCAATTAAAGGGAAAGGTTCTTCTGAGTGGTGGTATTCCTGGGTTCCGGTAGCAGGACCAATCATCGGCGGCGGACTCGGAGCATTGTTTTACGCAGCTGTTTTTGAAGGTGTGATTCACCCACTTCTCTGGGTATTCGTTGCATTATTCGCAGCTGTCACAGTGCTGACGTTCATGCTGGAAAAGCGTCATGTAAAGATGCACACAGAAAAGCAGGTTTTCCACAACCCGCCTCAGGGTAAAAAGGCATAGCACCCATATAAAAACATAAGGGGGAAATATATCCATGACAAAAAACTACGTACTCGCACTCGACCAGGGCACGACAAGCTCCAGAGCCATTCTGTTCAACAAGGCAGGAGAAATCGTCGATGTCGCTCAGAAAGAATTCAAGCAGTATTTTCCTAAGCCGGGCTGGGTGGAACATAATGCAAATGAAATATGGTCCTCCATCCTGAGTGTTATGGCAGAAGTGCTTAATAATCAGAACGTTCCTGCAAGTGATATTGCTGCTATCGGTATTACGAATCAGCGTGAAACAACCGTTGTATGGGATAAAAACACGGGCCGCCCAATCTATCATGCACTCGTCTGGCAGTCCCGGCAGACTGATGAAATTTGTCAGGAGCTGCGTGAGGCAGGACATGCAGATAAATTCCGCGATAAAACCGGGCTGTTGATCGATGCTTATTTCTCAGGTACTAAAGTGAAATGGCTCCTCGATAACGTAGACGGAGCGAGGGAAAAAGCAGAAAACGGAGATCTTCTTTTCGGAACGATTGACACGTGGCTGATCTGGAAACTTTCAGGCGGGAAAGCACACGTAACAGACTACTCCAATGCTTCCAGAACACTGATGTACAATATTTATGACCTCGAGTGGGATAAAGAACTGCTGGATATTCTCGGCGTACCGGAATCAATGCTTCCGGAGGTCCGTCCGTCATCCGAAGTCTACGCTGACACGGTTGACTATCACTTCTTCGGTGAAGAAGTGCCGATCGCAGGTGCGGCAGGAGATCAGCAGGCAGCCCTCTTCGGTCAGACATGCTTTGAGACCGGGATGGCGAAGAACACGTACGGAACAGGCTGCTTTATGCTGATGAACACAGGCGAGAAGCCGGTAAAGTCAGAGCATGGACTGCTTACAACCCTCGCATGGGGCTTGGATGGAAAAGTAACGTACGCTCTCGAAGGAAGCATCTTCGTAGCAGGTTCTGCCATTCAATGGCTGAGAGACGGTTTACGAATGTTCAAAGATGCTAAAGAGACGGAAGCATACGCTGAGCGTGTGGAGTCGACTGATGGTGTGTACGTCGTTCCTGCTTTTGTCGGACTGGGAACACCTTACTGGGACAGCGAAGTGCGCGGTGCGATCTTTGGTATTACGAGAGGAACGGAAAAAGAACATTTCATCCGTGCAACGCTCGAATCACTTACCTATCAGACACGCGATGTGCTGGATGCAATGAATGCTGACTCTGGTATTGATCTTAAAAAGCTGCGAGTAGACGGCGGTGCTGTCGCGAATAACTTCCTCATGCAGTTCCAGTCAGATATACTTGGAACAGAAGTAGAGCGACCGGTTATTCAGGAAACGACTGCACTCGGGGCGGCTTATCTAGCAGGAATCGCAGTAGGTTTCTGGAAAAACAAAGAAGAAGTCGTCAAGCAGTGGTCCGTTGAGCGAAGCTTTAAGCCGAACATGTCGGAAGAAGAGCGCAAAGACCTTTACGACGGCTGGAAGACAGCTGTCCATGCGACGATGGCCTTTAAGCGCAAATAATTTTACAAATTGTAAATTTGTGCTATAATGGTCTTAAATTAATATAAAGGTCTGGAGATACGGAGAGACCACAGCAAAGAAGCAGAATAGAAGCGCTTCCATTGTTGTGGTCTCTTTTTGTTTCTTTTCCTTTCATTCAATGGAAAGGGTGTTTTTGTATGGCTAAACCATTCTCAGCACTGCAGCGCGAAACGTATCTGCAGAACATGAGCAGGAAAGAAATGGATGTCTTAGTGATTGGAGGAGGAATAACCGGCGCTGGGATCGCACTGGATGCTGTATCAAGAGGGTTTAAAACAGGCTTGGTCGAAATGCAGGATTTTGCAGCAGGCACATCGAGCCGCTCTACGAAACTCGTGCACGGCGGACTCCGTTATCTGAAGCAGCTTGAATTCAAAATTGTAAAAGAAACCGGGCAGGAGCGGGCGATTGTGTATGAGAATGCTCCGCACGTGACAAAACCTGAGTGGATGCTGCTTCCGATCGTCAAGGGAGGCACCTATGGCAAGCTGGCGACTTCTGTCGGACTGAAAACGTATGACACGCTTGCCGGAGTGCGCAGGCATGAGCGCCGGCAAATGCTGAATAAAGAAAAAACGCTGGCAAAAGAACCGCTGCTGCGTGAAGAGCATTTAAAAGGCGGCGGTTACTACGTGGAATATAAGACGGACGATGCCCGGTTAACGTTGGAAACGATTAAAGAAGCGGTTCACCGCGGAGCAAATGCCGTAAACTACACGAAGGCGGAAAACCTTCTTTATGAAAATGGAAAAGTCGTTGGAGCGAGAGTCACTGACCTCCGCACAGGAGAGCACCATGATATCCGGGCCAAGCATGTAGTAAATGCTGCAGGACCGTGGGTTGATGATATGCGGGAAAAAGACAAGTCGAAGCAGGGGAAGTATCTGTATCTGACAAAGGGCGTTCATATCGTCGTCGATCAGTCCCGCTTCCCGCTTAAGCAGGCTGTTTATTTCGATACAGATGATAAGCGGATGGTATTTGCGATACCGAGAGCCGGGAAAACGTATATCGGAACAACGGATACACATTATATCGGAGACATCGCAACGCCGCGGATGACCGATGCCGACCTGGACTACCTGATCCGGGCTGCAAATTACACGTTCCCGGATGTTAATATCACCCGTGAGGACGTAGAATCAAGCTGGACAGGCCTGCGGCCGCTTATCCATGAAGAAGGAAAGAGTGCCTCTGAAATTTCGCGAAAAGACGAAACGTTTATTTCTGAATCAGGGCTGATTTCTATTGCAGGTGGAAAGCTTACGGGCTATCGGAAAATGGCCGAGCGGATTGTGGATTATGTCGCCAAGCAGGAAGGCTCGCGCAAAAAGTGTACAACAGATAAAATGAAGCTCTCCGGGGGTGATGTCGGCGGATCTGATAAACTGGAAAGCTTTATTCAACAGGCAGTGGAAGAAGGCGTTAAGCTCGGCTTAAGTGTTGCCGAGGCAGAACGACTGTCTAATCTATACGGCTCCAACGTCATGAGAGTATTTGAAATTCTTGAGCTTCAGGGGGAAGAGGCGAAGATCTACGGACTGCCTGCCGGTGTATTTGCTTCACTTGTTTACGGAATTGAAGAAGAGATGGTCTATTCGCCTATAGACTTCTTTAATCGCCGGACAGCGGCGCTTTTCTTTGATATTGATTTTGTACAGCGATACAAAGACAATGTCCTGAAGTATATGGCTGTCCGCTTTAACTGGACGGAAGAGGAGCTGGACTATCACATTTCCGTTTTGGAAGAAGAAATTTACTATGCGCGCAATCCAGTGCCGGCTATAGAGAAAAATTAACAAGATTCTCTTTACTAGTGCCTAGAAGATGCGTATAACTAAAGGTATATACCAGCTCTGGAGGGTGATCATGCATGAATTGGAGAGATCAATATTCAAGGTGGAGTACGAAAACAGATTTGGATCCGGCATTAGCGGCTGAGCTTCGGTCACATGAAAGCAATCAGACAATTCTGGAAGACAGTTTTTATAAAACGCTTGAATTTGGAACCGGCGGTATGCGGGGAGAAATCGGGCCAGGCACGAACCGGATGAACATTTATACAGTCCGTAAAGCTGTGCAGGGCCTCGCTGACTTTATCGCTGCCGAAGGAGAAGAGGCGAAGCGAAAAGGCGTCGTGATCGCTTATGATAACCGGAGGATGTCTAAAGAGTTTGCCCTCGAAGCTGCTTGTACGTTAGGAGCAAACGGCATTAAAACGTACGTATTCCGTGAATTGCGACCTACTCCGCAGCTCTCCTACGCTGTTCGTTATTTGAATACGCATTCGGGAGCGATGATTACAGCAAGTCATAACCCTCCCGAATATAATGGCTTTAAAGTATATGGTGATGATGGAGCACAGCTCATCCCGGATGACGCTGATCGATTGATCGCGATGGTAAACGCAGTTGAGAATGAGCTGGAGGTAGAAACGAAGCCCGCCGCCCAGCTTGAGCAGGAAGGACTGTTGGAATGGGTGCTTGAAGAGCTTGACGAAGCTTATGCTAAAGAACTGCAGGCCGTTATCATGGATCGCGAGCTTATTCGAACCTGGGAAAAGGATCTGAAAATCGTCTTTACTCCGCTGCACGGTACGGCAACTGTTCCGATGAAAAGAGGGCTCAAGGACGCCGGATTTACCAACGTGTATACCGTACAGGAACAGGCTGTACCTGATACGGAATTTTCAACCGTGCGTTCTCCGAATCCAGAGGAAGCCGACGCGTTTGAGCTGGCAATGAATCTGGGGGAACAGGTTGATGCTGACCTTTTAATTGCGACAGATCCTGATGCGGACCGCATTGGTCTCGTCGCGAAAAACACAGACGGTGAATACACAGTACTGAGCGGGAATCAGACTGGAGCGCTCCTGCTTCATTACCTGCTTATGAAGAAAAAAGAAGCGGGGACGCTTCCGGACAACGGAGTTATGATTAAAACAATTGTAACGTCGGAGCTTGGGAGAGTGATCGCGGAAGCTTACGATGTAGCTGCACTGGATGTGTTAACAGGATTTAAGTTTATCGGCGAAAAGATCCGTGAGTACGATGAAACCGGAGAGCATACATTTCTATTCGGTTATGAAGAAAGCTACGGCTGCCTGATTGAACCGTTTGCCCGTGATAAAGATGCAATTCAGCCGGGCCTTGCTGCAGCTGAGATGGCCGCCTACTACAAGTCTAAAGGCATGACGCTTTATGATGGCCTGCAGGACATTTATAAGACGTATGGCTATTTTTATGAAGATCTGGCTTCTTTCACCTTTAAAGGAAAAGAAGGAGCTGAAAAAATTCAGCGGATTATGAATGTGTTCCGGGATGACGTTCTCCAAGGAAACCTTCCGGAAGAAACAGATTTTGTTGAGGACTACCAGCGAGGAACAAGAGTGTATATGGATGAACAAACGGATGAAGTCATAGATCTCCCGTCTTCCAATGTACTGAAAATATTCCATAAAGATGGTTCCTGGTATTGCTTGCGGCCATCCGGTACAGAGCCAAAGATTAAATGTTATTTCGGAGTCAGAGGCGGCTCAGCTGCAGAAGCTGATGAAAAGCTTCGCTCATTAAAGAAGCAAGTACTGGAAAGACTTGAGTAAATTTAACTATTCGCTGCCTATTCGTTTACAAAGAGGACACCGGGTCTTATACCGGTGTCCTCTTTGCAGTGAACCTCATAAGCACAATAAATGAAGAGGTACTTTTAGGGAAAATGGCACAAAATGATTTGATCTCTACAACTCTGTCAGTCGCTGTCCAGGAAAAATGTTATAGAGAATAGTGCAGCACATATCTCTTTTGTCCTGGAATTTGTAAATTTGTTCAGAACGATTGATGAGCCTGCGTGACCCGCTAGAATATGGTAGAATAGCAGTCAGCTGGAATTCATAAACAACGATAATGGTTGAAAAAGGTGAAGAAATTATGGGACAGAGACGCTTTCCCACACAAGATGAATTGGAGCAGAAACGTGAGGAAATGATTCGGGCTGCAATGCAGTACGGGTTTTCTTCTGTAGAAGCTGTGAAACGGAGCCAGGAACTGGATCGTATGCTGAACAACAAATGCAGCCGAATGAGTGACTGCCTTTCGCTCGGACGCCGGCGATTTTCAGTCCAGTGAAGCAGGTTCTTTCTTTAAAAAAGCATGTTTCCGAAAATGGAAACATGCTTTTTTAATTGGTTAAATGACAAAATGAGCTGAGAACTCAGGGAAATGGCAGGCGAAGCATTATTCATTTCCAGCTTCATGCTCCATAAGATGATGAATCCCAACCGTTTCTTCAACCGGGAGAACGAAGGCGATGCCGCGTCCAGGTTCGTTGATGTGTACATCTTCATCTATCGCATTCAAGACTTGTTTTGTCTTATCCCTTTTTATAAGGGTCAAAACGACATCCTTTTCCGGTTCAATCTGCAGTGAGAAAAGCTTCGCTTTTTCATGAATTCCGCTTCCTCTGCCGCTCATAACCGTTCCTCCTTCTGCTCCGCCGCGATTAGAGGCATCAATAACTTTCCCAGCTTCCCCTTTATTGACAATCGTAATGATCAGATTAAACCCTCTATGCTTTATGTTGTCTGTCATATCGTCCAGCTCCTTTTCTTCATCCTCATAACCAAGATGAGCAATGCCTAGCGTTCGCCTGACGTCAAGCAGAAATCCGACCCCATGTCCCGGCTCATTCAGCTTCGCATTGGTGGTAATTGCATGTACGACGTCTGCGAGAATATCCTCCGGGATAAGTGTAAGCACAATTTCTTTTTCATGCAGTGCGTCGAGTCCAAAAAAGTGTCTTTTTTCATGAATGCCGACTCCTTCACCGAGCAGAGTAGTGCCGCCTTCAGCTCCGGCTGATTTTGCTGCTTTTGTTACACGTGACGCTTTTCCGCGCTTTACGATTGTGACGAGTAGTTTATGATCTTTGCGCATCGTATTCATGAGCTGCTATTCTCCTTCCATTTAAACAGCAGTCCGAGGATAAGCACTGCCAAAATAGGTGTTAAGGCGACAAGCGCAATCATTCCAAAGCCGTCCATCAGCGGATCACGGCCTTCTGTGACGCTTGCAACTCCAACTGCAATCGCCATAATAAATGTCACAGTCATCGGGCCGGTTGCCACACCGCCAGCATCAAAAGCGATCGAAATAAAGCGGTCGCTGGATATGAAGACGAGTGCAAAAGCAAGCAGATACCCTGGAAGAATCAAATACCAGAGCGGAAAACCGATAACAATACGAAACATAGCGAGAGCGATTGAGACACCGACCCCGATTGATAGCGTAATGAGCATTACATTTTTTGAAATCGAGCCTGCTGTTACTTTTTCCACTTCATAGTTTAAAATACGGATAGCCGGTTCTGCAAATGTTGCTACAAGACCAAATAAAAAGCCTAAAGCAGGTAGTAAGAACAGTGTATTCTCCCGCTCGCCTAAAATTTCTCCGATAGCTTCACCCGCTGGGAAAAATCCAACTTCCACTCCTTGAAGAAAAAGGACAAGTTCGACAAATGTTAACACAAGCCCGACTAATATATCCCGAATTCGTTTTTTATCAAGCTTCAAAAAGAAGAACTGAAAAACAATAAAAAAGATGAGCAGTGGAATGACGGCAAAAGCGACTTCATAAATAACGTGGCCAATGTCCTCAAATAAAATACCGATCATCCGTAAATCACCCCCAAAATCATCACGGCTAAAATAGGCCCGATGGAGGCGAGAGCAACAAGACCAAAGCCTTCACTCGATGAGGATTTTCCGCGAAGAACGGATGCAACTCCAACACCTAGCGCCAGAATAAACGGCACAGTCATTGGTCCGGTTGTAACTCCGCCGGCATCAAAAGAAATCGGCAGGAAAGAAGGGGGAGTAAAAAGAGCTAAAATACCAACTGCTGTATAGCCGCCTACGAGTAGATATTTTAACGGAATGTTAAATACGGTTCTCGCCATGGCCATCATAACGAAAAATCCGATCCCTAATGCTACGGAATAAACGAGCGTTAAATTGGCAATCTCTCCTCCTGAAACATCGTCAACCTGTGAGGAAAGAACTCTCACATCCGGTTCTGCAATGGTTACCACGACACCGAGAACAAATCCGGTAAGGAGAATCAGCCAGATCTTATTCGTTTTTGGCAGGGCCGACCCGATCATTTCACCAATAGGCAGCAGTCCGATATGTACGCCCACTAGAAAAAGAAACAAGCCAAGCCCGACCATGACGACTCCGGCAATGAATCTGAAAAACAATTCGGGAGGAAGCCCGATTATCGTAAATTGCAAAATAATAATAACGGCAGCGAGAGGAAGGATGGCCATGATTACTTCTTTAAATTGTTCATAAACGTCCTGCACATTAGTTACTTCTCTCCTTGAATTTTTTGTTGTAAAATCCTCTATAATTTTCTATTCCCTTCAATTGGATACCAAAACGAGAATAGCAGTGCTAGCTAAATTGTCAGATAATCGACGGAAAAACTCAGGCTGATTTGTAGAAATATTCAGATAAATATCGTACAATGAATGGTAAGCAGAGGAGGGATACAGGTGGCAATTATGTATATTTGCCGGGAATGTAAGGGAAAGGGGCAAACGAAGCAGAAGCTCTGGCTGGTGACGAGAATTGTGACGTGCAAAGATTGCAGCGGTGTCGGAAAGAAAAAGTATACGATTCAACGTGCTCAGCCTGTATCCAAATAGATGCGGGTTGTTTTTTTGTTTTCAAAATCAATAAAAAAGGGGAAGTACAAGCAAAAAACAAGCCCCGCACAGCGGAGCTTGTAGCAAAAAGGATCTTACTTCGAACCAGCCTGGAAGAGGCTTGTGACGCCTATTCCATAACTTCCCAGCCTGTTGCAAGCGTGACGTCAGGGTGTTTGTCCTGAAACCAGCGCAGAGCAAAGTCGTTCTCAAACAGAAGAACCGGACGTTTCTGCTGATCCTCGACGAGCATTTTACGGCTGTCTGTCATGTTGTCACCAATTTCTCCTTTAACGACCCAGCGGGCCAGTTCATGTGTCATGTGATGAAATTCGATGTCGACGTTGTATTCGTTTTTCATACGGTATTCAAACACCTGGAACTGCAGTTCTCCGACAGCTCCGATAATATAGTCTTCGAAGTAAGGCGTTTTATAGAGCTGAATTGTACCTTCCTGTACGAGCTGTTCCATGCCTTTATGATACTGCTTGTGCTTAAGTGCATTTTTGGCAGTTACTTTTGCGAATTTTTCAGGCGGAAACTGCGGCATTTCTTCATACTGAAGGGACTGCCCGGTGCAAAGCGTGTCACCAACCTGGAAATTACCGGAGTCATAAAGGCCGACAATGTCACCCGGCATCGCTTTGTCAACGGTCTCCCGGTCTGAAGCAAAAAAGGAGTGAGACTGATTCAGCTTCATTTTTTTGTTGGAGCGTGACAGTTTAACTTCCATTCCGCGTTCAAACGAGCCGGAGCATACGCGTAAAAAAGCAATACGATCGCGGTGGTTCGGATTCATGTTAGCCTGGATTTTAAAGATAAATCCGGAAAATTGTTCTGAATCAGGCTGAATAAACTCTCCCTCAGCTTTACGCGGCTGTGGGTCTGCAGCAAGCTCCACAAAGTGATCCAGAAACGACTGAACGCCAAAGTTGGCAAGGGCTGAGCCGAAAAAGACAGGCGTCATTTCACCGCGTTTGACCTTTTCAGCAGAAAAAGCGTTGCCAGCCTCCTGGAGCAGCATCGTTTCCTCCTCCAGCGTCTCTTTTTCATAGTCCTCGAGCATGTCAGCCTCTGAAAGCGGTAAAATTCGCCGCTCGTTTTCATCAAATACTTCGACGTTGTCAGCGGATAAACTGTAAATACCCTTCAGGCGTTTTCCGGTACCAATTGGCCAATTCATCGGATACGTCTCCATATCCAGCGTTTCTTCGATTTCTTCAAGCAGATCGAGGGGCTCTTTTCCTTCGCGGTCGAGCTTATTGATAAACGTTAAAATCGGGATGCCTCTCATACGGCATACCTTAAAAAGCTTCAGTGTCTGAGCTTCAATTCCTTTCACGCTGTCAATTACCATTACAGCGGTGTCTACTGCAGTAAGTGTTCTGTACGTATCCTCACTGAAGTCCTGGTGACCTGGTGTATCAAGAATATTTATTTGTGTCCCTTCATAATCGAGCTGCATGACGCTGGAGGTAACGGAGATTCCACGCTGTTTTTCGATCTCCATCCAGTCAGAAGTAGCGTATTTTCCGGTTTTCTTTCCTTTTACAGTACCAGCGCTGCGTATGCCGCCGCCCAAAAGCAGAACTTTTTCGGTCAGCGTCGTTTTACCAGCATCCGGGTGAGAAATAATTGCAAACGTTTTTCGTGAAGCTGTCATGGTTTTGTTCCCTTCTTTCTACGAGCGTAAATCCAACACTTCATTATAACGCAGATACGTAAGTTATGCATCTTAAAATCAGTAACATGTGCATGAAAAAGAGGTGCTCCGCTAATGCGGAACACCTCTTCAGCAGCTTTTATACACGATTCAGCCTCGTGATGCTTCATAGGTTGATATTTTATCCTCAAGCGTAAGGGTTACGGAAATTTCATCCCAGCCGTTCAACAGCATTTCCCGCATATAAGGAGTAATGGTGAACGAAGCTTCAAACCCTTCTGAGTCTGTCACTTTCTGGTTTTCCAAATCAGCGGTCAGGCTGTACCCGGGAGTTTCAGCCTTCTGAATCAGTTGCTGGACTTCAGCTTCTGTCAGCTGGATGGGTAAAATGCCATTTTTAGAGCAGTTGCTGTAGAAAATATCAGCAAAGCTTGGAGCTATGATGACAATGAATCCGTAGTCCTGAAGCGCCCAGGGAGCATGTTCTCTGGAAGAGCCGCACCCGAAGTTTTCTCCTGCTACGAGGATGGTAGCATCTTTAAACCGGTCCTGGTTTAAGGAAAAGTCCATGCGAGGCTGATCATCGTCATCGAAGCGCCAGTTGTAGAAAAGAAACTGGCCAAATCCCTGCCGTTCAATCCGTTTTAAAAACTGTTTTGGAATAATCTGATCGGTGTCGATATTGGAGCGGTTAAGCGGGTAAACGACACCCTCATGCTTTCTTATTGGTTCCATCGTGACACTCCTTTAACGTCCCGTTATACCGGGCTAGTAAAATAGCTGCGTACATCAACAAATCTGCCTTCAATTGCAGCAGCAGCAGCCATTTCCGGTGCTACCAGATGTGTTCGTGCGCCATTGCCCTGACGCCCTTCAAAGTTGCGATTGGAGGTGGAGGCGCATCGCTCACCAGACGGGACGACATCATCGTTCATGGCAAGGCACATGCTGCAGCCTGCTTCCCGCCACTCGAAGCCGGCTTCGATAAACACTTTGTCAATGCCTTCTGCTTCAGCAGCCTGCTTCACAGTCTGTGAGCCAGGTACAACCAGTGCCCGGACGTCCGGATGAACTTTACGTCCTTGAATCACTTCAGAGGCACGTCGCAGGTCGCTGAGGCGGGAGTTCGTGCAGGAGCCGATAAACACGTGCTGGATCGGTACAGAAGATATAGGCTGGCCTGCCTCCAGACCCATATAGGTTAAGGCACGTTCAATTTCTTCGCGATCAGCTGGGCTTTCCGCTGCTTCAGGGTGTGGCACAGATCCGCTGACCGGAAGACACATACCAGGGTTAATTCCCCATGTTACCTGAGGCTCTACTTCATCTGCGTTAATTTCAACGACTGCATCGTAGGAAGCACCTTCGTCAGTGGCCAGCGCTTTCCATTCAGCTGCAGCCTCTTCAAATGCATCTCCTTCTGGTACATTACGTCTGCCGCGCAGGTAGTCTACTGTCGTATCGTCAGGACTGATCAGGCCTGCTCGGGCACCAGCTTCAATGGACATGTTGCAGATTGTCATCCGTTCTTCCATAGAAAGTGCGCGAACGGCTTCACCGGTATATTCGATAACATGGCCGGTTCCGAACCGGACTCCAAACTTGCCGATAATAGCGAGAATTAAGTCCTTTGCGGTAACGGAAGGGGAGAGCCTGCCGTTTACTTTGACATTCATCGTCTTTGGTTTTGCCTGCCAGATGGACTGAGTCGCAAGAACATGTTCCACTTCACTCGTTCCTATCCCGAAAGCAAGTGCTCCAAATGCACCGTGAGTGGACGTGTGGCTGTCGCCGCAGACGATCGTTTTCCCTGGCTGCGTCAGGCCAAGCTCCGGACCAATCACGTGCACAATACCTTGATCCGGATGATTGATGTCAGCAAGTTCCACACCAAATTCCTGGCAGTTATCATATAACGTTTCCATCTGTTTTCTGGATACAGGGTCGCTGATAAAGTGTCTCGCGATTGTCGGAACGTTATGATCCATCGTCGCAAATGTTTTGTCTGGCCGGCGGACACGTCTGTTTTTCATTCGCAGCCCTTCAAAGGCCTGCGGTGAAGTTACTTCATGCACCAGATGAAGATCAATATACAGAAGATCGGGCTTGTCGGTCTCCTGATGAATCACATGTTTCTCCCATATTTTCTCTACAATCGTTTTTGGCTGCATTTTCTCTTCACCTTCCTGAATATAATTAAATGTAGCAGCTCATGATGCTGCTCGTTGTCGTATTAGCTTTCAACAGATCGATCACCGTTTCGGTCATCCGCTCTGTGTTCACTTGCTGGCCGCCGGGCAGATCCAGATCAGCGGTATGGTAGCCTTGCTCCAGTGCTTCTGAGACTGCTGACTCGATTCGCTGAGCTTCTTCATTCATGCCAAATGAGTGCTTCAGCATCATGGCAGCGGACAAAATAGCAGCGAGTGGATTTGCTTTGCCTTCTCCGGCGATATCCGGCGCGGATCCGTGTACCGGTTCATAAAGACCGAATCCGCTGTCGTTCAAACTGGCGGAAGGAAGCATGCCCAACGATCCTGTCAGAACTGAAGCTTCATCAGAAAGGATGTCTCCAAACATGTTTTCCGTTACGATCACGTCAAACTGGGAAGGGCTCGTGATCAGCTTCATAGCAGCAGCATCTACAAGCATATGCTCAACAGTTACTTCCGGATAGTCTTTGCTGACTTCTTCGACAATTTCACGCCACAGTTTACTGGATTCCAATACGTTAGCTTTATCAACGGATGTCACATGCTTGCGTCGGACAGAGGCAGCTTCGAACGCCCGCTTAACAATTCGTTCGATCTCATGCCTGCTGTAAGCAAGCGTATCGACGACGGAGTTGCCGCCATCCCTGCGTTCGCTGGGTGTGCCGAAGTACAGGCCGCCCGTCAGCTCTCTGACGATCAGCAGATCGCTGTTCTCGACAACTTCCCGTTTAAGAGGAGAAGCGTGCAGTAAATTGGAAAAGCCTTGAACAGGTCTCAGGTTTGCAAAAAGGTTCAATTCCTTTCGAATTCCCAGCAGGCCTTTCTCCGGCCGCAGATGGGAGGGGTTCTGATCCCATTTAGGTCCGCCTACTGCTCCGAGAAGGACGGCATCTGCATTCTTGCAGGCAGCTACCGTTTCATCCGGAAGCGGGGAACCGTAACGGTCAATGGCTGTACCTCCGATAGCTTGCTCTTCAAACGTGAACGTGTGGTCAAATTCTTCGGCTGCTGCTTCCAGCACTTTCTTCGCTGCCTCACTGACTTCTGTACCGATCCCGTCACCAGGCAGTACAACGATATGCTTTTTCATCATGAATTCCTCCTTATTTAGTAAGCAGGCAGCGGGGAAGAGGGGGCTCAGTGAGCACCGGCCCCTTGAGCCTTTGCTGCCGGCTGGTGATAAAATCCGCGGTTAACGGCATTTAAAAATGCTTTCACTGCCGCTTCCAGAACATCCTGGGAAGAGCCGCGTCCGCTGTATTCGGTACCGTTGACGGTTACTTTTACATTTGACTGTGCGAGTGCATCCCGGCCGCTCCCGACAGAGCTTAACTGGAAATCCGTGATGTGAACATCTTCTTCAATCATCTGATCAAGCGTGTTGAACAGCGCTTCCACTGCCCCCTGTCCGTCTGCTTTGTGTTCAATATCCGAACCATCCGGCTTAGCAAGCTTTACAGTAGCGGTAGGGATACCGTCATCGCTGTAGGATACCTGGAAGTGATTCAATTCGTATTTCTTCACATCGATCGTCTTCGTCTGAACGTCTGTGAGAATGGTAAATAAATCATCATCCGTCACTTCTTTCTTTGTGTCGGTAAGCTTTTTAAACTCCGTAAAAGCCTCGAGCACCTTCTCATCGGATAAATCATAGCCAAGCTGCTTTAGTTTATCTTTAAACGCATGCTTGCCGGAATGCTTTCCCATTACGAGAGAATTGGATGTCACTCCTACCATTTCCGGCGTAATAATTTCATACGTCTGTGCGTGTTTCAGCACACCGTCCTGATGAATACCGGATTCATGGGCAAAGGCATTCTGACCGACGACCGCTTTATTGCGGGGAACGTGCATGCCGGTAAGCTTACTGACGAGATCACTCGTACGCTTAATTTCTTTAAGCGTCAGCCCGGTTTCAGCCGGGTAGAAGTCCTGTCTGATTTTCAGGGCGACTGCAAGCTCTTCCAAAGCTGCGTTTCCAGCTCGTTCTCCGATGCCGTTAATCGTGCCTTCAACTTGGCCCGCGCCGTTTTCAACAGCGGCAATGGAGTTAGCAAGCGCCATGCCGAGGTCATCATGACAGTGCGCAGACAGAATCGCCTTATCGATATTAGGCACGTTCTCACGCATGTAGCGGAACATGCTGCCGTACTCAGCCGGCGTCGTGTAGCCGACTGTATCCGGAAGGTTAATGACGGTAGCACCGGCATCGATGACTTTCTCAATGATTTCAGCAAGGAAAGACAAATCCGACCGGGAAGCATCCTCAGCCGACCATTCGACTTTAGGAAAACGTTCTCTCGCGTAGGAAACCATCTCAACTGCTTTCTCAATTACTTCCTCCGGTGTTTTTTTTAACTTGTACGTCATGTGAATAGGGGAGGTTGCAATAAAAACGTGCAGCCTTGGATCCGCTCCGTCCTTCAATGCTTCCCAGGCTGTATCGATATCCGATTTTACAGCTCGTGCCAGACCGGTAACCGAAACATTACGGATCGTATTGGCGATTTCCCGGACGCTTTCGAAATCACCCTGTGAAGAAGCGGGGAAGCCGGCCTCCATCACATCGACCCCGAGACGCTCGAGCTGTTTGGCAATCTCCAGTTTTTCCAGCCTGTTAAGGTTGACTCCGGGAGACTGTTCGCCGTCCCGGAGCGTTGTATCAAATATATTAACGCGTGCCATTCTGCACCACATCCTTTTTCTTTTGCCCTTGTTTTACAAACGGCATGAGTTCGCGCAGCTTTCGGCCTACCTCCTCGATCTCATGCTTGTTTTCGCGGGCATTGATGGCATTGAACTGAGGGCGGTTTGCCTGATTCTCAAGAATCCAGCCGTGAGCGAATGTGCCGTTCTGAATGTCGGAGAGAATGTCTTTCATCCGTGCTTTTGTATCTGCATCAACTACTCGTGGTCCGGATACGAAGTCGCCCCACTGAGCTGTGTCGGAGATAGAGTAGCGCATGCCTTCCAATCCGCCTTCATAAAGCAGATCCACGATCAGTTTCATTTCATGAAGACATTCGAAATAGGCAACTTCCGGCTGATAGCCAGCTTCTGTGAGCGTTTCGAATCCGGCCTTGATCAAGCTGGTTACACCGCCGCAGAGAACAGCCTGCTCACCGAAGAGATCGGTCTCTGTCTCCTCCTGGAAGGACGTTTCGAGAATTCCGGCGCGACCACCGCCTACCCCTTTCGCATAAGCGAGAGCAAGGCTTTCTGCCTGTCCGGAAGCGTCCTGATAGATACCGAAGAGAGCTGGAACGCCGGCCCCTTCTTCAAACGTTCGTCTTACAAGGTGACCCGGACCTTTTGGTGCTACCAGAAATACGTCTACGTCAGAAGGAGGAACGATCTGGCTGAAGTGAATGTTAAAGCCGTGAGCAAAAACGAGCGCATTTCCTGCTTCCAGATTTGGCTCAATGTGCTCTTTGTAAATCGTAGGCTGATGCTCGTCCGGAAGGGCTACCATCACCACATCGGCTTCTTTGACAGCTTCAGCAACTGACTTTACGTCAACTCCGTCTTCTTCCGCTTTGTCCCATGACTTTCCTGGGCGAAGCCCGACAACAACGTCAAATCCGCTTTCTTTCAGGTTAAGTGTATGAGCATGCCCCTGAGAGCCATACCCGATTACAGCGATTTTCTTTTCTTTTAGAACAGCCTCATCAATATTGTGGTTATAAAGTACTTTTGTCATGTTTCTTCATCCTCTCCATAAAGTTAAATTATTTTAAAAGTGAAAACTGCGTCAGCTCTGACGCCTGCGGCTGCTGGCCGCGGGAGAAAGCTGTGAGACCAGTACGTGCGATATCTTTAATCCCGTATGGCCTCAGCAGATCGATCAGTGCTTCGATCTTTTCCGGTTTACCGGTAACCTGCACCGACAGACTGTCTCTGCTGATGTCAATGACATCAGCCCGGAAAGGCTCGATAATACTTTGCACTTCACTTCTGACAGACGCATTGCTCACGATTTTAATCATTGCCAGTTCTCTTGCTACGATCGCTTTTTCAGATAGATCCGTAACTTTTAATACATCAATTTGTTTATGAAGCTGTTTTGTCAGCTGTTCCAGCTTGCGATGATCTTCCACATCCACAACAAATGTCATTTTCGAGATGCCGTCCTGCTCCGTCCGGCCGACAGATATACTCTCGATATTAAACTGCCGTTTGTGCATGAGGCCGGTGACCCGGTTCAGAACGCCGCTTCGGTTTTGAACGACTAGCGTTACGATTCGTTTCATCTCGGTTTCACTCCTACCATGTCATTGATTCCTCTGCCTGGCGGCACCATAGGGAAGACGTTCTCCTGCTGGATCACCCGGGCGTCGATCAGCACCGGCTCATCGCTCTCTAAAAGACCTTTGATGCTCGATTCAAATTCTTCCCGTGTTTCTAATTTGACGCCCCGGATGCTGTAAGCTTCCGCGAGCTTAACAAAATCCGGCTGGCAGGCGACGAGTGATTCGGAATAGCGCTCTTCATAAAATTCCTCCTGCCACTGACGGACCATGCCAAGCGCCTGATTGTTCAGAATCACTATTTTTACCGGCAGGTTTCGCTCCTGCAGTACGCTTAGTTCCTGAAGTGTCATCTGAAATCCGCCGTCGCCGACTAGCGCAATTACTTTCTCATCGGGTTTGGCAAGCTGACAGCCGATCGCAGCCGGAAAGCCAAAACCCATCGTACCGAGTCCGCCTGATGTTACCCAGCGGTCAGGGCGTTTAAATTGAAAATACTGAGCCGCCCACATTTGGTGCTGACCGACATCCGTCGTGACGATCGCATCGCCGTCGGTTGCTTCGTAAATATGTTTAACAGCCCATTGAGCAACCATGCCTTCCGGCGGATTGTTGAACCAGAGCGGATTCTCCTTTATGCTTTCGTGAAGTTCGGCAAGCCAAGACTCGTGTGCATCAGGACCCTCTTTCATTTGACGCTTCCATTCTTTAAGAGCAGCACCAGCGTCAGACACAATCGGAATGTGCGTATGAACATTTTTGCCGATTTCAGCCGGATCGATGTCGATATGAGCGACGACGGCATTTTTTGCAAAATGCTCGAGATTTCCGGTCAGCCTGTCATCGAAGCGGGCACCGACATTAATGAGAAGGTCACATTCCGTGATGGCCATATTAGATGTATATGTGCCGTGCATGCCGGCCATACCAAGAAAAAGTTCATGATCGCCAGGGAATGCACCGAGACCTAGCAGGGTAGAGGTGACCGGAATTTGAAAGGCTTCCGCAATATCCTGCAGTACATCAGATCCTCCACCGTGCAGGACACCGGCTCCGGTCAGGATTAAAGGCTTTTTCGCTTTTTGTACAGCATCGCACAGCTTTTTAATCTGCAGCGGATTCGGATTAATCGTCGGCTGGTAACCCGGCAGATGAAATGGTGCTTCATCTGTGTCAAAACAAGGGTTAGCCGAGATGTCTTTCGGAATATCCACGACGACCGGACCCGGTCTGCCGGTTGAAGCAATGTGAAACGCTTCTTTAATGATTCTTGGGATCTCGTAAGCCGACTGGACTTGATAGTTGTGTTTCGTAATCGGTGTCGTGATGCCCATGATATCTGCTTCCTGAAAGGCGTCAGTTCCGGTTACTGTCGTCGCAACCTGCCCGGTCAGAACGACTAATGGAAGAGAGTCCATCATCGCATCGGCAATTCCGGTTACAAGGTTCGTAGCGCCAGGACCTGATGTTGCGAGTACAACACCCGGCCGGCGAGTGACTCGAGCGTAACCTTCCGCAGCATGAATGGCGCCTTGCTCGTGCCGGGTGAGGATATGCTGAAACTCTGCGTCTGAACGGTACAAGGCATCGTAAATAGGGAGTACTGCACCGCCCGGATAGCCGAAGATCGTGTCGACTTCCTGATTCACCAGTGACTCTATGAGAACGTCGGCACCGGTTTTAACTGCCGGTCGTGCATCTGCTTTCGTTTCGACTTTCATGTTTATAACCTCCCAGTCAGAATAAATAAAAAAAGCTTTTCTCCACACGCGCCGCTTCATAGAGAAGCGGACTGCGGGGAGAAAAGCTTTGCTTTCACGGTACCACCCGGATTCCCGGCACCTTCGCAGATACCGGCTTGCGGAGCAGAAAAGTGCTCCAAATTTGATAACGGGTGCGTGCACCCGGCCCGGCCTATAAGCGTTTTAAGCGTTCAGCGGGGCACTCCAGGATGATGTCGTCTAAAGGAGCTGTTCCGGGTTTCCACCATCCCCGGATCTCTGTGACAGCCGTATCTTCAGCCTTTTTTCCTATCAGCGAGTTATACGTATTTGATTTTCAGGAAACTGCGTCTGCCTGATTTGCGTAACACTTCACGCCGTCAGTGTGTGTGACTCTGCGAAACTCCGAAAGCAGGTGACCTGTAATGTGACCCGGCCGTCCATCGGCGATTTTACGTCCATCGACGTCGATAACTGCAATTACTTCAACAGCTGTACCAGTTAAGAACACTTCGTCAGCTGTGTATACGTCATGTCGTGTAAATGGCGTTTCCGCTACGCTGTAACCGAGCTCATCTGCCAGATCTATAATAGCGTTGCGGGTAATTCCTTCTAAAGCACCCAAATAAACGGGAGGAGTAATAATGCGTCCGTTTTTGACAATAAAAATGTTATCGGCAGAGCCTTCCGTAACGTACCCTTCGTCGTTAAGCATCAAAGCTTCGTCGACTCCTGCCTGGTTCGCTTCCAGTTTCACCAGAATATTATTCAGATAGTTCAATGATTTCACCTGCGGACTCAACACATCGGGACGGTTGCGGCGGGTCGCTACAGAACCCATTCTCAAGCCCCGCTGGTATAGTTCTTCCGGAAAAAGAGCGAGTGCCTCAGCGATAATAATCACATTAGGCCGGCTGCAGCTGGCAGGATCAAGCCCAAGGTTGCCGGGACCGCGTGAGACAACAACACGGATATAAGCAGAGTCGAGCTCATTCTGGCGGATTGTATCGACAATAATGGAGGACATTTCCTCCTTCGTGTATGGAATTGTCATCATGATTGACTGGGCCGAATCATACAGCCGGTCCAGGTGCTCATCAAGTTTAAAGATGTTTCCGCTGTAAGCACGGATCCCTTCGAAAACGCCGTCTCCGTAGAGAAATCCATGGTCAAACACAGAAACGACAGCCTCTTCTTTTTTAACGAGGCGGTCATTCAGATAAATCCACTGACTGCTCATACCGTCCACTCCTTTCTGAATAGATTGAATATTTACGAAAGTTGATGATGAGCCTTATCTTACGCCCCTTATAAGGCGCAGTCAACCGCTGTTTGTTAATAATTCTAACATTTCTAAACAATCCGACTTATCGTAATCGCTTACATGCCTGCTGTGTAGCGATAAAGCAGAAATAAACACTTGTTTTGTAAATATTTTTAAAGCGCTTACAAAAGCGCTGTAAGCGCGGTTACAGCATTTTCCTCCTTCGTTCGGTACGATAGCAGTGAGGTGATTGTATGAAAAAGATATTATCAACATCTTTTCTGTTAAAGGCTGCAGCTGTGCTGGCAGCTGCAGGAGTTCTGATTTATATAAACAGGGAATATATTCAACTTTCACCGGAAGAGATTGAGCGATGGGTAGGGGAAGCGGGTGTATGGGCACCGCTTGTTTTTGTCGTTTTATATACCGTGCGGCCGCTTATTCTGTTTCCGGCTTCTGTCTTGTCACTTGCCGGCGGACTGATGTTCGGAGCCTTGTTCGGGACACTGTTGATTGTCACGGGTGCAACAGCAGGTGCTGTCCTTTCTTTCATCGTGGCAAAAAGATTAGGAAAAAATATTGCGGGAAAAGAATGGAAAGGAAGAGGTAGAGAGCTGCAGCATCAGCTTGAGCGTAACGGATTCGTATACGTATTGATGATACGCCTGATTCCAATTTTTAATTTTGATATGATCAGCTATTTGTGCGGCGTATCAAAAGTGAAGCTTAAAGCATTTTTCTTCGGTACCCTTCTAGGCATTATCCCGGGTGCATTTGCATATGCTTTTCTCGGAGCCAGCGTTATGGAAGGCAGCATTCAGCTGATTGCCGGAGCGGCAGCTGTTTTTATTGCTGTCAGTGCAATACCCTTTTTCTTCCGCAAAAAAATAGCAGCGAAAACAATGAGGGAGGCGGATGATTCATGAAATATGACGTTATTGTAATTGGGGGAGGTTCCGGAGGGCTGACGGTAGCTTCCGGAGCAGCCAGGTTCGGAGCTAAAACAGCACTTATCGAAAAAGAAGCTCAGCTCGGAGGCGACTGTCTGCACTATGGCTGTGTCCCTTCGAAAGCACTAATAGCAGCATCCCGGGAGGTTCACGATGCCCGGCAGGCTGCAAAACGCTTTGGTATATCGGTTACGGGAAAGCCTGACTGGAAAAAAGTGACTGGATCTATTCAGCAGGCTGTTGATACGATTCAGGAACATGACAGCCACGAGCGCTTTGAACGGGAAGGCATTGACGTCTATACAGGAGAAGCTTCTTTTGCAGGTAAAAACAGAATTGATCTCAAGGACGGCCCGTCGCTTGAGGGGGAAAAAATAGTGATTGCGACAGGATCTTCTCCTGCGATTCTTCCTATAGAAGGGATTGAGCAAATACGAGTATTGACCAATGAATCCGTTTTTTACACGAACCAGTTTCCGGAACGGGTTGTCATGGTTGGAGGCGGACCGATCGGGCTGGAAATGGCGCAGGCGCTTTCCAGGCTCGGATCTGAAGTGACTGTACTTGAAAATTCCGACCATCTGCTCATCAAAGAAGATCGTGAAATAGCAGCACGGGCGGTTACTTCGCTTCAAAAGGAGCTGCGCATTCTGACAGGCACCAGAGCTTCGAAGGTTTATCGGGAGGGCAATAAAACATTTGTTGAAACAGAAGGCAGACACAGCGAGAATATTGAAGCTGATGCGCTGTTCGTTGCAGCAGGAAGAAAGCCCAATACGAAAAGTCTGCACGTGCAAAGAGCAGGCCTTTCCCTTACAAAAGGCGGAGCGGTAAAGGTAAATGACAAGCTCCAGACCGAAGTCGCACACATTTATGCGGTGGGGGATGTGAACGGCCGTTTCCCATTTACGCACGGAGCGGGTGAGGAAGGGAAGACGGTGATTGCGAATGCACTGTTTGGCTTAAGAAGAAAGATCAGCTACGACGATATGCCATGGTGTTTTTATACCGATCCGGAAATCTTTCATTTAGGATTAACGGAAGACGAGGCTGCACAAGAAACAGGAGGAGATTATGACGTTTACAGAGGAAGCGGTGCAGACAGAATGATTGCCGAGGGCGATGAGGACTCGTTTGTTAAAGTTATTACAAAACGGGATGGAACAATACTCGGAGCTCATGGTTTAGGGCGAAACGCTTCTGACTGGATGCAGACGATGGTGCTGATGAAAGCAAAAGGCCACCCGCTTAAGGATCTTTCCTCGATCACTCATCCATATCCGGCCAGAACGGAGATCGTCAAACAGACGTCGGATGCATGGTGGACAAAAAAGCTTTTCCAGAGCCCGCTAACAGGCCTGTCAAAGAAAGCATTGAAAGCGAAACGATCATTTAAAACGAAGCATTCTTAATTTGAAACTTGCGGTGTACAAAGGAGCCGCTCTTTTTAGTAAGAGCCGCTCACAGGCTGTTGACAAAGTCAATCAGCTTACATGATTATTCGATTGATTGTATTTCCCCTCTGTTTACCAGCGGTAGCTTGCCTTCAGCTATTTCTCAGGGTGACCCCCTGTATGAAGGGAAGAAAGGCACGTAAGATGGCGCGGCTTCACTCGGACTCAGGCTTCTCGCGAGAAGCCTTTAAGACCCGGTCCGGCTCCGCTCGCGCTTTTCATGCCGTTCAAAATCGAACGGCTATGAGGCTTCACTCTGACTCAGGCTTCTCACGAGAAGCCTTTAAGACCCGGTCCGGCTCCGCTCGTGCGTTTATGCGTTCGCAGATCTGAACGGCACTGAATCTTCAGGCTGCGCGGCTTCCACGGGCACGCCAGACACGAAGGGGAAATGGATTTGTTTAATGGAGAAAAACGTTCCTATCGCTGCGTCTCTTTTGCTTTTTTTGGTGGATACGTTGACGTACTGGCATCCCTATTCGACATCGAAGCGTTGCCTAACGAAAGGTTCCATCCATATGGAACAAGCTCGTGTGAACCATCACAGGGTTTCAACCGGACAGCCAGCTGCCGAATCGGAGGGCCTCGACTCCTGGAGGATCAGAACGAGGCGAAGATCCAGCGCTTCCGACAGCAGGAGGAAGCGGTTAGCTGAGCCCGTTCCCTCCGGAAAGCGAGTGTCCGCAGATACAGGTAGATGCAATCTTATTCACCTTAAATTACTTTATCAACACTCTGGGAGCGGCTCTTTTTAGTAAGAGCCGCTCAACCTGTTTGCTAATGAAAAGAAGTAAGACATACCTGCTGTATGATCGTTCTTAGCACAAGTGCTATGTCAGCGGGTAAATCCGATAAATGAGTGCATGCGGCCGGTCAGCCCCTTATCCCGTCTGTGGGAGAAGAAGAGCTCTTCTGAACAGGACGTACAGCAGGAAGAAACGTGGATGTTCTCGGGTGGGATCCCTTCCTGAATCAGCAGAAGCCGGTTGGCCTCTTTTAACTGAAGCTGATACGTACCATCTTCGTTTTTTGAATACGGTTCAAAATCAGCAAGCACTTTTTGCAGCTCATCGATTACTTTCTGATCGACCTGATAGCAGCAGGAGCCGATAGACGGACCGATTGCTGCGTATATTTCACCGGCGGGAACACCTTCGAACTCTGACCAGAGACGTACCATCTTTCCGCCTATATTACGGACGGTTCCTTTCCAGCCTGCGTGCGCAGTTCCTGCAAGTTTTTTCCCCTCATGAATAAAATAAAGCGGAACACAGTCTGCGAACCCGAGCGAGAGCATCACCCCAGGTTCATCTGTATAAAATCCGTCAGTTCGCTTGATCGTATCGTCATAATCAAGCGAACCGCTTCCGGCTAATGCCCGGGGTACCTTCACAATTTGGTCTTCGTGGGTTTGATCGGCAAACACCCACTGTTTGAGATCAGTATTTGTTTCAGAGGCAGTACTGTAGCGGTTAGCGATAATCCGTTCGGGATCATCGTCTGTATGAAGTCCAAGGTTATTGGATTCATAATGACCTGTGCTTACGCCGCCAAGACGTGTAGTAAAGCCGGCAGAGAGATCTGGCAGATGCTTCATCCAGCGGTCGATTAAAAGCTGATTTCCGTGTTGCACAAATGGTTCTGTCATTCGCTGCGGTCTCCTTTTGCATCGGTTTTGGAATCATGCTCTTCCTTCGTTTCATACATATCATATACAGGGAGATTTTCTGCCTGTTTTTCTTTTTTACGATTTGCCTTCTTAAAACGGTATACGCTGTAAGAAGCAGCAATAAATACGAGCGTCATCACGAGATAGGCATATCCCATACCCGGGTCATCGGGGCTGGGCACTGTAAAAATATCCATGCTGTTCATCCTTTCTAAAGTAGCCTGCACAGTAAAGTATAGCAGATATAGCTTACGTCTTCTCACTTCCGGTGCCGGGTTTAAGAGGAGGAGGAGACAGCAGGCAAGCGACAGCCCCAACAGCAGGGAAAAGCAGCATAATCAGCAGTATTTCCGTATAGCCGCCAAACAGATCGAAGGCAATACCGAAAGGGAGCGGACCGAATGCCGAGCCTGCAACTGTAACCGTGGTGGCAATACTCTTAATACTGCCTAGATGTGTTTTACCGAAATATTCTGGATAGACCATGGAAATACAAATTCGCTCCAGGCCGCCGACAAATCCCCAGATAAGACCAAATACAACTGCCATGTAAAAAGATCCCGTCATAAGCAGCACAGCAATAAAAATAAATTGGCCAATGAACACAAGAGCGAACACATAGCGTATTCTGACGCGTTCTAATATAAAGCCTGCAGCGAGCGTTACAGGGAACCCGACCGCAGCCATCAGACTCAGTATGAAGGCTGCGGTCCCAATTCCCAGATCTGCTTCTCCGGCGATAGATACGAGATGAAACGTGAGTTCGGTATTGATCATGGAGGGGATTCCGGTACAGAGCAGAAGCAGCCAGAATTGTCTCGTGCGGGCAGCTTCTTTCAATGTCCAGGAAACTTCCTTATCATGGCCTCCGCTGCGAATTCCGTCAGGATCAGCGCCATCAGGTTTTAAACCTAGCTGAGCCGGCCTATCCTTCATCAGAAAGAAGGCAGCTGGTACGAAAATAATCAGAATGGAAACGCCCAGCACCTGCCAGGCTGTCTGCCAGCCGAATGATGTAATGAGCCACGCATTCAGCGGAGGGAACACAACAGAGCCTGCAAAACCGCCAATCATCATCAGACTGAAGGCTCTGCCTCGTTTGGCTGCAAACCACTGGGGTATAAGAGTATTGGGAACAAGCGTCATCGAACCTTGGCCGAGCAGCCGAATCAAAAAGAATCCGATAAACAGCATCCAAGGGGATACAACAAAGCTGTTCCAGATGCAGGCGGCTGCCAGCAGAATACTGACCGTTAAAGAAACAGCGCGCTGGCCGTAGCGGTCGATCGATGTGCCGGCTATAAAGAGCAGAAATCCTGCGGCCAGCGTTGCTCCTGAATAAATCCCTGATACGAGAGATCGCTCCCAGGCAAAATCTGCTATGTAGGAATCGATGAAGACCGAGTTGGAGCAAGTTTGACCGGGGCCGGAAAAAACAGACTCAGCGCCCCGACGAGAACGATATACCAGCCGTAAAAGAAGGTAGGCTTGGACTGCATGTAAAAAACTCCCCGCACATATTTCGATACACTGAATAGTTTAGCAGATGATAATGATTCTGTTGGAAATTTTATATAAACAGCGGTACGATGAAGGAAGAATGAGGAGGTGATCCGACCATGGAGCCGCTCGCAAGCCACCCGTACTACAAAGTGGAACGGGAAGTAACCTCTATTGATCAGCAGAATGTTGAGTATGAGCGGGTTATGCATTTGTATGAAGATAAGCTTGTTACACACCGCAGGGAATTTCCTGCTGAAATTATTTTTGATATGTCGTTCCGAGAACTTGGGAAATCAGAGGCGCTGCTATACGTTCATACAAGCAGAGGCGTATTTTCCTACCAAGTAAAGCAGGATCCGACCAACTTTATTGAAGCATTCAAACAGCTGGAAAAACGAATTTTAGATAGGGAAGCGAAGAAATATGATCATTTAAAATAGGGAGATGGTGGCATGCGTTTTCGAAAACTTGGCAAAACTGGTCTGGAGGTAAGCGAGATTGGTTTCGGTACGTGGGCAGCAGGAGGCTCATGGGGAAAAACTGATGACACAGAGGCGTTAAGGGGCCTGGAAGTAGCCGCAGACGAGGGCGTCAATTTCTTTGATACGGCTGACGTGTATGGCGATGGTCATGCAGAAGAGCTTCTGAAAAGGGCCTTCTCAGACCGGTCTGATATTTATATCGCAAGCAAGTTTTGCCGTGCCGGCGACATTCACGATCCCAAGACTTATAAAGAAGAAAGCGTTCGCAGCTGGCTGGAGGGCACTCTCCGCCGGCTCGGAAGAGATACACTCGATCTGTATCAGATTCACTGTCCGCCGCCTGAAATTATTCAGGACGGCAGTGTTTTCGCTGTGCTTGATAAGCTGAAACGGGAAGGTCTGATCAGAAGCTACGGCGTCAGCGTGGAAACCGTAGAGGAAGGATTAGAAAGTATGAAGTATGAAGGTGTCGACGTGCTTCAGGTTATTTTTAACATCTTCAGACAAAAGCCTGTTCAGAATTTGTTTCCACAGGCACTGGACAAACAGGTGGGTATTTTAGCAAGAGTACCTCTTGCCAGCGGCCTGCTGACGGGGAAATTCAGCCAGGGACATCAGTTTGAGTCTGGTGACCATCGCTCCTTTAATGCAGATGGACAAGCTTTCAATGTCGGAGAAACATTTGCCGGCATACCGTTTGAAACCGGGGTAGAGCTGAGCAGACGCCTGGAATGGATCGCGGAAGGGCGGCATAGTATGAGCAGAGCAGCACTGCGATGGGTGCTGGAGCATGATGCCGTCTCGTCAGTAATTCCAGGATTCAAAAATGAACAGCAGGCGATGGAAAACATTATGGCCGCTGGCGTAAAAGGATTTTCCGATGAAGAAATGCAGAAATTGCATGATTTTTATGAACAGGAAGTACATGATCTTATCCGCGGCGTATATTAATACAGAAAAAAACACATTTTAAACCAGAAAGGGAAGGCGCAAACATATGCGCCTTCCCTTTCCTCATAGAAGCTCTGATCATATTTATTACAATGCCGTTTTTTCGTCAGCGGTTTTGATGTCGAAAAAATGAGCTCATAAACAGGCAGAATTGAAAGGGCGCCGGCTTCCGGGAAAACTGGCTATTCCTCGAGCTGCTGCTCTATGAAGTCAGCAAGCTCTTTCACCATTTCGTCAGAGAAATCAAAGCGGATACCGGCGGCTTCGTAAACTTCGGGCAGTGACCGGGAGCTTCCGAGCTTGAGTGCTTCGTTAAATGCCTCAAGAGTTTTACCGGGGTCCTGCTGATAGTTCCGGTACACTTGAAGAGCACCGAGCTGCGCAATAACATACTCGATAAAGTAGAAAGGCACTTCATAAATATGAAGAATTCTCATCCAGGATATTTCCTGCTCATGTTCAAGACCGGACCAGTCAGCAGCTGAAGAATCATAGGCTGTTTGAATGCGCCTGAACATATGAAGGCGCTCCTGCTCGCTATGCTGCGGGTTCTCATACAACCAATGTTGAAATTGATCGACTACAGAGCCGACCGGGAGAAAGTTAAGAATATCACGAAAATGGTCGTGCTTCGCCCGGAGCATGTCTTTGTCCTCGCCGTAAAACTCAGACCAATGATTCATCGTAAGCAGTTCCATCGACATGCTGGCAAGCTCGGCTGATTCCATCGGCGCAGAACGGTATTCATGCACGCTAAAGCTGGACGAACGGTCGTTGTGAAGACAGTGGCCCATCTCATGAAGAATGGTGATCATGTCGTCATGAACTTCCGCAGCGTTCATAAAGATAAACGAGTCACGGCTCACTGGAAGGTAGCAGCAAAATCCCCCGGGAGCTTTTCCTTGGCGGGCTTCCAGATCAAGGCGGTTGTTACGATACATAGATTCAAGCAGACTACCGTATGAAGGGTGAACACGGTTTAAAACTGCTTTAGATTTGTCAGTTAATTCTGCAGCATTTGAGAAAGGCTTCAGTTGCTCCAAGTGAGCGGGAGTACCTCTTAGATCCCAGGGCCGATATGAAAAAAGCTGCAGCTCTTCCATATGCCGGTGTGCGTACTTGTCTTTAAGAGGTACAATATGGCGCTTAATGGATTCTGCCAGCTGCTTACAGTCTTCCGGAGAGTAGTCAAAGCGCTCATAATTCCGAAACATGTAATCTCTGTAATTTGAAAGTCCGGCGTTGTCAGCCTTTTTTTGACGCAGCTTAATCAAACTGCTCATAATCGACTGCAGCTCTTCTTCTTGTTCTTTAAAACAGCCACTGACGAGGCGAAAAGCTTTCTCGCGAATCGCTCTGCTGCTTGATTCAAGCTTCGGGGAAAGCTCACTGAGGGAGAGCGTTTCACCTTCCCATTCTACGTTCATGGAGCCGGTAATTTCAAAGTATCGGGTAGCCAGCGCATCTTCTTCAATTTCAAGCTGAGTGTTCGCCTCAGAGTACAGCTCATCCTGATTCCGCAGGCGCTTGACGAGCAGCTCGAGTTCTTTACTAGGGTTTTGCGCGGCAGGGGACTGGAGAAATTTCTTGTCAGCTTTCGACTGAAACGCTTTTCGAAGCGGTTCAATATGCTGCTGGTCAAATTCTACTTGAGCCTTTTTATCTTCGTCATCACTGAAACACTGAAATTCAATGTAATGTCCTGTGATGATTTCTTCAATCTCATCTAAAAGAGCAGATCTACGCTCAAGCCAATCCTTCCACTCTTCTTCGGTATCAGGTGACTCCTCCAAAACAGCATCAAAGGATTGTTTTAAATTGTCGGTATCGCGAATATCAAATCGGTTTATGTAAAAATCGGTCATTTATATCCCTCCTGTTTACCATTAAGTATATAGGAGGTAATAGAGAATGTCGAAATGTTCAACAGATGATCAACAACAGAAAAGAGCTCCGGCTATCTGCCGGAGCTCAAAGTGATTTAAATTAAGGAGTATCGACAACTGTTACATTAATTGTCTGACGACCGAAGTTAAGTGCTTCGCCTCGGCTCTGCATGTACAGGTCAACTTTGTTGCCCTGGATTGCACCGCCAGTGTCGCCAGCGATTGCTGTTCCGTAGCCTTCTACTTCTACAGTAGAACCGAGTGGAATAACGCTAGGGTCAACAGCGATTACTTTCTGATCAGGATTTGCATTCAGGTCAATTCCTGTAGCTGTAACGCCTGTGCATCCAGTGCAGTTTGCTGTATACGCAGTAGCTTCTACTGTCAGCGTTTCACCTTCAGCGTCACCGGATGAAGAGCTTGTAGAAGCTGCTTCCGTTTGAGCTGCTTCCTCTTCAGCTGCTGCTTCTTCGGCTGCCGCTTCTTCAGCTGCCGCTTCTTCAGCTGCTGCTTCTTCAGCTGCTGCTTCTTCAGCTGCCGCTTCTTCAGCTGCCGCTTCTTCAGCTGCTGCTTCTTCAGCTGCTGCTTCTTCAGCTGCTGCTTCTTCAGCTGCCGCTTCTTCAGCTGCCGCTTCTTCAGCTGCCGCTTCTTCGGCTGCCGCTTCTTCGGCTGCCGCTTCTTCAGCTGCCGCTTCTTCAGCTGCCGCTTCTTCGGCTGCCGCTTCTTCGGCTGCCGCTTCTTCAGCTGCTGCTTCTTCAGCTGCTGCTTCTTCAGCTGCTGCTTCTTCAGCTGCCGCTTCTTCAGCTGCCGCTTCTTCAGCTGCTGCTTCTTCAGCTGCTGCTTCTTCAGCTGCCGCTTCTTCAGCTGCCGCTTCTTCAGCTGCTGCTTCTTCAGCTGCCGCTTCTTCAGCTGCCTCTTCTTCAGCCGCTTCTGCTACTGCTGACTCATCTGCTGCATTTTCCTGAGCCTGCGGAGCTGCGTTTACAGCTTCGTGAAGAATCCCTACTGTTTTAGCAGTAGCAACTCCGGACTGTTCCAGTCCGTATGCACCTTGAAGCTCTTGAACAGCTTCTTCAGTAATTGGACCGAAGATGCCGTCAATATCAAAGTTGTATAGTCCAAGATCGTTAAGATCTTTCTGAAGTTCTTCTACAAGATGACCAGTATCCCCATGAGAAAGTTCGGATAGGGCTGTAGCTGTCTGAACTCCTGCCAGACCATCTACCATCAGGTCGTATTCCTTTTGAAAGTCAGTGACAGCAGCTGCAGTGTCTGCAGTGTAAACGTCATTGCCTTCCTCAAGAAGTCCGCGTTCTGAAAGCAGTTCATTCAGCTCTTCAACGTGAACGCTCGTTTTACCTTCATAGAGAAGCTCTTCACCAAACTCGCTTCCTTCATCTGCGCTTACGGCGTTACCGCCTGCAAAAAGAATAGCACCTGCTGCGACTGCCGATAAACCAAGACGCTTGATGGATGTTAACGATTCATTCATTTTCTTCATATGTGAAGAAACCTCCTTCGTTGTTCTAGCTTTCATTCAACGAGGCTAATCGTATCAGCCAGGGAACAAGGAGGCAATAGCATTTCATGTTTCTTAATATATTGAAACGGGATTGTTATAGTCTGAAATATGGATGTTATAATTTATAGATTATCCCATAAAGCGGCGGAGGTGAAAAAGATAGTCAATAAAGAGAGGGAAAGGAGGGAGGTAGCAGATATGAAAAGCTGCTTCTTAAAGGTATAGCCGGAAAAAGCACGGCAAAAACATTATATTTCGAGTCAGCCCCTGTTCAATATCATTCTGTTATCATTATAGAGTGAAATATATCATATTGAAACCTCTTTAAAGGAAGAAGGGATAAAAGTATGAGACCGGTATGGGCCGGACTGCTTTACGTTATTTGTCTGGCAGCAATCGCAGCCGGGCCTGCTGCCCGTTTTTATGGAGCAGGTTCCGAATTTTATCTCGTTAGTCTGCTTGGCGCAATTGGCGTATGGAAGTTTGAGAGAAGGCGCCGCAGAGGTATTGAGCGCAATCGTTCGGACTGATATGATGAGATAGGTGTATCAAGAAGAAAAGGATGTGTCGTCATGATTCAACGGAAGTCCCAAAGAGAAATCGAGCTGATGAAGGAAGCCGGAATTTTAGTTGCGAGCCTTCACCGTAAAATAGCCACAATGATTGAGCCAGGTATCTCAACGCTTGAAATTGATGAGTTTGTCGAAACGACCTTGCGGGCACATGGAGCAAAACCAGCTCAGAAAGGTTATCAAGGGTATGAATTTGCTACGTGTGCTTCGATCAATGATGAAATCTGCCATGGTTTCCCGCGTCGTACAAAGCTGAAGCAGGGTGATATTGTTACAGTGGACTTCGTCGTTGATTTAAATGGAGGGCTTGCTGATTCAGCTTGGACCTATGAAGTTGGCGAAGTGAGTGATGAAGCCAGTCAGCTGAACCGTGTTACGAAAGAAGCACTTTATAAAGGGATTGAACAGGCTAAGCACGGAAACAGAATCGGTGATATCGGCGCTGCGATTCAAAACTATATCGAACCTTTCGAATATGGTATCGTCCGTGATTTTGCAGGTCACGGAATCGGGCCCACTATTCACGAAGAGCCGAACATTCCCCATTATGGACAAGCTGGAAAGGGAGTAAGACTGAAAGAGGGAATGGTCATTACGATAGAGCCGATGATTAACATTGGCAAGTGGCAGTCGAAAATGGACAACAATGGATGGACGGCCAGAACTAGAGACGGCTCTTTATCTTCACAATTCGAACATACCCTTGTCATTCAAAAAGGAGCTCCGATCATTACGACGGATCAGGACAGAGATGACTTGCTTGTTTTTTAGAAATTCTTGAATCCAGACAGGAAAAAAAGAAGCGCTGAAGAATAATAACTTCTAGCGCTTCTTTTTATATTCGCCTACCATCCGGCATAATAGATACCGCCTGCAAAAGCAGCAGCAGTTAATAAGGCGGCGAAAAATTTCGGCGATCTTCGTTTTGTTTTTTTAGGTGCAAGCGGGGAGATCGGAATATGTCCTGACATGAAAAGCCTCCGTCTGATCAAACTGTCTTATCAGTATAGCAGTGATCATAATGAACACATAGAGTTTAATGATTATTAATTAAAGATTTGCTTCAAGGACGTTGGTGACTGATGATAACTACTTTTAATGAGTGTCCGGAGGCAACGCCTGAGACATGCATCCGAGGATTCTGTGATTGGATTCTGCAGTCAAACATTCCCTCCGGGGAGAAGGCATTTAACTCGCGTCCGCCAAGTGCGGATAAAACACATTATTACGTGAACCTGATAAAAGGAGTGAGTGAATTGACATTTCAAGAGGAACTAATAAAAATAGGACAGGATATCGAGGCAAACAGCGGCATGATCGCAACCGATATTCAGCGAGAATTCAAACGGAATTATGACGGTCACTTCACAAAAATATCTGAGGCAAACGTTGAAGAGGAAATCGCCATACTTATTCAGATTTTCGCAGACGGTTTGCAGTTGGAAGATGGAGATCAGGCTTTAGAGCGCATTCACAGCTGGGGTGAACGCTTTGGCAAACGGGCTGCAGAGATTGAGCTTTCTGCAGAAAAAGCAATGCTAGTCGTACCGGTGATGCGAAAAGAGCTTTACCGGTTTATTCGCAGCCGTTTTAAAGAAGAAAGACACCAGTTTGCGGACTACTATACAATGGCCGATCGATTAAATCCGTTAATCGACGGCGCTATTTATTCATTTACGCGAGCATATACGACCACTAATGAAGCCGTTTTTGAAAAAGCTCAGAAGGAAATAATGGAGCTGTCGGTACCCGTCGTTCCTTTAACTGCAGAGACAGCTATACTTCCTGTAATCGGTTCAATTGATACGAAACGTGCGGAAGAACTAATGAATCAGTCACTTGAACGAAGCAGAGAGCTTCAGCTTTCTACTATGATAATTGATCTTTCCGGGGTACATATGATTGATACGTATGTCGCCCAAAACTTGTATCAGCTTCATGAGGCACTGCGGATCACAGGTGTAACCGTTGTGTTTTCCGGCATGAGACCTGAGCTTGCTCAGACAATTGTAAGCCTTGGAATCCGTTTTGATGATTTAACTATTGTAAGCAGCCTGCAGCAGGCACTTCATCAAGCTGGCTTGAAGCTGCAGGAATAATTACGAGGGGGGACGCATATGGAATTTTATGAATATCAGTCACCCGCCGCATTATTACGTGACACAAGCGTATTTTTAGAGCGGCAGGAGGTGCTTCATAATTTACCTCTTGGACTGCTACGACAACTGAAGTGGGAGGAAGAACAGGGTAAGAATCCCAGCGCTTTTTTAGCTGCAGGTTTTTCCGATGAGCGGGCAGAAGTGATTCTACTGCAGACGCCTCCAAGAAAGATGATTGTCTGCGGCACGACAGCCGGTCTGCAGGAAGCTGTGGAGTGGCTTCATCACCGCAGTTTAGTTCTTCCTGGAATTGTAGGTTGTATGGAGGCAGCGGATACATTTGCTGAGGCATGGGAATCCATTGCAGGTGCAAAGGCTGTTCTGACAAAGCAGCAGATTATTTATAACATTACCGGCCATGCTTCTATGCCGGACATTCCTGGAAAATTGACTTACGCAAGTGAGGATGATGCTGCAATCGTCATGGACTGGACGGAGACGTTTGCACTCGGTTCGCTCAGGCAAGAAGATCTGAACAGTCTGGAGGAGACGGTGATGAGGGAAATCCGCCGCAATCAAGTATATTTCTGGCGGGATCCGGACTACACTCCTGTTTCCATGGCAAAGAAAGCAAGAGATCTGACTAACGGGGTTGTCGTAAACTATGTGTATACGCCGGAAGAATATGCGAGACGGGGGTATGCAGCGGCGTGTGTAGCAGCACTGACGGAGCGGCTCATGCGGGAAGGCTATGAATTTTGCAGCGTCAATACAGACGCAGATCATCAGGCTTCCCGAGCGCTCTATCAAAAGCTGGGTTACACAGAAGCAGGTATTTCACGGGAATATGAGTTTGAGCAGCGATAAAGCACGGGGACAGGGGAGATTGCGATGAAACGTCAGAAAGCCCGCATGCGCGAGCAGCTCCAGTATGGATGGCGACAGTTCGTTCTAAAGGAAGGAATTGTACGTTTTTTCGTATTGATTTCTCTTCTGTATGTACCGGTCAGTTTTTTTCTTATTTACCGGGGAGACGTGCAGTCCTTCTTTTCAGGCGAGGCAATGCTTCGCCATGCGTCCTCCATTATCATCTTTTTTGCAGCAGGAATTTACTGGGGTCTAATCTGGTACTGGATATTAAAGCAGGAACAACATCAGACACGTGAGGAGAAAACGGTTCCTAAAAAGCGAAAGCGGCGATAAGCAATAAAGCTTTTGACAATGAAAAGGACGCTTCTCGCGGTTAAAGCCGAAGTCGCAAAAACAAATGAACCGGTGATCCGTAACTGGAACGCCGGTTCATTTTGTATGATTGTTTTTTACTGGTCCTGCTCTCGGTTTTCCAGCGCATCAAGGCGCTTTTGTAACGCTTCCAGCTGCAGCCGGAGCGCTTCATGATCTTCTTTTGTAACAAGATCAAAGTCGTGGAGCATCTCTTGTACTTTTTGCTTAGAGCGGGAATTCCACTCTTCTTCGGTCGATTCTCCCTTTTGCAGAAGCTTTTGATAAAGCTCATCTGCTTCTACAGGTGTAACTTTGCCTTTAGCAAGCAGTTCATCGATATAACGATCGACCTTTTCTTTACTTGAAACTGCAGCACCAAGTCCTAATAAAAATCCTGTTTTTAATAAGTTGCTCATGTTTACCCCTCCACTTAGTCATTATTTTCTCGAAAAGAAGCCGTCCATCTGTAATGACGGAACAAAGTCCACAGACCGCCGGCGGCTCCGGTGCCGGCTGCTGCTCCGGAAACATAGAGAAGCAGGAATTGTTCCAGCCATAAGGCTGTGTAGACTGCTGGAAGACTGACAATCATCAGCAGGCCGAAACCGGAATAAAGCCATAGATAACGCTGGTGGTTGAACGATCTGAGCTGCCTTCGTTCTGCAGACCGGCGTGCGTAATTAGGCGCCTCCAGATATTCATTAACATTCCGGGGGATCGAAAGCATCGGCTTCAGTGAATCCTTAAGAACCTGGGCCTGAATACTTCCCTTTCGCTCATCTGCTTCATCAAGCCATTCCATTACGACCGGCTTTCCAAGTTCAATGAAATCGATATCCGGATCGACAATGGTAATGACACCCAGTCCGATTGAAGCAGCGCGACCGAGAAAAGCAAACTCAGCCGGCAGCTGAATCGGCTGCTCTCTGACTATCTTCTGCAAATCCTCAAAAATCTCCTCTACAATTTCCTGATCAAGTTCAGAAATATCGGAAGATAAATACATGTTCACGTAGTTACGAAGCACCGATTCCAGCTTCGATTTATTCGCGTGTGGCAGGAGAAACCCAAGCTGCTGCAGTTCATCAATAACAAGCTGATAATCATCAAGTACAAACCCTTGAATCATTCTCCGGATGCTGGCTGAATCCTGCTTATTAATATAGCCAACCATCCCGAAATCGAGAATAACGATTGTGCCATCCTTTTGTACAAGTACGTTTCCCTGATGCGGGTCAGCGTGAAACCTGCCTTGATCAAGAAGCTGATCGACGAAAAACTGAAATAGTTTTGCGGCTGTCTCTCTGCGGTCGATGCCGTTTTCTTTCAGAAAGGCAAGATCAGTTATTTTGCTCCCTTCCATCCACTCCATTACGAGTACTCGGCGCGTGCTGTATTCTTCATACACCTGAGGAATGTAGTAAGCATCGCTCCCTGAAAAGCGCCGCTGAAAATTTTGGGCATTGCGCATCTCTTTTTCGTAATCCAGTTCATCCCCGATTACCTGCACAACCTCTTTATAAAGCGCAGATGTATCGATTTCCTTTCCGAATTTCGTGAATTTTTTCGTGATCCACAGTACGAGCTTCAGCGCCTTAAAATCGGTTTTTATAATGCGGTCGATATTGGCACGCTGCACTTTGACCGCTACTTCACGCCCGTCCTTCAATCTGCCTTTAAAAACTTCTCCGATAGAGGCGGACGCAATGGAAGACTCGCCTATTTCCTGCATGTAATCGCTAATCGGGCGTTTCCATTCTTTTTCGATGATACCTTTTGAAATCTCAGGGTCCACAGGAGGAACCTGATCTATCAGATCAACAAGCTCTTTCAGGAAAACATCGGGCATAATATCGGCACGCGTGCTCAGAAACTGCCCGACCTTAATCATTAATCCTTCCAGATGTAAGGCTTTTATTCGATATTCTTTTGCTTGTTTCTGAACGAGCTTTTCCCATTTATCCTGAGTGGATGTATCCCAGGATGGGTTACGTTTATTAAACCAGTAAAGCTGCAGAATAAATTTAATGAACATGAGTACAATAATAAAAATACGGTATAAAGCGTTATTTTTCACTGCAGCCCTCCTGACTGATATGTATAAAATGAATGAATGATAAATGTGCTACCTCTACTATACCCGTCAACAGATCATTTTATGTAGGGGAAATGTCAATAAACATTTGACTAAATATAAACAAAAGTTTATTGTGGGAGTATAGAAGTGAAGGGAAATGTGAAAGGAGAGAGCTATGGATAAGAAACAGCAGATACTGGAAGCAGTAAAACAAGATCCCTTTATCAGTCAGAAGGAACTGGCAGAAAAAACAGGTCTTTCCCGATCAGCTGCGGCTGGTTATATATCAACGCTGATTAAAGAAGGAGTGCTTGCAGGAAAAGCATACGTTGTAAACGAACCTGCAGGCGTATTCTGTTTAGGAGGAGCGAATTTAGACAGAAAGTTAACAGCTAAATCATTTCAAATGTACGACTCGAATCCCGTTATAAGCAGAGAGAGCCCGGGAGGTGTTGCACGAAATATCTGTGTGAATCTTAATCAGTTAGGCCAGCGGGCTTCGCTTGTTACAGTCACTGGTTTTGATGCTGCTGCAGAGAAAGTAACTGCTGCTCTTCCAGGAAATGGCCATGTCATCAAACAGCTGCGGGGAGCAAGCACCGGCACCTATACAGTTGTACTTAATGAAAAGCACGACATGCTGTTTGCACTTGCAGATATGGCGATATACGATGCTTTCACTCCGGAAGTTCTTGAAGAAGAAAAAGGCAGATTAAAGCACGCTTCTGTGCTTGCAGCAGATACTAATTTACCGGAACAGACCCTCTGTCGCCTTGCTCAATGGAAGCTGTCAGATCAGAAACTCGTCCTGATTCCGGTATCTGCAGCAAAAATGGACCGGGTGCCGCAGAATCTGGCCGGCTACGATCTGATTGTATTAAATAAGCTGGAAGCAGAGGCGCTCACTAAGGGTTCGGCAGAATCGCTGCTGGATCTTGGAGTAGCGGAAGCCGTCGTGACAGACGGGCTCCGTCCCGTTCAGCATTTAACTGCCGACGGCATAGAAGAATTTCCGGTTCCGGCATCTGAGCGTCTCGTCGATGTTACCGGAGCCGGAGACGCATTCGCTTCGGTTCTGATTAAGGCGCTCGCAGAAAAGAAGGCAGTCAGAGATGTGCTGCCGACAGCGCTTCACACTGCAAAAAAAGTGGTTGAATCAGAAGCAAGCAGTATCCAATTAAGCTGACACCGACGGATAATCAGAGAACGGTCACGATACTTTTAAGAAAGAAGGGATGAAGCATGAAAAACTGGTTGACACTATCACAAGAGGTAAAGGAAGCACTGGATACAGGAAAGCCGGTAGTAGCACTGGAATCAACGATTATTACGCACGGAATGCCTTATCCGGAAAATATCAATACCGCCCTGAGCGTAGAGCGAATCATACGGAATCAGGGAGCAGTACCAGCGACGATTGCTATCATGCACGGAGAGATTCGGGTTGGTTTAACCGAAGAAGAGTTGAATGAGCTTGCCGGGGCGAAGGAAGTAGAAAAGGTGAGCAGACGCGACCTCCCAGTCGTACTTGCCAATCGGGCATATGGATCGACGACAGTTGCTGCTACTATGATCTGTGCAGAAATGGCCGGCATAGATGTGTTCGTCACCGGGGGGATCGGAGGAGTCCACCGTATGGGAGAGACTTCGATGGATATCTCGGCAGATCTCGAAGAGCTGGCTCTGACCAATGTCGCTGTTGTCTGTGCCGGAGCAAAATCAATCTTAGACATCAGGTTGACAATGGAATACCTGGAAACGAAAGGTGTGCCCGTTTTGGGTTATCAAACATCCCGCTTTCCGGCATTTTATTATCAGGACAGCGGATTTGACGTATCAGCCACTGTATCCACGCCGGAAGAAGCCGCTAAAATTCTGAAGCAGAAAAAAGAGATGGGGCTATCCGGCGGTACAGTTATCGGCAATCCTGTACCAACGGACGCAGCTCTGGATAAAAGCTGGGTGGAAGAACGCATAACAGAAGCACTTGCTGAGGCAGAAAAAGATGGTATTAAAGGCAAGGATACCACTCCATACCTGCTCGATAAACTCAAAGATGTAAGCGAAGGACGAACACTAACGGCTAATATAGCACTGGTTGAACATAACGCGAGAAATGGTGCCAAAATAGCAGCAGCCCTCTCTGCTATTTCTTAGGAAGAAGCAGGGTGGACCAATTTTGAAATTAGCTGCAGTGCGTAACGCTTTAAAAACAGGTGCAGACGATCGCCGCTGATCGTCTGCACCTGTTTATTTTCTGACAGAGCTCGTGAACATCAGCTGAAAACCAGCAGTGCCGCCAGGACCGGAAAACATGTTTAAATGACGGTGAATAACTGAGAGGACCCCACCAAATGGAGGGTTCCTCTTCAGAGTGTGGATAAAGTCATTTTAAGTGAATAACGTTGCATCTGCCTGTATCTGCGGACACTCGCTTTCCGGAGGGAACGGGCTCAGCTAACCACTTCCTCCTGCTGTCGGAAGCGCTGGATCTTCGCCTCGTTCTGATCCTCCAGGAGTCGAGGTCCTCCGATGTCGGCAGCTGGCAGTGCGTTTCACGTGCCTGGTTAGGACTTCACGATCAGCTTTCATACAGATAGAACCTTCCCAATAAAACGTTTCGATGTTAAATAGGGATGTCAGTCCTTCATCGAATTCATGATAAACGTAAAAAAACAGTCGAGTCTGCCTAGTGTGAAGTTGTTTTCCAAGAAGCAGAGCCGTTTCCCCGATGTGTCCGGCGTGCCCGTGGAAGCCGCGCAGCCTGAAGATTCAGTGCCGTTCAGATCTGCGAACGGCATCAACGCACGAGCGGAGCCGGACCGGGTCTTAAAGGCTTCTCGCGAGAAGCATGTGTCCGAGTGAAGCCGCGCCATCTTACGTGCCTTTCTTCCCTTCATACAGGGGGTCACCCTGAGAAATAGCTGAAGGCCAGCCCACGGCAGGCTCGGTAAACAGAGGGGAAATACAACCAAACGAATAAACATGTAAGTTATAATACTTTTTCAACAATCTGGAGAGGACCCCACCAAATGGAGGGGTCCTCTTGTTTAACGTGCTGATAATTATCGTTTTTTTGACAGAAAGCAGATTAGTTGAATTGCCCTTTAGCAATTGTTCGTCCGTAAAGCAGTGTCAGCGTGAACGGAACAACAATAGCAATGACCATTCCGATGCTGAATTCGAGCCATGAGCCAGCCTGAATGGAGAAGATTCCGGGTACACCGCCAACTCCGACTGATTCAGCAAGCACTCGGTTAATCGAAATGTACGTAGCGGCAATGGAAGCACCTGCAATCGCACAGATAAATGGAAACTTAAAGCGGATGTTAACACCGAACATGGCAGGCTCTGTGACACCGAGCCAAGCAGAAAGTCCGGACGTTCCGGCAAGCCCTTTGACATTCTCGTTGCGGGTGACAAAGAACATCGCGAATGCTGCAGCTCCCTGAGCAATGTTGGAAAGCGCCAGGATCGGCCACAGGAATGTTCCATCACCTGTACCAACAAGCTGAAGGTCAACAGCTAAGAAGGCGTGGTGCATTCCTGTTACAACCATCGGTGCATAAAGAAGACCATAAACGAAGCCGCCGACAGCTGGGGCGAAATCAAACAACCATACAAATCCATCTGTAATTGCGTTACCAGCTGCAAACGTAATAGGACCGATCGCAATAAAAGTAACAAGTCCAGTTACAAGCAACGCTACCGGGGCGACAACAAGCAGCTGGATGGCATCAGGTGTTTTACTGCGCAGCCACAGCTCGAGCTTAGCAAGAATAAAGGATGCAGCAAGCACTGGCAGCACTTGTCCCTGATAACCAGTAGCTTCCACATTTAATCCGAATACGTTCCAGACAGGAACCTCTCCTGCGGTTTGTGCATCAGCATATTCCCATGCGCTCAACAGGTTCGGATGCACGAGAATCAGACCAAGTACGATACCGAGCAGATCGCTGCCTCCAAACCGTCTTACAGCTGACCAGCCGATTAAGGCAGGAAGGAACTGGAAGGCAGCATGCGCAATGATAAAGATCATTTCAGCGAGATCGGCCCACTGCGGATATACATCAACAACAGACTGACCATCGAAGAAAATATCTTCACCGGTCAGAATATTATTTAAACCGAGCAGAAGACCGGCTGTGACAATAGCTGGAAGAATCGGGATGAAAATATCGGCGAGTGTTTTAATTGCACGCTGGAACGGGTTCATTTTTTGAGCAGATGCATCTTTCACATCTGATTTGGATGCTTCCCCGATATCGGTCATAGCCATCATATCCCGATAAACCTGATCCACCGTTCCTTGGCCGATAATAACCTGGAATTGGCCATTCGTGGAGAAGGAACCTTTGACAATATCAATTGCCTCCAGTTTTTCCTCGTCCACCAAGTCTTCATCTTTTAAAGCAAAACGCAGTCTCGTTACACAGTGCGTAGCTTTTTCGACGTTTTCTTCCCCGCCGATTGCTTCGAGTATGTCACGAACCTGCTGCTCATATTTAGCCATAAGTTGACCCTCCTAAACCGTTTTCATAAAGCAGCGACTTGTATATACAACGTAACTGACTACATTATAATTTGTATATACAAGCTTTGCAACCGTTTCACTTATTGTTGTGAAAAAGAGATTTTGGAAGTTGTTTTTATACGGAAGCTGGCAATTTTTTACATAGGTTTTCCACGGAACGTAACGTTCATCGTGATTAATCTTCTCACAGCAAGCAGGGCAAACAGTAAAAACGTCGTAAAGCCAATCCAGTAGGCAATGACACGTAATGCATCTGCACTCCACGGAGCCAGGGATGCCACAAGACTTCCGCCAAATAGAGAAGCAATAACGGTAAGGAAGGTGAAAAAAACCGGATTGATTTGTTTGAAGATAAAAAACTCGCCGTTGTGTTCCACTTTATTTCTGTTGTAAAGCTTAATACCAAAATAGAGAAACAAGGCAGTAAAGATGATAGCCAGACTAAGGCCGATCAGCTCTCCCATTTGTCCGATCGTATAGTAGATTGGAGTTAAATAAACGATCGGTCTTGGCTGTGACCCAAGTGAAAATAAATAGAAGTTATGAACCCGCATAAACTCCTGCGTCAGAGTTAACAGGATCATGGGCAGAAATCCGGTAATTAGTGTAAGAACTGTCTGCGAAATCATTTCCCCTGTTACTGTTCCGATAAACAATGCAAACGTAAAAAAGAAGATATAGCCAAGCAGCGGGGCCCAGAATATCTCGATGCTCGATACGAGATGGAGGCCGTAATCAAACTCCGATGCAGAAATAATGAAGTAGGCAGGAACAAAGTTCATGATAAAAAAGAGTGTTATCACGCTAATTCCAAGCAGCCATTTTGCTAAATAGAGCTGTTTTCGGCTGAAGGGCAAAGAAAACGTAAAATCATTGCGCCGCGTGTTCCGCTCAAGGCCTACGAGCAGAACAGCAAAAAAGATAATTGCAAGTGCAATAAATATAGTGAAATTCCCTTGAGAAAAAATCTGCTGAACATCCCACGACTGCACTTCGTACACATATTCCTCCGCTTCACCGGCCTGTTCAGCCCGTTCATTCCACGTTTCAATCGAGAGAATTGCCTGAATTGGCATCTGCAAAATAAACAACACAAGCAGGGCCCAGATAAGCAGCCTGGACTGTTTGTAATTTTGAAACCACAGCGCTTTATTCAGCAAGGCGGTCACCTCCGAGCTTAGCTACAAAATAGTCTTCAAGTGACAGCGGAAGCGTCTCAAATAAAACTGGATTGCTCTGCTCCAACTCTTTTTCAATGCTGCTGTCCGCTTCAAATAAAATGGTCATCACCCGGCCTGTTTTATCGAGAACGTAAAGGCTGCTCAATATATGATCGGGCAGCGGCGACGATGGCACGAGCTGTGCTTTCCGATACCGACTGCTGAGATCGCCCAGCTTGTAATGACTGTCTACTTCACCGTCGCGAATCATGATGATCTCATCAGCCATAAACTCCAGCTCATCCAGCCGGTGAGATGAAATAAGCACGGACAGGTCTTTCTCAGCGACTTCTTCCACAAGAAGCTGAAGTACCTGACGTTTCACAATGACGTCAAGGCCGTCGGTAGGTTCGTCCAGCAAAATATAGGAAGCACCGGTAGCGAATGCGGCAATCAGCTGAAACAATGCTTTCATGCCTTTCGAATAGTTGCCGATTTTATTGATCTGTTCGAGCTGAAAGCGCTCCATCAATTCTCGCATGTAAGCTTCATCAAACCCTGGATAGATCGTTTTATAAAGAAATATCATTTCTTTTGTCGAGTAATTTTTCATCGCTTCAGTTGAATCCGGCACGAATATAATCTGTTCCTTTAACTGGGGGTGTTGAAAAATACTTTTGTTTTTTACTAGTACATCTCCTGAAGTCGGATTGAGGATGCCTGCCATCGTCCGCAGCAGAGTCGTTTTTCCAGCCCCGTTTCGACCGACAATCCCGATGATGGACCCGCTTTCGATTGTAAAGTCAATATCTTTTAAAATCAGGCGGTGATGAATGAGTTTGGATACATGCTGTACGTTCATGACTGAACCTCCTCGCTTGCAGTCTCTACCCAATGGAGCAGTTCTGATTTTGCAATGCCGCAGCGGCGGCTTCGAAGAACCAGTTCTCTAAGCTGATTTTTAATTTCCATTCGTTCTGGAGCCTTTTCCAGCAAAGCCGTATTGTCGGTCAAAAACGTACCTCTGCCGCGCTCTGTATAAATGATTCCCTGACGTTCGAGCTCCTGGTACGCTTTGCTCACCGTATTCGGGTTCACGAGAATAACAGACGAGAGCTCTCTTATAGACGGTAGTTTCTCGCCAGGTTCCAGAATACCCTGGATATAGAGTTCTTTGATTTGAAAGATCAGCTGCTCATAGAGGGGAGTCGGGCTTTTTGTATCAATGCGGTAAAACATCTTAAACCTCCCGAAAGTGTATGACATGTATTAATACAGTTATAACATACTTTTTTGATTAAATGCAGCACTGCTCGCGTGAAGGATGGAGGAGGAACATAAAAAACGGCCTGCCCAAATGTGGGGCAGGCCGTCAGCAGAAGACGGGTGCTTAGGAGCCAGAAGCTTTTTTATCATGCAGCTCAGGAGCAGAAGCTTCTGCTTCCTCTTCAGAGCTGTAGGTCACGGCTTCTGCATTCTGAACAAAAGCAGGTTCTTTGCCTTTAGCAGCCCATAAAAATACGAGTACAACACATGCCACTAAAACGAGCTGGGGGGCCCAGAAAATCAGAAAGTCAGTCATTGGTCATTCTCCTCTCGTTATTTTCTTCCCTCAACGTAATCAGCGTCAAACAGAAACAATCTCATAAGCAGATACAGTGACGGGACGAGCAGAAGCAGTCCTGCGATGAAGGCGATGATTAGTGCAGTTGCCATCGCTTCATTGGTGAATCCGTCGTAAATGGTTAAATACGGGTAAAGCAGATACGGCAAGTGAGATGCACCGTATGCAAAGAACGCAGCGAAATACTGGATCATGACCATAATGAAGGCAATGCCGTAGTTTCGCTTTTTCAAAATAAGCGTAAACGCAGTCGCAAAGGCAGCAGTTGAAATAGCAAACATCCACCAAAGATCGAGCATGCCTGCGAAGTGCTCCGGATTCCGGCCGCCTAAGAGGAAGAATACGATGATTCCCATCCCGATAGAAGGAAACGCCCATGTGAGAGCATAAGTTCTCAGCAGCTTCAATGCGGTTTCATCCTTCGCACGAGCTGCGTAATAGCTCAGGAACGACGCGGAAATAAACAGGACACTTACAATGGCTAGAGCAACAACCCCCCAGGAGTACAGGCTGCCGAACAGTTCGCCGTACAACAGTTCAACATTACCGTTCTCCACGGTGATGTAGCCTCCTTCGGAGATCGTTAATACCGTCGTAAGCGAGGCGGGGATAAGCAGTCCTGTTGCTCCGTACAAGAAATTATAAAAGTTGCTTTCTTTTGCGCCGTATGTGGCAAACGCGTAATATGAGCCGCGGATTGCCAGCAATATGATGGCGATGCTTCCGGGGACGAGCAGCGCCGTCCCGTAATAGTAGGCAGTCTCCGGAAAGAATCCGACGATTCCGATAAAAAAGAAGACGAGAAATACGTTCGTCACTTCCCAAACCGGAGAAAGATAGCGTTGTATAATCGGATGAATCATATGATCTTTTTTCGTCCGCTTGGAATAGTAGCTGAAAAAGCCGGCGCCGAAATCAACGGATGCTACGATGAGATAGCCGTATAAAAACAGCCAGAGTACGGTTATTCCAATTACTTCGTATGACACCGGACCACTCCTTTCCTTGTCATTATTTTACTTCATAGTTTTGAATCTCACGCTTGTACATTTCCCGCTCAACCGGATTCCGCTTAAACATTTTACGGAGTACCCCGATGCATGTTACTGCGAGCACGGTATAGAGAAGCGCAAACAGAATCAGCATGAGACCAACCTGTCCGGATGTTGTAGCACCTTCCGAGGTTCGCATGATGCCGTTTAAAATCCACGGCTGACGTCCAACTTCTGCAAAGATCCAGCCGGATTCCATGGCCACGATAGCAAGCGGTCCTCCTGCGGCGACCATGATCAGCAGCGGTTTGTTGAAGGCGTTCCACGTTTTCTTCCAGTTCATCACAACAAAGAGGGTACTGACAGCAGCTAGATACATGCCGATAAATACCATTAAATCAAAGAAATAATGAACGAAAAGCGGCGGCAGGTCTTCTTCCGGAAATTCATTTAAGCCGATTACTTCGGTATCCGGTGTCCCGCCGGCGAGAATACTGAGTGCGTAAGGTATCTCCAGCGCGTAGCTTATTTCGTTATCTTCGTTAATAATACCGCCTAATATGAGCGGTGCTTCCGTTTCCGTTTCAAAGTGCCATTCAGCCGCAGCCAGTTTTTCCGGCTGGTATTCGTGCAGGTACTTTCCGGAAAGGTCTCCGATCACTGCCGTACCAACAGCGAAAACGGCACCAGCCACCATCGTCATATGGAGAGCTTTACGATGGTAAACAGATTTATTGCCCCGCAGTATCTTAACGGCTGCAATGGCTCCCAACACAAACGCGGCAGTCAGGTAACACGTGATAATAACGTGCGAAATTTTCGTCGGCGTAGCCGGATTAAACATCGCTTCGATTGGATTAACGTTGGTGACAACGCCATTGACTATTTCAAAGCCTTGCGGCGCATTCATAAAGGCGTTGACAGTTGTAATAAAGAAGGCACTTGCTGTCGCCCCGATAACAATTGGAATAACGAGCAGAAAATGGCGCATTTTCGATTTAAATCTGTCCCACGTATACAAATAAATACCGAGGAATATCGCTTCAAAGAAAAATGCGAACACTTCCATAAACATCGGCAGACCGATTGTATGTCCGGCAGCCTGCATAAAGTTCGGCCAAAGCAGACTCAGCTGCAGCCCCATTGCTGTACCGGTAACAACACCGATAGCGACCGTGATCACGAACCCTCTTGCCCATCGTCTCGCTAACAGCGTATAGTGCGGGTCATTTCTTTTAATGCCCATCCATTCTGCAATGGCGATCATGATCGGAATCCCGACACCGATCGTAGCAAATATAGCGTGAAACCCGAGTGTTAAATAGGTTAGTATTCTGCTCAAGAGGACCGGATCGTTCTCAAAAAACATATATTCTCCCCCTCAGTCATTAAACTCAAATAGTAGAGCTCAGTCGCTCGTAAGTATATAATAATAGATAATATCACGGGCATTTATAGGGGATAACCCCTAAGTTATGTGAATTTGTGAGCAATTATTGAACAGCTTACGACGGTTTTGTGAATGGAGGTTTTCAATTGCGAGTATTGATCGGGATGGATCATGAATTGATGCGGCACGGACTTGTTCAGCTGCTTTATGATTTGGGAGAAATCGATTATATGGTGACGACTTCGACGCGTGAAGAGCTCTACAAAAGCATGAGAATGTATACATTTACACACATTTTTGTTCACACTGCCCTTCCTGGTGCACTGTCACCAGCTTCGTTTACTCATGCAGCTGGTGCAGGTGTCCACCTTATCGGTTCGAAGGGTGACGAGAGCGGGAGCGTTCCTCTAAGCGACACCCTTCCGTTAGATGAATGGATGAGAAGGCTGAGCCGCATTATAAAAGGAGAGATGAAGCCCGGACCAGTGTCGTTACAAAGCAGCACGACAGAAGAGCTGACACTGAGGGAGGAAGAAGCGGTCCGGATGAGAGTTCACGGTTATACGGTGCGTGAAACAGCGGCAGTACTCGGTATTTCAGAAAAAACCGTAGAGAATCACCGGCGCAGCGCAGCAAAAAAACTGCAGATTACAAGCAGCCGGGAATGGATGGCATTTGGTCGGGAGAAAGGGTTTATTTAAAGGGCCCGGCAGAACAGTCCCGTAAAAGCTGCTAGAGCGCTCTCTCCAGAAAATGGCATTGTAACATGCAGGAGAAGAGACACGGCAGCTTTCATGCCTGTTCTTTACGGAGTGTCTTCTGCCATTCCAACGCGGCACTGATAAAATTGAGGATCAGTAAAATGCTTGAATACAAAGGCCGCTGCAGAAGCAGGCGTGATGCGTTTACCTGCATCCGGCATAAAGTCTATTTTCCAGGCAACAGGACTTTCTTCCGTTCCGTCCGGCAGGTAAGTAGGACAAAAAATAGTCCAGGTCAAATTTGTATTCTTCAGATGATGATAGACAGATGCGTGCTCCAGTGAACTGCGCGTCATCGGTTTTTTTGACTCATCTGTTTCGTAGCGGAATTTATCTGGTGAATGAAGTGCATTTAAAATACCGGCTGTGCCGATCGAAACAAAGCGGTTAATGCCAAGTTTCTGCATTCTGTCTGTAATAATAGGAGTGGACTGGCTTAAAACGTCAGCTTTGTCAGTTGAAAGAGCAGAGAATACGGCTTCAGTTTTATCATCTATCGCTCTGGCTACATCTGCTTTTGAAACAGCATTTCCCTCAATGATCGTAACGCTGGAGTTATTTTTCCAGTAATCAGGAACCTTTTCAGGTGTCCGGACGAGCAGATTCATCGTCCACCCTGCGTCGATCGCTCTTGAAGTAAACTCGCTTCCGGTTCTTCCGGTTGCGCCTAAAATAGTAATGTGCATCGTCATTCCTCCTGATAGATGTCATATCTACCTGTCTATTACTCTGATATACTTTACATAAGCGTATTTTACAGAAGTCAGAGATGACTGGAAAGGAACAGAACTATGTTTGAAACGGTTGACGGGATCGTACAGATTATTCGCGATCCGTTTATGAATGCTGCCGAAAGCGTACAGGCATTTCCACTATTATATGCTTTTGTATTGGGAATTGTCGGCGCGCTTGCACCGTGCCAGCTTTCAGGAAATATTACTGCCATGACACTCTACGGATCGAATTCTGTCCGCAAAGGTATTTCCTGGATGGATACGATTCAGTTTCTTGCCGGAAAGGCTGCTGCCTTTTCTCTGCTTGGCCTGATCGTATTTTTTCTTGGACAGGAGTTCCAACGACAGCTGCCGCTTTTCTTTGAACCATTCCGGTGGATGATAGGACCATTGCTGATTGTTATCGGTTTATTTTTATCCGGATTATTACCTGTGACATTTCGTGTACCCTACCGGTTTGAAAAAAAACGAAAGAAAGGAGGAGGAGCTTTTCTGCTCGGATTCACTTTCTCACTTGCGTTTTGCCCGACAATGTTTATTTTATTCTTTGTCCTGATGATGCCGGCAGCAGTCGCATCACCTGCAGGAGCCGTTATGCCGGCATTATTTGCAGCAGGGACAACGCTCCCGTTTTTATTGCTAGTGTTTGTAATATGGTACCTGGATCTTGGCGGAAAAGCTGTGAAGGCAGGAAAGCGGGCAGGCAAATGGGTGCAGACCTCTGCCGGAATCATGATTATTCTCGTTGGAATTCTGGACATCATTACGTTCTGGCCGCTGTAAACGCGGCCTCCTGTTCAAGAACAGGCATCTATTCATAAGAGCAGCTTTACATTTTAAGCAGGCTCAATTATACTTTTATTTACAGCGGCACAATCTGAACGATTGCTCAGTCAGTGCCGCTACTTATTTGCGGTAAAATGTAAGCCCTTACATAATCGAGAGGAGAGAAAAGAATGGACTTTCAACTGACGAAAGAACAGCGCATGATTCAGAATATGGTGAAAGATTTTGCAGAAAAAGAAATCGCCCCGATTGCAGACAGTATTGACAAAGAGGAGCGGTTTCCTGAAGAAATATTTAAGCAGATGGGGGAGCTTGGACTCTTAGGTATCCCGTTTCCGGAAGAATACGGAGGATCGGGCGGAGACACGATTTCTTACATTCTTGCAGTTGAAGAAATCGGGAAAGTATGCGGCAGCACCGGCTTGAGCTATGCAGCAGCTGTTTCGCTCGGAGCTTCACCGCTTTATCATTTTGGAACAGAAGAACAGAAAAAAGAGCATCTGACGCCGCTTGCATCAGGTAAATCGCTTGGATCATTCGGGCTGACGGAACCGAACGCAGGATCAGACGCTGGCGGTACACGTACGAAAGCCGTGAAAAAAGGCGACCGGTATGTAATCAACGGTGAAAAATGCTGGATTACGAACGCAAGCTATGCGAGAACCATCATTGTTACAGCCGTAACCGGTGAACGCGCAAATGGAAGGAAGCAGATTTCTGCTTTTATCGTGCCGGCTGATGCAAAAGGACTTACAATCAGAGCGGAATACGAAAAAATGGGAGTCAGAGGTTCGGACACGACAGAGCTGATCCTTAAAGACGTGGAAGTGCCGGAAGAAAATATTCTCGGGGATGCAGAAAAAGGCTTTAACCAGTTTTTGTACACGCTTGATGGCGGACGCATTTCCATTGCCGCACTGGCACTAGGCATTGGAAGGGCTGCTTATGAAGCAGCGCTCGCCTACAGCAACGAACGTAAGCAATTCGGACGGCATATCGGCAGCTTCCAGGCGATTCAATTTAAGCTATCCAACATGGCAATGGAGCTGGAGCTTGCAAAAAATATGATATTAAAAGCGGCCTGGCTGAAGGATCACAAGCAGCCTTTCAAGAAGGAAGCTGCGATGGCAAAACTGTACGCTTCTGAAGCCGCAACCAGAGCATGTAATGAAGCACTTCAGATTCATGGCGGTTACGGCTATATGCGCGAGTATAAGATTGAGCGTTATTTACGGGATGCAAAGCTGATGGAGATCGGCGAGGGCACGTCAGAAATACAGCGTCTCGTCATTGCACGTGAAATAGGATGTCCACAGTCCTGACAGAGGAGGGAATAGCATGATTAAAAAACTGTTAATTGCAAACCGGGGCGAAATCGCCTGCAGAATCATTCGTACATGCCGCAGTATGGACATAACGAGCATTGCTGTTTATTCAGAGGCTGACAGCCGTGCCCAGCATGTGCTGATGGCGGATGAGTCGGTCGAAATCGGAGGCGCCCGCGTTAAAGAAAGCTATTTAAATATGGATGCCGTTTTACAGGCCGCGAAGGACTTCGGTGCAGACGCAGTTCATCCTGGTTATGGCCTGCTGTCGGAGAATGCGGAGTTCGCTGAGCGGGTTGCAGCTGAAGGAATGCTCTTTATTGGACCTGAACCAGAGTCGATTGCAAAAATGGGGGATAAGATTCAGGCAAGAAAGCTGATGGAAGCTGCTTCAGTGCCGGTAGTACCCGGAAAAGTTCTTGACGGAGAGTCGGAGAAGGAGCTCGTTCTTGCGGCCCGCAGTATTGGTTTTCCGGTTATGCTGAAAGCAGCAGCCGGCGGCGGCGGTATCGGCATGCAGCGAGTAGATGATGAAACGCAGCTCGTGAAAGCGGCGGCTTCAGTTCGTAAGAAAGCAGAAACATTTTTCGGTTCAGGCGATTTATTCCTGGAAAAATATATTATCGACCCCCGACATGTCGAAGCGCAGGTATTTGGAGACGGAAACGGTAACGTACGAGTGCTCGGCACCCGGGACTGCTCCGTCCAGCGCCGGCATCAGAAAGTGATCGAGGAAGCACCTGCACCTGCGCTCGCTGAGGAAACGATTAAAGCACTTGAAGAATCTGCGCGCCGTGCAGCGGCTTCCATTCAGTACCGGAACGCAGGAACCGTTGAATTCATTGTCAGCGCAGAAGAAGAAGTCTTCTTTTTAGAAATGAACACACGCCTTCAGGTAGAGCATCCTGTCACAGAAGAGACGACTGGAACGGATCTCGTTGAATGGCAGCTGCTGCTCGCGTCCGGAACTTCACTTGATGATCTTCCGATTCGATTTAACGCAGCAGAAGCATCCGTCGAAGCACGAATTTATGCAGAGGATCCAAAAACATTTTTTCCATCTCCGGGTACGATTACAGCATGGAAATTCCCTGACATAGAAGGCATCCGCTACGATATGGGATTTGTAGAAGGAGATACCGTCAGTCCTTTTTATGATCCGATGGTAGGAAAAGTGATTGCCCGCGGCGAATCTAGACAAAAGGCAGTTGAACTGCTGATTGCTGCACTGGAACAAGCGGAAACAGCTGGAATCAAAACCAACATTCCAATGCTGATTGATGTGCTGAGGGATCCGCGTTTTCAACGTGCAGAAATAAATACACATTTTTTAATGCAGACGAATTAATATTAAGGAGGAGCAGAAGATGGCAGACATTCAAACAACGATGGCAGGAAACGTTTGGAAAATTAATGTAAAAGTAGGTGATGAGGTACAGGAGGGCGACGAGGTTGTTATTCTAGAATCTATGAAAATGGAGATTCCAATAGCTGCTGAAGAGAGCGGCACTGTATCTGAGATCCTCGTGGAAGAAGGCAGCTTTGTAAACGAAGAAGACGTGGTTGTTAAGCTCGGCTGAGGAGGGACAGGTCTATGACAATTCCAGCGAAAGCCATTCTGAAAGAGGTCGGTCCAAGAGATGGTCTGCAAAATGAACAAGCTCTAGTATCGACGGAGAAGAAGGTTGCCTGGATTGAAAAGCTGACGGATGCAGGCCTTAACTATATTGAGGTTTCGTCATTCGTATCACCTAAATGGATCCCGGCACTTGCGGACGCTGACGACGTCTTCCGCTACTTAAAGCGAAAAGACGGCGTTACCTATGCCGCTTTAGTCCCCAACGCAAAAGGGCTCGAACGGGCACTTCGTGCGGACGTAGATGAAATTGGTGTATTTGTATCAGCAAGCGATACGCATAACAGACGAAACGTGAATAAATCGACTGAAGAAACGCTGACGGTCCTCAATGATGTGGCTAGAGAAGCGAAATCGGCCGGAAAAACGGTGAGAGGCTATGTCTCAACTGTGTTTGGGTGTCCTTATGAAGGACGTGTCTCGATCGGACAGGTGGAAAAGACTGCACATGCATTGCTGGATATGGGAATTGACGAGCTGTCACTCGGAGACACAATTGGCGTAGCTAACCCGCTTCAGGTTAAGCAGGTCATCAGGCAGCTGAAAACGACAATCCCAACCGGCAGACTCGCCCTGCATTTTCACAATACGCGAGGACTCGCTTGTGCAAACATTATGGCGGGGCTCGAACAGAATATTCAAGTGTTCGACGGGGCTAACGGAGGCCTAGGAGGCTGCCCGTACGCAAAAGGTGCCACAGGAAATGTCGCAACAGAGGACGTACAGTATATGATGGAATCAATAGGAGTCGATACGGGCGTTTCGTTGAAAGGGCTGGTGAAAGCCGCCGAATACATTGAACCGCATGTCGGTACAAAGCTGCCAAGCTATCAGCTGCAGCTGCAGCAGGAAGAGGAGGATGGCGCATGATGATACAGGCTGAAGTAAAAGACCGGACCGGCTGGCTTACGCTGGATCGTGAAGACGCTGCGAACGCGCTGAACAGCGATCTGATTGTACAGGCCTCGGATGTGCTGCAGGAGTGGCGTCATGATACTGCTGTTCGTTCCATCATTATCACCGGAGCAGGCAAAAAAGTATTCTGTGCAGGAGCTGATCTGAAGGAGCGGGCTAAAATGAAGGAATCGGAGGTTTGGGAGGCTGTGGCGTCCATCAGGCGGTTTATTGAAAGCGTTTACGAGATGCCGCAGCCGGTCATCGCTGCGTTAAACGGCCATGCGATAGGCGGCGGGCTCGAGCTCGCTCTCGCCTGTGACCTCCGTATCAGCACAGACCAGGCGTTTTTCTCGCTGGCTGAGACGGGTCTGGGCATCATCCCCGGAGCAGGAGGGACACAGCGGCTGCCAAGATTAATCGGCGAGCAGAAAGCAAAAGAAATGATCCTGACAGGCCGTAAACTGGCTGCAGATGAAGCGGAGGAGAGCGGTCTTATTCTCAAGTATGTACCTGTTAAGCACTTGTACGAGGAAGCGTCGACAATGGCCGGGCTTATCAACAGCCGGGCTCCGCTTGCCATCCGTTCAGCCAAAGCAGCAGTGAACCAGGGCATGCAGACGGATTTGAAAACTGGACTTGAGCTGGAACGGGAGCAATATGAACACACAATCGGAACAGAAGACCGACTTGAAGGCCTGCGTGCTTTTAAGGAAAAACGGCCTCCTGAATTTACCGGACGCTGATAAGGAGAGATAGAAATGGCGCTTAAACTGGATAGAACCTGGCAGGAGCGGGTAGAGCAGATTGAAAAAGGCGGCAGCGAGAAATATCATGAAGCCAATGCTTCAAAGGGCAAGCTGTTTGTGAGGGACAGGCTTGCACGTCTTTTTGATGACAGCTCGTGGAAAGAAGACGGGAAATTTGCCAATGCAGAAACAGAAGGGCTGCCTGCAGATGGCGTCATCACTGCAATTGGAAAAGTGGACGGCCGCACGGTTTGCGTGATGGCGAACGATTCAACCGTAAAAGCAGGCTCCTGGGGGGCAAAAACGGTTGAAAAAATCATTCGTATTCAGGAAACAGCATTGAAGCTGAAGGTACCAATGTTTTACTTTGTGGACAGTGCCGGAGCGAGAATCACAGATCAGATCGATATGTTTCCAAACCGGCGCGGAGCAGGCCGGATTTTTCATAACCAGGTAAAACTTTCGGGAATGGTGCCGCAGATCTGTGTGTTATTCGGTCCGTCCGCAGCCGGCGGTGCTTATATTCCCTCGTTCTGCGATATCGTGATTATGGTCGATGGCAATGCGAGTATGTACCTTGGCTCTCCGCGAATGGCTGAAATGGTCATTGGAGAAAAAGTGAGTCTGGAAGAGATGGGTGGCGCTAAAATGCACTGCTCTGTTTCCGGGTGCGGAGATGTACTTGCAGCGGATGAACCTGAAGCGATCGAAGCAGCACGCAGCTATTTCACCTATATGCCGGCAAATTATCAAACAGCATCGGCTCTGCAGGAAGCAGTGCCGGCTGTCGAGAAAGACTTGGAAAAACTTATTCCGGCGAATCAGAACGTACCATTCGATATGCACCAGTTCATCGAAGGGCTGATCGATAAAGATAGTTTCTTCGAGGTGAAGGCGCTGTTTGCCAAAGAGCTGATCACCGGGCTTGCGAGGATAGAAGGACGAACGATCGGTATTATTGCAAACCAGCCGAAGCAGAAGGGCGGCGTTTTGTTTCATGACTCTGCAGACAAAGCTGCCCGCTTTATCACGATGTGCGATGCGTTTGGAATTCCGCTTCTGTTCCTCGTTGATGTGCCAGGCTTTATGATCGGCACGAGGGTAGAGAAAGCCGGCATTATCCGGCATGGAGCAAAAATGGTAGCTGCCATGTCTTCAGCTTCCGTTCCAAAAATTTCTGTCGTCGTCCGTAAAGCCTACGGTGCGGGCTTATATGCCATGGCAGGGCCAGCCTTTGAACCTGATGCGTGTATTGCGCTTCCGTCTGCCCAGATTGCGGTTATGGGTCCCGAAGCAGCCGTGAACGCTGTCTATGCGAATAAAATAGCTGCGCTCGAAGAATCAGAGAGACCAGCCTTCATTGCGGAAAAGCGCAAAGAATATCAGGAAAACATTGACATATACCGACTTGCTTCAGAAATGATTGTTGACGATGTGATCCAGGCCGATGCGCTTCGCGATAATCTGGCGTCCAGGTTTGAGCTGTATGCTGCTAAAGACGTGGTATTCTCAGAACGAAAGCGTCCGGTGTACCCGGTATAGCGTGTATTAATCAGGAGAGGATGATCGTTGTGAAACAGATATATACGGATACGGCAGATATAACTGCTGATATAAAGGACGGTTCGACGATTCTCGTTGGCGGCTTTGGACTTTGCGGTATACCTGAAAATGTGATAAAAGCACTCGTCGACAGCGGTGTTAAAGATTTAACGATCGTATCCAACAACTGCGGCGTCGATGACTGGGGACTTGGCCTGCTTCTTGAAAAAAAGCAGATCAACAAGATTTATGCGTCCTACGTCGGTGAGAACAAGGAATTTGAACGCCAGGTGATCAATGGGGAACTGGAAGTCGAGCTGGTTCCGCAGGGGACTCTCGCAGAAAGACTGCGCGCCGGAGGAGCAGGAATCCCGGCTTTCTATACTCCTGCGGGGGTTGGAACACCGATCGCAGAAGGTAAAGAAGTCAGGACGTTCAATGGGAAAGAGTATGTGCTTGAACATGCAATCACTGGTGATGTGAGCATCGTGCGTGCCCATACTGGTGATACGTACGGGAATTTGATCTATCGAAAAACGGCTCAGAACTTTAACCCGATGATAGCAGCTGCAGGCGCAGTTACGATTGCAGAAGTAGAGCATCTGCAGGAAGCAGGAACGCTTGACCCGCAGTCGATTCATACACCGGGTATTTACGTAGACCGAATGATCGAAGCTGTCCAGGAAAACAGAATTGAACGGCGGACGGTGAAAGAAGCCTGATGAGGAGGACGAGCTGATGGATAAACAGGAGAAGCGCGAACGAATTGCGCGCAGGGCAGAAAAAGAAATTAAAGACGGAGATTACGTGAATCTTGGTATCGGAATGCCGACAATGGTAGCTAATTATTTGGAAGCTGATAAAAAAGTGATGCTGCAGTCGGAAAATGGGCTGCTTGGAATCGGCCCCTATCCGGATGCAGGCGAAGTCGATGCAGATTTAATCAATGCCGGAAAAGAAACGGTTACTGAAGCAAAGGGAGCCGCATATTTCAGCAGTGCTGAATCCTTTGCAATGATCCGCGGAGGTCATATTGACGTTGCTATTCTTGGTGCGATGGAGGTTTCCGAATCCGGAGATCTGGCGAACTGGATGATACCGGGCAAAATGATTAAAGGAATGGGAGGAGCTATGGATCTCGTTCACGGTGCCAAACGCGTGATTATCATTATGGACCACGTAAGCCGGAACGGAACGCCGAAGATCGTAAAAGAATGCTCTCTTCCGCTGACCGGTCTCGGCGTCGTCAATCGAATTATTACGGAACGAGCGGTTATTGATGTGACAGAAACCGGCCTGGTGCTTGACGAAATACTCGACGGTTCAACACCTGAAGAGATTCAGGAAGCAACTGGTGCTCCATTGTCGCTTGACCGCCTGACTCGAAGTCACTGAACCGGACCGGGGCCGATCGCCCTTCCAATGCGAATGAATAAGGCTTCTGCCGGACTGTCCGGCGGAAGCCTTATTTTCATTCTGCATCAGCTACCGGACGGGTTTAGAAAGCCGCTTGGCGAAAGGGCTAACCTCTTTCGCTTCCGATTGGCAGCGGGGGTGTAGTGAACACCGGGAGCGAGCGTTCCATTACTGAGGTTCAGCTGCTGCAAAAAAGCCTCCTCAGAAAATGCGCTGTGGATTTCCTGCGCTTTTATGATAATGGCTGCTGCTGCTCGAGCATCATCCAGTGCGTGGTGATGATTCAGGTCAATCGACAGCTCATGAGCTACTGTGGACAGTTTATGGTTGTAAAATTCAGGCCACGTTTTGCGGGATACTTGTACCGAACAGTTGTATGACGCAGATGGACCGGAAAGACCCCATACTTGAAGCGCGGATCGCAAAACCTTCATGTCAAAGCTCGCGTTGTGTGCAATCAGCAGCTGATGTTGAATGAGCGGCTCTATTTCAGGCCAAAGCTCGTGAAACGTAGGTTCCCTTTTCACATCCTCCCAGGTAATGCCGTGAACGCGGACACATTTTGGATCAAAATACGGCGTATAAGGACGGATTAAGGAATACACTTCTTCTGTGATCTCGCTGTTCTCTACCTTTACAAGTCCGATAGCACAGGCGCTCCCCTGTTCGGTGGAAGCTGTTTCAAAGTCAATCGCAGTAAAATTCATAAATGACCTCCTGCAAACATATGTTTGTTTCAGTGTAGCACGATCTTCAGTCTTCGAAAAGCATAAAAGAAGCTGCCCGCAGCCATAAGGCCGGGACAGCTTCAAAAAGGGGGAATATTGAAACCCTGTTACAGGGAATCAGCGGATTCGCTGCTCAGTCTCCGGATCGAAGAAATGAGCTTTGTTCATATCAAATGCCAGATCAATTTTAGTACCGCCGGTTACATCCGTGCGGGAATCGACTCGTGCGATGAAATCCTGATCGCTGACTTTGGAGTAGAGGTAAGACTCAGCACCCATAAGCTCTGCTACATCAATTGTAGCAGTGAAGCGGCTGTTTTCAGCAGCATCAAGGAAGACTGGCTCATCATGGAAATCTTCCGGACGAATACCCAGCACAAGATCTCTTCCGTCGTAGCTTTCCAGCATCTTCATTTTTCCGGCTGGAATCGTAACGGTATGCTCACCAATACTGAATGTATTTCCGGTCAGCTTTCCATGAAGGAAGTTCATAGCAGGAGAGCCGATGAATCCGCCAACGAAAATGTTTTCCGGGTAGTCATAAATGTCTTTAGGAGCACCGACCTGCTGCACAAGACCATCCTTCATAACAACGATTCTGGAAGCCATCGTCATCGCTTCCGTCTGGTCGTGTGTTACGTAAATAGTCGTTGTCTGCAGACGGTGGTGAAGCTTGATGATTTCTGCGCGCATCTGAACACGAAGCTTTGCATCCAGGTTGGAAAGCGGCTCATCCATCAGGAACACTTTCGGATTTCGTACAATAGCACGTCCAAGAGCAACACGCTGACGCTGACCACCGGACATTGCTTTCGGTTTACGGTCAAGCATTTCAGTCAGCCCGAGGATTTTTGCAGCATTGCGGACACGCTCATCGATCTCCTGCTTCGGGAATTTTCTCAGCTTCAGACCGAACGCCATGTTCTCATATACATTCATATGAGGGTATAGGGCATAGTTCTGGAATACCATTGCAATGTCACGGTCTTTAGGTGCCACATCGTTGACGCGGTCGTCTCCAATGTAAAGGTCACCTTTTGAAATATCTTCAAGACCGGCTACCATACGAAGCGTCGTCGATTTTCCACAGCCTGAAGGTCCGACGAAAACGATAAATTCCTTGTCAGCGATATCGAGATTGAAGTCGGTAACCGCCTGAACATCCCCGTCGTAAATTTTGTACAAATTCTTAAATGTAATATCAGCCATTCTAATTCCTCCCACAAACTCATTTTCTAATCTGTAACCAGTGTATCCTGTAAGGGTTTTCATATCTATGGTAACCGTGCACAAAAAATCATGCATCCGGCTGTGCAGGATGCATGCGCTTTCATGTGAATGATGCTTTTATAAAAAAATCTTATTAATAACCATTGATGTCGGTCAATTTGATAAGGTCTTCATCGGGTACCGTTCAGGAACGGCTGCCCGATGAAGGCATCGTCAGCAGCATCATGTATACAGCAGCTGCATTTTGGAACTGACGGATATCGAGGGTTGTTTTTTCGATAAATTTATCAACGCGGTACTGCATGGAATTCCGGTGCATAAACATTTTCTTGGCGGCAAGACTGATATTCAGATTGCACTCTAGAAAACAGCGTACTGATTCAAGCAGCTCACCTTCGTTCTCCACCGGTTTCAGCTGCCGGCGAATCTGGGTGATCGTCTGCGGTGTAAATCGGCTCAGCATAAAATAAAGCAGCAGTTCCTGTTCAAGAAACGTATGCTTTTTAGGGAAGGCGGAAGCTGTATCATGAAACAGCTGATGCTCCCAGTCAATATGCTCTTTTAACATCTGTGGAGATAATATCATCGAACCGACGCAGACGGAGGGCCGCACAAAAAAGTCAGCAGCCAGCGTATCGACAACGGAAGAAAGGTTCAGCTCATCTTCAAAAGCATCATCCGTTTCCTGAAGAATCATGCTGTCCCTATGAGATTTCCAAAGCATGAATCTGCTCCCCGGAAAAAGAGAGGACGCAGCCTGGGAAAATGCTTCTTGTTCTTCGATTTGTTTTGGAAATCGAAAATGAATCACACGCAGCGGAAAAGATAGTTTCCTGCTCCAGGCAGATTCGGGAACATCTTCTTCAAGCACGAGCAGTTTATGCAGCGAGAGCGCCAGCGGGTCGTCGGGGAGCGGAAATTCCTGGGATGGATCCTGCCGGTCGAGAATCGACTCTAGCAGCTTCATCTCTTCGGCTGTGAGCTGATCAGCTTCGATATGGTGCGTTTCCGCCCCCCGGGTTACTGTGAATCGATTCATTGCTGATGATCCTCATAAACGTGGTAAAGCATCAGGTCATGAACAGAGGTTTCCAGAAAGCTCTGATCGGCAATCGTATCGGGTTGTTTCCATATAATTTTTCCATCTTTCTGATAAGTACCTCGGTACCTGACCTGCTTATAATAGAAGTGAAAGTTCCAGCCAAAAGGCTGTTCTTTCCATTGAAAATGCTGAATCATCGCGAGTCCCTCCTTATAAAACCTGGTTTTATCGTACCATGAACAGGCACCTTCGTTAACAGGATTCGTTGGTTTTCGCCTGTTGCGTACGTTATACTATCAGAAGCAGCCGTGCAGGGGGATGATTGTATGAGTGACTGGACTATTCTGCTCCTATTGATCATGATCGGGTCAATTGTGGGAGGAGGTACAAATATCATAGCGATCCGTATGCTGTTCAGGCCCTATCGTCCATGGTTTATCGGATCATTTCAAATTCCGTTTACACCCGGGCTTATTCCAAAGCGGCGTGGGGAGATTGCCGATAATTTAGGAAAGCTCGTAGAAGATCACCTTGTCACACCGGAAGGGATGCAGGAAAAACTTCGGGACGGAGTTCTGTTTGAAGAGGTGCAAAGCCGTCTTCAGGAAGGCGTTAAAGATCTGTTACAGGAAGAACGGACGCTTGATGAATGGATGGAAGAACATCTCGGTGTGAAAGATCAGCTGTTTTCACTGCGCAAATCCGTAGAGCGTGGTCTGGCAGACAGGCTGTACGTCATCATTCAGGAATACAGCCGCGAACCGTTTCAGGAATGGGTTCCTGAAACATGGAAAAAGCGCTGTGAATCATATTTTCCGCTTCTGGCAGATCAAATTATTGATAAAGGAACCGAATATGTTGCTTCACCTGAAGGCATTCAGCAACTTGACAGCATGCTGAAAACGTATCTGCGTTCCAGAGGAAGTGTGTCAACGATGTTCAGCAGGCTGGCCCAGCGTTTCTCGATGGGAGAGATTATCTCCCGGGAGCTCGTCCGCTTTTTACAGGATAAGCAGACGAAAAAACTGCTCGTCGATCTCATGCACCGTGAATGGAACACTATGTTGCAAACGTCAGCAGATGATTATATCAGCAATGATAAAATGGAAGGCTGGCTTACGAAACTGACGGAGTCAGCTGTAGGACGGGCCCCGGTAATCGGTGAATGGGGCGGGCCTATTTCAGGATGGAGTATGCGCTATGAGGAACTGCTTAATAAAACAGTGATTCCGTCTGTACTGGCATCTGCTTCAACGATCCTGTCGCGCTATATCAAATCTATTATGAAGCAGATCGGAATCAGGGAGCTGGTTACAAAGGAAGTGAATACGTTCCCGCTTTCCCGCCTGGAGGAGATGCTTTTAATCATCGCAAAGCGGGAGCTGAAAATGATCGCCGTGCTCGGGGGTTTAATTGGAGCCTTGGTAGGGCTGATTCAGGGCATCTTTATTCTGTTTATTTTCTGATAGGATGCATTCCACGTTCATTTATGTTACAGTCTAACGGAGCTTGAAAAGCACAGCGCAAAGGCGCTGAAAAACCAAGGAGGATTTTTCGAATGGCAGACCACTTTGAAAAGGCCAACGAGCTTGCAGAAGCGCTGCAGGCAAGTGAAGAATTTACAACACTGAAGCAGCTTCATGAAGATATCGAAAGCGATGAAGTAGCAAAGAAAATGCTGGACAATTTCCGCAGCGTTCAAATGGAACTTCAGCAGAAGCAAATGCAGGGAGAGCAAATCTCTGAGGAAGAAGTACAGCAGGCTCAAAAGCAGTTTGAGCTTGTACAGCAGCACGAGCAGATTATGAAGCTCATGGAAGAAGAGCAGCGCATGAGCCAGCTCGTTGGTGAGATCAACAAGATCATCACAAGCCCGCTGGAAGTTCTGTACGGTACAGAAGAGCAAAACGGATAATGAACGGAGCACCGGTTTCCCTTTGGGAGCCGGTGTTTTTGTATGCAGAAAAAGCACCAGCCCGGCACTTTCTCTGATGTGCAGAGGTCAAAAAAATCATTCCCGGCAATGGATTGTGGCTTACAGGGAATTCATTGTACGCGAGTCCTTACATCGTTATTTCCGATGTTTGCTTGGATTCACGAGGTTCTGTTTCAGCAGAATACACGTTCGTGGTACACTGGAAGCAGAAACCGCTGTTAAAAGCGGCAAACGGGAGGAAAAGCGAATGAACGAAGAAGAACTGATTGAAAAAGTACGAAAAGCGATGAAAGCACACGAAGACGGATCGCCTGATGTCTTTCTATATTCGTTATTCGATTTCTCATTTGATTACATAGAGGAAAAAGAAGAGGTGCATCTTGACGCTCCGGTTACAGAGCTGATGTTCAACCCAGTAGGTTTTATTCACGGGGGCATTATCACTTACATTGCAGATACGGCTCTCGGCCATCTATGTGCAGCGTTTAATGAGAGGCCTTCGGTGTCACTCGAACTGAAAACCCAGTTTCTGCGAACGTCGAGAAGCGGTTCTCTGCACGCAAAAGCTGCCTTTCTTAAGAAAGGCAGCGGGGTACAGTTTGCTGAATGCACGATCGAAGACGATCAAGGCGAAATTCTGAGCCGAACATCAGGAACGTTCTATACCATTAAAGAATAGATCTGTTTTACGGATGAAAATGAACGAGTCCGGCTGAAGAACGGACAAGTCTGCTCGGCACGTGCTCGAGATCTTCTTCTTTCAGCCTTGCCAGAGCAGCTTTGCCGGCTTCTTCATCGTTGTCGGCTTCAAGTGTTTCATTCAGAAGATGGTCTCCTTTTGTGCTGTAGGCGGTTAAATAATACGTCTTCATGCATCATCCTCCTGTCGGCCATCTGAGTGAAAGCCTTTTTTAATAGTTTACCACAAAATGAATGAGTATTCATTACTGATTTCCAGGAGGCTTACCTATGATTCGTTTTATACACTGCGCTGACCTGCATCTGGATCGGCCGGTAAGCATACCGGCAGCCGCCTCGGCTGACCAAAAAGCGATGCTCCAGAAGGCAGCCAGGACTTCTTTTAAAAACGCCTGCGAAACAGCCGCATCCGAGCACGTTGATTTTATGCTGATCAGCGGTGACTTATATCATTATGAAACGCGGTCACTCTCTGCGCAGCGCTATCTGCGTAATGAACTGGAAAAACTCGCACGACGTCGTATTCCAGTGTATGTGATTCACGGAAATCACGATCCGGTTATCAGCGGGAGTGCTGCCCTGCCGATGCCGGATAATGTACATGTTTTTTCTGAAGAAGGAGAAAGGCGGATGCTGCCGTCTGGTGATGAAACAGTGCACCTCTATGGCTTCAGCTATTCGGGCTCTGCTCATGCTGCGACACCTATGACAAAACTCGTAAAAGAGAATAAGGGGGGATTCCACATTGCACTGCTGCACGGTCAGGAGGCAGCCGGAGGGGCGCACGACTATGCTCCGTTTCAGCTGCGTGATCTGAAAGAAGCCGGTTTTGACTATTGGGCACTTGGTCATATCCATCAGCGCAGCAACCTCTCGGAAGATCCGCCGATACATTATCCGGGAAGCATGATTGGTGCAAGCCGTAAAGAGACTGGAGCAAAAGGTGTTTTAATGGTGGAGCTGGAAAAAGGACGAGTGCCATCTGTGCAGTTTATTGAGACGGCCCCGTTCAGGCGCGAACATGTAGTCATTGACTGTACCGGAATTGAAACGATGGACAAATTTGTTTCGGCCTGTTTTTCCGGACTAGAGCCGAATACGCTTTACATTATCACGCTGACTGGAATATTTTCGATTCATGGATATTCGGCTGGTGATCTTCATAGGATGCTGGCAGAGGAAGCGGAAGCTGCAGGCATTTTTCTGGACATCGTTAATGACCGTACAGAAGCAGAATCACAAACGCTGTCTGCTAAATTGCAGAATGAATTGAACGAAGCGATTGAAGAGACGAAAGCGGAAGGCCCTCTGCAACAGCTGACGAAACACCCTGTGATCTCACGTCACCTGCCGGACACCCTGCAGGAAGACGACACTTTCTGGCAAGACGTATGGCGTGAACTGACAGTCGGGGGAGGGGGATCCGATTGAACTTGACGCGTATTTATATCCGATCTTATTACAAATGGAAAGATCAGCTGTGGGAGCTCGATAAACGAACAATGTTCAGCGGTAAAAATGAGGCTGGTAAATCAACAATCCTCTCCTTTATCGAGGGGGTTCTGTTCGGGTTTAACGATCAGGAGATGACCGGAGCCTGCGGTTCGCTGCTTTTCGAAGGAAATGAGAATAGCTGGATGATTGAGCGGGATCAAAAGCGAACGATTCGCGGTGAATGCACTGTTTATCGGAACGGAGTGCTTTACAACGAAGAGCTGCTGCCTGATTTAAGCTTTCACATGTTCCGATCCTTATACAGACTGGATCTGGAGCAGCTGCAGGCTATGCAGAAAAAAGATTCACAAGAGGTCGGAAGCTTGCTTTATGATACGTCCTTCAGTGGTTTAAAGCGATTAATGGAGGAAGATAAAAAGCGCAGCAAAGAACGGTTAAAGCTTTTTAAACCGCGCGGCAGAAAAACGGAACTGAATGAAGCTGCAGCAAAGCTTGATCAGCTCCAACAGCAGATCAGAAAGGCTGAACAGGAGCTGGACACCTATGAACGACTGAAAGAAGAAAGCGCGCTGCTTGAACAGGAACGAACGAGCATCGCTTTGAGACGCCGCTCACTTGAATCGACCCGGCGGGATTATGAGGCGCTGGAAAAACTGCAGCCGATTAAAGATAGCTGGCTCCATTGGAAGGCGAAAGCGAAAGAATCTCCGCTGCTGCCGTCAGAAACGGTACACCATTACCGGGAAATGAAACAGCTGCACGCTGAACTTCAAGAAGAGAAACGGACTTTGCAACGTGACAGGAGACAGCCTGTTCCATTTGAAAAGGAAGCAGAGCTTGCCCGGCTGCGGACGCTAATGAGGACCTTTCCTGAACGGGCAGTCTGGGAAAATCAGCTGGAAGAAGCAGGGGCTTCGCTCGAACAGCTGCAGCAGGAACAGCTGGCGCTGGAGCGGGAAAATCCAGCTGATGCCCATCTTCAGCAGCTGCCAGCCGCAGACGTGCTTGCTGAACGAACAGCTTCACCAGTAAAAGGACCGTCGCAGATCGTCTGGTGGGTGACGACAGCAGCGCTTCTTATCATTGCTGCGACAGGATTTGCCGCAGCTGAACTCGTAACGGCATTCATGGCGTTGATCGCAGCAGTCGTCTCCGCAGCAGGGACGCTGATCGTGAAAAACAAGAACATTGAGATTGCAGACTCAGCGTATTCGCACCTTTCAGCATCTGAAAAAGAAAAGCTGCTCTCGTTAAAACAGCGTTATGATAAAGCAGCAGATGCAATCGTCTCTGTTGAAAAAGAGTACCGGATTGCCGCAAGTAAACTTGATGCACTCATGGAGAGTGCCGTTTCCTTTGCGGAAGACGCAGCATCACCGGCAGAAATGGAAGGAATGCTGCAGCTGAAGCTGGAACGTCTTGAACGCAGCAGCCTTTCGAGTGAAGAAGAAGAGCGTCGCTTTCAACATCAACAGGCGAAGCTGGAGGCGGTTGAATCCCGGATGGCTGCACTGGAAGCAGATATGGCTGGTTTAAGAGAACAGTCCGGTGAAGTTGACGATTCAGTATTTGAAGAGCTGTTGATGCGAGTTGAAGCAGGGCAGACCGCGGCAGAAGAGGCAGACCGCTGCTACAGGCGCATGCTCGATCTTATACCGGAAGAAGAGGAGCTTCTGAAGCTACTCCAGAAAACGCATGACGAAGAAGAGTACGAGAGTCTTATGCGCTCATTAAACGAGCTGGAAACAGAAGCTGTTCAGAACGAACGAAAGTCTGCTGAGACGACGCTGCTGATTAAACAGCTTGAAGAACAAGGCTCATATGAAGCATTAACCCAGCAGTATCATGAAGGTCAGGAAGCCTTAATAGCTGCTGCAAAAAAGTGGGCGGTGCTCGAAGCTTCAGGTGCTGCGGTTGAGAAGCTGGTAAAAAAGTACGAAGAGGAAAAGCTGCCGGCTGTCATGAAGCGTACCTCGGATCTGTTCAGGAGAATGACGAACGGACGCTATGTAGCGGTTTCTATGCCGGATAACGGAACGTTCTCGGCAGAAACATATTCGGGGGCCATCTTTTCGCCCGATCAGCTCAGCCGCGGTACGAGGGAGCTTTTGTATACGGCGCTGCGGTTGTCACTGACGGCAGAACGGGAGACGTTTCCTCTTATCATGGATGAACCGGTTGTGAATATGGATAAAGAGCGCAGGTCTGCTTTTTTCAAGGAGGCAGCTGCACACCCTTCTCAGCTGATTTTCTTTACCTGCCACAGACATATTGAGCAGGAGTGGCTGCAGACTGCAGGCGGACGAGTGCATGTCCTGGAGCGCTGATTTACTGAATTTCGTGTAAAATACCCATCGGATTTTCAAAATGACGCGTAGTATATTAAAATAGATGAAACTACTGTCATTATGATCACCCGCGGCTGAACAAATATATGAAAAGCGAGCCGTTGATGAAGGAGGAAATTGTATGAGCCAGTTTACCGTTAATTTAGTAGAAGACGAAGAAAATCTTGGGAAAGTAATCAAAGCATACATGGAAAAGGAAGGATGGGAGGTTCAGCACTTTACGGACGGAAAAGACGCGTCCGAACATATCTCAACCCCTCCGCATCTGTGGATTCTTGATATTATGCTTCCCGGCATGGATGGCTATCAGTTGTTAAAATCGATTAAGGCAGAGGCGGATACGCCTGTGATTTTCATTTCTGCACGTGATAAAGATCTCGATCGCGTACTCGGCCTGGAGCTCGGCAGTGATGATTATCTGGCGAAGCCGTTTCTTCCAGAAGAGCTGGTAATCCGGGCGAAAAAAATGCTCTCCCGTGTATACCCTCCAAATGAAGCGGATAAAGATAAAATTGAGCTGAACGGCTATACGATTGATCCAACGTCACGCACTGTGCATGATGGCGACGCTCATATTGAGCTTACTACAAAAGAAATGGACCTCGTTATTTTGCTGACTTCTCACATTGGAGACGCTCTGTCGAGGGAAACGATTATTGAATACGTATGGGGAACCGACTATTTTGGGTCGGAACGGGCAGTGGATGACGTAGTAAGACGTGTCCGCAAAAAGCTTCCACGCATACATCTTGAAACACTTTACGGATACGGGTACCGGGTTCTCTCATCATGATTCGTTTGAACCTGACCCAGCGGATCTGGTTTTCGTTTATTTCCATTTTGCTGCTGGTCGCTTTGATGATCGGTGTTATTTATCCAATTTCATTAAAAAGTGCTCTGACTGAAGAAACGTACCGCATTATTGAACAGGAACAAATGCGGTACGCAAATCCGGGCGGAGAGCACGTTGTGCCTCCGCAGACAGAAATGGACTTTATCGAACAGCGTGAAGCAGCCCGCTCTGTGTTTCATTTTTTCCTAATGAACCAGCTCGCAACACTGGAGGGAGAAGGGGAGCCGGTGCCGGATGAGGCCCTTCAGGAAATGGGAGCGAGAGCCCAGGAGCAAATGACGAGGCGCGGCAGATATGAGCTCACCTACAATGGTGCCACGCTTTTTTATGTTGTCTACAAGGTGTATACAACGAATGGGGAAGCGTATCACATATCCTATATGTGGGATACGTACCGCGACCAGATGGTAGACCGGCTCTGGGGTCAGCTGAGCTATATCATGCTGTTTGCAGGCTTGATGAGTCTCGTGCCCGCCTTCTGGCTGAAACATTACTTAAGGCAGCCGCTTACGAGCCTTGGAAATCATTTTGAGCAAATTGCCGAACGGAACTGGAAAGAACCGTTTTACTGGGATGGCGACGAAGATTTTGAAAAGCTCTCCAATCAGTTTGAAAAGATGAGGCAGAACCTGATCAGGTATGATTCGGCTCAAAAAACCTTTATGCAGCATGCCTCTCACGAACTGAAAACACCAATTATGATCGTCAAAAGCTATGCTCAGTCGGTAAAAGATGGTGTAACGCCCAAAGAAGATGTTGATCAGACGATGGATGTTATCATTGAAGAGTCGAACCGTATGGAAAAGCGCGTGAAGGATATGCTTTATTACACAAAGCTCGATTCTTTGAAAGAAGCGCCGATGGAAAAAACAGAATTTCCATTCGGATCGATTGCTTATAAGGTAGAGCAGCGATTCCGGATGACGCGCGAGGATGTATCGATATCTGTAGCAGGAGACCATATTATGTTTGAAGCTGATAAAGATCAGCTGGGTGTGCTTTTAGAAAACCTCGTCGAAAATGCCCTGCGCTACGCGGTGGATTCGATTGAGCTGAAGGCAGAAGCATCCGGTGATGAAAAACGGATTCACGTACACAACAACGGAGAGTCGATACCGGACGATGAGCTGAAGCATCTGTTCACTCCATTCCGAAAAGGGAATAAGGGACAGTTCGGACTGGGACTGGCTATCGTAAAAAGCATCGCAGAACTGCATGGCGGTCAGGCAGAAGTGACAAATGAAGGTGATGGCGTCACATTTACCGTTCGCTTCCCTGACCAGCCGGTTTTGAGAGAAGGAATCGAAGCATCAAATGGATAAGGTTCATACACTATTTGGAACAGGAGCTGTCTTTTGACAGTTCCTGTTCCGGTTTTAGTGGATTTTCCCTTCGTGCGTTGTGACGAACGTGTGTGCTATACTGGAAGAAATGGAATGATAAAGGGGCGTTTCGACATTGAAAAAAGGCATTGGCTACTATCAAATAGGAGAAACGGTTGAACTGGCGCTGCTGATCAAGCAGGCGAAAAAAGGAATAGCCAGCAATGGGAAGCCATTTTTGTCTTTAATGATGACCGATAAGACGGGTGATATTGAAGCAAAAATGTGGGGTGTGAAGCCGGAGGATGAGTCCGTTTACCGGACCGGAACCGTGATTTATGTACAGGGAGATGTTCAGGATTACCGGGGAATGCGCCAGCTGCGCTTAAAGTCTGTCCGGCCGGCGCACGATAAACGGGCTGAGGATTATATGCAGAGTGCTCCGATGAGCGTAGACGCGATGCTGGAGAAAGTGAATGAGTATTTATTTGCAATGGACAATCCTAAAATTCAGCGGCTGACCAGACATCTGCTGAAAAAGCATCAGGAGGCCTTTCTCACCTCACCGGCAGCTGTAAAAAATCATCATGAATATTCATCGGGGTTAATCTATCACGTCGTCTCTATGCTTGAACTGGGACGTTCCTTCGCTGAACTTTACCCGTCGCTGAATAAGGATTTACTTTATGGGGGCATTATCCTTCATGATCTTGCGAAAGTGAACGAGCTGACTGGACCGCTGGGCACGCAGTATACGCTGGAAGGAAAACTGCTTGGACATATTTCCATGATGCACGTGGAGATCGAAACAGCAGCCGCCGAGCTGCAGATTGAAGGAGAAGAAATTCTTCTGCTTAAACATATGATCCTGTCTCATCACGGTAAAGGGGAGTGGGGGAGTCCAAAGCCTCCAATGACGAGAGAGGCAGAAATGCTCCATATGATTGATAATATTGATGCACGGATGGCGATGATGGACCGTGCGCTCGAACGCACGGCACCGGGCGAATTTTCGGAGCGGATCTTTGCGATGGAGCAGCGGACCTTTTACAACCCTAATTTGTAGCATCATTTAACATTCATACTGCTCCCGTTCATGCGTGTTAATGGACTTGTCCTTGATGAATCAATACTGACTGAACTTCATCTCATAGATGAAGCTGCCTGATGTTTATTAAAAGCAGATTTGTTACATGAGCAGCATGACTGAACAGAGGTGGTTTTTTTAAAAGCGCCGCTTTAACGGAAGCTTGCGTATCTATTAGTGAGTTAAATCCTAAAATTAAAGGCTGTACGAGAAAGCAGAATGCTTTTCGTACAGCCTTTTATCATAGACTAAATCGTTAAGTATAAGAATTGTTAAGCGTTTGCTTCTTTATCTTCTGAGAAGATGCGATCAGTCATTTCCTGTTCAAAACGATTGGACAGACACTCCTGCATAACTTCCCGTTCAAACAGCCGGAAGCATTCCGATTGCTTCCACTCTTCAACAGTGAGCGTGCGGCAGTCTTCAAAGACGTCCTTCCAGTTGACCAGCAGAAACGATTCGACCCGCTCATGAACAACCGGGAAATAGACGAGAGGGCTTTGCTCAACGCTCTCTTCCATTTGTTCCAGCACGGTTTCCACAAGTATCTGATGAATTTCGCCATAGTTGAGTTCGTGCAGTCTGACAGGGGTCATTCGAAAACCTCCATATAAAAAGTATTGGTATAGTTTCTGTACCCTGTTTACATTCAGACAAACCCATTTTATGGTTGTTCATTTAAAATGGACTGGAAGTCCTCATCCAGAATCGTGACGTCAGCCTCATCCATGATTGTTTCCTGAATCCGGTTTACCTGATACTGATAACGGTCGCTGAGGCTCTGCTGCAGCTGCTCCCGGACATCGTCAAACGGTTCTTCAAAAGGGACACGGTCCGTTACTTCAATAATGTGATAGCCAAACTGGCTTTGAACCGGTTCACTGTATTCTTCATCTTCAAGGGTGAAAGCAGCTGCTTCAAAGGGCGGGGTCATCGTTCCTCTTCCAAACGTACCGAGGTCGCCCCCCTCACTGCTCGATCCGGGATCCTGAGAGTACGTTTCAGCAAGCTCAGCAAACGATTCGCCATCTTCCAGACGGGCAAGCACGTCTTCAGCTGTTTCACTGTCACCAGTTAATATATGCCGGGCTGTCAGTTCTGCGCCTCGATCATACTCCTCCTGAAGCTCTTCTTCGCTAAACTCCCCGTCGTGGCCGGTTATTTCCTGCATGACCAAGTGCTGGAGAACACGCTTGCGAAGCTCTGTTTCTGATTGAATGCCCTGCATTTCCATCATTCCGTAGAATTCCTCTTCCTCTTCAATGCCCATTGTATCCATTAAGTAAGAGATTTCAGCCTGAACATCTTCTTCTGCAATGCCGAGTTCCTCTGCTTCATTCTCGAATACTTTTTCTTGTATCAGCACTTGGAGTACAGTTTCACCGTATTGCTCGCGAAGCGCCTCATGAAACGTCTGTTCATCAATCGGTTCGCCATTCACTTCTGCGACTAAAGCCGGTTCAGCCTCCTCTTCGCTGGCCTTTTCCTCACTTAAGTCCTCAGCTGATTCGTTATCGACCGTTTCTTCCGGATCGTTTTGATTCTGATCAGGTTCAGTCGAGTTGGATTCCGGCTCAGAACAGGCAGCCAGCAAAAGGATTCCGATCAGGAGAATCGTTCTCATTCAGGTCACTCCTTTACATTTTCTGTCATCATCGTAGCATAATCCTGTCAGCTCGGGAACTGGTTCCGTGAACAGGCTGGCTAAGGCATAAGCTATTAAAAATGCCGCTGGTCCCATGAAAAGACCGGCGGCACAATCCGAGCAGAGCTATACCAGATAGATACGAACGAAAGACGTCGTAATCAGGATGGTGATCAGCACATTTACAGTTCGGAAAATTTTAGGCTGTTTTTCGTCAGGAATTTCTTTTGTAACACATAGCGTATTGGTCATCGTATTAATGACGAACAAATAAAAGAGTGCAAACAAGATATAAGGAATATACATATACAAGCCTCCTGGACTGTCCGGTTAAACCGGCGCCTGTAAATCAACGTTACGTTTTTGCTGTACAGGGAATAGGATAAAGACACTATTAGTGTACCAGAGATACGGCTTAATTGAAATGAACAGTGACGTCAGGGGGAGAAAAATGAACCGATGGAAAATTGCTTTTAATGTGCTGCTAGCGGCAGTATTAATTATGACAGTGGGCGGCTGGCTCTGGCTTAATCATATTTTAACTGCAGAGCCTGAAGAGACCTTCAGCGTACCGGACAGGGAAATTGCTGAATCGCCTTCTCTTACGGTTACTACGACAAGAGAAGATGCAAACAGCTGGCTTCAGCGCGAACTGGATGAAGAAGAAACGGAAGAATTTGATCTGTATTTAGAGGATGCCGTATATTTCACCTCTGAATTCAGTCTCTTTGGAATTAATATTCCGGTTGAAGTTCAGTTTCAGCCTGAGGTCGACGAAAATGGAAACATCTGGCTTTATGAAGATGGCTTTCGAGCGGGCGGAGTTGATTTGCCGGCGGCTCAGGTGTTTCAGCTGATAGGTGATTCACTTGATTTGCCGGAATGGATCGAGCCGGTTCCGGAAGAAGCTGCGCTTTACATGGATTTTGCACAGCTCGACACCGGCGATACATCCATTTATGCGGAAGCTATTGATTTACCTAATGACGAGCTCCGTTTCCGTATTACGCCTTCAGATTAGCAGCTGTTCGAAATGTCAGGGAGACGCGCAGTGGCAGAAAAGCCAGTCAATGACGGATCGCCGTCATTGACTGGCTTATGTTTACTCGGTAGCGGTTGACTCCACTTCACGGATCGGCTGGACGATATGAAATCCCGAACGATTGTCTTCAATTAAACATTCTTTTGGAGCAGAAAACATTTGACGAGCTGTAAAAAAATCATACGTGCACAGACCGAAATGAAATGCAGAAACGATGGCGATCACATGTGTGTATGCTGGCAGCAGGGCCGCTGCTGTAAGCGCAAACAGGGTTATCACTACCGCCGGAAACAACGTCGAGACAAGGCTGAGTGTTCTTGAGACCGGCTCTTTTACGGAGTAAAACAGAAATGGCCACTGAGAACGACGGAACCCGAATACTGCTCTTTTGCCGGCAGCCCATACAGGCAGGCAGTGTAAAAATAAGTGCAGCGGTAAAATTAAGAGGAGCAGAACAACTGTATACACAAAGCCGGCCTCCTGAAGGGCAGCCTGACTTCCAAACGTTTGAAACATCGTATAAAACACGAGGAAAAATAATAACATCACTAAAATAGACAGCACCCACATGCGGGATTGACCGATCTCTTTAGCAAGGGACACAGTTTTGATGCAATTCACTGTGCACACCTCCTTTTCACGAATAACTCACGGCAATACTTAGCTAATGTACTCCCGCAGAAAGGAAAAATCAATACCTTTCCGAAAAAAAACCCGGAAACTTTATTTTCCGGGAAGTTCTTCGAGAAGATCCGTGTTGTTTCTGGTGCGTGTTTTCGGAGCCGGAACGAGTCGTCCATCTTCTTCATTGAAATCTTCTTCAAATTTCGACATGGATTTTTCAAATATCTGAATGAAATCTGGTCCGTAAACGTGTTTTACAATGCTGATTAATTCGGAAAATTCGGGGAACTTTCCGTACAGCTGTTTAATCGGCAGCGAGCCGGTATACACACTGTACGTATCAGGATTGTAGCTCTCAAACGTTTCTTTAAGCAGTTCTTCCCCTTTTTCCGTCAAATAGACATACGTATTCCGTTTGTCGTTCGCCCGCTTAGAAAACGTGAGCAGGCCACGTTCCTCCAGCTTTTTGGAAAAGTTAAAGGCTGTAGAAACGTGCATGACGCCGAATTTGGCTATATCGGAAATAGACGCACCTTCTAAGTGATAAGCGATCCATAAAATATGATGTTCGTTGATGTTCAGATCAAATGGTTTTATCCACGCCTGCCAGTCCTTTTCAATGGATTTCCAAAGCGCTTTGCTCAGCTGGGCAATTTTGTGACTGAACATAATCGACTGTTTCATCGACTGGTTTGGATCCTGCTCCATAAACAACTCCTCCTCTGCTGGATACATAATCATAGAAGCCCCGGCCAGCCGGGGCAACCGGACTGGAAACAGGTTCGTTTCAAATTGAGAAACAATTACTTTACTGAGAAAATGTTATTCATATAATAACACAGGAAAAGAGTGGGGCTCAATATCATTTCTGTATTTTCTGAAAATTTTCAAGGCTTTACGACCGTTCTCCCTTGAAAGAGAACGGTCGCAGCATCCTGGATAAAGAACATTTAAATACCGTGGCATCATTTTCATCAGATACTATTTTAAAAAACAGGATAGGCTTATGAGCGTGATCGGAAATCTTCCATAAAGCTGCATAGTGCTTCGACATGTTCAGGCGGAACCGCGTTGTAAATCGAAGCACGGCATCCACCGACACTGCGGTGGCCGTTTAAACCCATAAACCCTTTATCAGCCGCTTCATCGAGAAACTGCTTCTCCAGTCGCTCATTTTCAAGCCTGAACGTAACGTTCATACTGGAGCGCGAGTGTGTATCGGCGTGCCCTCGAAAGAAACCGTCGGAGTTGTCAATAAGCCTGTACAGCATGTCAGATTTCGCTTTAGCGCGCTGCTCCATGCCGTCAATACCGCCATTTTCAAGAATCCAGTCTGTCACAAGTTTCGTTATGTAGATGGCACCTGTAGGCGGAGTATGATAAAGCGACTGTTTATCAGCATGCACCGGGTAGGAAGTGGAAGGAGGGCCGTCCTCAGCTTTTGCTAAAAGATCTTTGGAAATAATAACGATCGTCACTCCTGCTATTCCTGCATTTTTCTGAGCGCCGGCGTAAGCAAGATCGACATTAGTCCAGTCGATGCGCCGGCTGAGAATATCACTCGACATATCAGCGAAAACCGGAATTTCAGTTGTGTTGACCGGAATGTCCTGCCATTGCGTCCCGAATATCGTGTTATTAGTCGTGAGATGGATATATGCGCTGTTGTCCGGTGCCTGGCTGTAATCGGTATCCGGTATGTGAGCATAGTTGGCCTCTTTGGAGCTGGAAAGGATGGACGTGTCACCAAAGTACGCCGCTTCTTTTTCCGCTTTTTCAGACCAGGAACCGCTGAGCACATAAGTACCGGTCTGGCCTTTACGCAGAAAGTTTCGCGGTGCCATCGAAAACTGCAGCGTCGCTCCGCCCTGCAGAAACAGGATTTCCATATGATCCGGTACGTCCAAAATTTGCCGGATCTGCTCCATTGCCTGAAAGTGAATGGACTCATACAGCTTGCTTCGATGGCTTAATTCCATCACTGCCGCTCCACTTTGTTCAAAGTTGAACATTTCATCCCGTGCGCGAATGAGAACCGGCTCCGGAACTGGTCCCGGTCCTGCATTAAAATTGTAAGCTCGTTTCATACGTATTCATCCTCCTGGCATTATGAATCAAAGCCGGCCGGAGTATTGCAGCTCCGGCCGCTCTGTCAGTTGATTGCGCTTGCGATATCCTGCGCCATTTTCTGAAGCGTTTCGGTATCGTAATCACTGCTGTGTTCTTCCCAGATTGCTTTGAATCCGTCTTGAGCTCCGTAGCGGGGGATCAGATGCAGGTGATAATGAAACACCGACTGGCCGGCGGGCTCTTTATTGTTATTCAATACATTCAGGCCTTCCGGCTGAAACGTATCGTTAATAGCAGTTGCTACGGCCGGCACTGCTTTGAAAAGTTCCGCCGCCGTTTCCTCATTTAGCTCGAACACATCCTTTTCGTGACTCTTCGGGATAATGAGCGTATGTCCCTTCGTCACCTGACTGATATCAAGGAATGCATAGACGTGTTCATTCTCATACACTTTCGCAGAAGGAATCTCTCCGCTGATAATTTTGCAGAAAATACAAGATTCATCCGTCATCGGTATACACCTCTTTTTTTTGTAGTAGTAGGAATATTCATATAATAAAAAACAGCTTATCATATTTTCTTACAGGCTGCGAGTTTCGAAGGAGGATTCTTTTCAACAGCCTGTTGATCGGCTAAGATGATGAAAGAGGAGGAATGCCAGGTGAGCAATCAATTGCTTAACGTATCAGATGTGACAGGCGGCTACAGCAGAACAAGACCTGTGCTGCACGATCTGGATATGACAGTAAACAGAGGAGAAATCGTTGGCCTGATCGGACTGAATGGAGCTGGTAAAAGCACCACGATCAAGCACATTCTAGGACTGCTGCAGCCGCACAAAGGAGCGATAACAGTGGGTGGCAGCACACTTGCAAACGATCCGGATGCCTATCGTTCGCGAATTGCGTACATACCTGAAACACCCATTTTATATGAGGAGCTGACGCTCTGGGAGCATCTTGAGGTAACTGCCATGGCTTACGGCATTGAGGAGGCGGTATTTCAGGAGCGTGCGGAAAAACTGCTGAAGCAATTCCGGATGAAGAAGATGAGAAACTGGTTTCCGGATCATTTTTCAAAAGGAATGCGTCAGAAAGTGATGATCATGAGTGCTTTTCTGCTGAGACCGGACTTGTATATCGCAGACGAACCATTCGTCGGACTTGATCCAGTCGGAATTAAATCGTTTCTTGAAACGATGGAGCAGATGAAATCGGACGGCTGCGGAATACTGATGTCCACGCATATTCTTGCCACAGCTGAACGTTACTGTGACCGCTTCGTGTTCCTCGATGAGGGAAGAGTGATTATGAAAGGGACGCTGGATGAACTACGGGAACAAGCCGGTATGCCGGAAGCGGCTCTGGATGACATTTATGCAGCAGAGGCAGGAACTAACGATGCATAATGATCCGATGGAGCTGTGGCATGTCCGCCGCCGAGATTACTGGATACTGGCAATGAAATACCTCAGGCTGATCGGCAACAGCGGTTTTGTATTTACACTTTATATTCTGATGCTGTTTGGCTCCTACTACTACGGGCCGTTTTTGGAATGGCTTCCCGAAACCTTTCCGGCAGCGCTTTTCTTTGCAGGGGTATTCACTCTGATGGCGGTAAGAGGACGGGTCCGTACTTTCCTTAAGCCTGCTGATCTCGTATTTATTCTGCCGATGGAAAAGCGGCTGAATGCTTATTTCAGAGCCTCTTATATCTATAGTTTTGCAATGGAAATTTTCTGGATGATGACGCTTTTGTTTTTACTTACACCGCTTTTTCTCGACCGGATTGCTTTCGGATGGGAACCGTTTCTCTGGACGGTCGGCGTACTTGCTGCAGCAAAGGCATGGAATCTTGCATTTTCATTTGAAGAACAGAAACTGCAGGACGTTCGGTTTTATCGTGCAGGAGTTGTTGTCCGGGCTTCGGCGACATTTGCACTGCTGTATGCTGCTTTTGCAGGATATACGGCAGCGGTTTTCGTGTCCCTCGCTGTGCTGCTTGTTTTGTATGTCATACTAAGAAATCGCACAGGGCTGTTAAATTGGGAAAGAGTAATCCGGCTTGAAGAAAACATGGTGCGCACCTTTTTCCGAATGGCGGATAACTTTACAGATGTTCCACAGCTCAGGAAGGATGTTAAAGAACGGAAGCTGCTCTCTTATCTCCTGCGAAACATTTCGTACGGCAAACAGTTTACCTATCGCTATTTGCTAGGCAGAGCGCTCATCCGTTCAGGCGATTACAGTGGCATCTGGATCAGGCTGACTGCTGTAGGCGTGGTGTTTATCTTAGCTGTGCACATCACTTGGGGAGTCTGGCTCGTAGCTGCTTTATTCAGCTATATGACAGTTCGGCAGCTGGAAACGATGACATATCATTTTGATACGAATCAAATGCTGCCGCTCTATCCGATTGATCATAAAGATCGATATCACGCAGCAGGATGGTGGATAATGCGAGCCGGGGGGATGCAGGCTGTTGTATTCGGTCTGGCGGCTCTTCCGGATGCTGCAGCAGCGCTGCCGGCTTTCGCAGCTGCTGCGGCTGTCTCTGTATACTCAGCACGAGTCCGTTTAAAAAAACAGGCCGATGCAGCCTGATAATGCCAGTAAAAGAGCCGCTGATCATTGTGATCAGCGGCTTTTGCTTAATGCAGGTCTATGCACTTTCATCTTCTTCATCATACAGTTCATAAAGCTGGCCGAACTCGTAAAGCACAAGTCCGGTGAGCACTTCTGCTGCATGGAGCATGGCGCGCTCATCGATATCAAATTTAGGATGATGATGCGGATAGGCGGTTTCCCAATTCGGATTTTTTGCACCTGTAAAGAAAAACGCTCCTTTTACTTCCTGGAGGTAGTAGGCGAAATCTTCTCCGCCCATTTGTGGAACACATTCATTTACTAGCTGCGTCTGAGAGGCCAGTTCTGCTGTTTCGGCAATGACTTCCGCCTGCTCCTCGTGGTTAACGACTGCCGGATACCCTCGCTCATAGACGGCGCTTACTTCGGCGCCGTGATGCTTACCGGTACCTTCGGCAATTCCTTTTATCCGCTCTTCCAGAATATCGCGGACTCCTTCATCAAAGCTTCTGGCTGTACCGATAATTTTTGCTCTGTCGGCGATAACATTGTAGGCGTTTTTAGATTCGAAATGGCCGACGCTGACAACAGCACTTTCCATCGGATCCACATAGCGGCTGACGATATGCTGAAGAGACTGTATGATCTGCGAGCCGATTAAAATCGCGTCCTTTGTTAAATGCGGCTGGGCACCGTGTCCGCCTTTTCCCTGTACATCAATCGTGAATTTATCGGCAGCTGCCATGAGCCGGTGCTTCGAGTAATCTATCGTGCCAAGCTCCAGGGTAGCCCACAGGTGTGTGCCGTATATAACGTCGACACCTTCCAGACACCCATCAGCAATCATTGCCTGGGCGCCGCCCGGTGCATATTCCTCTGCATGCTGGTGAATAAACACGATTGTGCCAGCCAGCTGCTGCTGCCACTTATTGAGTACTTTGGCGAGCACTAAAAGTTCAGCGGTATGCCCGTCGTGCCCGCAAGCGTGCATAGCACCATCGCGCTTGGAGCGGAACTCAAGTTCTGTTTCCTCGTGAATCGGAAGTGCGTCGAAGTCGGCACGCAGCGCCACCACGGGACCAGGCTTTCCTCCTTTAAGCACGGCTGTGACGCCGCGCTCCCCAACGCCTTCTTTTACTTCATGCCCCAGCTGTCGGTGATAGTCAGCGATGTAAGCAGGCGTTTCGACTTCCTGAAACGAAAGCTCCGGGTATTGATGCAAATGCCGTCGGATTTCCACCATTTCCTGGAAATGCTCCTTGAGCTGTTTTTGTATATCGTTGTACATCATTCAGCCTCCATTCCTATGTAGTGGTTCTATCATACGTTTTTCAACGGTAAATGAAAAGAATTGTCCGATTCTTTACCTATACACGGGATTATTTGAACATGCTTGTTTTGCAGGGCGGACCGGGCTGGATGATCGATTAGAAAGGACTTTTGCAGCGAATCAGAAGAAATAACCGGCTCCGGAAAACCGCTTTCGTTTCTAATTGGTGAATTGAACTGGAAAAAAGATATGAAGGAGCAGGTCTTTGTTCAAAGTCGCAAAAAAACAGCAGCCTCTAAAAAGGCTGCTGTTGTCAGAGTGTGGATAAAGTCATTTTAAGTGAATAACGTTGCATCTGCCTGTATCTGCGGACACTCGCTTTCCGGAGGGAACGGGCTCAGCTAACCGCTTCCTCCTGCTGCCGGAAGCGCTGGATCTTCGCCTCGTTCTGATCCTCCTGGAGTCGAGGTCCTCCGATGTCGGCAGCTGTCAGTGCGTTTCAAGTGCCTGGTTATGAATGCACGATCGGCTTCCATACGGATAGAACTTTCCCGATGAGACGTTTCAATGTTGAACAGGGGTGTCCGTACTTCGTAGAATTCATTATGAAAGTACAAAAAGCAGTCGCGTCTGTCGTGACGTTGTTTTCCACGAAGCAGAGCCGTTTCCCCGATGTGTCCGGCGGAGACGCCAGTGGAAGCCGCGCAGTCTGAAGATCCTTTCTCAGGGGTCACCCTGAGAAATAGCTGAAGGCCAGCCCACGGCAAGCTTCCGCCGGTAAACAGAGAGGAAATACAATCAATCGAATAACCATGTAAATAAGTTGACTTTATCAACAGCCTGAAAACAGCAGCCTCTAAAAAGGCTGCTGTTGTTCTGCTTTTGTCTGCCGGCATTCAGCGTGTTGAATTAGATAATGTAATACTGCGACAGGTAACCTGCTATTCTGGCAAACAATCCGGTGAATAGCATGATCCCTAAAATAATCATAACGCCGCCGCTGATCTTTTGAAAGACGGGTAGAAATTTATTTAAACTGCGCATTTTATCGAGCGACCTTGCAAATAAAAGACCTACCAGCAGGAACGGGATTCCGAGTCCTGCGGAATAAACAAGCAGCAAAAGCATGCCGCCGGCAGGATCCTGCTGTGAAGCCAGCGCAAGAATAGAGCCCAGCACCAGTCCGATACAAGGTGACCATCCTGCTGCAAAGACAAGGCCGAACAGCACGGATCTTCCAAAGCTCGTCGAGCGGCCGGGATTTTTCATACGTTTCTCACTCATGAGAAAATCAAGCTGGAAAAATCCGGCCAGATGGAGTCCGAATAAGACGATGATAATACCGCCGAGCTGCTCCATTAACCCTTGATGCTGCAAAAACAATCCCCCGAGCATGGAGGTCGATGCTCCGAGCGCCAAAAAGATCGACGTGAATCCAAGAATAAAACCGAGCGAACGCGATAAAATCAGCCGGCGATCAGCAGATACACGATTCTGCGTAATTTCGGAGCCGGTAAGCTGTGCTAAGTATGCCGGCACGAGCGGGAAGACGCATGGAGATAAAAAGGAAACGATTCCCGCGAAAAGAGCAATCCATATGGATAAAAACGTTAATTCATTAATCATAAATATGCTTAGGCTGTACATGTTTCCACCCGCTTTCTCAAATTAATCATACACGAGAGAGTGCGCCGATAACATCCTTGTCACGCAAGTTTCACAAAATGTGCAACCTTCCCTGTCTGTTCAGCGTATTAACAAGTGTATCAGCAAGGTCTTTCAGGTGATACAATGCAGAATGAGGTGAGCGCAATGTGGGGCAGAAGGATTGCCTATACGATTATTGTTCTATTGTCGACTGCAATTCTGGCAGTGACAGGTTATTTAGGAATCATTTTATTTGGCACCTATACATTAGATGAAACAGAGCTTATTCCGGCGGAAACGACAACGGTGGTCGATCAGGAAGGCAATGAACTGGTACGGCTGTTTGAAGAAAACAGGGAAACCGTGTCGATAGAAGAAATACCTGAACATGTGCAGCATGCTTTTATCGCAGTGGAGGATCAACGTTTTTTTGAGCATACCGGGCTTGATTTCCGCTCGATTGGCAGAGCGCTTTACCGTGATATCGTAACGAGATCAGCGGCTGAAGGAGGCAGTACAATCACCCAGCAGCTTGCAAAAAATGCATTTTTGTCTCCGGAAAAATCGTTGCTTCGGAAAACAGAAGAAGCATTGATCGCGTTAAATTTAGAGCATCGCTACGAAAAAGAAGAAATATTAGAGATGTATTTGAACCGTATTTATTTCGGCCACGGGGCTCATGGAGTGCAGGCAGCATCAAGGCTCTACTTTGATAAATCGATCGACGAACTGGAGCCTCACGAAGGCGCACTTCTCGCGGCTCTTCCTAAAGGGCCGGCGCTGTATTCTCCATTTGCAGATATGGACCAGGCGAGAGAGCGGCGTAACCTCGTACTCGGCCTGATGCACCGTCAGGACTATTTAACGGCGGAGGAAACGGTGAGTATGCAAAGCAGAACACTTCCCGAGGAACAGCACAGTATAGCATCAGATCCAGCGTATGATACATTTGTCGATATGCTGCTGCGTGAGATGGAAACCCGCTACGGCATCAGTGAGGAAGGCGTCCTTACAGGGGGATATACGATTACGACTTCCCTGGACGCAGACCTTCAAGCTGATTTATATGAAAGACTGACCGATGATGATCGGTATCCGGAGCAAGGCATGCAGGGTGCTGGGGTGCTTCTTGATAACGAAACAGGAGCTGTTACCGCCGTGCAGGGGGGGAAAGAATACACGAGAAAAGGATTCAACTATGCTGCATCAGCTCAACAGCCGGGATCGCTTATGAAGCCGCCTGCGGTTTATGCACCTGCTATGGAATCAGGTGATTACGAGCCATACAGCCTGCTGACTGATGAACTGCTTTCTTATGACGGCTATGAGCCGAGAAATTTCAGTGATACTTACAGCGGCGAAGTAACGATGTATGAAGCGGTAAAGGACTCGCTTAATGCTCCAGCAGTCTGGCTGTTAAATGAAATAGGCATAGAGCAGGCCCGTCAAGTACTGGCCGACTTTAATATCGAAAGCGGCGATGAGGGATTATCGATAGCGCTCGGCGGAATGCAGGAAGGGATTTCGCCTCTCCAGGCGGCTGCTGTCTACCGTTCTTTTGCGGACGGAGGAATGTACACGGAGCCGTATTTGATTACAAATGCGGTCGGAAGAGACGGTGAGGATTTAGAAGGAGAACAGGTCGAGGAGAAACGGGTTTTCAGCGAGCAGACAGCATGGTATATGACAAGAATGCTCGAAGCCGCTGTGACAGATGGAACTGCTTCTGCAGGAGATTACAGCGGCGATTTAGCAGGAAAAACCGGGACGTCCCAGAACGCACGTGATATCTGGTTTGCCGGATGGACGCCGGAACTAAGCGGGGCGCTGTGGATGGGCGGAGGTTCAAACGGGGAGTCTTCCAGCGGTACGGCCGCCTCCCTGTTTAAAGAAGTCATCGGTGAACATGCTGTTGAAACAGCATTTGAAAAACCGGATAATGTCACCGAACTTGACGAGCCGATTCAGCTGGCTGGAACAGGACCGCTTGAAGTGGACATGCGGGCAGGGTTTCTAGGGGCTGAAATTGAACTGAGCTGGCAGGAGCCTGAAGATGACCGGGTCGTGTTTCACGTATATCGCATAGAGGATGGCGAGCGTGAACTCCTCGAAGAAATAGAAGGAGGCTCAAGCTATACGCTGAGCCGCCAGAATTTGTTCAGCTCCCACGCCTTCCAGGTAGTGCCGTATAACCCTCAGACTCGTTCAGAAGGGGAAGCCTCGGACATCGTCGAAGCCTCATGGAATATCTTTTCCAGGAACGGTTCATAAAACAAAAAATCATCAGATCGTCCGTTTGTTTAAGCGGACGATTCTGGCTGTTGACAAAGTCAATCTGCTTACACGTTTCTTCGTTTGGTTGTATTCCCCTCCGCTTAACGAGCCTGCCGTGTGCTTTCAGCCGATTAAGCGTTTTTTTGTACAGACGTATGCTGCTTATCGCTTTAAGCGCTGGTCTGGCGGAACGTGTTGACGGCAAAAACAACATTGCAGATGGCAAAAGCAACAAACCACGGAAATTGTAACAGAACGCTCCGTGAAACTAACTTAACAGCGGTCAAAAATGACTTACGCAACTTAACAGACCGTTATAACGAATAAAACAACTTAAGCCTTCGCAAAAGTAACATAACGCGGGGGAATTCGAACAGTCGCCAAAAACCACGGAGGCGATGGTCTCGCGGGATGACTCAGACTGGCTGTTGCATCCCTGATAAATGCTGCGAAGCCCAGGCATCACGAATCATTAAAAAACATCGTATGGGGAAAGGTTCAACCGGTTTCCAGCAGGATCCTGCCTAAAAAATCAGGCTTTTCAACGCTCACCTTGCAGCTGCCAAAATCGGCGGACCTCGACTACAGGAGGGTCAGAACGAGGCGAAAGCCGAGCCCGTTCCCTCCGGAAAGCGAGTGCTCGAAGATAGAGGCAGATGCACCGTGATTCACCTAAACCGACTTTGTCGATACTCTAATCGTCCGTTTTATAAAGCGGACGATTTTTTTGTGAAGCGTATCTGCGGTTTTTCCATTTGAGCTCTGAAGAAAATGCGGTGTTTTTGTGAACTTAAAACATAATTTCTTTCTTTAAGTATGAAAAAGCGTTAAAATGTGAAGCGGACTAGAAGCTCAGTAAAGAACGTACTATGAGAATGGATGAGGTGTTTGACAGCATGGAACAACAAGATACGCTGCTGCGGGCAGCGAGACGAGAGCCGGTAGAGCATATTCCGGTTTGGTATATGCGGCAGGCGGGAAGATCCCAGCCGGAATATCGTGAATTGAAGCGGAAATTCAGTCTGGAAGAAATCACGAAGCAGCCTGAAACATGTGCCTGGGTGACGAAGCTTCCGGTAGATCAGTATCAAAACGATGCTGCTATATTGTACAAAGATATCATGACGCCGCTTCCGGCGATGGGTGTAGACGTGGAGATAAAAGCCGGCATCGGACCAGTCATCGCAAATCCGGTAAAAAGCATGGCGGATGTGAAGGCTCTGACAGAACTTCAGCCTGAGACAGACGTGGATTATGTTCTGGAAACGATCCGTATTCTCCGCACGCAGCTTAAAGTGCCGCTTATCACGTTCAGCGGCGCACCTTTTACGCTTGCGAGCTATATGATTGAAGGAGGCCCTTCAAAGAATTACAATAATACGAAAGCCATGATGTACAGCCAACCGGAAGCTTGGGAGCTGCTTATGCAGAAGCTGGCAGACATGGTTATCACTTATGGAAGGGCTCAGATCAACGCTGGAGCCCAGGCTTTTCAGATTTTCGACTCATGGATCGGAGCACTTAGCCGCGCTGATTACCAGCGCTATGTAAAACCGGTGATGCAGCGGATTTTCTCTGAGCTCTCGAAGGAAAACGTCCCGCTTATCATGCACGGCGTCGGAGCAAGGCATCTTGCCGCCGACTGGGCAGATCTTCCGCTTGATGTGGTGGGCCTTGACTGGCGCTATCCGATTGCAGAGGCCCGTGCAGACGGCATTCAAAAAGCGGTGCAGGGAAACCTCGATCCAAGCGTGCTTCTCGCACCGTGGAATGTCATTGAAGAAAAAGCACGTGAGATCCTTGATCAGGGGATGCAGCAGCCCGGCTTTATTTTCAACCTCGGCCACGGCGTATTTCCTGAAGTGGATCCGGCTGTATTAAAGCGGCTCACAGCCTTTGTGCATGAGTATTCCTCTGAAAAGCTCGCTAATCAGTAACTTCATCAAAACAAAAGGGTGATTTGGCATGAAAAAGAAAATGGGTCTTCTCGTAATGGCTTACGGAACACCGCGTTCTGTAGAAGAAATTGAACCTTACTACACGCACATTCGTAAAGGACGCCGTCCTTCAAAAGAAGCGCTGGACGATCTGATCGATCGTTACAGACAAATTGGCGGTATTTCTCCTTTAGCCCGCATTACAACAGAGCAGGCTCACGAGCTTAAAAATGAGCTGAATCGTCGTTCAAAAGACGTGGAATTTGTTGTGTATGAAGGCTTGAAGCACATTGATCCATTTATCGAGGATGCGGTGCTGCAAATGAAAAAAGACGGAATCGAAGAAGCAGTCAGCATCGTACTTGCTCCGCACTATTCAACGTTTAGTGTGAAATCTTATAATGGACGTGCTGCAGAAGAATCTGAAATGATTCAGGGTCCATCGATCACGAGCGTTGAGTCCTGGTACAATGATCCGAAATTCGTATCATTCTGGGCAGACGGCATTAAAAAAGTGCGCGAACAAATGTCAGAAGAAGAGAAGCAGAATCACTGCGTTATTTTCTCAGCACATTCCCTTCCGGAAAAAATTCTGGCAGACGGAGATCCGTATCCGAAACAGCTGCAGGAAACAGCTGATCTGATTGCCAAAGAAGCCGGTGTCGAGAATTATGAAATCGGCTGGCAGAGTGAAGGCAATACGCCGGATCCGTGGATCGGTCCGGATGTTCAGGACCTGACAAGAGATCTGCACAACGAAAAAAATTATGCGGCATACGTATATTGTCCGGTCGGATTCGTTGCAGACCATCTTGAGGTGCTTTTCGATAATGATTATGAGTGTAAGGTTGTTACAGATGAGATCGGGGCAGGATATTACCGTCCACAGATGCCGAACGCAGAACCATTCTTTATAGAAGCTCTGGCAGATGTTGTAGAGCGCACGCTTTCAGCTGCCGGGAAAGAAGCATAAGCACATGAAAGAGCTGAAAACAGCAGTGGTAGGCGGTGGGATAACTGGGTTATCCGCCGCCTATTTTCTGCAAAAACATATCGAAAAGAAAGAAGCCGGAAGCTTTGCGCTTTATGAAGCAGGAGATCGTCTCGGCGGAACAATTCAGACGGAACACCGTGACGGCTATGTGATAGAGCGGGGACCTGATTCTTTCCTGACACGTAAACGAAGTCTGCACCGGCTGGCAGTGGATTTAGGCATGGAAGAAGATTTAACGACTAATAAATCAGGTTCTTATATTTATCATGGCGGGAAGCTTCATCGGATTCCTCAGGGTGCAGTGATGGGCATTCCGACTGAATGGAAGCCATTTTTAACGACAGGTCTCTTCAGCCCGATCGGCAAACTCCGGGCTGCCATGGACCTGTTTATCCCGAGGCGTAAAAGCAGCGACGACATTTCTGTTGACGCATTTTTTCGCCGAAGGCTTGGCTCTGAAGTGGTGGACCACATGATTGAGCCGCTCTTATCAGGCATTTATGCCGGACGGCTGAATGAGCTTAGTTTAAAAGCAACATTTCCGCAGTTTCTCGAACTGGAAAATAAACGGCGTAGTCTGATTCTGGGTATGAAGCAAAGCCTGCAGAAAACGGTCCCGGAAGATCCGGTGTTGATTGGCGAATCCCGCAGTCCGGCAAACATGTTTTTGACGTTCCGGAGCGGACTGTCTTCTCTGGTAGATAACCTGCAGTCTGCACTGCCTCCGGAATCGATTCATCTCAAAAAACGGCTTGAAAAGCTGGAGCGGTCTGAGAGCGGCTACAGCTTGTTTTTTTCAGACGGTACAGTTGATCATGCAGACAGAGTGCTGCTTACCATCAGGCATGACGATGCGGCAGCGCTCTTTCAAGATGAACCATTTATGGACAGTATGCCTGAGCAGTCTGCTACAAGTGTTGCGACATGTGCTCTCGCGTTTGATGAGAGCCAGATTAAAGATAAGCTGGATGGCACAGGTTTTTTAGTCCCGAGAAGCCAGTCATTTACGATGACTGCCTGTACGTGGACGCATCAAAAATGGGAGCATACCGCTCCAAAAGGAAAGGCGCTGCTTCGAGCTTATGTAGGCAGAGCCGGTGATGAAGCTATCGTCTCTCAAGATGATCAAAACATTTCAGATACGGTTTTGCGCGATTTAAAGCAGATTATGACGATTGAAGGGGACCCTGAATTTTCGGTCATAACAAGATGGAAGCGGGCGATGCCGCAATATAATGTCGGTCACAGCGAAGCATTAACGAAGCTTGAAGAAGGGCTTTCCAAACGATATCCTGGTGTACTTCTCTTAGGAGCAAGCTTTCGCGGAATTGGTCTTCCGGACTGCGTAACACAGGCTGAAAAAGCGGTTTCAAAGCTGCTTCAGGAAAAATAGGCAAAAAAATAGACCGCCTGTACGGTATGTACGGGCGGTTTTCCACATTGTTGAGAGGAAAATTTGAGAAAGTGGGGGGAGTTGTTTGTAGTATTCCACGTGAGCAGAATATTAAACATGAAATTCCCCTTTTTCTCTTATTTTTTATTGGTACGGTGCTGAATATCACCAGCAAGAGCGTATAGAGCAATAAAACTGGCGAAATGAGAGCTGAAATCTGTTGCGTCCTGCTGTGGATATACCTCCACAAAATCCATTCCCACTGTTCCGAGAGAAGTAATTTCATGAACGATCTCCAGCAGCTCAAATGAATTGAGGCCGTTTCCGTCGACGGGGCCTCCAGGATTAAACGCGTGATCAAGCACGTCGCTGCAAATGCTTAAGTATACGGCATCCGTATTCGCAGAAGCAATTTCATAAGCCCGGCGAGCTGCTTCACGAGGATTGTTTAGACGGCGGATGTCATGAATCGTCATCGTTGTCGTTCCGTTTGCAGCAGCGTGACGACCGTTTTCCGGTTTGTTCCGCGGTCCGTGAATGCCCATGTGAACGAGCGATTCGTTAACGACTCCGTCAGTCTCATACAGACGGGCGAAAGGAGCGCCTCTTCCGTAAGGGTCACCGTTAGAGTGCTCATTGTTGTCATAATGAGCATCAAGATGAATGATGCCAATCTTTTTCCCGGTTGCCTCGACGAAACCTTCGACGATTGGATACGTTATACCGTGATCGCCGCCGAAAGCGATCGGATAAGAACCGGATTGCCATACTTCTTTCGAGAAATTTCTGATCGTTTCCATCGTTTGCTCGGGCTCCGCCGGCGTAACTGCAACGTCCCCCAAATCGCCCATCTTCAGATGCTCGAATACATTGAGATGGTCCAGCTCGGGAAGATAGCCGCTGTATCGGCCTGAAGCAAGCCGGATTACTTTTGGCCCCAGTTCGCAGCCGGTGTAGTCACCCCACGTAACGGCGCCCTCCCACGGAACCCCGTAAACGATGACATCCATCGCGTCTTTTTTATCCGGGTGCTTGACAAGGTTTTCTGAATGAAGAAAGCACGGGGTGTTGCCATAAATAAAGTCTTCAGCCATGATAATGCCTCCTTTGAAATTTGCTACCTCTCTATCATAAACGTTCGCCGCCTAAAAAGGATAATCATTTTATCTGCAGATATGAAACAGAGACCATGCGTTTAGCGAGCATAAGCAGTAACGAAAGCAAAGGTTCTCTTGCAGCACTTTAAAGCTTTTTGCATCTCCGGCAGTCAAACAGGCAGAGGCTCGAATATTGAAATAGAAAACAGTCAGTAAATGTGCTATGATTAGGAGTACTGTTTATCGAGCTATAACGAGCAGGAGGAGTTAGTAAATGCCGAATTATCGTCCGGCGGATGTGTTGAAATACAGCCGGCATGATCACATGAACGAACTGCAAATTATAAAAGCTTATGCAGATCTTGGCCATTATGAGCGGATAAAACCTAAAATTGATCAGTATATACAAAGAGCAGCACAGGAATCGCGGATGACCGCTTTAGTCATTCCTGACTTTGTCGAGTGGGCACTTACCTACAACTGGGCTTCACCAAAAGCGCCGGTCGTCTGGAGCGTGGAATCAATTGAGGCATCCTGGTCGGACATTGAATCTGTGATGCTCTCCTGTGCCGCCGCTCTGCTGGAAGGACTGGAAGCCCGTATTCCGCTCGGACCAGAGCACGAACTGTTTGGCGAACTGCGGGGCCCGCAGGACCGGCATATTCTGTTCAGCTATGATGGCATCAAGCTGGAGCAGGAAGTACTGGAAGAGCTGACAAACAGAGTGGAAGCAGCCGGCGGAAGTCTGACTATAGAGGAATCCGGATATGGAGCTGTATTTATCGTTAAACCGTAAGAACAATTGACAGATATTGAAGAAAGAGGGGACCAGTGCATGTTTGTAGATAAGGTTGATATATATGTTAAAGCAGGTGACGGGGGAAATGGCCTCGTCGCATACCGAAGAGAAAAGTACGTTCCGAACGGCGGTCCTGCCGGCGGAGACGGAGGCAGAGGTGCCGACGTCGTATTTGAAGTAGATGAAGGGCTGCGCACGCTTATGGACTTCCGCTATCAGCGCCATTTTAAAGCTCACCGTGGTGAGAACGGCATGCCGAAAAGCATGCACGGCAAAAGCCGTCAGGCAATGCTTGTGAGGGTTCCGCCTGGTACAAGCATCATTGATAAAGCTACTGGAGAAGTAACGGCTGATCTGACCGAACACGGTCAGCGTGCCATTATTGCCAGAGGGGGAAGAGGCGGACGCGGAAACGCCCGGTTTGCAACACCGGCCAACCCGGCACCGGAAATCGCAGAAAACGGGGAACCCGGCCAGGAAAAGGAACTGACTCTTGAACTGAAGCTCCTGGCAGATGCAGGCCTTGTAGGGTTTCCGAGTGTAGGGAAATCAACGCTTCTTTCCGTTGTTTCTGCAGCAAAGCCGAAAATTGCTGACTATCACTTTACCACGCTCGTTCCGAATCTCGGCGTAGTGGAATCCGGAGACGGACGCAGCTTCGTGATGGCAGATTTACCAGGTTTGATTGAAGGTGCGCACAGCGGAGTCGGCCTCGGGCATCAGTTTCTGCGTCACATTGAACGTACGAGAGTTCTGATTCATGTTATTGATATGAGCGGTATTGAAGGGCGCGATCCTTACGAAGATTACTTGACAATCAATGCAGAACTTGAGCAGTATAACCTGCGGCTGATGGAGCGCCCGCAGCTGATTGTGGCAAATAAAATGGATCTGCCTGATGCAGAAGAACACCTGGAGCTTTTCAGGGAGCAAGTTGGGGAAGACGTAGCAATTTTTCCGATCTCAGCCGTCACGAAACAAGGTCTGGAGCCGCTCCTCAGAGCTGCGGTTGATAAAATCGAATCGACGCCGGAATTCCCGCTTCACGAAGAAGATCAGGACCAGCGCGTCGTATATAAATATACGAAAAAAGACGAGCCGTTTATCATTGAAAAAGAGGACGACGGCACCTTTACGATCACTGGGCACGAAATTGAGACACTGTTTAAAATGACGAACTTTGACCGCCACGATTCAGTTCAGCGCTTTTCTAAAAAAATGCGCCGGATGGGAATTGATGATGCGCTTCGAAATCTCGGTGCTGAAGACGGCGATACGGTTCGGATTCTCGAATATGAGTTTGAATTCATTGACTAGCTGCAGCAGTTCGTGTCTTCCCGGAGTGGACATCCGTTCCTTCCTCGTTTACAATAAAGTTCTGTACGGGAAGGTCCCGGGAGGAGGAACAAAATGATACACAAACGTTCAGATCAGTTTTATCTCGTTCGGGAGGACATGCTTTCAGAAGCAATGCTGAAAACAGTGGAAGCAAAGCGCCTGCTGGAAGAGGAATCAGTGCGTACCATCAATGATGCGGTCAATCAGGTCGAGCTGAGCCGCAGTGCCTTTTACAAATATAAAGACGGGATTTTCCCATTTCATACGATGGTGAAGGAAAAGATTATTACACTTTCCATTCACCTGCAGGATCAGTCTGGTTCGCTCTCGCGTCTTTTAGCAATGGTTGCTACGACCGGAGCAAACGTGCTGACAATCAATCAGACGATCCCGCTTCAGGGGAAGGCTACGATCACGTTAACGATTGAAACAGCGGCAATGACGATGGACGTCACGAACCTGCTTGAACAGATGCAGGGTCTTGATGCTGTATATAAAGTCGAGGTAGTAGGCTCCGGTGCATAACCGGATGGTTCCGCTACAATAAAGGACGAAGGAGAGACGACTGTGAAACAGGTTGGTTATCTGGGGCCCGCCGGGTCTTTCACCGAAGCGGCTGCAGCTACATTGGTGCCCGACGACAAGCGTGTTCCGTTTACAACAATTCCTGATACGATGGATGCGGTGGCAGAAGAAAAAGTGGAGTATGCGGTCGTTCCGATGGAGAACGCCATTGAAGGCTCTGTCAATATCACGCTGGATTATTTTATCCATCATCAGCGCATGAATATGGCGGCTGAAATCGAAGCGCCGATCGAGCAGCATCTGCTTACATCTGCCGAGAACAGCGCGGACTGGGCAAAGGTGAAGAAAATTTATTCCCATCCGCAGGCGGTGGCGCAGTGTCATCAGTTTATTCGTGAATGGCTGCCTGAGGCGGAAATTGCCTATACAAATTCCACTGCGTCAGCTGCCCGCTATATTATGGAAAATCCGAATGAACCGGCAGCAGCGATTGCGAACGAAATTGCTGCTGAGGCTTACGGGCTGAAGGTGGCAGAACAAAAAATAAACGATTATGACCACAACAGAACCAGATTCGTGCTGTTAACGAAAGGGGCCGTTGATTTCGGTCATCCGGCGATTACAAAAGATACTCTTTATAAGACGTCGATGATGATCAGTCTTTCGTCCGACTTTGCCGGAGCACTGCACCAAGTGCTTGCGGCTTTTGCCTGGAGGAAAATTAATCTCGTGCGAATCGAATCCAGACCGACGAAAACTGGTTTAGGAAATTATTTCTTCATTGTGGATGCAGCAATGAAGCAGGATGATGTTTTAATTCCTTCAGTCGTTGAGGAACTTAGAGCGCTCGGATGCGGTGTTCACGTACTGGGCAGCTTCCCCTGCTTTACATGGGAAGAATTGAATGGTGCCAGGGCCGTTCCGCAAGTGAAGCAGCGCTGAATGTATGTCATGCCCGGAGAAGATTCATTTTCCGGGCTGTTCTGATGGATGAAGTCCTGAAGATGATAAACCGGAGAGGGGGGGTTAACAGTGGCAGGACATTCGAAATGGAATAATATAAAGCATCGAAAAGGCAGGCAGGATGAGAAGCGAGGAAAACTCTTCACAAAAATCTCAAAGGAAATTTATCAGGCGGTGCGGACCGGGGGAGAGAATCCGGTAACGAATCTTGCTCTGCGCAGTGCTCTGGATAAGGCTAAGCAGGTCAACATGCCGAAGGATAATATCGACCGGACGATGAAAAAGGCTGCCGGAGGATTGGACGGCGTCGATTATGAACATGTTGTCTATGAAGGATACGGACCTGCAGGAACCGCTGTTTATGTGGAAGCTCTGACGGAAAACAGAAACAGAACGGCTGCCGAAGTGAGGCTCGCGTTTAACAAAAACGGTGGAAGTCTTGGTGAGAATGGATGTGTATCGTTTATGTTTCAAAGGCGCGGAAGATTAATTTTAAAGTCAGAAAGGCAGGTAGATGAAGAAGAAATGCTGCTAAGCGTTCTGGAAGCAGGCGGTGACGACATGCAGGTGGTTGAACAAATGGTTTACATTGAAACGGATCCGTCGTCGCTTGATGCAGTTCGTGAACAACTTGAAAACCTCGAAGGCATGGTCATTACGGAAGCAGAATTAGCGATGGTTCCGGACGTATCGGTAATCCTTGATGAAGCAGCGGCAGAGCAGGCTGCAGATCTGATTGATGCACTTGAAGACAGTGATGATGTGCAGCATGTGTTCCATAATGGTTCTTTCCCATATTAGCCTTGCCTCGCTGCCTCTGCCCCAAGGCAGTAAATTGTGCTAAAATGGAATGTGTGTTCGTAATCACAGAATAAAGGGGCATAAACATGATTGAACATATCACGGGAAAAATTGTACATACAGAAGCAGATACGGTCGTCGTGGAAAACGGCGGTATCGGATATCTGATCCACTGCGGTAATCCATACCGGTATACGCCCGGGGCGGAGAATATCACTATCTACACTTATCAGCATGTACGTGAAGATGATATAAAGCTGTTCGGGTTCGCGCATCGGGAGGAGCGGCGGCTCTTCGAGAAGCTGCTGCAAGTATCGGGCATTGGACCGAAGGGAGCGCTCGCAATTGTTGGAAGTGAGCAGCCGAAGCTGGTCGTTGAGGCAATTGAGCAAGAGGATGCCTCCTTCTTAACCAAGTTTCCTGGTGTTGGTAAGAAAACGGCGGGCCAGATTATTTTGGATCTGAAAGGGAAAGTTGGAGAGATTGTGCCGACACTTGCAGAAGGCCTTTTTGCACCTGCCCCATCCGAGAGCGATGAGCCGGACGCATTGACAGAAGCTTGTGAAGCGCTGGCAGCACTTGGCTATACGGACCGGGAAGTTAAACGAATCCGTCCGAAGCTGAAAGAAGAGAACTTGGAATCGACAGACGCTTATATTAAAAAAGCGCTCAGGCTGATGCTGAATGCGTAGAAAGGAGCTGGATCCCGGATGGAAGAACGGATGATGAGCGGAGATGCCCAGTCGTTTGATTTATCAGAAGACGCTGTTCTGCGGCCTCAGACGCTCGCACAGTACATCGGCCAGGAACAGGTGAAGAACAATCTTAAAGTGTTTATCGAAGCCGCCGGCATGCGTGAGGAATCACTCGATCATGTTCTGCTTTATGGTCCTCCGGGACTTGGAAAAACGACGCTGGCAGCTATAATTGCCAATGAGATGGGAGTCCAGCTTCGGACAACCTCCGGACCTGCTGTAGAGAGGCCGGGAGATCTTGCCGCCATCTTAACAGCATTGGAACCAGGTGACGTTCTGTTTATCGATGAAATTCATCGTCTTCCTCGTGCAGTTGAAGAAGTTCTGTATCCGGCAATGGAGGATTTCTTTCTGGATATTGTCGTCGGTAAGGGACCTTCAGCTCGATCGGTCAAGCTTGATCTGCCGCCTTTCACTCTTGTGGGCGCCACGACACGTGCAGGAATGCTGTCGGCGCCTCTCAGGGATAGGTTTGGAGTCATCAGCCGGCTGGAATACTACAAAGAACCGGAATTACAGGAGATTGTCAGGCGTACAGCCGATGTGCTGAAAGTGGATATGGAGGATCCTGCTTCCGGCGAAGTCGCACGCAGATCGCGCGGAACCCCCCGAATTGCGAACCGGCTTTTGAGACGAATCCGCGATTTTGCTCAGGTCAGAGGAGACGGCGTGATATCGGAATCAATTACGGAAGAAGCGTTGAATCTGCTGCAGGTGGACAGGCTTGGACTGGATGAGGTAGACCATAAACTGCTGCGCGGTATGATCGAAAAGTACAGGGGTGGACCAGTCGGAATTGACACGATCGCTGCTACGATCGGCGAAGAATCTCATACGATAGAAGACGTCTACGAACCGTACTTGCTGCAAATTGGTTTTTTGCAGCGAACACCGCGAGGCCGTATCGTCACGCATGACGTTTACCGCCACTTCGATCTGGAGGTGCCGGAAGAATGACAATTCCCAAAATGCTCATCACAGCCGGAGTTGTTTTAATTATTGCCGGCGTTCTCTGGCAGGTAGGGGGCAGACTGCTTCCTTTTGGAAGACTGCCTGGAGATATTGTCATTGAAAGGGGAAATTCGACTTTCTACTTCCCCCTCATGACATCTATTATTATCAGCGTACTGCTATCGCTGATCTTTTTGCTTTTTAGACGCTGACATATGAAGAAGGAGACAGGAACAAGAATGGATGTAAATCAATTTGACTACGAACTGCCGGAAGATTTGATCGCACAGACACCGCTTAAAGACAGAGAACAATCCCGGATGCTCGTGATGGATAAAGATAATGGAACGATTGTGCACAGGCACTTTTATGATTTGCCGGAATGGCTTGAAGCCGGCGACACACTCGTGCTGAACGATACCAAAGTGATTCCGGCACGGCTGCTGGGCTCGCGTAAGGATACAGGCGGCAAAGTAGAAATGCTGCTGCTGCATGAAAAAGAAGATTTTATCTGGGAAGTGCTCGTAAAACCCGCCCGCAGAATAAGGGAAGGGGCCGTTCTCACTTTTGGTGATGGTCTGCTCGAAGCTGTCTGTCTCGAAGAACTGCCTGAGGGACGACGAAAAATGAAGCTTGAGTTCAGTGGCATTTTTCCTGAAATACTGGACCAGCTGGGTGAAATGCCGCTACCCCCTTACATTCAGGAGCAGCTGAAAGAAAAGGAGCGCTACCAGACTGTTTACGCAGAAAACAGCGGGTCTGCAGCGGCCCCGACCGCGGGACTTCACTTTACTCCTGCTATGCTGAACAGAGTCCGTGAAGCCGGAGTGGATGTTGTAACATTGACGCTCCACGTCGGACTCGGCACCTTTCGGCCTGTCGCCGTTGATTCTGTTGAGGAGCACAGCATGCATGCGGAATATTATGAGCTTTCCGAATCCGCAGCAGAAAAGCTGAACCGGGCAAAGCAGGAAGGCAGACGCATTATTGCTGTCGGTACGACTTCTGCGAGAACGCTGGAAACAGTTGCAAGAGATACAAATGGGGAATTTTGTGAAGCTTCTGGATGGACTGATATTTTTATTTATCCCGGTTTTACGTTCCGGGCGGTTGATGCGCTGCTCACAAATTTTCATTTGCCCAAATCGACGCTGGTTATGCTCGTCAGCGCTTTTGCAGGCAGAGAACACATTCTGAATGCCTATGAAACTGCGGTAAGGCACCAATATCGCTTTTTCAGCTTTGGGGATGCGATGCTTCTGACAGATACGGAAAGGAACCGATAATTATGCCAGCTGTGACATATGAACATATTAAAACGTGTAAACAATCAGGAGCCAGGCTCGGAAAAGTACACACTCCCCACGGGGCATTTGAAACACCAATCTTTATGCCTGTAGGAACGCTGGCCACTGTTAAGACGATGAGTCCGGACGAACTGGTGGAAATGAATGCTCAGATTATTTTAAGCAATACGTATCATCTCTGGCTCCGGCCTGGAGAAGATATCATTGAAGAAGCAGGCGGGCTGCATACGTTTATGAACTGGGATCGTCCGATCCTAACCGACTCCGGCGGATTTCAAGTATTCAGCCTGAGCGACCTTCGTAATATTACCGAAGAAGGCGTGCAGTTCCGTAATCACCTGAGCGGCGAGAAACTATTTTTAACCCCCGAAAAATCGATGCAGATTCAGAATGCGCTCGGGCCCGACATCATGATGGCCTTTGATGAATGTCCGCCATATCCGGCCGAGCATGCTTATATGAAAGCTTCGGTCGAAAGGACCAGCCGATGGGCTGAGCGCTGTCTCGAGGCTCATGGACGTGATGATCAAGGTCTTTTCGGAATCATTCAGGGCGGAGAATACGAAGATCTTCGCAAGCAGAGTGCAGAGGATCTTACCTCGCTCGATTTTCCAGGCTATGCAATCGGCGGGCTGTCTGTAGGAGAGCCAAAGGATATCATGAACCGCGTTTTGGAAGAAACGACGCCGTTCCTCCCGCATAATAAACCGCGGTATCTGATGGGTGTCGGCTCTGCAGATTCTCTTATTGATGGCGCCATCCGGGGCATTGACATGTTCGATTGTGTGCTGCCGACGAGAATTGCAAGAAACGGCACGCTTATGACGAGCAGCGGCCGGCTCGTCGTACGAAATGCCAAGTTCGCACGTGATTTCAGACCGCTTGATGAAAACTGCAGCTGTAAAGTGTGCGCCTCTTATTCGCGGGCGTATATCCGCCATTTAATCAAATCAAATGAAACGCTCGGCCTGCGACTCTGTTCCTATCACAACCTGCATTTCCTGCTGACGCTGATGGAAAACGTGCGTCAGGCGATTCGGGAAGACCGGCTGCTTGATTTCCGTGAAGAATTTTTCGAAAGCTACGGCTTTAATAAGGCGGATGCTAAAAACTTTTAGGCAAAGATTATTTATTGATTTTACACGGCTACTCGGGCACAATAGACTTTGGGATACTGTCCTGTCGTTTTTCGAAGCAGAAACAACGGTTTCTGCCGTTTATGGGAGAAGGGAGTGAAGAACTTGGATGTACTTGGGGCGTTAATTCCATTAATTTTAATGTTCGCTATTTTTTATTTCCTGTTGATCCGACCACAGCAGAAGCGTCAGAAGAAAGTGCAGCAGATGCACGCTTCTCTGCAAAAGGGAGATAAGATTATTACAATCGGCGGTATGCACGGCACGATCGATGCGATTGATGAAGATCGCATCGTTGTGGACGTAGACGGGGCGAACAAGCTGACGTTTGACCGTCAGGCAGTCCGTGAAGTGACAAATCAGGATTGATGAGTTAGGGCGCCTGCTTGAAGTATCAGAGCGGGCTCCCTTTTTTATAGTCCGGCTTGCGGATGCTGTTCCCGGGGACCGCTTCATCATCCGGGAACGACATCCGCCGATCCATACATACGGCTTTGACCGGTCGATTCTGGTAGCACATAAAGGAGTTATGTATCTTGCATTGGAAAAACTTATACCGCGGTGCTTTGATGGGGATTTGTGATATTATACCCGGCGTAAGCGGCGGAACGATGGCTTTGATACTCGGCATTTACCGCGAATTTATCAGCGCAGTCAGCGGATTTTTCAGCAGGGACTGGAGCCGGTATCTCGGCTTTCTCATCCCGCTGGCAGCAGGAATGGGAACGGCAATCGTTCTGCTGGCAGGCGTTATGAACTATTTCTTAAGCAACTATTTTCAGGAAACAAACTTTCTGTTCACGGGACTGCTGGTCGGCGTGATCCCGCTGCTTATTAAACAGTCGGAAGCATCCCGTGCTTTTCGTCCGTTTCACTTTGCTTTGATGCTCGGTATGGCAGCGGCGGCAATGTATATTGGGGATACAGCTCAGCGTGCCGCGGAAACAGGCATTTTGGAAGTCACCGCCGGCAACGCCTGGCTCTTTTTTATAGCCGGCTGGGCTGCCAGTATGGCGATGCTTCTTCCCGGCGTAAGCGGTGCGTTTGTTCTGCTGCTTTTTGGTGTTTACCATACGGCGACTAATGCACTGTCTGTCACAAATCCGGACTTTGCGGTTATTGCCGTCGTTGGAGCCGGTGTGATGACAGGGTTTATTCTCAGCAGTAAAGCAATTAAATATTTGTTTCAGCACTATCCTGCTGCGGTCTATGCCGCGATCATCGGGTTAATAACCGGATCTGTTTTTACGATTTATCCCGGATTTGGAGCCGGGCACGATTTCATAAGCCTCGCAGCGTTTGCTGCCGGCGCTTCTGCAGCATATATACTGAGTTTAAAACAACCCTGACAGGAGGATACATGCGATGGAAGAACAATGGGATGTGTGGAAAGAAAAGCTCGGACCTGTGCTTGTGAGTAAAGCAGAAGAATGGCGGATATATGGTCATGATCAGGTGACAGAAGAAGAAGTGTGGAATACGTTTAAGGAAAAGATGAAGCGAAAAAGTGATATTCCGGACAGCATCCGGCTGCACTGGATCACGGCGGAGCTGTTTAAAACCTCTGCCTCTGATTACATGACGCAGCTGACTGTCGGTGCTTATAAAGCAGATGACTGGTTTACTTCAAAAGGCAGTTTTTCACTAAAGGATCTTTAGGACATGCTTCATTGACAGTCTGGAAAACGACTGGCTATAATGAGGCAGATGTTCCGCTCTGCCGCAGATGAGGCTTGTGCGGGATGGACAGAAGGAGGACATTGCATTGGCTAAGAGAAGAAAGGGAGTCCGCAGCAGTCTGATCGCGCTCTTTTTCGTGATCATCACAGCGCTTGGAATTTTAATTGCCTCCAACGTTATGGATCACGTTGATGATATCAGTCTTGGTCTGGATCTCCAAGGTGGTTTCGAAGTGCTGTATGAAGTGCAGCCTCTCGATGGGGAAGAAGGAACAGAAATAAATCGTGAACTGCTGACAGATACGGTCAGTGCACTGAATGCACGAATTGACGTGCTCGGGGTATCTGAACCGAGTATCAATATTGAAGGGGACGACCGGATCCGCGTGCAGCTCGCCGGAGTAGAAGATCAGGAGCAGGCTCGTGATCTTCTTTCCACGCAGGCACGGCTTGAATTCCGTGATACTGACGATGAATTGAAGATGGACGGCTCTGACCTGGTAGAAGGCGGAGCACGTCAGAACTTCAGAGAACAGACGAACGAACCGATCGTAACCGTTACCGTGGACGACGCCAATTTGTTCGGTGAAATAACAGAAGAAATCTCACAGCGCCCGTTTCCGGACAACCGTCTCGTCATCTGGCTGGACTATGAGGAAGGCGATTCGTACGAAGAGGAAATGCAGCGGGAAGACTCCAAGATTGTTTCAGCTCCAAGTGTGGATGAGCGGATCCAATCACGCGACGTCATGATCACCGGTGATTTCACCCAGGAATCCGCAGCTGATCTTGCAGGTATTTTAAATGCAGGGGCTCTGCCGGTGGAACTGGAGGAGCTTCAGCTTAATTCGGTAGGTGCGCAGCTTGGGGAGCAGTCGATGGAACTGGCCGTTTATGCAGGTTTTATCGGCATTGCACTAATCTTCGGATACATGCTGCTTTATTACCGGTTTATGGGTATGATAGCTGTGCTGACACTCAGTGCGTACATTTATCTGGTGCTCGTCATCTTTAACTGGCTGAATGCAGTTCTCACGCTTCCGGGTATCGCGGCCTTAATCCTCGGTGTCGGTATGGCCGTCGATGCGAATATCATTACGTTTGAACGTATAAAGGATGAGCTCCGCTATGGACGATCGGTGATGAGCGCCTTTAAAGCAGGGAGCAGAAGGTCGCTGTCGACGATTCTCGATGCGAACATCACGACCATTCTTGCAGCAGGCGTACTGTTTTATTTCGGTACCAGCGCTGTACAGGGCTTTGCCGTCATGCTGATTGTAAGTATATTGACGAGCTTCGTTACGGCTGTCTTCGGAGCGCGGCTCCTGCTGGGTCTTTGGGTAAACAGCAGGGCATTAAACCGCAAGCAAAAGCTTTTTGGAGTAAAGGAGCGTGAGATTCGTGAACTTTGATCATGAAACGTCGAAGCTGGACTTCGTCCGTCATCGGAAAACGTTCTTCGGAATCTCCATTGCTTTTTTACTGACAGGTATCATTCTGCTGGCGACGATGGGATTAAACTTAGGCATTGACTTCGAAAGCGGAACAACGGTTGATGTCCTGACGGAGGAAGCAGTTACTGCCGAAGAAATAGAAAACGAGTTTCAATCAATAGGGTTTGAGCCGGACGATGTTGTCCTGGCCGGGGACAACAATGAGATTGGCCGGGCCTCGTTTATCGGCGGGCTTGATCAGCAGGAGTCGCTGCAGATTCAATCTCACTTTGAAGAAGAATACGGTGCGGTGCCGAACGTGAGCACGGTTTCACCTATTGTAGGTCAGGAGCTCGCACAGAACGCGATTATTTCTGTATTAATTGCGACAGTCGGAATTATTATTTACGTAACAATCCGCTTTGAGCTTTTATATGGAATAGCTGCAATCGTTGCCCTGTTTCACGATGCTTTGTTTATCCTCACCGTATTTGCGATTTTGCAAATGGAAGTGAACATTCCGTTTATTGCTGCGGTGCTTACCATCATCGGTTATTCGATCAACGATACAATCGTCACCTTTGACAGGATAAGGGAAAACTTGGAGCGTGAAGAAAAGGTTGAAACATTTGAGAAGCTTGCTCAGGTTGTCAATAAGAGCCTTGTGCAGACGCTGGCTCGTTCGATTAACACGGTGCTGACGGTCGTGTTTGCGGCCGGAGCGCTGCTCGTATTCGGCGGAGATGGTCTGAGAGTGTTCTCGCTGGCACTAGTCGTTGGTCTTGCCGCAGGAACTTACTCCTCCCTGTTTATTGCAGCTCAGCTGTGGTGCATCATGAAGTACCGCAGCATAAAGCGCAAGCTTGCCAAGCAGGCAGATGAAGAGCGGAAGCTCGCTTTGCAGGAAAACGGCACCACATAAAGGAAAGCATGCCCCCGGAAACTGCATCCGGGGGTGTTGTCGCTTGAACGGGAGGATCAAATATGCCAGAACGTGGAGACGAGCGCTACAAAAAAGTTCAGCTTGGAGCCTGGATCGGTATTGCAGGGAATGCTGTCTTGGCTGCTGTTAAAGGCATTGTCGGTACGGCCGCAGACAGCAGAGCCCTCACTGCAGACGCGCTCCATTCCGCGGCGGATGTCGTCAGCTCGATCGCGGTACTGATCGGTGTACGGGCAGCTCAGCAGCCTCCCGATCAGGACCACCCTTACGGTCATGGCAAGGCGGAAACGGTTACTGCAATCATCGTTTCTGTTCTTTTGTTTGTCGTTGGAATAGAAGTAGCGGTCAGCGCTGTGCAGGCTTTCTTTCAGGAAGTGCCTGTTCCAGGGCAGGCAGCCGTATACGCGGCTCTATTTTCGATTTTCGTAAAAGAAGCGATGTTTCAATACAAAGTAAGATTGGGTAAAAAGTATAAAAGCGATGCTTTAATTACCGATGCCTGGCATCACCGCAGTGACGTACTGTCCTCAGCTGCTGTTTTAATCGGAGCCGGAGCTGCAGTATTCGGTTCGGCCGCAGGAATAGAAGCGGCGGTTTACGCCGATCCGGCGGCTACAATTGTAGTGGCACTGCTTATCATGAAAATGGGTTGGAGCCTCGGTTCCGAAGCAGTACATCAATCAATGGATCACGTGCTCCATGATGAAGACACGGAATGGATGTTTGAGGCGGCAGCTTCTGTAAAAGGCGTTGTAAACGTCGATGAGCTCCTGGCAAGAGAGCATGGCTACTATGTTATTATTGATATCAAAGTGTCTGTTGCTCCTTATATCACAGTCGAGGATGGCCATGCGATAGGAAAGCAGGTAAAACGGAAACTGATTGAAGCCGGATATGTACACGATGTACGTGTTCATATTAATCCAAGTTCAGAGGAGGAAAAGCTATGAGAGGGCAGTGGGGTTTAATTGCAGGTCTGGTAGTTATCTTGATCATTGCGGTCTTCGCGGTCATTAACGTCGATCCCGTGCAAGTGAACTTTCTGTTCGGTCAGGGAGACTGGCCGCTTGTTCTTGTCATACTTGCTTCGGTGCTGATGGGTGCTGTCACAGCAGGACTGGTGGGAATGTACAAAATTTATCAGCTCCAACAGGAAATTAAGCAGCTGAAGCAGGAGAAAAACGATCACGGAGAAGATAATCAAAAGCGCAGAAAAGACCGAAAGAAGGAGACTCCTCCGGCTTCCCCGGAAGCAGGTAAATAACTGCTGGCTTTCATGGTGTAACTCCTTTTAATGTTTTGAATGAAGCTGTTTCGACGACAGGGTCGAAGCAGCTTTTTGCGTAACCGATCACGTTTTAAGTATAGAATCTGTGCAGCATGATCTGCTTGCAGTCACATCGAAAGGAGTCTCGTTTACTCGACCATCCGGGACTCCTGACAGGTTTGTTTACGGGGAGCAGCTTATGTATAATGTACAGGTCAGGGGGAATACAGATGCTTCATTCACAATCCAGATGGATTATTCAAAATCCCGCAGACGGACCGGTCCAGGATGTTCAGCAGCGGACAGGACTGACGTCCATTGCGGCAAAATTTCTCGTACAGCGGGGATTTGAAACAGACGATCAAATCCGTACGTTTTTAAAAGGATCAACGGAGCACCTGCATGATCCGTTTCTTATGAAAGATATGCATAAAGCAGTGGACCGTATACATACAGCCGTCAGCAAGAAGGAGCGCATTCTCGTTTTCGGAGACTATGACGCAGATGGGGTAACGAGTACCTCTCTATTATATTCAGCGTTAACGACGATTGGGGCAGAGGCAGCCTGGTACGTTCCGAACCGGTTTACAGAGGGCTACGGGCCTAACGAACCTGCATTCAGACAGGCAGCTGAAGAAGGGGTAACACTCATTATCACCGTCGATACCGGTATATCCGGCGTCAACGAAGCAGAAGCTGCCAAGTCACTCGGCGTCGATTTAATTATAACGGATCATCATGAGCCGCCGCCGGTGATCCCGGACGGGTTTGCTGTTATTAATCCGAAGCAGGAAGACTGCGGGTACCCGTTTAAAGAACTTGCCGGCGTCGGCGTGGCCTTTAAGTTAGCCAATGCTCTGCTCGGCCGGCTGCCCGAAGAATTTTTTGATCTCACAGCAGTTGGCACAATAGCTGACCTCGTTCCATTGGAGGATGAAAATCGTATTTTAGCTTCTAAGGGGCTGCAGTCGATGCAGGACCGTCTCAGGCCGGGACTCAAAGCATTGCTGCAGGCAGCGGGGACCAGCCGCGACGAGTTGGACGAAGAAACGATCGGATTTGTGATCGGCCCCCGCCTTAATGCTGCAGGCAGACTTGATTCTGCTGATCCGGCTGTTGAGCTCCTGCTCACGCAGGATCCGGGAGAGGCAGAAGAGACTGCCGGGATGATCGATGCATTGAATCGTGAACGGCAGGAGCTCGTAAAAGAAATTGCGTCAGAAGCTGAGAAGAAAGTAGAAGAGCAGGGAGTTCCGCCCGTTATTGTCGTAGCGGGAGAGGGATGGAATCCGGGCGTTATTGGAATCGTGGCAAGCAGGCTCGTGGAGCGGTTTTACCGTCCGGCGATCGTGCTCAGCCTGCTCGAGGATGGTACAACAGCGAAAGGATCTGCCAGAAGCATTGAAGGCTTTGATATGTTTCAGTCGCTTTCAAAATTTCGCGAGATTCTGCCCCACTTCGGCGGTCATCCGATGGCGGCCGGATTAACGATGCAGCGTGCTGACATTGATCAGCTGCGTAGCGGCCTTATACAGACAGCGGAAGAAACGTTGAAAGCTGACGATTATCTTAAAAAAATACACGTCGATCTTGAAGTGTCGGTCGATGAAATCAGCGTGAAAACCATTCAGGACCTGGCTGCGATGGCTCCGTTCGGGATGGGTAACCCGGCACCGAAAATTTTAATCAGACGAGCAGTCGTGGAGCAGGCGAAGGTGATCGGTTCTGCAAAAGATCATTTGAAGCTGACGCTTACTAATAAAGATCACAGTTCCTCGCTCGATCTGATTGCTTTTCGCATGGGAGCTGCAGAGAAATCAATTTCTCCGCTTGCAGAGCTGTCAGCTGTCGGAAAGCTTTCGATTAACGAATGGAACGGGCGGGTAAAACCACAAATGATCGTGGAAGATCTCAGAATCGATGACTGGCAGCTGTTTGATCACCGGGGAAGCCGGCAGTATTTATCGAAGCAGAAGGAGCCGCGTGTCCTGCTGCACTTCAGTGAATCAGCACCGGCAGACACGCCGCAAGCGTGGAAAACCGTCTGCTGCAAGGATCCGGATCAAGCAGCACCGGAACTGTCTCAAGCAGCATACGTTACGCTGTATGACACTCCGGATTCAATGGATCAGCTGCGTGCTGTGATGCAGCATCTGACATCACTTGAACAACTGGACGCCGTGTTTCATGATGAGCAAGATTACTTTTTTTCCCCGGCACCTTCGAGGGATCAGTTTAAGTGGTACTATGCGTTTTTGCAAAAACGGGGTTCATTCGACATGAATGAGAACATAAAAAAGCTTGCTGCTCATAAAGGGTGGAGTGAATCGATGATTTCTTTTATGTCAAACGTGTTTTTTGAGCTCGGATTTGTTAAAATAAACGGTGGTGTCGTTTCTGTTAACGAGCGTCCTGAGAAACGGGACTTATCGGAGTCAGAACTGTACACAACACGATTAGAAAAAACAAGTATCCAGCAGGAGCTTTGCTATTCAACGTACCGCTCCCTTAAAAAACAGCTGGACGAAATGACGATTACGGCAAGTGTGGAGACACACAGCCGTTAGGAGGAAAAACGAATGGATTTCAAGCAGTACGTAACGGTAGTAGAAGATTTTCCTAAAGAAGGGATCCGATTCAAAGATATTACAACGCTGATGGAAAACGGGGAAGCATATAAAAAAGCAATTGAAGCAATGACAGAATTTGCTCATGGCAGGGAAATCGACGTTATTGTAGGCCCTGAAGCACGCGGCTTTGTTGTCGGATGCCCGATTGCCGTAGCATTAGGAAAGGGATTTGTGCCTGTTCGTAAGGCTGGCAAACTGCCTCGTGAAGTTCTGGAGGTCGATTACGGACTCGAATACGGGAAAGACTCTCTGAATATTCATAAAGGATCGATCAAACCTGGCCAGCGTGTTCTGATAACGGATGATTTGCTCGCGACCGGCGGAACGATAGAAGCAACGATTAAAATGGTCGAAAAAATGGGCGGGATCGTAGTCGGCATAGCCTTCATGATTGAGCTGAGCTATCTTGACGGGGCAGACCGTCTGCAAGATTACGACGTATTTACGCTTATGACATATTAATGAGCATTCGAGCGGCAGGTTCTTTTTCAACAGAACCTTGTCGCTTTCTTGTTACATAATCTCTATGCAGGGACGTATAAAAACGTGCCGTTTTAGTATATAATCGAGTTAATTCGACAAACCGGTATATGCCGGAGTGACGCCGCTCCCAGCAGGAACTTCCCGGAAATCTCTAAAGAAAATGCAGGGTGATTCCATGACCAGTGAACAAGTACTTGAAAAAGCTGCAGAATATTTATCCGCAGATGATACAGCGTTTCTGCGGGAGGCCTATGAACTGGCAAGGTATGCCCACCGGGAACAGTACAGACGTTCGGGGGAACCGTATATCTGGCACCCCGTCCAGGTAGCCGGCATTCTGGTCGACCTTGGGATGGATCCGGATACAGTTGCGGCGGCGTTTCTACATGACGTCGTTGAGGACACAGATATTGGCCTCGAAGAAATCGAGCAGAAGTTCGGGGAGCAGGTCGCGATGCTCGTCGACGGAGTGACTAAGCTCGGAAAAATTAAATATAAATCCAAAGAAGAACAGCAGGCGGAAAATCACCGGAAAATGTTCGTCGCAATGGCGAAAGACATCCGCGTCATCCTTATAAAGCTCGCGGACCGGCTTCATAATATGCGGACGCTTAAGCATCTGCCGCCGGAAAAGCAGCGAAGGATCTCGAACGAAACGCTTGAGATTTTTGCGCCGCTTGCCCATCGCCTTGGTATTTCCAAGATCAAGTGGGAGCTTGAGGATACATCTCTCCGCTATTTAAATCCACAGCAGTATTACCGGATCGTGAATTTAATGAAAAAGAAGCGCGTAGAGCGCGAAAGCTATATTGAAGAAGTGCAGGAGCTGTTAAAGGACCGGCTTGCAGGGATGCAGATCGAAGCGGATATTCACGGACGCGCCAAGCATATTTACAGCATATACCGGAAAATGGTGCTGCAGAACAAGCAGTTTAATGAAATTTACGATCTGCTCGCCATTCGCATCGTTGTAAAAAGCATTAAAGACTGCTACGCCGTGCTTGGAACGATCCACACGCAGTGGAAGCCGATGCCCGGCCGTTTTAAAGATTACATTGCAATGCCTAAAGCCAACATGTATCAGTCGCTGCACACGACTGTGATCGGTCCTAAAGGAGATCCGCTTGAAGTTCAGATCCGCTCGGAGGACATGCATAAAGTGGCTGAATTCGGTGTTGCGGCACACTGGGCATACAAAGAAGGCAAAACGGTGGATGATGCCGAATCACTGGAAACGAAGATGTCGTGGTTCCGTGAAATTCTTGAATGGCAGAACAATACGAGTGATGCTCAGGAATTTATGGAGTCTCTGAAAATCGACTTGTTTTCCGATATGGTATTTGTTTTCTCTCCTAAAGGAGACGTTATGGAGCTTCCAAAAGGCTCTGTTCCGCTCGACTTTGCCTACCGGATTCATACAGAGGTCGGCAACCGATGCATTGGTGCCAAGGTAAACGGAAAAATGGTACCGCTTGACCATCAGCTCAAAACGGGCGATATCGTCGAAATTCTCACGTCCAAGCACTCTTACGGTCCAAGCCAGGACTGGCTCAAGATCACGCAGAGTTCTCATGCCAAAAATAAAATCAGGCAATGGTTTAAAAAGGAAAAGCGGGATGAGAACGTTGAAAAAGGCCGGGACCTTATTGAAAAAGAAATTGAGAAAAAAGGTTTTACGACAAAACAGGTGCTTACTACAGACAACCTGGCCAGGGTAATGGATAAATTCAGCTTTACGACGGAAGAGGACATGTACGCTGCTGTCGGCTATCACGGCATTACCGCCGCCCAGGTCGTCACACGGCTGACAGATACGCTACGGCAGGAAGAAGCTGCTGCTGAAGGAAAAACACTCACGGAGGCCGTCGGCGATTTAAAGCCAAATCAGCGTACCGTTCAGAAAAAGGATAAGACCGGTGTAAAAGTGAAAGGAATCGATAATTTAATGATTCGCCTTTCCCGATGCTGCAACCCAGTGCCGGGAGACAGCATCGTCGGATACATTACTAAAGGCCGCGGTGTCTCGATTCACCGTGCGGACTGTCCGAACATACAGCAGGAAGAAGATGCAAGGCTTTTGGAGGTTGACTGGGAACAGCAGCCGAACCAGTCTAAAAACTACGACGTGGACATTGAAATTTCCGGCTATGACCGGCGTTCACTTTTAAACGATGTGCTGCAGGCGGTAGCCGAAACGAAAACGAACATTCATGCTGTAACCGGGAAGGCAGACAAGAACAAAATGGCGAGAATTGATATGACCGTATCGATTCAGCATACGGCTCACCTGCAAAAAGTGGTGGATCGGATCAAACAAATTCCGGACATTTATACGGTACGCCGCGTGATGCATTGATTGGAGGACTTGGAACATGAAAGTGATTGTTCAGCGGGTAAAAAACGCTTCTGTTACAGCGAATGGAGAGATCAGCGGTGAAATTGACCACGGGCTGATGCTGCTAGTTGGTGTGACGCACTCGGATCAAGAAAAAGATGTGCAGTATACAGCCGATAAAATTGCCGGTCTCCGCATTTTTGAAGACAGTAACGGCAAAATGAATTTGTCTGTTAGTAACACCGGAGGCAGCATTCTCTCTGTTTCGCAATTTACCCTTTACGGTGACGTCAGAAAAGGCCGGAGACCAAACTTCATGCAGGCCGCACCGCCTGAGGAAGCAGAGCGGCTGTTTGACGCTTTTAACGACCGGCTTCGATCGGTGCACGGACTTCCCGTTGAAACTGGTGTGTTTGGCGCGATGATGGATGTGAAACTGACTAATGACGGACCTGTTACGCTGATTGTCGACAGCATAGAGAAATGAACTTGACATTATTGCGTGTAGTTCGTATGATAAAAAAACATGATGAAAACGCCAGTGATGAAGAAAAGTAGCGGGAGAACACCGTGCTTCAGAGAAGCTGTACCCTGGGCTGCAAGTACAGCTGCCGGTGCCCGTGAACGAACACTTCGTAGGTGTTCTGCTGAACGACCAGTAGGCAGAGACGTTTCCGGGCGTTAACCGGTATGAGTGGGAGCAGTATGCTTCAACTAGGGTGGTACCACGGGCTTACAGGCTCCCGTCCCTGACTTTGTCAGAGACGGGGGTCTTTTTTGTGCCCGCAGAACAATACATGAAGACAGATGAATGGAGGAAACGATATGGCTTTTCAAATACCTCGGGGAACGCAGGATATTCTCCCCGGTGAAGCGGAAAAATGGCAGTTGATCGAAGCGAAAGCTCGTGACATCTGCCGTCGGTACAATTACAAGGAAATCCGAACACCTATCTTTGAGCAGACGGAACTTTTTGCAAGAGGCGTCGGAGATACTACTGATATCGTACAAAAAGAGATGTACGAATTTAAAGACAGAGGAGGCAGAAGCTTAACGCTTCGACCAGAGGGAACGGCCCCGGTTGTCCGCTCGTACGTGGCTGAAAAAATGCACGGCTGGGTCGAGCAGCCGGTAAAACTTTACTATACCGGTCCGATGTTCCGCTACGAGCGTCCCCAGTCCGGAAGAATGAGGCAGTTTGTTCAATTCGGAGTTGAGGCGCTCGGAAGCGCCGACCCGGCGGTGGATGCAGAAGTGATGGCGCTTGCGATGGACATATACAAAGAGCTTGGCTTGAAGCAGGTTTGTCTTGTCATCAACAGCCTGGGAGACACTGCAAGCAGAAATGCTCACAGAGAAGCATTAACTGCTCACTTTTCTCCTCGTATTGACGAATTTTGCGAGGATTGTCAAACGCGGCTGCACAAAAATCCGCTGCGTATTCTTGACTGCAAAAAGGACCGGGATCACGAGCTGATTTCGACAGCCCCTTCGATTCTGGATTACTTAAATGACGAATCTGTTGCCTACTTTGACGAGGTGAAGCGCTACCTGGATGATATGGCTATCGATTATACGGTCGACTCATCGCTCGTCAGGGGACTGGATTATTACAACAATACCGCTTTTGAAATCATGCTGGAAGGAGAAGGATTTGGAGCGATTACGACGCTTGCGGGCGGAGGCCGCTACAATGGACTTGTTGAAGATATCGGCGGTCCGGAAACGCCGGGTATCGGATTTGCCATGAGCTTCGAGCGACTTCTCATGGCACTTGACGTTCAAGGTATCCAGTTATCCGATGAAGCGCCGCTTGACGCGTATATCACTGCCATTGGCGACGAGGCGAAAGCCGTAGTGCCGAAGCTGCTGCATGAACTGCGTGCATCAGGCGTTGCAGCAGATACCGACTATACTGGTAAAAAAATGAAAGCCCAGATGAAAGCGGCAAACCGCCAGGGAGCGAAAATCGTGCTTCTGATCGGCGATGAAGAATTAAAAGATAATCAGGTAACGCTAAAAGATATGAAAACCGGAGACCAGCAGCTGGTCAGCCTCGACCAGGCACCGGCAAAAACGTCAGCATGGCTGAAAGGGGAATAAGCATAATGGGACAGCGAACACACGTATGCGGAGAATTGTCTGAAGCATTAACAGGAAGCAGCGTCGTCCTGCAGGGATGGGTGAAAAAACGGCGCGACCTGGGACAAGTCATTTTTATTGATCTACGCGATCGGAGCGGCCAGGTACAGATTGTTTTCAACGGAGAAGAAAATCCGGAAGCACTCAGAATAGCTGAAGATGTCAGAAGCGAATATGTTATTGAAGTGGAAGGCACCGTTTTGGAGCGGGATGAAGCAAACGTTAATCCGAAAATTTCGACCGGCCGGATTGAAGTCATGATATCTGCGATCCGTGTCCTTAACGCAGCAAAAGGACTTCCTTTCGTTGTAGAAGATACGGCTGAGCTGAATGAAGACGTGCGGTTGAAGTACCGCTATCTGGACTTGAGACGACCTGCTATGCAGGAAACGATGAAGCTGAGAAGCAGAACGACGAAGCTGATTCGTGATTTCCTCGATGAACAAAGCTTTATGGAAATGGAAACTCCGATGCTGACGAAGAGCACGCCTGAAGGGGCTCGTGATTATCTGGTGCCTTCCCGTGTGCATCACGGTGAGTTTTACGCCCTGCCGCAGTCTCCGCAGCTGTTTAAGCAGCTGCTGATGGTTTCGGGATTTGAGCGGTACTTCCAGATTGCCCGGTGCTTCCGTGATGAGGACCTTCGTGCGGACCGCCAGCCGGAATTTACGCAGGTGGACATCGAAGCATCCTTCATGCCGAAAGAAGAGCTGCTCGGAATGACAGAGAAAATGATGCAGAAACTTGTAAGTGAACTTAGGGGAGTGGAAGTGAAAGCGCCATTTAAGCGGCTGACGCATCGTGAAGCAATGAACCGCTACGGTTCTGACAAGCCGGACACCCGCTTCGGCATGGAGCTGACAGATGTTTCAGACATCGTAAAAGACACAGACTTTAAAGTGTTTTCAGGTGCAGTCAAGTCAGGCGGAGCAGTAAAAGGTATTTGTGTAAAAGCAGAAGCTCCGAACTACTCCCGTAAAGACCTGGATGAGCTGAGCTCGTTTGCAGCAATTTACGGAGCAAAAGGTCTGGCCTGGCTGAAAGTGGATGAGGCAGGAGCATTGAAAGGCCCGATTGCGAAATTTTTTGATGAAGACAAAGCGCAGGCGATAAAGGATGCTTTTCAGGCTGAGCCGCAGGACATCCTCTTGTTTGCAGCTGATAAGCTTCAGGTCGTCTGGGACGTGCTTGGCGCCCTGCGTACGAAATTTGCAAAAGACCTGAAGCTCGTTGAACCTGGAACGTTTGACTTTCTCTGGGTGACAGAATTTCCGCTGCTTTCCTACGATGAAGAAGAAGGCCGCTATGCGGCAGAACACCATCCGTTTACAAGACCTGTAAGGGAAGATGAGCACCTGCTTACAGAAGCGCCTGAAAAAGTTCGCGCAGAGGCGTATGACCTCGTCTTAAACGGATATGAGCTTGGCGGAGGATCTCAGCGTATATTCGAACGCGGGCTTCAGGAAGATATGTTCGCGGCACTTGGATTTTCAAAAGAAGAAGCGTATGAGCAATTCGGATTTTTACTCGATGCATTCGAATACGGTACGCCGCCTCATGGCGGAATCGCGCTCGGCCTCGACCGGCTGGTGATGATTCTTGCAGACCGCACCAACCTGCGGGACACAATTGCGTTTCCAAAAACAGCGAGTGCAGGCTGTTTGCTGACCAATGCACCATCACCGGTGGAACAAGCCAAGCTGGATGAGCTGAATCTTTCTGTTAAAGAAAAACAGTCAGCCGAATCGAAGCAGGGCTAATTCAGGCACTACACTAAAAAAGAATCAGAATGAAGAGCCGGCAATCGAATGATTGCCGGCTTCAGACTGGTGTGCCCGGCATGTCTGGCAGCTTGGTGGTGAAAGTCCACTACGGGCTTGGCAATGGGAACCGTTAGCGAATGGCAAGGGTGTCCGGGGCGACCCGGAATCTGAAGGAAGCCGGACGCAAACACACGCGGTAACGAACAGAAACAGGATACAAGGCTGAATAGGGAGGGATGAGTCTGCCAGCCAAGACGAAATCCCACATTGCCCGAATCCCGTTCAGTAAATTCTGTGCCGACGAGTGGAAAGCGGTCAGACTTACCCGGGGAGATCTGTATGGAATGCTCTAACGAGTAACGATTACCGTGAGGCAATCCTGAACATACAGAAGTCAGTTCAAGTCATAGTACCGGGGACGATCCCTGAAAAGGGAAACGAGGGAAGGACTTGACGGTTGGTATCTCCATGTCCGCAGACGTGTGAAGTTGTGATGATCACAGACAACGGAATTGAATTTCCGGCTGCTCCCGGAAGGATAGAGTGGAAATCGAACGTACTGGGAGAGCGTGTAGCAACCTTTGCGGGGAAGCGACAAGGAAGGAAGATGCCATCGAACCGCCGTGTACGAGATCCGTACGCACGGTGGTGTGAGAGGACGGGGGTTAGCCACCCCCTTCTACTCGATTAGACAAAGTCGGTATAGGTGAATCATGTTGCATCTGCCTGTATCTACGGGCACTCGCTTTCCGGAGGGAACGGGCTCAGCTAATCGCTTCTTCCTTGCGTCGGAAGCGCTGGATCTTCGCCTCGTTCTGATCCTCTCGGAGTCGAGGCCCTTCGATGCCGGCAGCTGGCAGTACGTTTCAACCATCTGTTTATGATTAGCACGAGCTTGCTCCATACGGATGGAATCTTACCTATGGGACGTTTCTATGAACAATAGAGATACCATTGCTTCAACGTCTTCACGATGAGAGCAGAAGGGAAGACGTGCCAACCGATCGTGTCGTCTTTCGCTGACAAACAGATCCGTTTCACCGGCGTGTCCGGCGGGGACGCAACAAGCAGCCTGAAGATTCAATTCCGTTCGATCTTGAACGGAATGAACGCGTACAGGGGTTACCCTGAGAAGTAGCTGGCAAGCCCACGGCAGGATCGGTAAGCGGAGGGGAATACAACCAAACGAATAAACATGTAAGCAGATTGACTTTGTCAACAGCCAGAAAAGCATTCGCCTTTCTGCAGCTCCAGCACTCGCACAAGCAGACGGGCTTTTACAGCAGATTGAGAACCGTGAGCCGGATAAGCGCTTAAGCATGTCTTTTATAGGGGTTCTAAATAATGTCAACAACGTCATTATTTTGTGAAATAAATTGACAGAATTTTTTGTTATATAGCTTGCATTTTCCATTTACGTGCGCTATGATGAAACCGTACTCAGCGTTATCAACTGTAAGAGTCCTGAGATGTACGCGTAAATAGACGGTTTTGAGCCAACATTTTTACATTGGGAGCCTGAGGGTTCCGCCGGAATGGACATGCCCGCAATGCCGGGACGTCCGGCCCTGTGGACAGGGCACCCACCTGCCAGGGCAGGTTCAAAGCGAGTTAACGCTGCGGCATAATGGGACTCTTATGTTCCAAAAAAGCTGATTTACTAAGGTTTGTGTGCCTTTAGTAAATCAGCTTTTTATTGTTTTCAGCTATTTCTACGAGAGTCAAAATAATCAAGACGTTTTTGTACGGTTTTTTCATAGCCATTAATCGACGGTGTGTAAAAACGGCGCTTCTTCATATGATCGGGCAGATATTGCTGCACGACGTAATGGTGCTCATAGTGATGCGGGTATAAATAACCTTCGCCATGGCCAAGGCGAGAAGCTCCTTTATAATGAGCATCTCTCAGGTGAACGGGCACCTCGCCAGTTTTCTCCTTTTCGACTGCTTTCAGGGCGTCATCGATGCCTTTGATGACAGCATTGCTTTTAGGTGCAGTCGCGAGGTAAAGTGCCGCTTCTGCCAGCGGAATGCGTGCTTCCGGCATGCCGATAAATTCCACTGCCTGAAAAGCTGCTTCTGCAATTAAAAGCGCGTTCGGATCAGCGAGTCCGATATCTTCAGCTGCGTGAACGTAAAGTCTCCGGGCGATAAATCGGGGATCCTCTCCTGCATAAATCATTTTCGCTAGCCAGTAAAGCGTGGCATCGGGATCTGATCCGCGAATGCTTTTAATAAATGCAGAGACAGTATCGTAATGATTGTCTCCTTTTTTATCGTATTGAACGGTCCGCTTTTGAATCGATTCCTCAGCAGCTTCCAAGTTGATCACTATGACGCCTTGATCATCCGGATTAGTCGTAAGCACAGCAAGCTCGAGCGCGTTTAAAGCCGTGCGGGCATCTCCCTGGGCGGTCTGGATAAGGTGCTCCATAGCTTCTTCTTCGATTGTAATATCGTATGCTCCAAATCCCCGTTCTTTATCGGTCAGCGCCTCGTCCAGCACCTGCTTTACAGCCTCATCAGAAAGCCTCTCCAGACGGAACAGCCTGGATCTTGACAGCAGGGCATCGTTTACTTCAAACATAGGATTTTCAGTAGTAGCGCCTATTAAGATCACGGTTCCATCCTCAACGTGTGGAAGCAGAGCGTCCTGCTGGCTTTTATTAAAGCGGTGAATTTCATCAATGAATAATACGGTCTGGCGTTCGTCAAACTTCAGTCTGTCTTTAGCTGCAGAAGTGACATCTTTTATATCCTTGACACCGGCAGTGACAGCATTCAGCTGTACGAAAGCAGCAGATGTTGTATTAGCAATCACTCGTGCCATCGTCGTTTTACCTGTTCCCGGAGGACCGTGAAAAATCATAGCTGACAGCCGGTCTGCTTCGACCGCACGCCGAAGCAGCCTGCCTTCGCCGATAATGTGTTCCTGACCGCGGATTTCGTTGAGTGCTGCCGGTCTCATTCTGGATGCAAGCGGGCCTTTTGGCGGTTTTCCGGCTTGCTGATCAAACAGATCCATGTTCATCCCTCTTTTCCGCACGCCTGGGTGCAGTCTCATTGCAATTCTATCGAAACACAGATAAAATGCAAATGGCGTCATATAAAGGTATTTAGATTCATGCTATAATAGACTGCAGAATCAGAGGAAGAAGGAGATACTATTGAGAAATCGTCCGCTGGCTGACAGCTCCTTTTTCCGCTGGAGCGTCTTTACGGCAGGCCTGATTGTCATGAGCTTCGGAATCGCTCTTATGATACGGGCTGAATTGGGGAGCGCCCCGTGGGATGTACTTCATATCGGCCTGATGAACCAGTTTGGACTGACCGTCGGAACGTGGACAATCATCATGGGCTTTCTGCTGCTGGCTGCAGCGTCTGTTATGCTAAAAGAACTCCCGAAAGCCGGAGCTTATGCTAATATGCTGCTCGTCGGTATTTTCGTGGATATCTTTTTATTTTTGCTTGGAACCCCTGCTATGTTTGGAGCCCAGCTGATTATGCTCGCAGCAGGTATCGTCATTATGGGATTTGGAATCGGACTCTATATTTCTCCGCAGTGCGGAGCCGGCCCGAGAGACAGCGTCATGCTTGCACTCTCTGAAAAAACCGGGGCCACGGTCGCACGAGTCCGTATTTATATGGAAGTAATCGTATTGATTGCCGGATGGATGCTCGGCGGACCGGTGTTTGTCGGAACGATCTTATTCAGCCTGACGATCGGTCACATCACCGGCTTCTCGCTGAACTATTGTGCTAAATGGATGAACAGACTGAGGGAAAGAGGGATGACCGTTGAAAATATCAACTAAAGGACGCTATGGACTTACCATTATGATTGCACTTTCCAAAAAACACGGTGAAGGACCGATCTCACTAAAGTCTATTGCAAAGGAACATTCGTTATCTGAACATTACCTGGAACAGCTGATCGCACCGCTTCGCAATGCGATGCTCGTAAAAAGTGTCAGAGGGGCTTACGGGGGATATATGCTCGCTAAAGATCCGGAAACGATTACGGCAGGAGATATTATCCGTGTGCTTGAAGGGCCGATTACGCCCGTCGAGATCATTGACGATGAGGAACCGGCCAAGCGGGATTTATGGATTAAAATCAGAGACGCAGTAAAAGATGTTCTCGATTCTACGACACTTGACGACCTGGCTAATTTTAAAGATGAAGGCAGCCAGGATAACTATATGTTCTATATCTAGCTTTATTTATGAACAGAAAGGAAGAACCACAAATGGAACGGATTTACCTGGATCATGCAGCAACCACTCCGGTGCATCCAAAGGCAGCTGAGGCGATGATGCCGTATTTCACGAGCGTCTTCGGCAACCCGTCGAGCACGCATCATTATGGCCGTGAATCAAAAGCAGCGCTGCAGCGTGCCAGAAGAATACTTGCGGATGCCGTTGGAGCCTCTGCAGAGGAGATTGTGCTGACTGCTGGAGGTACCGAGGCAGACAATCTGGCAATTATGGGATACGCCAGAAACCATCATCATCTCGGACGTCACATTATTACAGCTGTAACGGAGCATCACGGCGTTCTGCACGCGTGTCAAGCGTTAGAAAAAGAAGGCTTTTCTGTGACGTATTTAAACGTGGACAGCTCAGGGCTGATTCGGATGGAAGAGCTGGAGGAGGCATTGCGTGACGACACCATTCTCGTAAGCCTGATGACTGCAAACAATGAGACAGGCGTAGTTCAGCCTATCCAGGCCATAGGTGACCGTCTAAAAGAGCATCAAGCTGTTTTCCATACAGATGCCGTTCAGGCTGTAGGAAAACGAGAGATTCATGTCAGCGACCTCGGGGTAGATATGCTGGCTGCTTCTGCCCATAAATTTAACGGTCCGAATGGAACGGGCTTTTTATATGTTCGAAAGGGTATTCAGCTCTCACCTCTTCTTCACGGGGGATCACAGGAACGAAAACGCCGCGCTGGCACGGAAAGCACAGCCCTTGCGGCAGGGATGGCAGAGGCTCTCAGGCTCACGCTTGAGGAGATGGAACTAAAGCAGACGGAGCAGGAGCGTTTCAGAAGACTGCTGCTTACTCAGCTTGAACACGGCGGAGCGGAAGCAGTAGTGAATGGTCATCCGGAGGAGCGGCTTTCAAACGTGCTGAACATCAGCTTTCCCGGCGCGAATGTGGAGCAGCTGCTTATGAATCTGGATTTAGAAGGAATTGCGGTCTCGAGCGGTTCGGCTTGTACAGCAGGATCAATTGAAGCCTCGCATGTTCTGACAGCGATGCACGGGGACAGCGAACGCGGACGATCAGCAGTCCGTTTCAGCTTCGGACTTGGAACGACAGACGAGCAGATCAACAGAACAGCGGAGACGCTTTTACGTGTTCTCCAGCGTATGAAGATGCTTAATTAATGAAACAAGGAGGTGTCTGCTTTGGCAGACAACGCAGAAATCAGAGTAGTTGTCGGCATGTCGGGCGGCGTTGACTCCTCGGTTACAGCCCACCTTCTAAAAGAAGAAGGCTATGATGTCGTCGGTATTTTTATGAAAAACTGGGACGACAGCGACGAAAGCGGATTTTGCTCCGCTACAGAAGATTACGAGGATGTGGCTGCGGTAGCTGATCAGCTTGGTATACCGTATTACACGGTTAATTTTGAAAAAGAATACTGGGACAACGTGTTTTCATATTTTCTTGATGAATATAAAGCAGGCAGGACGCCGAATCCGGACGTCATGTGCAACAAGGAAATTAAATTCAAGGCATTTCTGGATCATGCGATGGCACTTGGAGCAGATTACGTTGCTACCGGTCACTATGCCCGTAAAACGGTTGAGAACGGAGAGGTGAAGCTTCTGAAAGGAGTCGACAGCAATAAGGATCAGACGTACTTTCTGAATGCTCTAAGCCAGGAGCAGCTGAGCAGAGTGATGTTTCCGCTTGGGAACCTTCCAAAGCCGGAGGTTCGCGATATTGCGAAAAAGGCAGAGCTTGCAACAGCTGCGAAAAAAGACAGCACCGGCATCTGCTTTATCGGCGAGAGAAACTTCAAGGAATTTCTCATGCAGTTTCTACCGGCTAAAAGCGGAACGATGGAAACGCTGGAGGGAGAAGTCAAAGGAACGCATGAAGGACTCATGTACTATACGCTCGGGCAACGTCAAGGGCTTGGTATCGGCGGCGCAGGTGAACCTTGGTTCGTTGTCGATAAAGATCTGGAGCGCAACGTCTTAATCGTTGGGCAGGGGTATCATCATCCCCTGCTTTATTCCGAAGCCCTTAAAGCAGAGAGCGTCAACTGGATTTCCGGAGCGGCACCTTCAGAGTCGTTCAGCTGTACGGCGAAATTCCGCTACCGTCAGGAAGATAAGCCGGTTACCGTGACCGTAAACGAAGACGGATCAGCGGATGTAACATTCGCAGAGCCGGAGCGCGCTGTAACGCCGGGCCAGTATGTCGTATTTTATGATGGGGATGTCTGCCTCGGCGGCGGCACGATTGACCAGGTTTATAAAGCAGCTGCCCTTTCTTTATAACAGAGCGGCATCAGGTTCATGGCCCGGGTCATGAACCTGTTGCCCTTTTTAAGGAGCAGCGTCACATTCTGCCGGTATGAATGCCGGGCAAAAAGACTAAGTGACATGATAACAAACATGAAGGACAGATTCAGGAAGGCAGGTACTTCTCATGGATAAAAACGCAAAGGCAGTACAGGAAATGCAGGAAGGAAATATCGAAGAGGCAGCGAAACTGTTGAATGAAGCAATTGAAGAAAATCCTGACGATGACACGGCGTTTATTAACTTTGGCAATCTGCTTGCTGCGGTAAATGAAGAAGAGCGCGCAGCAGTCTTTTACGAAAAAGCGATCGAGCTAAACAGTGAAGCAGGAACGGCGTACTACGGGCTTGGAAACCTTTACTACAATCAGGATAAATTTCAGGATGCCATACTGGTTTATCAGAAGGCTGTACAGGCAGGCCTGGAGCAGGCCGATGTGTATTACATGCTCGGCATGAGTTTTTTTCAGGCAGGAGAAACTCTCAGATCGCTTGCTCCGTTATCAAGAGCATGTGAGCTGAATCCGGCCGACGCTGAGGCACGTTTTCAATATGGACTTGCACTGGCGCAAACTGAGCAGGTGGAGCTGGCGTTTAACGAGTTCGAAGCTGTTCTTGAGCTTGAACCTGAGCATGCCGACGCTATGTTTAACCTCGGCGTCTCGTGGGCTTACCGTGACGATGCGGAAAAAGCGCTGGAGCTGTTTGGAAAAGCGCTTGACGTCCAGCCTGAGCATGCATTAGCTGCAAACGGACAAAAGCAGATGCTGAAAATTCTCGGCCGCGAATAGGGAGGTCCCTGTATGGAGGAAAAGGAGTTTGTGAAAGGAGAAATCTCTCACGTCATTTATCACCAGGAGGATTCTCTTTACACGGTCGCAAAATTAAAAATCATCCAGTCCTCCGAAGAACTGACAGAAAAAGAAACGGTCGTCGTCGGGCTGATGGCAAAACCGGACCGGGAGACGGTGTATACGTTTTCCGGTTTTATGAAAGAGCATCCACGTTTCGGCAAGCAGTTTGCGTTTGATACATACAAAAAGGAAATGCCGGATACGCATAACGGGCTGATGCTGTATTTTTCAAGCGACCGTTTCCCCGGAATCGGCAAAAAAACCGCTTCAGCAATCGTGGAGGCTTTCGGCACGAACGCGATCTCGATGATTCTTGAGAAGCCATCCAGACTTGCTGAGATTCCAAAACTGGACAGTGAAAAAGCAGATTTGATTTACAAGCAGCTGCAGGAGGATCAAGGCATCGAAGAAGTGCTGATGCGGCTTTATGAGTACGGTTTCGGTTTGAAGCTGTCGGTTAAAATTTATCAAACCTACCAGACGGATGCGCTGCGCATCATCGAAGAAAATCCGTATCAGATGGTTGGAGACGTGGAAGGGGTCGGATTCATAAAAGCCGATCAGCTCGGACAGAAGCAGGGAGTCACCGGAGATCACCCGGACCGGCTGAAGGCTGCCGTTTTATACGTATTATATGAACAAAGCCTGAACGAAGGACATGTGTTTGTGAAGCTGGAACACGTGTTGGAAGGGGCACTGGAGCTGCTGACGCGTGATGGTGAGACGATTGACGCTGAGAATCTTGGAAACGTAACCGTCGAATTGAACGAAGAAGAGAAAGTGGTTCTTGATGAAGCCGGGGGGCGCTTGTATATTCCATCGCTGTTTTATGCGGAGCAGGGCATTGCCACAAATCTGAACAGGCTGCTGCGTCAGGAAAAACCCGATGATTTTCCGGACGCCGAGCTCGACAAAGCACTCGGGAAAGTGGAGGACACCCACAATATTACGTACGCACCTTCGCAAAAGCTTGCCGTGGAAACGGCTGTTTCAGCGTCGCTGATGATGCTGACGGGCGGACCCGGTACAGGAAAAACGACCGTTATTAAAGGCGTGCTGGAAGTATTCGCTGAGCTGCATGGTCTCTCTTTGAACCGTGATGATTACAGGGGCAATAAAGAAGCTTTTCCCTTTATGCTTGCTGCACCAACGGGAAGAGCTGCAAAGCGGATGACAGAATCCACCGGTCTGCAGGCATCGACCATTCACCGGCTGCTCGGGTATAAAGGGAGCGAAGAAGAAGGATTTGACAAGGATGAAGAAAACCAGCTTGAGGGCCGTTTGCTGATCTTGGATGAAATGTCGATGGTCGACACGTGGCTTGCAAATCAGCTGTTCAAAGCGGTTCCTTCAGGTATGCAGGTTCTGATCGTTGGAGATGAAGATCAGCTTCCTTCCGTCGGACCTGGTCAAGTAATGACGGATTTGCTGGCTTCAGAGCTGATTCCGGTTGTGAGACTAACGGACATTTACCGGCAGTCTGAAGACTCTCATATCATCACGTTCTCACACGAAGTGAAAGCAGGCGTATTGCCTGAGCGGATCGATACGTCCAGCAGAGACCTTCGCTTTTTCCCGTGCCGGACCGATTCCGTCGAAGATGCAGTGAAGAAAATATGCAGCGGAGCTAAGGCGAAAGGGTATACCGCAAAGGATGTTCAGGTGCTCGCTCCAATGTATAAAGGACCGGCCGGCATCACAAAGCTCAACACGATGCTGCAGGAGCTGTTTAATCCGAAAACCGGAAAGGTGAGAGAAGTGCAGTACGGGGAAGTCGTTTACCGCAAAGGAGATGTTGTGCTCCAGCTCGTCAATAACCCGGAAGAAAATGTGTTTAACGGCGACCGCGGCGAAATCGTGGCTATTCTGACTGAGAAAGAAACGACGGATAAAAAAATGCAGATTGTCATTTCGTTTGACGGAACGGAAGTAACGTACGGAAGGTCTGAGCTGTCGCAGATTACCCACGCTTATTGCTGCTCAATTCATAAGTCACAGGGAAGCGAGTTCCCGATCGTCGTGATGCCAGTCGTACGAAGCTACAGCCGGATGCTCCGCAGAAAGCTGATCTATACCGGTATTACGAGAGCACGTGAATTTCTGCTGCTCTGCGGGGAGTGGGATGCACTGAACAGAGCCGTCCAGGCTGAGCAGGAGCTGCTCCGCTTTACCTCGCTTCAGGAGCGGCTGGACGACGCCAAAAAAGAAAATTCGTTTGACAGCTGATAGAAACTATCTCTATAATATGAATCGGATATAAGCTAAGACGATGAAGGAGAATGCTGCAGAAGCCCTCTGCCAGAGAAAGACTTCCAAGGCTGGAAGAAGTCTTCGGAGAAGAACTGCAGCTGCTGCTCCCGAGTGCAGGAAAAACCTGCCGGCACGTGCCCGTTATGCACTTTTGAGCGACAGACACACGTCTGTAACAAGGGTGGTACCGCGAGCATCTCGTCCCTGGCAAGCAGCCGGGAGACGGGATTTTTTTATGCATACAGCGAGGAGGAGATGAACGATGAAACAATTGACATCTGCACAGGTAAGACAAATGTATCTCGATTTCTTTAAGGAAAAGCAGCACGCGGTGGAGCCAAGTGCTTCACTCGTCCCGCACGAAGATCCGTCCCTGCTTTGGATTAACAGCGGGGTTGCCACGTTAAAGAAATACTTTGACGGAAGGGTTATTCCTGACAATCCGCGTATCGTCAATGCACAAAAATCAATACGGACGAACGACATTGAGAACGTAGGAAAAACAGCTAGGCATCATACATTTTTTGAAATGCTCGGTAATTTTTCAATCGGGGAATACTTTAAAAAAGAAGCGATTCACTGGGCCTGGGAGTTTCTGACGGATGAGAAATGGATCGGATTTGATCCAGAGAAACTCGCGGTTACAATTTATCCGGAAGACGATGAAGCGTTCCAAATCTGGCACGAAGAAGTCGGACTTCCCGAAGAGCGGATTATCAGACTGGAAGAAAATTTTTGGGATATCGGGGAAGGCCCGTGCGGACCAAACACGGAAATTTTTTACGACCGCGGTCCTGCTTACGGTGATGATCCAACTGATCCGGAAATGTTTCCGGGCGGAGAAAATGAACGTCATTTGGAAATTTGGAACCTTGTTTTTTCTCAGTTTAATCATAACAGCGACGGCAGCTACACGCCGCTTCCGAAGAAAAACATCGATACAGGAATGGGTCTGGAGAGAATGGTATCTGTCATTCAGGATGCAAAAACAAACTTCGATACCGATTTGTTTGTACCGATCATCCGTGAAACAGCATCTATTTCAGGTAAATCCTACGGCGAGAACAGCGAGATGGATACGGCATTCAAAGTAGTGGCCGACCACATCCGAACAGTAACGTTTGCTGTCGGTGACGGTGCGCTGCCTTCCAATGAAGGACGCGGCTATGTTCTCAGAAGACTGCTGCGCCGTGCGGTCCGGTATGCGAAAGCACTTGGGATTAATGAGCCGTTTATGTACCGGCTCGTTCCGGTAGTCGGAGACATCATGCAGGACTTTTATCCTGAAGTGCTGCAAAAATCCGAGTTTATACAAAAGGTCATTAAAAACGAGGAAGAGCGATTCCATGAAACCCTCCATGAAGGGCTGTCGATGCTGCAGCAAATGATCGCAGACGCAAAAGCATCCGGCAGTGAAACGCTCGACGGACCGGGTATGTTTAAGCTTTACGATACGTATGGTTTCCCGGTTGATCTGACGGAAGAATATGCGGAAGAAGCAGGCTTGAAAGCGGACCGTGACGGCTTTGAAGCTGAGATGAAAAAACAGCGTGACCGGGCACGTGCAGCACGCCAGGAGTCCGGGTCGATGCAGCAGCAGGATGAAGTACTCGGAGCTATTACAGAGCCATCTCTATTTACCGGCTATAACACATTAACAGCAGCCGGGACTGTTACAGCCATTATTAAAGACGGCGCCCGTACCGATATGGTGCAGGAAGGCGACCGCGTGCACGTGATGCTGAGTGAAACGCCGTTTTATGCAGAGAGCGGCGGACAAACAGCAGATACAGGCCGCATTGTCAGCAACCGTGGTGAACTTGATGTCACCGACGTTCAGAAAGCACCGAATGGACAGCATTTGCATGAAGCAACTGTTGTATCCGGTACCGTTTCAACCGGTTCAGAGGTCACAGCAGAAGTAGCTGGAAAACGCCGGCGCGATATCGTTAAAAACCATTCAGCTACACATCTGATGCACCAGGCATTAAAAGATGTACTGGGTGAGCATGTGAATCAGGCCGGGTCATTAGTCGAGCCGGGCAGACTCCGATTTGATTTTTCTCACTTCGGCCCGATGAGCACCGATGAAAAAGAGAAGATAGAAGCAATTGTAAACGAAAAAATCTGGAACGGCATCCCGGTGCAGATCTTTGAAACAAGCCTCGATCAGGCGAAAGAGATGGGCGCAATGGCGCTGTTTGGTGAAAAATACTCCAGCAATGTGCGTGTAGTGCAGATGGAAGACTACAGTCTGGAGCTTTGCGGTGGCTGTCACGTAGAATCAACGGCTGAAATCGGCTTATTTAAAATAGTGTCTGAGGGCGGCATAGGTGCCGGCATCAGACGAATTGAAGCCGTAACTGGTCAAAAAGCGTACGAGTATATGAAAGAACGGGAAAACGTCCTGCTGCAGGCCGCCGCTGCCCTTAAAACGAATGCGGAAGAAGTTCCGCAGCGTATTTCTCTCCTTCAGCAGCAGCTGCGTGAATCAGAAAGAGAAAACGAATCGCTCACGTCACGCATCAGCCGAATGGAAGCAGCATCTATTCTGGACCGGGCAGAAACTGTAAACGGCGTCTCTGTGCTTGCAGAACAAGTGGAGGCACCGGATATGAATGCGCTGAGAAGTCTCGCAGATTCATTGAAAGAAAAAATGGATTCCGGCATTTTGGTGCTGGGTGCGGCTCATGGTGGAAAAGTCAGCTTTGTTGCAGCGGTTTCTCCAGATCTTGTAAAAGAAGGGTATCATGCCGGAAAATTGATTAAGGAAGTCGCGGCAGTATGCGGCGGTGGTGGCGGCGGACGTCCTGACATGGCTCAGGCCGGTGCTAAAGATGCCTCAAAAATACCGGAAGCACTGAATAAAGTGTCAGAAATTGTGACAGCATAGGGAAGAAGCATGTACTTCTCTCCGGATTCGTACTAGAATAGAAACAAAGCCGGTATGCCCGCATATAATTATCTGCGGGCTGAGCCGGGCATGGAAAACCATCCGGCACGATAGAAAGGCGGGGAAGCTATGAGTTCCATGGATAAAACAATGAAATTTAACTTTAACGACGACTCGATGGACAGACAAGTACGTGAAGTGCTTGAGAGTGTATACGGGTCACTTGAAGAAAAAGGCTATAATCCGATCAATCAGATCGTCGGCTATCTTCTTTCCGGAGATCCTGCTTACATTCCGCGCCATAACGAAGCACGCACGATGATTCGTCGTCTTGAGCGCGATGAAATGATTGAAGCACTGGTCCGTTCTTATTTGAAAGATGGAAACAAAGCATGAGAACAGCTGGACTGGATGTCGGCACGAAAACGATCGGCGTCGCAGTTAGTGACGCCTTCGGCTGGACAGCGCAAGGCGTAAAAACAGTCCGCCGCACCGATGAAGAGACAGATCTGCATGAGCTGAAGCAGCTGTTTTCAGAACATGAGGTGTCTGCAGTCGTTGTCGGACTTCCAAAAAACATGAACGGCACGCTCGGTCCGAGCGCCGAGCTTTGTATGGCGTTTGCAGAAATGATTAGAAGGGAATTGGAGTTACCCGTAGAAATGTGGGATGAGCGTCTGTCGACATCAGCAGCTGAAAAAATGCTGGTCGGGGCGGATGTCAGCCGCAAGAAGCGGAAGAAAGTAATCGATAAAATGGCTGCTGTTATGATTTTGCAAAATTATCTGGACAGCAGACCGTAAAGGAGCGAATGATACAATGGCAGATTCCGATCTGAAAATCAGAAAACCTGCTGAAGATGACAACCGGATCATTATTCCGGATCAGGAAACAGGTGACGAGCATCTGTTTGAAAAGGTGCTGGAATTCGATAATCCGCAGACAGGTCACTCTTATGTGCTTATTGCACCGGAAGGAACCGGAGAGTCAGACGAAGATGAGGTAGAAGTGCACGCGTTCCGCTATGAAGATACCGGGGGCGAGGACCTTTCGTTGTTCCCGATTGAAACAGAAGAAGAGTGGGATATGGTCCAGGAAGTTTTTAATACGATTCAGGATCTGGACGAAGAGCAGTAAAATAAAAACAGCCTGCAGGATGAAGCAGGGCGGTTCCGGAAGCGGCATGCTTCAGGGGGGCCGCTCTGTTTTGTGTGACAGCTGTCCGGAGCAGTAAGAGCGGCGTTCGATTCAGACATCAGCCGGGCTCGGAGGGAGAGATTGGGATGACAGAACTATCAAAAGAAGAAAAGAAACAACAGCGTCGCGAACAGCATCAAAAGCTGCTAAACGAAAGACGAAAAGAAGCCGGACTGGTGCGAAAAATTGTGTTTTCACTGCTGGTGCTCATGATTCTTGTTGCAGCTGCAGTTGCTTTTGGCTCCTATCAATATGTAATGGCTTCCCTCGGCCCGGTTGATGAAGAAGAACCGGAAGAAGTTGAGGTTGAAATTCCGATAGGTTCAGGGACCGACACAATTGCCGAAGTGCTGGAAGATAACGGCGTTATCTCCAGTTCCACCATGTTCCGTTACTATGTTCGGTTTCAAAATGAGAGCGGGTTTCAGGCAGGCACCTATCAGCTTTCCACTGAAATGAGTGTCGATGATATTATACAGGAATTAAAAGAAGGCTCTGTGCAGGAAGAGTATGCCCTCTCATTTACAATTCCTGAGGGATTCTGGGCGGAAGAGATCTTTGCCCGCGCTGCTGAGGAATCAGGTCTGGAAACAGAGGAGCTCATCGGTACAGCAAGAGACGAGAACTATTTAAATGAGCTGATTGACCGTTATGACATGTTGACAGACGAAATTTTGGACGAGGATATTCGGGAGCCTCTCGAAGGGTATCTTTTCCCGGCACGATACGATTTTATCGAAGAAAATCCTGATCCGGAAGAAATCATCGAAGCGATGCTGGACCGGATGCAGGCTGAGCTGAACGCAGCCCTGACCGGTGAGAGCGATTATACAGTTCACGAACTTCTTACCGCCGCTTCGATTATCGAAGGTGAAGCACAGAATGATGAGGAGCGCCCGATGATCTCTGGTGTGATTGAAAACCGGATGCGCGTACCGATGCCGCTCCAGATGGATCCGACGGTTTCTTATGCGCACGGAGAAAGACTGTCGCGGACCTTCAATGAAGATACGGAAATCGAATCTCCATATAACACGTACAACCAGACAGGACTGCCGGTAGGACCGATTAATAATCCGGGAGTTGCTTCCATACAATCAGTGGAAAATCCGGAAGAACACAGCTATCTCTATTTTTATCATTCACCTGAGGGAGATATTTACTTTAACGAAACCTATGAGCAGCACCAGGAGACGGTTGGACAGTATCAATAGAGAAAAGTAGTTTTGACACTCGAAAAAACCCGTGATAGAATATCCCGGGTTGTAACGAAGGAGAGTTTATTTATGCAGCAGGATGCACTCAGAGGCTATTTGACAAAGCTTATTCCGCAAAACAGCGGCTATTCTGCGGAACTGGAGCAGGACGCGCTCCGTCGTCATATCCCGGTCATTGACCGGGAAGCGCTGCATACGCTTATTACACTGCTGCATATAAACGGAACTTCCCGCATTCTGGAGATTGGAACAGCGGTCGGCTATTCTGCTATCCGTCTGCTAGAAGAAATTCCGGAGCTCGAGGTCATTTCGATTGAACGAGACAAGGCTCGTGCTTATGAAGCAGAAGTGAACGTAAAAAAGGCAGGATTGACAGAGCGGTTTCAGCTGATCAGAGGAGATGCCGTTGAATCAGCTCAGCAAGCAGCGCAATATGGCCCGTTTGATGCGCTGTTTATTGACGCAGCAAAAGGAAGCTACGATGTTTTCTTTCGGACGTTTGAGCCGATGGTAAAGCCAGGCGGCCTGATTACAGCCGATAACGTGCTTTTCAGAGGCTACGTGCCGGGAACTGCTGAGCCCGAGTCCCGCAGGTTCATAAATATGTCAGACAAACTGCGGTCTTTTAATGAAAGTCTGATGTCGTCTGATCAATTTCAAACGATGATCCTCCCGGTCGGGGACGGGTTGCTTGCCGCACGCAAGAAGGAAAAAAACACATCAGTTGACATGTAAATTATACTCTTGTACTATGACGTGAAAGGAATCGCCAATATGCATAATAAACCCATTATTATTGGAGTCACAGGGGGCTCCGGTTCCGGCAAGACGACGGTGGCTAATGAAGTATACAATCAGTTTCCGAAGCATTCCATTCTGATGATTGAACAGGATGCGTATTATAAAGATCAAACGCATCTGCCGATGGAAGAGCGCTTAAAAACGAACTATGATCATCCGCTGGCATTCGACAACGATTTGCTGATCGAACATCTTCATCAGCTGATGGAAGGCAAGGCAGTTGATAAGCCGGTTTATGATTATGCCAATCATACACGTGCTGAACGTGTGATCCCGGTTCAGCCGAGAGATGTTATTATTCTGGAAGGCATCATGATCCTGGAAGACAGCAGGCTGCGTGACTTAATGGACATAAAGCTGTTTGTCGATACGGATTCTGATATGCGGATTATCCGGAGATTGCTGCGGGATATAAATGAACGCGGCCGGACAATTGACAGCGTCATTGATCAGTACACATCCGTTGTAAGGCCGATGCATCTTCAGTTTATTGAGCCTACAAAACGGTATGCAGATATTATAGTCCCTGAAGGCGGGCATAATCACGTGGCGATTGACTTAATGGTAACGAAAATTAAAACCATTCTGGAGGAAAAGTCCATGTTATAAAGCCTATTGGCAGAAAGGACTTTTTTCTATATAATGACAATTGTAACGCAGGATAGAATTTTCATTTTTGTAACGTATTTCCGGCGTCCCGGTGCTGAATGCGCCGGGCGCTTCCCTGTATATACGGTGACTGATTTTTGAAAACGCTGCCTGCCAGATTTGTGCGAAGGAGAGGAACACCTATGACAGAAGAAAAGCATTATATGACGGAGGAAGGCAAAGAGAAGCTTGAGAAGGAACTGGAGCTTTTGAAGACAGAAAGAAGAAAAGAAGTCGTTGAGCGCATTAAAGTCGCAAGAAGCTTCGGCGACCTTTCTGAGAACTCGGAGTACGATTCCGCTAAAGAAGAGCAGGCGTTTGTTGAAGGCCGCATTCAGCAGTTGGAATCCATGATCCGTAACGCTGAAATCATCGAAGAAGATACAAATACGTCTTCCGTTCAAGTTGGTAAAACCGTAAAGTTTAAAGAACTTCCTGACGGTGACGAAGAGGAGTATACGATTGTAGGCCGTGCGGAAGCAGACCCGCTGGAAGGCAAAATTTCTAACGATTCTCCAATGGCGAGAAGTCTTTTTGGTCGTGAGATTGGCGAGCAGGTTGTTGTTTCTACGCCCGGCGGAGATATGAAAGTCGAGATAATCAAGATTTACTGACTCACAGACCGGTCTGCCTGTTAAGGCGGCCGGTTTTCGTCTGTAAAGCGAAACTATGTAAAAATACCGTAAGAGAGCCGTAAAAGTCCTAAATATAGAAAAAAACCGCCGAATAGGAAGAAAGGTTATCGAATTATCTGCACGGATCATCTATAATAAAAGGAAAAGAGTGGGCGAAGGAGGAGTGTTTCAACGTGAGCAGTCAAATTCCGCAGCGTCAAAACGTGAAAAAGAAACAGCGAATGAACTCGATATTAAATATATCCATTGGACTTGTAGCACTGCTGATCGTCGTCGTAAGCGTCAGCCTGTTTACAGGCGGGACTGATGAAGCAGCCGAACAAGATGGAGCGTCCCAGGAAGTAGCCGACTCGGCTGACAACGGGGATATTAATCTTAATGGTGGCAGTGAAAACGGAAATAATGAGGAGAACGAGTCCATTAACATCGATCTCAACAACGATGAAAATGACAACGACGGCGATACGAACGAAGCCGGCAATAACAACGCTGACGAAAATGAAGCCGGCAATAACAATGAAGCGAATGTGAACGATGATAACAATGAGAATAACAGCAGCAACGAAAACAATGACCGCGGCGGAAACGAAGCGGATCTAACGGAAAATGATGATGCGTATAATACGGATCAGGAAGGCGACTGGGGTCCGATCGGGACCGTGCAGGAGGAGCCGTTTGAACCTGTTTTCGACCGCAGTCATGTGAACTGGGATGAAATGGTTCGCGCCATTGTGTATGCAGCTGACCTGCCAAATGACGAAGATGATTTGATTATCTGGAGACTGGAAAATGGGGGAAGCCCTCAGTCTGCAGTCGGTACGGTAAGCGAACGGGGTACAGATTACAGTAGCCCTTATCAAGTTGAACTTGAATGGGTGGAAAATGAAGGCTGGATGCCGGTCGATGTCTCAAGACTGTCTTCCAATCCGTACAACTAACATCTGAACCGGAGATGCATTAAGGCCGGGCGGCATTCGTATGCCGCCCGGCCTTTTAAGCGTTCGCTTGCGGTTGCCGAAACAGAGTCGGAAAGCTGCGGATCAGGTCTTTCGTTTCTTTTGTTTAAAATGTACCATCGCTGTAACGTAAGGTCTTCTGTCCTGCAGCTGCACGGTCTCATAGGAAACGTGATGAACCTCCAGCATAAGCGTGCTGTTAGCATCAATTTTTTGTTGAATAGCCGATTCAAGCGCGTTAAAATCCGCCTCCTGAAAAAATTCAATTTTATCATGGATCGATTCAGGTGTAATGAACATGATCGACTTCTCCTCTCTAGAGTGTATCCTACGTCATTATAATCGAAAACAGACAGAGGTGAAACGTGTTTATATGCGGATGCCTGCCAAGATGCAGTTGCTCCGCAGCCGGCGGTGCGTTAAGATAGAAAAAGTTGCAAAGAGAAACTGAAGGAGAGATCGGGATGCGAATAGGTGTAATTGGTGCGATGGAGGAAGAAGTAGAGCTTCTAAAGGAAGAAATGGGCGACTACAGTGAAACGCTCATCGCAGGATGTGAATTTTTTGAGGGAAAGCTGCGCGGCGTTGATGCGATTATCGGGAAATCCGGTATCGGAAAAGTGAATGCTGCGATCAGTACCACGCTGATGATTCAGCTGTTCTTTCCAGATTACATTATTAACACGGGTTCAGCTGGCGGCTTTCATAAAGAACTGAAGGTCGGCGATGTCGTTGTATCGACAGAAGTGCGCTACAACGATGTGGATGCAACCGTCTTTGGATACGAATTCGGTCAGGTTCCGCGCATGCCCGCTTTCTATATGCCGGATACAATGCTCGTCGAAACGGCGAAAGAGTGCGTCGAGGAGGCTGGTTCTCATGCGGTGGAAGGGCTAATCGTTTCAGGGGATTCCTTTATAAGCAGTGACGATCAGACGACACTAATCCGCAGTCGTTTTGCGGACCCTTATGCATCTGAAATGGAAGCTGGAGCTATTTCGCACGTATGCCATCAATTTGAAATCCCATTCGTCATTATCCGTGCGTTATCAGACATCGCAGGACAGGATGCACGAGTGTCCTATGATCAGTTTCTAGAAACAGCTTCAGTAAACTCGGCAAACATGGTGCTTTTAATGCTGGAGGATCTTCGACGAAAAGACAGTGCATCGTTATAAATAAGTGAAACAAACACAACGTGAGCCGACGATCAATCCATCGCCGGCTCACGTTGTCGTATGCGAAGCACTTCCACATATCAGCTTCTTCTACCTTTTATATCATCTTTTTGAGAGGATCCGCTTTTTTCAATTCATCGAGCGTATGCGTCAAAATACGGGCTGTAAGGCCCCAGATCGTATACTGCCGGTACTGATAAAAATGTTCCTGCACGCTTCCTTTTCCCCAAGGATACTGCCTCCCCTTCGGTATCAGGTGGTAAGGAAAATCTTCCGATGGCTCTACCGCAATATGAACGGGGTGAGTTTCCGGAGCAGTCGCCAGCAGGTGGCTCACTGGAACTGTAAACACTTCCGCCACTTCCTGTTCATTCGGCTGAATGGCCGCCTCCTCGTCAATGCGTCCAAAAAAAGGATAGATGATAGACCGCATCGGTGTAATCATATAGTCGAGCTCTCCATAGTAGGTGATCTGAGAAGGGAGTACTCCCGTTTCTTCAGCAAGCTCCCTTATCCCGGCTGCGGCAGGAGAGGGATCGGTGCTGTCTACTTTGCCACCGGGAAAACAGATCTCTCCCGGCTGAGGAACGTGCGAAGAGCGAACCTCGAATAAAAAGTGATCTTCTCCGGCCCGGCGGATGACAGGAACGAATACGGCATATTCACGGTATTGCTCAGCGTGCAGAATATCTGCTTTGCGCTCTTGAAAATACTGCTGCAGTCTGTCCAACGGATTCACTCCCTTTCCTGCTATAAGTTTACCATGCCGGGTAAATGAAAGAAAAACTTGGAACACTCGTTTGAGTAAGCTATACTATAAAAAATACGTAAGGAGGCGTGCATTCGTGAAACTGACTGTAAAAAAACCGGTATTTGGAGAAACAGCAAGCACATTTGTAAATCGTTTAGGGGAATATGAGGATACGGTTCTGATCCGCAAAGATCATTGGGTGATTGATGCTAAAAGTCTTCTCGGCGTGTTGGCGGTATCCCTGCAGCCTGGTGATGAAATCGAACTGGATTTTTCCGGTGAACCGGATCAGCAGGCAGTTCAGCAGTTCAAAGACCAAGGTATCTTTGAATAATTCGACAGTAGGTAAAAACCGTTCAAACGTATCCTGAACGGTCCACAGGCTTTTTATAAAGTGTTTTTTGAGCTTACTTTACAGTTGACTCTACTGTCTTCGACGGGACGGATTGAGAGTGTCAACCAAAGACGACTGATTACGTGAAAAAACGAACTGTCTGTTGAATCTCTTATCAGAGGTTCACGACAGTTCGTTTCTTTTGTGTCCAACGTGTTTACAGGGATCCTTCGTAATCGGGTTCAGAAGCCGGCATTAAAAAACTATTCCCCCGTGTGCATGCAAGTTTTTAAAGCTGCTCCTGAAACCAGTCCCGCAGATAAGTAAGCCGCTGACGACGGAGACGGGGATGACCGCTTCTCGACAGCTCGTGATTAGATTGCGGAAAACGGATGAATGATACAGGATGATTTCTCCGTTTCAAATGAATGTAAAGCTGTTCCGCCTGTTCCATAGGGCATCTCAAATCTTCTTCTCCGTGCATAATCAGCAGCGGAGTCTCAATATGTTCAGCATATTTCAGCGGAGAAATTCTCCAGAGTTCGTCAATTCCTTCCGGCGGCACCGTTCCGTGTTCCCAGTCTGTAAAAAAATAGCCGATGTCGCTCACACCATAAAAGCTGATCCAATTTGATATACATCGCAAAGTTGCGGCTGCGCGAAACCGGTTGGTATGAGAGACGATCCAGTTCGTCATAAAGCCCCCGTAGCTTCCTCCGGTAACGCCAAGCCTGCCAGTCTCAATATGAGGGAATTTAGACAAGGTCTCATCTGTGAACATCATCAGATCATCAAAATCTCCTCCTCCATAGTTCCCTCTTACAGCATTGACAAAACTCTGTCCGTATCCGTGGCTGCCGCGGGGATTCATAAAAAGAACGGACGTACCTTCTGCAGCAAGCACCTGCATTTCATGAAAGAATGTATTGCCATACATGGCATGCGGTCCGCCGTGGATATGGAGAAGTCCCCGGCCGTCAGCCTGTTCGGGAATAAGTACCCACCCTTGAAGCTGGAATCCGTCACGTTCAAATGTGAGTTCTTCGGGGGAGAGCAGCGCTGTCTGCTCTTTCCAGCCTTCCTGAAACGATGTGAGCTGGCTGAGTCGCTGCTCATTGACAATAAACAGTTCACCGGGACAGACTGGAGTACTGATGCCAGCGACCATCACTCCTGAATCCTTGTGAAAAGCGGCATCAAAAACGTGGTGATTACCTGTTGTCACATAATCGATTCTGCCTGAGAAGGAAACGTTTACGAGATTCACATTTCCCCAGGAAGATACCGGTACACACACTGCGTTCTGAGAGGTCCAGACAGGCCGCTGATCAGCAGCAGGTCCTCGTATATCTCCGATCATTGTATCGGTGAAAGACCGGTCCATAGAAGAGACGGTCGTAATCAGCTTCTCTTCCTTCATGTTGTAAAACGATACATGACTCTGCCCGGCTCCGCGGTGAGTTTGATCATGGCCTATGAGCGCTGCATGCACTTCGTCCGGAGAGAAGGAGGCGCTGTTGTATGATCCTTGAACGATGACACGAGTGCGACCGGATTTTCGGTCCAGAAGGTGAACGTCTGAGCCCTGAGTTCCGTCTCCTCGTTCATTTGCCACAAACAGCATTTGTGAACCGTCTGAGGACACGTCAAGTAGGGTCTTATCGACAGCAGAGTCTGTTAGTGCTGTCCATTTTCCAGTGAGAGGATCCATGGCCGCTAGCTGAGTATAACTTCCATCATGGAGACCTGCTTTATCTGATTTATAATCAAGCGTATCGACCTGCAGAGCGTTCGGCTTTTCGTCCGGTTCATCTGCTAGTTGCGTTACCGTCAGTATCAGTTCGCTGTCAGAAGCGGTCCAGCGCAGTGAACCGGCACCGGCGGAGAGAGTCTGGATTTCCTGAATACCTCCGCCGTCAGCCGCTATTTTACAGATGCGAGCTTGTTTTTCATCCGGATAACGATAAATAAAGGCGACCTGTTTCCCGTCCTGAGACCATACCGGAAAGGATACGGTTCCGGATCCGAATGTCCACTGAACGGCTTCCGGTTCTTCAAGCCGCTGTACAAAAAGCTGTGACGTGTAGCGGTCTTCCACCAGCTGCCTTCTGACGAATAACACACTTGCACCATCGGGGGAAAGCTGCGGATTCTCTAAAATTGATAGTCGGAATAAATCCTGAATGCCTGCGGGTTGCTTCATCCTACCACTCCTAAACGTATAAGCTACGTTCACTTTATCAAAAAGTGATTCGAATTGCGAAATATTTAGGGCATTGCCACCATGCAGACAGATGTGCTAAAGTTTTAGTGCAACCGTTTGCAAATTAAAACGGACGAACATATAAAGGGAGTGCTGATCACATGTCCGGAAATACACGCCGTTGGTGGAAGGAAAGCGTCGTTTATCAAATTTACCCTAGAAGCTTCAACGATTCAAATCAGGACGGTATTGGAGATATTCCCGGCATAACGGAAAAGCTCGATTATCTGAAAAAGCTTGGTGTTGATGTTATCTGGCTCAGCCCGGTGTACGACTCGCCAAATGATGATAATGGATATGATATTCGCAGTTACAGTAAAATCATGGATGAATTTGGAACGATGGAAGACTGGGAGATGCTTCTGCAAGAGATGCACAAGCGAGGGTTAAAGCTCGTGATGGATCTTGTCGTCAATCATACGTCGGACGAACATGCCTGGTTTGCAGAATCGCGATCTTCTGACGATAATCCGTACCGTGATTACTATATTTGGCGTGAGGGAAAGCAAGACGCTCCTCCAAACAACTGGGAATCCAACTTCAGCGGTTCTGCGTGGGAGTATGATGAGAAAACAGGAGAATACTACCTGCATCTTTTCTCTAAAAAACAGCCGGATTTAAATTGGGAAAATGAATCGTTGCGAAAAGACGTATACAGCATGATGAACATGTGGCTTGATAAAGGAGTAGACGGATTCCGCATGGACGTCATTAATTTCCTGTCCAAGGAACCTGGCCTTCCCGACAACCCGGATGCTGCTCCTGGTCAGCTCGCTTCAGGCGCCGAATTCTTTATGAACGGCCCGCGCATGCATGAATTCTTGCAGGAAATGCATGAAGAGGTCATGGCCGGACGTGACATCATGACAGTAGGTGAAATGCCTGGCGTCGATGAAGTACAGGCTGTCGATTACACAGCAGAAGAGCGAAGGGAACTGAATATGGTTTTCCAGTTTGAGCACGTGGATCTTGATTCCGGACCTGAAGGGAAATGGGATCTGCTGCCCTTCAACATGCCAACACTGCGTGAGAATCTTTCCAAATGGCAGTATGCGCTAATGGACAAGGGCTGGAACAGCCTGTATTTAAATAATCACGACCAGCCGCGTCTCGTTTCCAGATTTGGAGATGATCAGACTTACTGGTTCCAGTCTGCATCCATGCTTGCGATCATGCTGCATATGATGCGGGGAACGCCATATATTTATCAGGGTGAAGAGCTCGGGATGACCAATGTGCGCTTTGATTCCATTGAAGCATACGAAGATATTGAAACGCTGAATATGTATCAGGAAAAACGAGCAGCCGGTGTCTCACATGAAGCTCTAATGGAAAAAATATATGTGAAAGGACGGGACAACGCCCGGACTCCTATGCAGTGGGATGATACAACGAATGCAGGATTCACTGAAGGAACACCTTGGCTTGCTGTAAATCCAAATTATTCACGTATCAATGCCGCAAAGGCACTTGCGGATCCCGATTCCTTGTTTTACGTTTACCAGAAGCTGATCCAGCTTCGAAAAGAGTATGACGTGATCGTTTACGGGGATTTTGAACTAATCCATAAAGAAAGTGACACGATTTTCGCTTACAAACGTTGTCTTGACGATCATCAGCTTACTGTTTTCTGCAGCTTTTCCGACCAGGAATCAGAGCCGGTCGATACCGGGGAAGGAACCATACTCATCTCCAACTATAAACGGGATGCCGGCGGACGGATCACTCTGCAGCCATACGAAGCAGTCGTTGTTCTCTCGCACAGAAGCTGAGTGTTTGTCAGATGAGTGATTACCTGTTAAAATGCGTAAAGAATAATATAGTAAACGAGGTGAACGATTGTGCAAATCACAAACGAAGCGAAAACGTATATTGAGGAACTGATGAACGAACATCAAGCAGATAATATCAAAATCTTTGCTTCAGGCATGGGCTGAGGAGGCCCGCAGCTTGGACTGGCGCTGGATGCGCCGGCAGAAGACGATATTATTGAAGAAGTAAACGGCATTCAGGTTGCATTTGAAAAAATGGTGCATGAGCATACACGCGCGCTGGAGCTTGCGTATAAAGAAACGCAGGATGGCGGCGGTCTGGTTATGAACAATGGTGCAAGCGACTGCTGTTGATAAGAAGCGTCCCGGATTCATTCCGGGGCGTTTTATTTTGCGACCGCCTGCATTTTCAATTCCTGAAGATGATGACGAGTGCATCAGCAGCATAAATCGTGATAAAGTAGTGCTAGAAAAGCAGGAGGTGCCGTCATGAATCATGCATACAGAACGCTTGGAAAAGAAGGGCCGCAGCTTTCCCCGATTGGAATTGGCTGCTGGCAGTTTAGCCGCGGAGCGAATGCAGTAGGACGATACTGGGACGACGTCGGCGAGGAGGACATGCAGGCTATCGTCCGCGCGTCACTGGCCGGAGGCATCAACTGGTTTGATACCGCTGAGGTCTATGGGAACGGTGCATCTGAACGTGCGCTTGCAGATGCACTCGACCGTGAAGAGGCCTCTCTTGAGACAGTTTATATCGCTGACAAGTGGTGGCCTGCAGGACGAAAAGCCAGTTCCATAGAAAAAACGATTGGGGCGCGGCGCGATGCGCTGAATCAGCGCCCTATTGCACTGTATCAGATCCATCAGCCGTTTTCTTTTTCGTCAGCCGGTAAAGAGATGGAAGCAATGCTGGCGCTTAAACACCGTGGTGAGATTGGAGAAATAGGCGTATCAAATTTTAATGAAAAACGAATGCTCGAAGCGTATGATACACTTCATGCGGAAGGCGTACCGCTCGCATCCAATCAGATTAAGTACAGCCTTCTGGACAGAAGAGCTGAGCAAAACGGTCTGTTCGACACGTGCAGAGAGCTCGGTATTTCGGTGATCGCTTACTCCCCATTGGAGCAAGGGTTGTTAACAGGCAAGTATCATCAGGATCCGGATGCAATCAAGAAAAAACGAGGACCAAGAAAATGGATGGGTCGCTTCCGCAGCGGATACCTGGAAAAAACAAAGCCTTTAATGAACCTGCTTGAAGCAACAGCTGAACATCATGAGGCCACAGTCAGCCAGGTTGTCTTAAGCTGGATGGTTCATTATCACGGGGACCTGGTTTTTGCGATCCCGGGTGCTTCGTCTGAAAAACACGCAGCTGAGCATGCTGGAGCATTGAACGTAAGGTTGTCTGATAATGAAGCAGAACAGATTTCCAAAGCTTCATGGGACGTTCAGCTTTAATAATCAGTTTACAGATGCAGGAGGAATAAAACCGATGAAGTTAAAAGCAGTGAAATGTCACGGATCGAAAAATGATTTTGTTATCGTCGACGAATGGACGGAAGATCCGGAATTAACAGATGATATGCGGGAGCAGTTGGCAATTGCTGTAAGCGACAGGGAAGGGAAAATCGGCTCGGACGGCGTGTTGTTCATCCTTCCCGGTACCGGAACGGAAGCGCGTATGCGAATGCTGAACAGTGACGGAACCGAAGCAGAAATGTGCGGAAACGGACTTCGCTGTGCGGCACGCTATGTTCTGGAACATACCGGTTTGCAGCAAATTACTATAGAAACAATGAAAGCGCCGCTTGCTACAGGGGTGCAGGATCCTGTGTTTGAGCAAATTCCAACATATGAGGTGGCAATAAAGCCGGTATCTTTTCAGCCGGAAGAGGTGCCGGTGACAGCGGAGTCTGAGCTGCGTCTTGCGTCAATACCCGAGCTTCATCCGACAGCTCGCTTTACAGCCTTATCTGTCCCAAATCCGCACCTAGTAGCGATTGTTGATCATATCAATGACGAGGAAGTGGAAGCTTGCGGAAAGCGCGCTAATGAATTGAAAGAACTGCTTCCGAATGGAACCAACGTCAGCTTTGTAAAAGAGCTGGCAGACGGAAGTATTTTCGTTCGGACGTACGAAAGGGGAGTCGGTCTTACTAACGCCTGCGGCACGGCTATGTCTGCATCGGCCTTAGTCAGCTGTCTGGACGGCGGTCAGACAATCGGCTCGAAACTCACTGTCTATAATCCGGGCGGGTTGGTGCATGTTATCCCGGAACAGCACGGTGAAGCTTACGAAATGCGGCTGATCGGGAATGCCACATACGAATGGGAAGGCACGTTAAAGGTGGAAGAAGGTGATTTCCGACAGTTCCACCTGGAGGTTCATACTGTTTTTTCAGATGAGATAAAAGCATATGAACGGATGGAAGCATATGCACGTGACAAATCCGGCTCCTTGTGAGCAGCATATGTGTAAAGCAGTACCGTTAAACATATAAGCAGGTGACTCTGAAAAGAGAGCCTGCTTTTTTTCGTTAGGTGATGTCATGACAAGAATCAACCAGAATTGGTAGGGAGAATACAGAGTAAGTAATTGTGATTACAATCAAAGAGCACAGGGAGAATGAAGGCAGACTGGCTGAAGTCTAATCAAACGGGGCAGGAAGAAGCCTTTTCGTTTTCTATGACAAACTTTCCGTTTTTTATTGCTTATGTGTCCACGATTAAAAAAACACCGAAAAGGGAGCGTGTCCTCTTTTCGGTGCCGGCCCGGAGTCATACAAGTCAGCGTTTGTTCATTTCCGCTGGCTTAGGACCTTTACGGATCCCTCTGTCCAGGTTATTAATTATTTCTAGTTCATCGTCTGTTAATTCGAAGTCGAAAACGTCAATATTTTCCTTAATCCGGGAAGGAGTCACTGATTTAGGTATCACGATATTTCCCCGCTGCAAATGCCAGCGCAGAATAACCTGAGCGCCCGTCTTCTGATGATCCTCCGCGATATTCTGCACGACAGGATGATTTAATACCTCACCGCCCTGCATAAGCGGACTCCATGCTTCTACATAAATATCATTTGTATCACAGTAATTGCGCAGCTCCTCCTGGGCGAGGAACGGATGGCACTCTACCTGATTTAATACAGGAGTGACAGAACATTCCTGTTTAAGACGTTCTAAATGATCAATGTCAAAATTACAAACACCGATGGCTTTTACTTTTCCGCTTTCATATAAGGCTTCCAAAGCTTTGTACGTATCAACGTATTCATCAAACTCCGGCGTAGGCCAGTGAATCAGATATAAATCCACGTAATCAAGACCGAGCCGGTCAAGACTTGCTTCGAATGCGTTCATCGTGTTTTCGTAGCCTTGATCGGCATTCCACACTTTTGTCGTGATAAATAATTCTTCACGGGGGATCGATGTTTTAGCCAGAGCTTTTCCGACACCTGTTTCATTCTGGTAGATCATAGCCGTATCGATCGATCGATAACCGGCTTTCAGTGCGTTGGTTACGGCTGCCTCTGCTTCATCATCCGGTACCTGCCAGACACCAAATCCGAGCTGCGGCATGCGTGTTCCATTGTTGAGAGTGACAAATTCCATAACTCAATTCCCTCCTCGAGCAGAATGTTTTCAGTATAGCATAAACCGTATTCATAACCGGTCTAATAAGCACGAATGCTTCCGGGATATGGTACGATAGATACAGACTGAACAGGAGGTTGATCACATGATCTTTATCGATAATGAGAACATCCATGATCCAGGTTTAAATCTTGCGCTTGAGGAATATGCGCTGCAGACGCTTCCATCCGATGAAACGTACCTGCTTTTTTATGTGAACGAACCGTGTATCATTATTGGGAAAAACCAGAACACGCACCAGGAGATCAATAAAGCTTTTGTAGATGAGAATAACATTAAAGTGGTCCGCAGGCTTTCAGGCGGAGGAGCCGTTTATCAGGATCTGGGCAACTTAAGCTTCAGCTTTCTTACCAAAGACGACGGTGACAGCTTTTCCAACTACGCAAAATTTACAGAGCCGGTGATTCAAGCTTTAAAAAGTTTAGGAATTAACGCCGAGCTCAGCGGACGAAATGATATTCACGCCAACGGAAAAAAAATATCGGGCAACGCCCAGTATTCAACAAAAGGAAAGATGTTCAGCCACGGAACGCTGCTCGTGGATGTGCAGATGGAGAATATCGTGGACTCTTTACAGGTCAGTGAAGAAAAAATGAGGTCAAAAGGCATTAAATCCGTTCGTGCCAGGGTTGCAAACATTAATGAGCTAACAGAGCAGGAGATCGATGTGGAGAAGCTGAAGCAGCTTATTCTTAACCATATATTTGAGGGAGAAGACATTCCTACGCACCGGTTTTCTGAAGAAGACTGGGAAGCAATTAAAGCCCTTGCTGACAAGCGGTATAAAAACTGGGACTGGAACTATGGAACATCCCCTAAGTTCGATCTGGAGCGCTCCAGGCGTTTTGAAGGAGCCGGTACAGTCGATGTCCGGCTGAATGTATCAAAAGGTACGATTCAGGACATTAAAATATTCGGGGATTTTTTCGGAATTGGGGAAGTATCTGACCTGGAAGATAAACTGAAAGGCGTTAAATATGAAAAAAATGCTATCCTTGAGGCAGTAGGAGATGCGGATATGTCCTACTATTTCGGGCCAGTTCCGCGGGAAGGCTTTATTGAACTCATTTATTGATAAGCTTAAGAGGAGAAACGAAAAAGCATCCGGTCAGAAACTAATTCTGAGCGGATGCTTTTTACTATTCGCATAAAACAGCTCAGTTGTCGGAAACAGCTGCTGCAAGAGCTACGTGAACCATTTCATTGAATGTTTCCTGGCGTTCCTGGGACGACGTTTCTTCGCCGGTGATAATATGATCGCTTACTGTAAGGACAGACAGTGCCTGTACCTGGAACCGTGCAGCAATGGTGTACAGAGCTGAGCTCTCCATTTCTACAGCAAGCACCTGATGCTTGGCCAGGTTCGGAATCAGTGTTTCATCTTCGTTATAGAAAACGTCGCTCGTGAAGACGCTGCCGACTTTCACATTAAGACCCTGAGCCTGAGCTCCGTCATATGCCTTTTTCAAAAGGTCGAAATCAGCTGTCGGAGCGAAATCGACTCCTTTGAAATGATGCTGGTTCACGCCGGAGTTAGTCGCTGCGCTCATCGCAATAATAACGTCACGAACGTTAACGTCCTTTTGAATAGCTCCGCACGTACCTACGCGGATCAGTTTTTTAACATCGTAGCTGTTGATCAGCTCGTGCGCATAGATGGAAATGGAAGGAACGCCCATGCCAGTTCCCTGAACAGATACCCGCTCTCCTTTATAGGTACCTGTATAGCCGTACATGCCGCGGACATCATTATACTGCTTAACATCCTCTAAAAAATTTTCTGCGATATACTTGGCGCGCAGAGGATCTCCAGGAAGCAGGATGGCTTCTGCAATTTCTCCTTTTTGTGCCCCTATGTGTACACTCATTGAGTTCAGCCCTTTCGAGAAAAATATGGTTTACTAAACTATCTTATCAGATAGAGTAAGCAGCGGTAAACCTCATATGCCGGTATGGCCGGCTTTTATAAATGGAGCCAGCAGCTCGTCCTTTGTAAGAGACGGGTTTTCCAGCTTGCGCATTTCCGCTTCAAACAGCATATCTGAAAAAACAGGGCCAGGTCGAAATCCCGCTTCAATCAAATCTTTACCTTTTAGCGCATGCCGGGCATCAAGCCGGCGCCACACGTAGCGGGCGAGCGATGCCTCTTCACTGAATGCAGCAAAGGCGACAGCGGCCCAGTCAGGAATGTGGGAAGCAGCTGCGTGAGCATCTCGAAATGGAAGATGGTTTCCCTCTGTGTGGGTCCATAATGTCAGCCAGGCATCACAGGCCTTCTCCTCCTGTCTGTTCATCGCATATGAACGAATGCCGGCTATTGCTGCCGAGTCCGGTGCTGACATGAAAAGCATGACAGCGACCCACGCAGCTTCAGGAAAGACAACTCCACGGCTTTCAAAGATGTATCTGTACCGGTTCATCCGCCGCTGCCTGCGACGGACATCTGCAGGTTCATCCGGGCTGGCAAGAAGAATGTCCTGAAGCTGGAAGGAAAATAAGCGCTCCAGACCTTTTAAAGGGTCGCTCTGCGTAAACAGCCGGTACAGCTCTTCAGACAGTCGAAAGCGGCTGACGGAAGAAAGAAGCTGCTTGTTCTCCTCAGCAAGATACTTCGTCTGTGCTTCCATCTGAAAGCTGAAGCGGGTTTCAAAACGGACGGCTCGCAAAATTCTCGTCGGGTCTTCGACAAAACTGAGATTATATAAAATCCGGAGCTTGCGGTTGGATAAATCGTCAAGGCCGTTAAAATAGTCGGTCAGTTCTCCATAGCGAGCGTGATTGATTTGAACGGCAAGGGTGTTAATCGTAAAGTCCCGGCGGTACAAATCCTCCCGTATTGTAGAAAGCTCAACACGCGGCAGTGCTGCTGGAAAGTCATAGTACTCGGTGCGGGCACTCGTCAAATCGACTTTACTGCCTGAATCTGTCGTCCAGGTAGCCGTACGGAATGCCTGGTGAACTTTCAGACGGCCTCCGTAAGCTTCTGTAAGTGATTCGCCGAAGGAGGGCGCATCGCCTTCCAGAACAATGTCAAGGTCCTCATTTGCAATATTGAGAAACAAATCGCGCACGATTCCTCCAATGATAAATACGGGAATGTTCTGCTCATCAGCCACCTGCTGAATGCTTGTAATGAGGGTTAGCAGCTCAGGCGGAAACTGCTTCTCCATCGTTTTTGCAACCTGCCGCTTTACAGGGCCGCTGCTGCGGATGCTGGATGCAGAAGGCTGCCTTCCGTGCATTGCCTGAATAATATCCGAGCGGGATACAATCCCCACAGGGCGTCCATCTTCCAGTACAGGAAGTCTTCCGATTTGTTTTTCCATCATCGTTGTCCGGATTTGATCAAGCCGGACGGTTTTATCAATCCAGACCGGGTTTCGCTGCATAAATCCTTTTACTGGTGCATGACCTAGTTTGTGATGGAGGGCTTTATCGAGATCCCGGCGCGAAATAATGCCGGTGAGCCGGTCATCTTCGACGATAGGAAACCCGCTGTGTCCGTACCGGTAAATCATTTTCACCGCTGTCTCAACTGTCGTTTCAGGGGCGATAACTCTAACCGGTGATGACATTAAATCAGCCGCCGTCAATGCAGGAACGACTGCATCCGGAAGCTTACTCTTTATTTTTTCAGCTGCTTCTGCAGCTGACACCCCTTTAATCGATGCAGAGGCGGCCTGTGCATGACCGCCGCCGCCAAAATGGTCGACAAGCGCGCGAAAATCGACCTGTTCGGACTGGCCTCTGGTCGTAATAAACGTTTTGTTCCCCATTCCGCAAACTACCACGACGCCGTCAAGGCCGGTCACCTGCAGGAGCTTTTTGCAAATATGAGCGAGGTGGCCGGTATAATAATCCTGGTCGGAGGCGCTGATCATAATATCGATTCCGTCAATTGTGTGCTGCTCGCCATTCTCAAGGAGCTCCTGAAACAGACGCTGCTGATCGTGTGAGAGCGGTGTTTCTCGAAACTGGTCCACGACCTTCAAATTAGCTCCCGCACGAATGAAGTAGGCGCCAGCTTCCAAGTCGCGGGCGGTGGTTCCCGGAATAGTAAACGAGTCTGTATCCGAATAGAGTCCAAGTGCAAACACAGTCGCCTCCAAAGGGGATATAGGAATCGACCTTGCATGGATATGTTCAGCCAGAAGGGTCACACAGGCACCGACGGATTCGTTCTGCAACGAGCGTATATGTTGAAATGCTGCCGTTTCGTTTGTATGGTGATCGATGATGGTTATAGGAAGAGAAGCGGCCTCTTCCTCTGCCTGGCGGTCCAGATAAGATGCATCGACCAGAATCAGCTCTTCTGCACGGCTCCAGTCTACTTCGTGAATTTTCGTAAATGGAAAAATGTCTTTGTAGATGGTAATAAAATGCTCTACCTCGGAGGTCAGTCTGGAAGGGAGAACGGGCTCAGCCTCCGGGTAAAGCTTTTTGGCAGCAATGAGTGAGGCGAGCGCATCAAAATCAAGATTGTTGTGCGACATGATTAACTGCATGAGGAACTCCTTTCTTCAGAAGCGTGTCTGATCATTCTCTGCTACAATAAGAATAGCATACGAACCCTCTGGAGTGATGATGATGAATAAACAACTTTATACAGCAATGCTGGAGCTGACACATAATCCGCTTTATGCGAAGGTGCTTCAGTCATTTGTACGATCGCGTGCCAGCAGCCTGCTGATTCCTGGTTTTATTAAGACGTTTCAGGTCGACATGGCTGATTACTTAGAAGACCCTGGTTCATACCGGTCACTGCAGGAGTTTTTTACACGTCATACGCTGGAAGGAACCCGGCCGGTGACAATGCTTGAAAAAACGATTGCAAGCCCCGTAGACGGCGTGCTTACTGCAAGCGGAAGTTTGAGAGGGGATGGACATTTCTACGTGAAAGGGGTCCGTCACAGCCTTGAGACAATGCTTGCTGTTACAGGAGCCGGAGAGCGCTATCAAAACGGCAGTTTTGCCGTCTTCTATCTTTCACCAAAAGAGTATCACCGCATACATGCACCCTCTTCAGGGCGTGTACTGAAACGCTGGGCTGCAGGTGAATACTCCGAACCTGTAAACGATATGGCGTTTCTGCTCGGAAGGACGCCGCTGGCTGACAACTACAGGCTGATGACGGAAATGGAGGGAGAGGCCGGGCGCTTTATCACCGCCAAAGTAGGAGCTCTGAACGTTAACAGCGTAATGCCATCCAGCCTTCAGGACTCGTTCGAGAAAGGGGAGGAGATGGCCGCCTTCGGCTTTGGATCAAGCGTCGTTCTTCTTTACGACCGGCCGGATGTCAGGTGGAAAAAGGAAGCCGGCACCTTCGTGCGGCAGGGAGAGGCAATAGCCGTGGAAGGGCAATCTTAATTTGTCCGCGTCATAAAAGAAAAAGGGGCAGCCGCATTCGTTGCGGCTGCCCCTTGCAGAGTGTTGATAAAGTCATTTTAAGTGAATAATGTTGCATCTGCCTGTATCTGCGGACACTCGCTTTCCGGAGGGAACGGCCTCAGCTAACCGATTCCTCCTGCTGTCGGAATCGCTGGATCTTCGCCTCGTTCTGATCCTCCCGGAGTCGAGTTCCTTCGACGTCGGCAGCTGGCAGTACGGTTCATATGTGTGGTTAGGCCTGCACGATCGGCTTCCACACAGATTGAACCTTCCCTATGCGACGTTTCGATGTTGAATAGGGATGCCAATTCTTCCTACAATTCAGTATAAAAGGTAAAAAAAGCGGTCGCACCTGCCTGTCGTGACGTTGTTCTCCATGAATCAGAGCCGTTTCCCCGATGTGTCCGGCGGGGACGCCCGTGGGATCAGCGCAGTCTGAAGATCCAGTGCCGTTCAGATCTGCGAACGGCATCAACGCACGAGCGGAGCCGGACTGGGTCTTGAAGGCTTCTCGCGAGAAGCCTGTGTCCGAGTGAAGCCGTGCCTTTCTTCCCTTCATACAGGGTCACCCTGAGAAATAGCTGAAGGCCAGCCCACGGCAAGCTTCCGCTGGTAAGCAGAGGGGAAATACAATCAAACGAATAAATATGTAAGTTGAAAGACTTTTTCAACAGCCTGAAAGGGGCAGCCGCATTCGTTGCGGCTGCCCCTTGTTTACGATAAGGTTATTCTGCTTTTTCTGCTTCGCTGCGGGCTTTCTTAAGATCATCCTGTTCTGTCTGTTTTGACAGCGGCACCCCTGTTAAATAAGCAGCTCTTGAAATCATAAATGCGCCTACAGGAGCTGTCAGGAATACGAATATAATTCCCAGCAGCACTTTCCCGACGAAGATGTCGTGCATGACGAGAAAGTAAAGGAAGGTGCCGGTCAGGATCCCGATTACACCAAGCGTTGCACTTTTTGTTGCGGCATGCAGCCGGCCGTATACATCAGGGAAACGAAGAATCCCGATTGAGCCAAGAAAGCTCAGCAGACCACCTGTCAGGAGGAGAATACTAACGAGAACTTCCATTACGATCAACGACAACCCCTCCTTCCAGGAATTTAGCGAAGGAAACGGTACTGATAAATGCGAGGATCGCGATAATCAGCAGTGCCTCCGCATATAGAATCGTCTGCTGGACCATCATGATCAGACCAATAAAGCCAATTAAGTTCAGCCCGATCGTATCAAGCGCTACGACCCTGTCTGCCATACAAGGACCTTTGACAAGACGGATGACGCAGAGAAGGATAGAAACTGCCAGAAGCACAAGCGTAATCTGCGCGGTGATCTGTATCATTACTGCGTCACCTCCAGAATCGCTTTTTCGAATGATTCGTGAATTTCCCGGATGGCCTTTTCTTTGTCAGGCACGTTAATGGCATGAATGTAAAGGATATCCCCGTCCTCCGAAAAATCCATTGTTAACGTACCTGGAGTAAGGGAGATCAAATTCGCTAAAAGCGTTTTTTCCCAATCTGTTTTTAATTCAGTAGGGACTGCAATGATTCCCGGAGTTATATCCATTTTAGGTCTGAGAATAATTTTGATCAAATCCCAGTTAGCTTCGATTAGCTTATAAGCAAACAGAAGCAGAAGCTTTATAAATGCGTACACTCTCCTGAAGTAAAAGTCAAAGCGGAGGAAGCGTCTTAAAAAGAAGAGCATTCCAAGACCAACAATGTACCCAAATACGAAATGAACGATCGTAAAGGAGTTCTGAAGCAGCATCCAGATAAACGCAATGACAATGTTTAATAAAATTTGAAATTGCATAGTCTATTCCCCCAGTACGGCGTCAATATAGATTGACGGATCGAGGATCTGGTCGGCCGTAAGTTGTATGAATGTGAACACCGGTTCTGCGAAAAGTCCCATGGCAATCGTAAGCACGATAAATGGAACAATCGGCATCAGAAGCGGAGCAAGTTTAATATGGCTGTAGTCGGAACGCTGCAATGATGGAGACCCCCAAAATACATAAATGAAAATTTTCATCATAGAAAAGAGGGTGAACACTCCGACAATCAGAGCTACAGCAACAATGACATACATTTCAGCTTCAAGGCCGGAAAGCACCAGCGCGAATTTACTGAAAAATCCGCTGAGCGGCGGAATGCCGGCGATGGAGACGGCTGAAATAAAGAACAGCCAGGCGAGAGCAGGATGCGTTTTTAAAAGACCGCTCATTTCTTTTAAGTTATTGGTGCCGGTTATTTTCTGCGTAGCACCCGCAAACATAAACAATGCTGATTTAACGACCACGTTGTGTGCGATATGGTAAATCGCACCTGCCACTGCAAGCGGCGTAAAAATGGCAAGACCCATAATCATATAGCCGATCTGACTGATAATGTGATAGGTCAAAATCATCTTAAAGTTAAACTGAGCGACGGCTGCAAGTACCCCCAGCACCATCGTCAGGGCGGCAAGCACCAGCAGAACTGTATGCGTAAATGAGATATCGTGTACAAAAATCAGCGTAAATGTCCGGAAAATAGCATAGACACCGACCTTCGTAAGCAGTCCTCCAAAAAGGGCTGCAATCGCAGCGGGCGGGCCGTAATACGATTGAGGCAGCCAGAAATAGAGCGGAAACAGTGCGCCTTTTATACCGAAAACAATCAAGAGCATAATGGCGGCTGTGTTAACGACGCCGGTCTGACCAATCTCTTCAATTTGCTGGGCAATGTGCGCCAAATTGAGCGTGCCTGTCAACCCGTATATATATGCAAGAGCTGCCAGAAACATCATCGATGCAAAGATGTTAATGACAACATACTTGTAAGATTCCCGCAGCTGAAACTTCGTTCCTCCTGTAACGATGAGTATAAAAGAGGAAATTAGCATAACTTCGAAAAACACGAACAGGTTAAACAGGTCACCGGTTAGAAAGGAACCGTTTACGCCCGTTAAAAGGAAAAAATAGAACGGATAGAAAAAGTATTTCTCACGTTCTTTGGTAATGGTCTGAAAAGCGAAAAACAAGCAGGTAACACCCGTTATACTGCTTAACAGGACCATCAGCGATGCAAATAAATCCCCGACCAGCACGATTCCGAAAGGTGCTGGCCAATTACCAAGCTCTACGGTCAGTATGCCGTCCTGATAGACGGAATATACGAGCAGCACAGATGCTGCGAGCATAACGAGCATCACTACAGCACTGGATATACGCTGGAGCTTAGGGAAGTGGCGAAACAAAATGAGTACGGCTCCGGCAATAAATGGAATAAGAACCGGGAGCAGGACGATATTATTCATCGGCATTACCTCTCAATTCTTCTAAATCCTCTGTGCCGTGCTCTTTATACGTACGATATGCGAGAACGAGTAAAAATGCGGTCACTCCAAAGCTGATAACGATCGCTGTCAGTATGACAGCCTGCGGAAGCGGATCTGTATAAGCTTCCGCATTTTCTGTTAGCAGCGGCGGGGCACCTGTTTCCAGACCTGAAAGAGTCAGGATCAGCAGGTGAACACCGTGTGACAGCATGACAACCCCGAACGCAACCCTCAGAAGGCTGCGTGTCATAAATAAATACGTAGCGACGGCAATGATTATTCCAGATGTAAAGATCATTAGTATTTCCATTACGAAACATCCTCTGCAATCGAAATAATCGTTAACAGGGCAACTGCTACAACAACGAGCAGAATCCCCAAATCAAAAGGAAGGGCGGTTGTCAGCTCCACTTCCCCAACAAACGGAATCTGATAATATTCAAAATACTGCGTTAAAAACGGATCTCCAAACAGATAACTGTTCAGCCCCGTAACAATGGCCAGAAGAAGCCCGATTGCGATAATAGCTGTGTAGTCGAAAGGGAGAACCCGGTTGATCCGTTCGGCATCAAATGTGACATACAGCAGGATCAACGCTCCGGCCATCATCAATCCGCCTATAAAACCTCCACCGGGAGCATTGTGTCCGGCAAAAAACAAATAGACAGAAAAGGAGAGGACGATGAAGGAGACGATCCTAGTTATCGTATGGAGCATTAAAAAGTTCGTTTTCATACGTCTTCATCTCCTTTCAGGCGATGCTTAATCAAGGTGACGATACCTAAAGCGGCGATTCCAAGTACAAGAACTTCAAGCAGCGTATCCAGCCCCCGGAAATCGACAAGTATAACGTTTACCATGTTATAGCCGCCTGCGAGAGGCACAGAATTTTCAATAAAGAAATCTGAAATTGGTGTAATATCACTCTCAGCGCGCAGTGCGTGTACGGACAAACCTGTCAGTATAACGAAGATACCAACTGCACCGGAAACCAACGCTTTTACTGTTGTTGTGAGCGGAGCCTTCTTTTCTTTCGTTATTTCCGGCATGTGTCTGAACACGAGCAGGAACAGTACAACCATTACAGTTTCTACGAGAAGCTGAGTGAGTGCCAGATCCGGTGCGCGGAAAATGACAAACAGCAGTGCTACTAAAAACCCGATTACGCCAAGAAGCACTAAGTTCGTTATTCGCTTATGCACAAACGGCAGTACCAGTGTAGAAGCAATAAGACCGCCGATTACAAGAATAGCGTAGCCTGGAATTCCGCCTTGACCTTCCAGGTTAATATCCAGAGAATTGTAGCGGAAGAATGTGTACATACCGAGACCTACAATGAAAACACTCATATAGAGCATGTAGTCTCGTAGACGACCGGTCATATGAAAGTTTGTGACGTTCTGAGACTGAACGACAAGCTGATCAAGACCGAAATCATATGCACGATTCAACGGATCACGCTCACGCTGGAAGAAGGCAGCTTCCGCCCACTTTTTCAAGTTTAAAGCGATAGCCAGACCGAACAGCACAACAGCAACGGTCATCAGCAGCTCTGTGTTAATACCGTGCCAGTGATAAATATTCACATAAAACTGTTCGCCTACCGGTGTAATACCAGGCAGGATAGCCTGCATTGCCGGTTCAATCAGCGTATAGCCAAGTAAGTTCGGGAAAAGTCCGAACAAAATGACGAGCGATCCTAAAATGATCGGAGAAATAAGCAGTCCGGCAGGCGCTTCGTGTACTTCTTTCTCATAATTTTCCGGTTTGAACTCGCCAGTAAAAGTTCTTGTAAACATCATCATGCTGTAAACAAAGGTAAAGACGCTGGCAATCCATGCCACAATAGGAATGAAAACACCGAGTGTTTCCAGGTTGAAAATGTCCAGGGAGGCGACGTTCAGCGTAGCCGTAAAGAACATTTCCTTACTTAGAAAACCGTTAAATGGCGGCAGCCCGGCCATCGCGGCCAAACCAACAAGCGAGACGGTGAAGGTTACCGGCATGATTGCCATCAGGCCTCCGAGACGCTTTACATCTCTCGTGCCTGTTTCATGATCGATGATCCCGACTGCCATAAAGAGGGCGCCTTTGAATGTAGCGTGATTAATTAAGTGAAAGACAGCAGCCATCGTTGCTGTATAATACATCGTTTCTGTTTCAATGAAATCGTAATGCAGTGCTGCAGCTCCCATGCCCAGCAGTGCCATAATCAAACCGAGTTGACTGACGGTTGAAAAAGCGAGAATGCCTTTCAAATCAGTTTGACGTACTGCAGAGATAGAGCCCCACAATAAAGTCGTCAGACCGAATATAACTAAAATCCAGAACCATTCAGCCGTCAGGCCGAACACAGGAGTGAGTCTGGCTACAAGATAAATACCTGCCTTCACCATTGTGGCTGAGTGCAAATAGGCACTGACTGGAGTCGGAGCTTCCATCGCATCAGGAAGCCAGATGTGGAATGGAAACTGGGCAGACTTTGTAAATGCTCCGAGCAGTATTAACAGCATGGCAGGCAGGATGAGCGGATCCTGCACAATCGCGTCAGCCTGGCTGATGATTTCCTGAATGCTGAATGTGTTTCCTGCGATGATGTACAGCAATGCGAAACCTGCCAGCATAGCAAATCCGCCGCTCACCGTAATCAGCATAGACTTCTGCGCACCGTAGCGTGATTTCTCCTTATGGAACCAGTAGGCAATTAATAAGGAAGAAGACAGGCTCGTGAGCTCCCAGAATACGTATAGCACAATCAGATTGTCGGAGAGAACGACACCAAGCATAGCCCCCATGAACATTAGCAGATAAACGTAAAAATTATTGAGAGGTTCATCAGGCTTATTTGCAATATAGAAAATAGAATAGAGGACGACAAGCGTACCGATCCCAGTGATCAGCAGCGCAAACAGCATGCTCAATCCGTCTAAATATACAGTAAAATTAATCCCCAGAGAGGGAACCCACTGAACGGTATGCTCGACTGCCTCCATTCCTCCTCCACCGAAGGGAATGTATGTAGCCACGTAAATAAACAGAATCAGCGGCAGCGGCAGAAGGAACCATCCTGTGTGTATACTGCGGAATTTGTAATAAAGAAATGGCAGGAAGATTGCCATAACAAATGGCGCAAGTACAACGAAATGTAACAATGACAAGTGAGGTACCTCCCTTATAAAAATAATATTCATACTAAAATGTGTATACCAGCTCACAATCCTTATCGATTATAATATAAAATAAACGCTGGTGCATTAATTCAAGTCTACCTTTAAGGATCGTAAAAGTGATAGTAATATGTAGGAATTGACTAAAATTTTTTTTGTTAACTTTACTGACGAAACGAATAGCAGACTAATTTTTTCATATTTATGGAATTTAATGGATTTAAAAAGCTCTTCAGCAATAGCGTCCTGTTTACCTGAACCAGCATTTACGGTGTGTGAAAAATAGTGTATCCTAGTTGAAGCCTGAAAAACGCGACAGCCATCGAACAGAAGGGGGAACCGGTTTGCTGAAAAAATTTATCCCGAATGAATATGTTCAGTCTATTTATGATATTGATACAGCAAATTTGAAGGAATTGGGAATTCGCGGAATCATAACAGACCTCGACAATACGTTAGTGGAGTGGGATCGGAAAGATGCGACGGACGAATTGCTTAACTGGCTCGAAATGCTTCGCAATGAAGGATTTGAAGTTGTTATTGTTTCCAATAATAATGAGAAAAGAGTTCATACATTTGCGGCACCTCACGGCCTGACGTTTATTCATAGTGCAAAAAAACCGTTCAGCCGGGCTTTTCGTGCTGCCTGTAAATTAATGAAATTAAAGCATGAAGAAACAGTCGTGATCGGCGATCAGCTGCTTACAGATATACTTGGCGGAAACCGTGCCGGCTTCAGAACCATTCTTGTCGTCCCTGTGGCACAGACAGACGGCATTTTAACCAAGTTTAACCGGCAGGTCGAGCGGCGCGTGTTCCGGGCGATGAAGAAGAAGGGATTGATAGAATGGGATCGGGAATAACATGTGCGGGCTGCGGGATTGAACTGCAGACAGAGAACAGCAGCAGAGCAGGCTATGCTCCGGCGCAGGCGCTGGAGAAGGAAACCGTGATCTGCAGACGCTGCTTTCGCCTGAAGCACTATAATGAAGTGCAGGATGTTCACCTCACTGATGATGACTTTTTGAAGATTTTAAACGAACTGTCATCTCGTGACGCGCTGATCGTAAAGATAGTGGATATCTTTGATTTCAGCGGGAGCTGGCTGGATGGCATTCAGCGCTTTTCCGGCAGCAATGATGTCCTGCTTGTCGGTAATAAATCAGATCTGCTGCCAAAGTCCGTGCGCAAATCAAAAGTGGTCAACTGGATGAAGCGGCAGGCAAAAGAGTTCGGTCTGAAGCCTGCAGAAACCTTGCTGATGAGTGCTCAGACGGGAGACGGAGTCGAAGAGACAGCGGCCTGGATCGATAAACTTAGAAAAGGCAAAGATGTTTATGTAGTCGGTGCAACGAATACCGGCAAATCGTCATTTATAAACCAGCTGATCCGCCGTTTCTCTGACGGGGAGAGCCCAGTCGACATTACAACGTCGAACATCCCGGGAACGACGCTGGATCGGATTGATATTCCGCTTGATGAAACGAGTACGCTTTACGATACGCCTGGAATCATTAACCGTCATCAAATTGCACACCTTTTAAATAAAGAAGACTTAAAGACGATTTCCCCTAAAAAAGAAATAAAGCAGCTCATTCATCAGCTTAATCCAGGTCAGACGCTGTATTTTGGGGGGCTAGCACGCATGGATTTCGTGAAAGGCAATCCCGGCTCCTTCGTCGTGAACATGTCCAACGAGCTTCCCGTGCACCGTACGAAGCTTGAAAATGCTGACCAGCTTTACGAAAAGCATGCAGGAGGTATGCTCGCACCGCCAACTGGTAAAGAAACAGCTTTTCCTGCTTTTAAAAAATCATCATGGAAGCTTCCTGCTGTGAAAACCGATCTGGTCATTTCCGGACTTGGCTGGATTACCGTTCACGCACCTGGAGCAGAAGTGATGCTGCACGTACCGGAAGGCGTTCAGGTTTCAATGAGAGAATCGATATACTAGGAGGTCATCATTCCATGAAGATTTTCGGTGTAATCGGAGATCCAATCAGCCATACTCTTTCGCCAGTCATGCACGATGCTGCTTATAAAGAAACCGGGCTGGAGGCTTCCTACCTGCCATTTCACACACCTCCCGAAAGGCTGAAAGATGCTGTACAAGGCGTGCGCGGTCTCGGCATTGCCGGGCTCAATGTAACGATCCCGCATAAAGAAGCAGTCATTCCGTTTCTCGATGGACTGGATCCTACAGCTGAACGAATTGGCGCGGTTAATACCATCGTCCGGGAAGGGGAGCAGCTGATAGGAAGTAACACCGATGGTGAAGGATATGTCCGGTCGCTCGTACCTCATTTGCGCAGAGAACTGGAGTCCTGCCGCTTTTTGATTATCGGAGCGGGCGGTGCGGCCCGGGCTGCAGCAATTACGCTTTACGACCGGGGAGCCGCAATTACAATCGCCAATCGTACATTGGACCGGGCCGCTTCTCTTGCTGAGGCATGCGGCCCTCAGGTAAAAGCTTGTTCAATGCAGGAAGCGCAGGCACAGCTCACCTCATTTGATGTGATTGTGAACTCAACCTCAATCGGAATGACGCCTGATCACGCAAGCATGGCGCTTCCGCTCGATAAACTGTCCCGAAACACGGTTGTAAGCGATATGATTTACACGCCTCTTGAAACGGCTTTTTTGAAAGCCGCAGCAAAACAGGGTGCAGCAGTTGTCAACGGGACCGGAATGTTTGTTGAACAAGGTGCACTCGCATTCGAACGCTGGACAGGCATCGAAGCTCCGCGCGAGGCAATGCTGCGTGCTGTCCTATCTAAATTGAAGGGAGGAAGCTGATACTATGCTGACAGGAAAGCAAAAGCGTTTTTTACGAAAAGAAGCACATCATTTGAAGCCTGTTTTTCAAGTAGGAAAAGGCGGCGTAAGTGCGAATTTAATTAAGCAGACTGAAGAAGCACTGGAAGCAAGAGAGTTAATTAAACTTAATATTCTGCAGAATAATGCTGTAGACAAAGAAGATACAGCTCGTCAGATTGCTGATGGCGCGGGCGCAGATATCGTGCAGATCATTGGAAATACCATTATTTTGTACAAGGAATCGAAGGAATCCAAACAGATAACGCTGCCTGAATAAGGAGCTGACAGTGGATGAAGCATATCGGCATTCTTGGGGGAACGTTTGATCCGCCTCATATTGGGCACGTGATAATGGCTGAAGAAGCCCGGATTCAATTTGATCTGGACGAAATCTGGTGGATGCCAAACCGGATTCCGCCTCACAAAAAGATGACCAGCACGCCCGAGCAGCTTCGAATCAAGATGGTAAAATCGGTCGTGCAGCTCTCAGACTCCTATCGGTTATGCCTGAAAGAGATGGAACGCGAAGGCCCATCCTATACGTCTGAAACGGTGACCCGTTTAATCGATGACTTTCCGGCATACAATTTTTCCTTTATTATGGGCGGAGATTCGTTAGCTGGCTTTCACAAATGGAACGATTTCGAGAAACTGCAGAAAAACCTGTCCTTTATCGTGATGAACCGGCCTGGCGGGCCTGATCCAAGAGTAAATCTTCAGGAGTTTACAAAATTGTCGTTTATTGAAGGGGTCGAAATGACGATATCATCCACTTCCATTCGCAGTAAACGAAAATCCGGAGCATGGAATGCATTTCTAGTTCCGGAAGGTGTCGATTCGGTGATAAAGGAGTACGGGCTTTATGAAACGGACTGAAGCAATTGAAGCCGTCAGAGAAGCTCTGCCGCTGCGCAGATTTGAGCATACGATGCGTGTTGTGGAAACTGCGGAGCAGCTAGCGCGCCAATACGGCGGAGATGCTGATGCGATTCAGATCGCTGCTGTGCTTCATGATTATGCAAAATACAGGGATCCGGAGGATATGCTGCTGGCAATAAGGCGCTCCGGAATGTTTACCGAAGATATAGCCGGCTACGGAACAGAAATCCTGCATGCGTTTGCGGGTGCATTATTCGTGGAAAAAGAATTACACGTGGATTCCCCGGCTGTGCTGCAGGCGATTGCCTCTCATACGACCGGAAGAGCAGGAATGTCTGTGGAAGAAAAAATTGTGTTTCTGGCTGATTATATAGAACCGGGCCGTACTTTTTCCGGTGCAGCAAAAGCGCGGGATGCTGCAAAGCACAGTCTGGAGGCAGGATGTATGGAAGCCTGCGCCGAAACAATTCAATTTCTGTCAGACAGAAGGCTGCCGATTTTCCCTGACACATTTGAAGCATACAATGAATTCGCACTGGGCCGGCTTTCTAATCGCTGAAAGCCGGTAGCAGGACGAATCATCCTGCAAAAAGGTATAATAAGAATAGACCGCCTATATGGCGGACTGAAGGAGTGATTAAGCATGACGACGGACAACCAGCTGCTGGATGTAGCCGTAAAAGCAGCAGATGAAAAGAACGCCCAACTGATCCGGTCCCTTAATATGAGCGGAGTTTCCACGATTGCAGATTATTTTATTATTTGTCATGGCAATTCGGAAACACAGGTAGAGGCCATTGCACGTGAGATTAAGAATAAAGCCGAGGAAGCAGGCTTCGAAGTTAAGAGAATCGAGGGTATGAAGGAAGCCAGATGGGTCCTGATCGATTTAGGTGATATAGTTGTACACGTGTTTCATAAAGAGGACCGGGATTATTACCAGCTTGAAAAACTGTGGGGAGATGCTCCATCAGTAGATATCGAAAAGCTGCTAGGATAAACTGTGGCCGTCACAAAAATTGAATGTTCACAACAGCTGCTGATGACGCCTTCAGCAGCTTTTATGATGGAGGGGTAGCTGATGAGCGATACACATTTCGCGGGGCTCTACGATATGCTGATGGAAGACGCCCCTTATGAAGACTGGATGACTTATGCTGTCAGGCGTTTGAAGAGAGGCGGAGACGTTCTGGATCTCGCATGCGGTACGGGAACATTTACATTGATGCTGGCAGAGGCCGGTTATCACGTTTCCGGAGCGGACATTTCAGAGGAGATGCTGGCAGCAGCAGAACGGAAAGTCAGACAAGAAGGGAATAACACGAGCTTTTTTAAGCAGGACATGCGCACCCTGAATGGATTTTCTAATCTGGACGCTGTCACGCTTTTCTGTGACGGTCTTAATTATCTGCCGCATGAACAGGATGTAAAGAGAACGTTTGCTTCAGTTCACAGCGCGTTAAAGCAGGACGGCGTCTTTCTTTTTGATGTGCATACCCCTTATAAAATGGAGCACGTCTTCGACAATCAGCTGTACGGCGAAAACAGTGAAGCAATCTCGTACTTGTGGTTCTGTGAACCTGCAGATGAGCCGCTCAGTGTGACTCACCTGCTCACGTTTTTTGTGCGAACCGGGACCGGTTTATACGAACGGATGGATGAAGAGCTCTACCAGCGCACGTATGCTCCCGAAGTTTATAAGCAATGGCTTGAGGAAGCGGGGTTTGCACAAGTTAACCTTTCTGCAGAGTTTGGGAGCCGTCCGCTGGCAGAAAGTGATGACCGCTGCTTCATAGCGGCTGTAAAAAAATAGTCGCCGTTTTACAAAGCTTATGTTATGATAATCGATAAAGTAATGTGATTCCGGATTTTTTCTCCGTTTATGGAGATGTGCAGATGAATTGAGCAGCCGACTGAGAGCAGATCAGTCGGCTTTTTTATGCTGTACAGAGGAGGAATGCATATGATTGAGCGGTTGAAAGAGCTTGACCGCCCGATTCTTATTAAAGCAGCTGCAGTCTGTGCTGCTGTTGTGGCAGCAGGCTTTTTACTTTTTTCAGACGGAAATCACGAGGATACGCCCATTCATTCTGCAGCCGGCGACAATGATCCGGACGAGGCTGTTGTTGCAGAAGAAGGACCGGTCGTGATTGAGATTAAAGGGGAAGTCGCTGCTCCGGGTGTTTACACGCTCCCGTTCGGAAGCAGGACAGTTGATGCTGTGGAAATGGCAGGAGGTCAAACGGAGGAAGCCGACCTTCTCGCTGTTAATCTTGCAGCTGTTCTGATGGATGAGATGAGCATCTATGTGCCTGCTCAGCTCGGTGAAGACATAGCAGAAGAGCATCAGCGCGAGGAGACGCATGAGGAAGCTGGAGGCACGATCAGTTTAAATCTGGCCGACTCGGCAATGCTCCAGACACTGCCCGGGATAGGACCTGCAAAAGCAGAAGCAATTATTCAGTACCGGGATGAAAACGGTTCGTTCACATCGCTTGACCGCCTTACTGAGGTGCCAGGCATAGGTGAAAAAACACTTGAGTCCATCGCTCCGCTATTGACGCTCCATTGACCACCGGCTACAATGACCTCAGCGGCAGATAAGGGGGAGCTTTAAATGGAGCGAATTTCATGGCATCAGTATTTTATGGCACAAAGCCACCTGCTGGCATTAAGAAGCACGTGTACAAGACTCATGGTAGGCGCAACGATCGTCAGAGATAACAGAATTATTGCGGGCGGATATAATGGGTCCATTTCCGGAGGCAGTCATTGTTCGGAGGATGGGTGTTATGTGGTCGACAATCATTGTGTGCGAACCGTTCATGCAGAAGTGAATGCAATCATTCAGTGTGCTAAATTCGGCGTCGCAACTGAAGGGTCGGACATATACGTTACGCATTTCCCGTGTTTGAACTGCTGTAAAGCACTGATTCAAGCGGGGATTAAACGGCTCTACTACGCTGCAAATTACAAAAATCACCCGTTCGCAGCTCAGCTTTTTGAGGAAGCCGGAGTGAACACCCGCCAGGTTGAACTGGAAGAAATGATTTTAGACCGGCACAACACGGAAAAGCTGGCTTTTACAGCAGAGTTACTAGATAAACTAGAAAGATCCGGGGCCTCTGAAGCAGAGCTGAAAGAAATGAGAAACAAAGCCGACGCTTTATTTACACAGACGTAAAGCGCACCTAGAGATGACAGAACGGATACAGTGCGGTCAGCCGGAGAGAGGGAGACTGCATTGTATCCGTTTTTAAGTTTATTTCTGGCATTTGCTGCGGGCGTCGCAGCAGCAGTGGATCCGAAGCTCGCACTGCCGGCAGCTGCTATGTTTGTTGTTTCTGTATGGTTAAAACCGGCAGCAGCTGTAATTGGCTTAGCTGCAAGTATGATAATGATTGCACTGGAGCCGGATTACGACCTCCTGCCAGCTGGATCTGATGTTACTGTCACCGGTAAAAGAAGCGTGCTCGAATCCGGGGTTCATGGAAGTTACTATCATGTAAAAACGAGAGAATACGGCGAAATACGAGTTTATGGCGAACATGCAGGGCACGGCTTTTGCACGGTGAGCGGATTCGTGTTTGAGGAAGAACCAGTGACCTCATGGCATCAGTTTGACCGCACAGGCATGATACAAAAAAATCGAATGACATCGATCTTATACGAGCAGGAAGCAGAGTGCACGCGCGACGTACCTGCCTACTGGAACAGAAGGGATGCTGCAATTACTTCTCTTGGAGGGTCGGAGACACAATCGGGTCCGTTAGCTGCGGCCTTGGTGTTTGGAGATCGTTCTCTTATTCCAGAAGAACAGCTTCAGCTGTTTCAGCGGATGGGGGTCATCCATTTACTGGCGGTGTCCGGTATGCACGTTGGTTTAGTATCTGGAGTGATCTGGCTGTTGCTTCTTCGGGCAGGGCTTTCGAGAAAATCGGCGCTCTTTCTGCTGCTGATTTTTTTACCTGCCTATGCAGCTGCGGCGGGAGGAGCCCCGTCTGTTCTGCGGGCAGTGTCAACCGCTGCTGCCGCTGCGGTATTGGCGGCCTGGCTTAAACGTGTGCCGCTCGTTGAACTTTGCGCGCTGGTTGGTACCGGTTTGCTAGTGTGGAACCCTTATTTATTGTTTCATGTAGGCTATCAGCTTTCATTTATGACTAGCTTTGCCATTCTGCTGTCCAAATCTTTTTTGTCGGGAAAAGGGATCTGGTGGAAGCTGACGTTTACAGCGCAGCTCATTTCTCTCCCTGCAGTCCTTTATCATTTTTTTGAAGTATCGCTTCTGTCGATGGCTGCAAATGCCTTTTTTATTCCGCTCACTGCGTTGTTTTTACTGCCGCTGTCTTTTGCAGCTGCTGCAGGCACTGGGGTGGGCCTGGATCATGCGGTTACAGCTTGTATGGATATGCTTTTCAGACCATCATTGAAAGCATTGATGCTTCTCGATAGTGTTGAGGGTCATTTGCTGGTTACAGGAGCATTAACACTTGAATTGCTGACGGCGGGTACGATTGTCTGTGCTGTGATCCTGATGCTCCTCACAAAAAAGAAGCGTTTTGCCGCAGGTTTAACAGCAGCTGTTTTCATTGGCAGTGTTTATTATGCAGATAACCGGTCAGAGACTGTAGTCACCTTCCTTGATGTGGGGCAGGGGGATTCAATTCTGATCCGGATGCAGGAGCATAACGAACATTATCTTATCGATACAGGTGGGGAATTGTCGTTTTCAGATGAAGGTGCCGTACGAAAGGAGAGAGGACCTGCCTTTCGAACTGTGCTTCCTTATCTGCATGGAGAAGGGATACAAACGCTCGAAAAACTGATCATTACACATGGCCACTTTGATCATTATGGAGAAGCATGCCGAATAGCGGAAGAAATAAACATTCGCCACGTCTATTATCCGATTCATCAGGAGCTTGAAGAAGGTATATTGAAAGAACTCGACTGCCTGGAGGAGCTTGGGTCCGAGATCCATTTTATTTCTGCAGGGTACTTTTGGGAAAAGAACAATCACGTTTTTAAGGTGCTGCATCCTGCAAGGCTAAAGTCAGCAACTGAGAATGATCGTTCCATTGTCATTGAAGCTGGTATTTACGGAACAACGTTCTTATTCACAGGTGATATTGAAGAAGAAGCGGAAAGCGAGCTATTAGCCGGAGGGACCCTTTCTAACGCAGATGTTTTGAAAGGGGCTCACCATGGCAGTTCTACATCAACAGATGCCGCATTTCTTGCAAAGGTAAAACCGCAAACAACGATCATTCAGGTTGGGAGCGGAAACAGTCATGGGCATCCCCATCATGACGTGCTGGAAAGACTGGATGATATAGAATCTGCTGTATACAGAACAGATCATCACGGTAGCGTTCGTGTGATAGTCGATGAACACGGGTATGTCACGAAGCCTTTTTTAACAGGAAACTAATGCAGAGGAATGATTGTGAGGAAGTGCAGGGGAGAAGCAAGTGCTTCTAAGCAAAAGAAAAAAGGCTTCCGTCTCTCGGAAGCCTCCAAGCTGATCGCCCGCAGTTTCTAAACAGATGCTTCCAAGGGAAACGGTTTAGAAAAAGAGATCGACGATATGCCCGATCGAGAATATCCCCATAAAGAAGACAAACGAGACAATAAATCCAATAGCACTGTCGATCGCGTCATTCCGATTCGACTGAACATCTTTTTCGAACTCGTTCATATCTATCCCTCCTGTCATAAAAAGTATAAATTATTTTTTACAAAAAATCTATCATCGATTGCTCTCTTGAGCAGACATATTATAAAAAGATCAAAACAGCAGAGGTTCTTTCTGATCAACCTGCAGCGGGCTTTCCGCTATATTGAGTTTCACAAGCTCTTAAGGTAGGATAGTAGCAGAAAGGAAAGGAGCCGAATGATGTCTTACATAGAAACGTGGAAACAAATTAAAAAAGGAGAAATCAGCAGTCTGTATCTCTGCTATGGGTCAGAAACGTACCTGATCGAAGACATTGTTCAGGCGATTATCAGCCGGGTGCTTGATCCGGATGAACGCGACATGAAGCTCATGCGATTTGACATGCGCGATACCCCGGTTGAAGCCGCCATTGAAGAAGCATACACCTTTCCGTTTATGGGAGGAACAAAAGTAGTTATCATTCAGCACCCCTACTTTCTGACTGGTCAAAAGCCTAAGGAAAAAATAGAGCATGATTTGCAGCAGCTGACCGATTATACGGAGCGCAAGCCGGAAGAAACGATTTTCATCGTTCAGGCTCCTTACGAGAAACTGGATGAACGGAAAAAAGCAGTCAAACAGCTTCGAAAACATGCTGCCGTTATGGAAGCTGCGCCTTTAACGGACCGCGAGTTAAGAAGCTGGCTGGATACACGGGCCCGCAGTCTGGGAGCCGTCATCGATGATGCAGCAAAGGAGAAGCTGCTTTCATTGACAGGCGACAATCTGCTTATGCTTACTTCCGAGCTCAATAAGCTGTCCGTTCATTCGGATGACGGTACGATCACAGCTGCCCAGGTTGAAGCGCTGACAGCAAGATCGCTGGAGCATGATATATTTGCGCTCGTTGACCATGTGGTTCAGAAACGGACAGCGCAGGCTGTGCGAATATACAGAGATTTAATTAAACAAAAGGAAGCTCCGATTAAAATTGCATCGCTGATGGTAAGGCAGTTCCGTATTCTGTATCAGGTGAAGCAGCTGATGCAGCAGGGGTACGGGGAAAAAATGATTTCCTCGAGGCTAAAGCTTCACCCCTTTGCTGTGAAGCTGGCAGGCAAGCAAGTGCGTCACTTCAGCTCGGATGTTCTGTTAGAGCAAATCGACGAGCTTGCAGAGCTTGATTTCCGGATTAAATCCGGCGCAGTGGAAGATGTGCTCGGTGTTGAGCTGTATTTACTCAGCCGTTCTGTACCTGTAGACCGGCGAATCCCATAACGACACAAAAAATCCCGGCAAGTCACAATGACTTCCGGGAATCTTTTTATGCTGTCACTTCGTCAAGACGCTTTTGAAGACGTGCTTTACGTCGGTTTGCAGCATTACGGTGATAAAGACCTTTGTTCACTGCTTTATCGATTTTGCTGGTTGCCTTTACAAAATATTCTTTTGCAAGTTCAACATCCTTCTCTTCTGCTTTTGCATAAAATGCTTTCACAGCTGTACGAAGGTCGGATTTAAAAGCATAGTTGCGCTGACGGGAAAGTTCGTTTACCTGTACGCGCTTTTTAGCGGATTTAATATTAGCCAATTCGTTCACCTCCTATAGCATACGGCGGTTCCAGACGGCATGATGATCAGTACGCCAGTCTGTCTCTGCAACAATAGAGATTTTATCAAACCGGCGTTTAAAAAGCAATATGATTTTATGTCAAGGATCGGAGCCTGTCATAGTAAGGAGGAATCGTTCTCAGGCTGAAAGCATCATCATCCTGTTTACGGAACACGAAATAAACAGCGACAACGATTGAACAGCCGGCACGGAAACTGTTATAATGAAGAACGGTATGAAGAACGGAAGCAGTATACAGGAGTGATTATATCATGAAGCCCGAAGACCGAATAAAACGGCGAGACAAAATCAGAAACTTTTCAATCATCGCCCATATCGACCACGGCAAGTCTACGCTTGCTGACAGAATTTTAGAGAAAACAAGTGCTCTTACGCAGCGTGAAATGCAGGATCAGATGCTTGATGCCATGGATCTGGAGCGTGAGCGCGGGATCACGATTAAACTGAATGCTGTCCAGCTTACATATACGGCAGCTGACGGGGAAGAATACATCTTTCATTTAATTGATACCCCGGGCCACGTCGATTTTGCCTATGAGGTATCAAGGAGTCTCGCTGCCTGTGAAGGAGCATTGCTGATCGTTGATGCTGCCCAGGGAATTGAGGCGCAAACGCTGGCAAACGTGTACCTGGCTCTGGATAACGAATTGGAAATCATACCGGTCATTAATAAAATTGATCTGCCGAGCGCCGATCCGGAACGGGTACGCGGCGAAGTGGAAGATGTCATCGGTCTGCCTGGCGAGGATTGCATTCCCGCTTCTGCGAAATCAGGAATCGGGATTGATGAGATTCTTGAGGCAGTAGTTGAAAAAGTGCCTGCTCCGGACGGTGACCCTGAAGCGCCTCTGAAAGCAATGATTTTTGATTCCATCTATGACCCTTACCGTGGTGTTATCGTATACATCCGGATCGTCGAGGGTACAGTTAAACCCGGTGAAAAAATCAGAATGATGCAGGGACAAAAGGAGTTTGAGGTTCAGGAAATCGGCGTTTTCACTCCGAAGCCGGTTTCGAAACAGGAACTGAGTGTGGGAGACGTCGGCTATATGATCGCCTCCATCAAAAATGTGGGGGACAGTCAGGTTGGTGATACGATTACTCATGCAGCCAGACCGACTGCGGAGCCGCTGCCTGGCTATCGGAAGCTGAACCCGATGGTGTTCTGCGGGCTCTATCCGGTTGATACAAACGACTATAATGATCTGCGTGATGCACTTGAGAAGCTGGAGTTGAATGATTCAGCCCTTCAATTTGAAGCTGAAACGTCGCAGGCGCTGGGCTTTGGTTTCCGGTGCGGTTTTCTGGGACTGCTTCACATGGAAATCATTCAGGAGCGGATTGAGCGCGAGTATAATATCGATTTAATTACGACAGCACCATCGGTTATTTATGAGGTGACAAAAACGGATGGCGAGCAGGTGCTGATCGACAACCCGTCTGAAATGCCGGATGCTCAGCAGATTGATCATATCCGTGAGCCATACGTGAAGGCTGAAGTGATGGTTCCAAATGATTACGTCGGTGCTGTGATGGAACTTTGTCAGCGTAAACGCGGCGATTATGTGGATATGAAATATCTGGATGAAAACCGTGTTAACATCATTTATGAGCTTCCGCTCTCAGAGATCGTTTATGACTTTTTTGATACGCTAAAGTCGAGTACGAAGGGATATGCCTCCTTTGACTATGAGCTTATCGGCTATAAAGAATCGAACCTTGTCAAAATGGACATTCTGCTTAACGCAGAGAAAATAGATGCGCTGTCAATTATCGTCCATCGGGATTCTGCCTATGATCGTGGAAAAATAATAGCGGAAAAGCTTAAAAAGCTGATCCCAAGGCAGCAGTTTGAAGTGCCGGTACAGGCAAGCATCGGTCAGAAGATCATCGCCCGCTCCACGATAAAAGCAATGAGGAAAAACGTGCTTGCCAAATGTTACGGCGGGGATATCTCGCGTAAAAGAAAACTTCTGGAAAAGCAGAAGGAAGGTAAGAAACGAATGAAAAGCGTCGGCAGTGTAGAAGTGCCGCAGGAAGCATTTATGTCTGTCCTCAGCATGGATGAGGATTAAGAAGTGCAAAAAGGGCGGCTCCGCTGCCCTTTTTGTTTGCCTGGAAAGGATGAGCAACGATGAAAAACCCATCTTCACTTTATGTGCACGTGCCGTTCTGCGAGCAGATCTGTCATTATTGTGATTTCAATAAGTTTTTTTTGAAAAACCAGCCCGTGGCAGATTATATAGAAGCGTGCGGAAGTGAAATGAGAATGTCGGAGTCCGTGGCACCAATTGAAACAGTCTACATCGGCGGAGGAACACCGACTGCGCTGGAGGATGAACAACTCGAACGACTGCTTGAGCTGATTCATAAACATTTTACAATCAAACCGAGTGCGGAATTTACCGTGGAAGTAAATCCGGGCAGCGCATCGAAAGAGACATTTACCATGATGAAGCGCTACGGGGTCAATCGTCTCAGCATCGGTGCACAAACGTTTGATACGGGGCTGCTCAAGGCGATAAACCGTGATCACGGTGAGGGGGATGTTGAAGCAAGTATTCAGCTTGCTCGTCATGCGGGTATTACAGATATTTCTGTTGATATGATGTTCGGACTGCCGGGACAGACGATGGAACAGTGGCAGCAGTCTCTGATAAAACTCGTGTCGCTTCCGATCAGCCATGTGAGCGCCTATTCGCTTAAAATCGAGCCAAAGACTGTTTTCTATCAGATGTGGAACAGAGGGGCACTTAAGCTCCCCAATCAGGATATGGAAGCAGAAATGTATGATTGGCTCTATGAATACTTGCATGAGAATGATTTTCAAGCTTATGAGATCAGCAATTTTGCCAAGCCCGGCTATGAGAGCCTGCATAACCAGGCCTATTGGAACAACGACGGGTACGTAGGAATTGGAGCGGGTGCTCACGGATATGTTAACGGCGTCCGGCATCGAAATCATGGACCCCTTCCTAAGTATTTGAAAGCAATAGAAGCGGGTGAAATGCCGTGGATCGAGTCTCATCAAGTTCCGGTGAATGAACAAATGGAGGAAGAAATGTTTATGGGGCTCCGGAAACGGATAGGAGTTAATGGGCACCGGTTTGAAAAGCGGTACGGCTTAACTGTGGAAGACGCATTTCCCGGTACTGTCAGCAAGCTTCAGGAACGTGGGCTGCTTCAGAAAGAAGAAAACCATTACCGTCTGACGAGACAAGGGCTTCTTCTGGGAAATGAAGTGTTTGAGGCTTTTTTACTTCCGTAGGACAGAAATACGGCAGACTCGTTGACAAATGGCACGCATCCTGATAGTTTATAGTATAGATTTAGCACTCGGTATATCAGAGTGCTAACAGGAGGGATGCAGTATGCTGACGGAACGCCAGCTGTCAATACTTAAGGCAATCGTTGATGACTATGTGACCAATGCAGAGCCTGTCGGATCCCGGACGATTTCAAAACGGAGCGACATGTCGTTCAGCCCCGCTACGATTCGTAATGAAATGTCTGATTTAGAAGAAATGGGCTTTCTGGAAAAGCCGCACAGTTCAGCAGGTAGAATTCCTTCTCAAAAAGGATACCGCTATTATGTAGACCACCTGCTTTCACCGGCTCAGCTTTCGGTTAATGATATGCAGGATATACGTTCACAGCTTGCGGTTAAATTTCACGAGTCAGAACAAATTATTCAGCATTCAGCTAAAATCCTTTCCCAGCTGACGTCTTATACGTCCATAGTGTTAGGGCCGGAAGTTTTCGAATCAAAGCTGAAGCAGATTCAGATGATTCCTATTTCGAAGGATAAGGCCGTGTGCATCGTTGTGACAGATTCCGGTCACGTAGAGAATCAGACGGTCCAGTTCCCGGAGAGCGTTGAAGCAGCTGACGTTGAAAAAGTTGTCAACATCCTTAACGAAAAACTGCAGGGAGTGCCGATCTATCAGCTTCAGAGCCGGCTTTCCCAGGAAATAGCATCGGTGTTAAAGCAGCACGTTAACCGCTATGAAACAATGTATTCCGTGCTTCGGGATGTATTTGCGGAGCAAAAACAGGAAAAAGTTTACTACGGCGGAAAAACAAATATTTTAAGCCAGCCGGAATTTCATGACGTCAAGCGTGTCCGGGCTATTTTAAATTTATTTGAAGAGGACTCGTTAATGTCAAGGCAGATTCGAACCGATAACACCGGCTTAACAATCCGGATCGGCGAAGAAAATGATTTCAAGCCGTTTGATGACTTAAGCCTCGTTACGGCGACTTATACGCTTGGAGGAAAATATATCGGCACGCTTGGCATTCTCGGGCCGACACGCATGGAATATCCGCGGGTGATCAGCCTGCTCGATCATTTTTCTAAAGACATGAGTAAGCTGCTTAACCGCAGCAGTGATTAAGATTGCAATTTATAAAAGGAGGTGAACGCAGTGTCAAACGAAGAAAAAGAAGAGCTGCGAAATGAGAACAATGAAACAGAAGCCTCAGAGCAGGCCGAACCGGAAGAAGCTGAAGGAGCGCCTGCTGAAGAGGATGCTTTTGATGAAAAAGATGAACATAGCCGGGAAATGGAAGAGATGCAGAATAAGCTGCTTCGTCTCCAGGCCGACTATGATAATTTCCGGCGCCGCACGAAGCAGGAAAAAGAAGCGGCGGCGAAATATAAATCGCAAAAACTCGCAGACAGCCTTCTGCCGGCGCTCGATAATTTTGAGCGTGCCCTGATGATGGAGCCGGAATCAGAAGAGGCGAAAAATTTACTGCAGGGGATGCAGATGGTTTACCGCCAGCTAGAAGAAGCGCTCCAATCCGAACATATCAACGTGATGGAGACAGTGGGGCAGCCATTCGACCCTCACAAGCATGAGGCTGTTATGCAGGTCGAAACAGATGAATATGATTCAAACATCATCGTAGAAGAACTGCAAAAAGGCTATATGCTGCACGATAAAGTGATACGCCCTGCAATGGTAAAAGTGAACGCATAACAAGATAACCTGTTTAGGAGGAATTTACATGAGTAAAGTAATCGGAATCGATTTAGGTACAACAAACTCCTGTGTAGCTGTAATGGAAGGTGGCGAAGCTACGGTCATTGCAAACGCGGAAGGTTCCCGTACGACTCCATCTGTCGTGTCATTTAAAGACGGGGAGCGTCAGGTAGGGGAAGTTGCGAAGCGCCAGATGATCACAAACCCGGACACCGTAACATCCATTAAGAGACACATGGGAACAGATTATAAAGTAACGGCTGAAGGAAAAGAATTCACACCGCAGGAAATTTCCGCGATTACACTGCAAAAACTAAAAGCAGATGCAGAAGCATACCTGGGTGAAAAGGTGACCAAAGCAGTTATTACGGTCCCTGCCTACTTCAACGATTCTCAGCGTCAGGCAACAAAAGATGCCGGTAAAATCGCTGGACTGGAAGTAGAGCGTATTGTTAACGAGCCGACAGCGGCTGCACTTGCATACGGTCTCGAAAAAGAAGAAGATCAGACGATTCTCGTCTATGACCTGGGCGGCGGAACGTTTGACGTCTCCATTCTCGAACTAGGCGACGGTTTCTTTGAAGTAAAATCAACTTCCGGAGACAACAAACTCGGCGGAGATGACTTTGACCAGGTTATCATCGATCATCTTGTGAATGAGTTTAAAAAAGAAAATGGTATTGATCTCGGACAGGATAAAATGGCTCTGCAAAGACTGAAGGATGCTGCGGAGAAAGCAAAAAAAGATCTTTCCGGCGTGTCTCAGACACAGATCAGCCTGCCGTTTATTACAGCGGATCAGTCCGGACCAAAGCACCTTGAACTGACGCTGACGCGTGCGAAATTTGAAGAACTCTCTTCACAGCTGGTTGAGCGCACAATGGGCCCAACCCGCCAGGCGCTGAAAGATGCGGACCTGTCTGCAAATGAAATCGATAAAGTTGTTCTTGTAGGCGGATCAACCCGTATCCCGGCTGTACAGGAAGCTATTAAACAGATCACCGGAAAAGATCCGCATAAAGGCGTAAATCCGGATGAAGTTGTTGCACTTGGTGCTGCAATCCAAGCCGGTGTTCTGACAGGAGATGTAAAGGACGTTGTACTGCTTGACGTAACTCCGCTCTCTCTTGGTATCGAAACGATGGGTGGCGTATTTACGAAGCTGATCGAGCGCAATACGACGATTCCTACTTCCAAAGCGCAGACATTCTCAACTGCTGCAGACAACCAGCCTTCTGTAGATATTCACGTGTTGCAGGGTGAGCGGGAAATGGCCGCAGATAACAAAACGCTTGGCCGCTTCCAGCTGACAGATATCCCGCCGGCACCACGCGGAGTTCCGCAGATCGAAGTGAAGTTTGATATCGACGCCAACGGGATCGTAAACGTAAACGCAAAAGATCTCGGTACAAATAAAGAGCAGTCTATTACGATTACGTCAAGCTCTGGATTGTCAGATGAAGAAGTCGAACAAATGGTGAAAGATGCAGAGGAGAATGCGGAAGCGGACAAAAAGCGCCGTGAAGAAGTAGATCTCCGCAACGAAGCTGATCAGCTTGTATTTTCGACGGAAAAAACATTGACGGATCTTGGCGATAACGTGGACGCTTCTGAGAAAGAAAAAGCAGAAGCAGCAAAAGATAAACTGAAACAGGCGCTTGAAGGGGAAGATCTCGACGCAATCCGCACCTCTAAAGATGAGCTGCAGGAAATTGTGACACAGCTTACGACAAAGCTCTATGAACAGGCTGCTCAGCAGCAGGAGCAGGGCGGCGAGCAGGAAGCATCCCAGGAAAGCGATGATGTCGTCGACGCCGAATATGAAGAAGTAGACGACGACAACAAGAAAGATCAGTAACAGCAGATGATAAGTCAAAGTCAGGGAAACCTGACTTTGACTTTTTTCACGCCGTCCCTTCTTTACGGACCAGAAGCCAGATGATAACATATTCGTTATGGATAAAAATCAGGAGTGGTAGACTATGAGCAAGCGTGATTTCTATGATGTTTTAGGGGTGGACAAAAACGCGGAAGAGGCAGATATTAAAAAAGCCTACAGAAAACTGGCCCGTCAGTATCATCCCGATGTAAACAAAGAAGCAGATGCAGAAGAGAAATTTAAAGAAGTGAAAGAGGCGTATGATACGCTCAGTGACTCGAATAAACGGGCTCACTATGATCAGTTTGGCCATACAGATCCTAATCAGGGCTTTGGCGGAGCTGGTGGAGGAGATTTTGGAGGATTCAGCGATATTTTCGATATGTTCTTTGGCGGAGGCGGAAGAAGAAGAGATCCGAACGCCCCTCGTCAAGGTTCCGATTTGCAGTATACGATGACGCTGGAATTCAGAGAGGCTGTTTTCGGTAAGGAAACGGATATTGAAATTCCTCGTGAAGAGCCATGCACAACGTGCGATGGTTCGGGAGCAAAACCGGGAACAAGCCCGGAGACGTGTACAAAATGTGGTGGTGCAGGTCAGCTGAACGTGGAGCAGAACACCCCGTTCGGGCGTGTGGTGAACCGTCGTGTCTGTGACAACTGCAGCGGCACCGGCCAGCAAATCAAAGACAAATGCCGTACTTGCGGCGGCGCCGGAAAGGTAAAGAAGCGGAAAAAAATCCACATCAAAATTCCCGCAGGAGTAGATACCGGCCAGCAGATTCGCGTCGCTGGTCAGGGAGAACCCGGAGTTAACGGCGGACCGGCCGGTGACTTGTACGTCGTCTTTAATGTGAAGGAACATGAATTCTTTCAGCGTGACGGTGATGATATTTTCTGTGAAATGCCAATTACATTCGTTCAGTCAGCTCTTGGGGATGAAATTGAAGTTCCGACACTTGAAGGAAAAGTGAAGCTGAAAGTGCCGGCAGGAACGCAAACAGGCACCCATTTCAGGCTGAGGGGTAAAGGTGCGCCTAACGTGCGAGGAGCCGGACAGGGCGATCAGCACATTCAGGTAAAGATAATTACACCTAAAAAGCTGAGCGACAGACAGCGGGAGCTTCTGCGTGAATTTGCTGAAGAGAGTGGTACCATCGCTCCGGATGAACAAAGTGAGAACTTTTTTGCTAAAGTGAAGCGCGCTTTCAAAAATTTCGGCTGACAAGCCGCTGAAACAGGGAGATGGAGCTATGAAATGGGCAGAGATCAGCGTCCATACGACACAGGAAGCAGTAGAGCCTGTCAGTCATATTCTGCACGAAGCCGGGGCAGGCGGAGTAGTGATCGAGGATAAGGCAGACTTCTTTAAAGAAAGGAAGCCGGTATTCGGAGAGCTTTTTGAGCTCTCCGAGTCCGATTATCCGGAACAGGGAGTGCTGCTGAAGGCGTACTTGCCTGTAAACAGCTTTCTTGGAGATGCCGTGGAAGAAATCCGCCAGTCTGTGATCAGGCTGGCCGATTTCGGCATCGAAACAGGAAGCGGTATCGTCACCTTGAATGAAGTGGACGAAGAAGAGTGGGCTACGGCTTGGAAAAAGTACTACAAGCCTGTTAAGGTGGGGGCATCAATTACGATTGCTCCAAGCTGGGAAAATTACCGGGCTGTGCAGGAAAATGAGATTGTAGTAGAACTTGATCCGGGCATGGCATTCGGAACAGGAACACACCCGACCACTGTTTTATGTATTCAGGCGCTGGAGAAGCATATGAAGCAGGGAAGAAGAGTTCTGGATGTCGGTACAGGCTCAGGGGTGCTTGCTGTGACCGCAGCAAAACTTGGAGCGGGCTCCGTGGATGCTGTAGATCTTGACGAAGTAGCTGTGAAAGCTGCTGCCGAAAACGTAACCCACAATAATGTAGCGCACACTGTATCTGTGAGGCAGGCGGATCTCCTTGCTGAAAGCAATGGTACATATGATCTTATCGCAGCCAACATACTTGCAGAAGTTATTACGACGATGTCGAAGGATGCATGGAATGCTTTGCAGCCAGGAGGCTTATTTATCACTTCCGGCATTATCCAGGCAAAAAAAGAGCTGGTCAGACAAGCTTTACATGAAGCTGGATTCCGTATTCTGGAGACAACTGAAATGGAAGACTGGGTATCTTTCATTGCAGAAAAAACGGAGGCGGAGTAATGCAGAGGTATTTTCTTGAAGAGCAGCAGATTCAGGGCGACACGGTCGAGTTTGATAAGGATAGCGAAAGACATATCCGGACTGTTATGCGCATGCAACGTGGAGATGAAGTCATCGTATGTGTGAGCGGAAGCTGTCATATAGTGACTTTAGAAGAAGGAGAGCCGCTTCGGGCAGTGATTCGTGAAAAAGAAACTGCTGACAGAGAGATGCCTGTTCAAGTAACCGTTGCTCAGGCTTTGGTAAAGGCAGACAAACTGGAGCTCGTCCTTCAAAAAGGAACGGAGCTTGGAGCAGCTGCCTTTATTCCTTTTCAAGCTGAGCGTTCCATCGTGAAAACGGACCCTAAGAAACAGGATAAAAAGCTGCCCAGATGGAAAAAGATCGTCAAGGAAGCTGCCGAACAGTCGGGAAGAAGGCTCGTGCCGGCCGTATTTAATCCGATTGGCACAGATAACCTGATCCGGCGTTTCGGGGAATTTGACCTTGTTCTTGCAGCCTATGAGGAGCAGGCTAAGATTGGCGACAAGCGTGCATTTTTTGAAGCAGTGAATGAGCTTGGCGAGGGAAAGTCCGTGCTGATTATCGTCGGTCCTGAAGGTGGCTTATCAGCCGGGGAAGCAGAAAGGCTCAGCAGGAGCGGAGCAGTGATGTGCGGTCTCGGACCCAGAATTCTCCGGACCGAAACTGCACCGCTTTATATGCTCTCAGCACTTTCTTATCATACTGAACTATCGAGGTGAACAACATGAGTAAGGTAGCTTTCCACACCCTAGGGTGCAAAGTGAATCACTACGAGACAGAAGCCATCTGGCAGCTGTTTAAACAAAAAGACTATAAAAAAGTTGATTTTCAGGACCGTGCAGATGTGTATGTCATTAACACGTGTACAGTAACGAACACTGGAGATAAAAAAAGCAGACAGGTAATCCGCAGGGCGGTGCGGCGGAATCCGGAAGCTGTCATATGCGTAACCGGCTGCTATGCTCAGACATCCCCGGCTGAAATCATGGCGATTCCAGGTGTTGATATTGTCGTCGGTACTCAGGACCGGCATAAAATGATTCCCTACATCGACCAATTTCGTAAAGAACGGGAGCCGATCAACGGTGTAGGAAACATTATGAAGACACGTGTGTATGAAGAGCTGGATGTGCCTGCTTTTACAGACAGAACGAGGGCTTCCCTGAAAATTCAGGAAGGCTGTAATAATTTCTGCACCTTCTGCATCATTCCCTGGGCCAGAGGGCTTCTGCGCTCCAGACAGCCGGAAGATGTCATGAAACAAGCTAACCAGCTTGTGGAAGCAGGGTATAAAGAAATTGTCCTGACCGGAATTCACACCGGCGGTTATGGAGAAGATATGAAAGATTACAGTCTTGCCCGTCTGCTTGAAGAGCTCGAGAAAGTGGAGGGTCTGAAACGAATTCGTATTTCCTCTATTGAGGCAAGCCAGATTACAGATGATGTGATCGCAGTGATTAACCGTTCGGAAAAAATCGTACGTCATCTGCATGTTCCCATGCAATCCGGCTCGGATACGGTTTTAAAACGGATGCGAAGAAAGTATACAATGGCGTTTTACAAAGAACGCGTAGATCGTTTAACAGAAGCTCTGCCTGGTCTCGCAGTGACGTCAGATGTTATCGTTGGATTTCCGGGCGAAACGGAAGCTGAGTTTCAGGAAACCTTTGATTCTGTCAGGGACATCGGCTTCTCTGAGCTTCACGTTTTTCCATATTCCAAGCGCACTGGCACGCCGGCAGCACGTATGTCCGATCAGGTTGACGATGACGTGAAGCACGGCAGGGTGAGGAAGCTGATTGATTTGTCCGACCAACAGGCTAAAGAATATGCTTCGAAGTTTGAAGGAGAAGTATTGGAAATGATCCCGGAAGAGGCGGACAAAGAGCAGCCGAACCTGCTTGTCGGATATACGGATAACTATTTGCGCGTGAAAGTAGAGCTGGACGAATCTTACATCGGCAGCATAATTAAAGTAAAGCTGGATAAAGCAGGATACCCTTATAATGAAGGAACATTTGTCAAAGTCGCCGACAGTTCCGGACCTCTTTCGCTCGAAGCGGAAGAAATCGGGCATTGACCGTGAATCCTTAATCCTATATAATCGAACCATACATGCCCGTGTGCATGTCTTATTGGTTGACCGGAGGGAGGGATATAGAATGGCAGAAACACGAGTTCGCAAGAATGAAAATCTCGATGCTGCTCTTCGTCGTTTCAAGAAAACGATGTCTAAAGAAGGGACACTGGCAGAGGTGCGTAAGCGTAAGCACTACGAGAAGCCAAGTATTCGCCGTAAAAAGAAATCAGAAGAAGCTAGAAAACGCAAATTCTAAGGAGAGACAGCCTCATGACTGCTCCAGTAGTTGAACAGCTTCAGCAGGATATGAAGCAGGCGATGCGCAATAAGGATAAGACACGTCTTTCTGTCATCCGCTCCGTGCGCGGAGCCATGCAGAATGAAGCGATCGGCCTTGGGCGCGAGCTCTCTGAAGAAGAAGCTCTCACGGTATTAAATCGTGAGCTGAAACAACGGCGGGAATCCCTCCAGGAATTCGATAAGGCAGACAGAAGTGATCTGGTTGAAAAAATGAACGGTGAAATTTTGGTGCTGCAGGACTATCTGCCGGAACAACTTTCCGAGCAGGAAGTCAGAGACATGGTTGCCCAGACTGTTAAGGAGACCGGTGCGTCTTCTAAAGCTGATATGGGAACTGTCATGGGTGCAGTGATGCCGAAGGTAAAAGGCCGTGCAGACGGTACACTCGTTCGTAAGATAGTCCAGGAACAGCTTCAATAACCCTTTTGCCGTGCAGCACAGTCTCCAATGGAGACTGTGCTTTTTTGATATGTTTTCTCTGAATCGTGAGCAGAGAATACGCTTAAAGCTATGAAATTCTGCTTTGAAAGATGGTGCCGCGAGAAGCATGAAGCAGGCACCGGGTCAGGTTACTGACAAATTTCAGGAATAAGACAGGCAGAGGACGGGTATAGAAAATCAGACTGAGGAGGGATAGTATGCCAAAGGAACAATACTTTGTAATCTGGAGAAGCGGCACCGATGTCGAACTTTCGCCGATACTGCCGGACACACAGCTGATTCACTATGAAGTTCTGCTCGACCGCGAGTCAAAAGCCGAGCTGGAATCGAAGCTGGCTGAAGTGCAGGATGGTGACGTTATGCCGGAACATATTTTTGTCTCGCCGTTTGATGAAACCAGGGATGAAAAAGATAAAATTGAACTTGGTGATGACGAAGACAATCTGTTTCACAAAATATACAAATATGGTTCTGAAACGACGAAAAAACGTCTTGAGGAAATGTACAATCAAATTTAACAATCTTTTTTAACGAGAGCAGGGCTTACGTGATAAAACGTAATGCCCTGCTTTTATCAGGTATGCGGCACTCAGCTGCTAAGCGGAAGAAGAAAGAGGACCATGAACCGTATAAGAATCCCGTTTAAAATTGCCAGGTCGTGAAACTTTCCGGGGTGCCTGTACGTAAGCTATACTGTATGTAGAACCTCATGGAAGGAGGCCGGTGCTGTGAAAAACTGGAGATTGCTCCTATACTCAATCCTTCTGACAGCTGGCGTGCTGATGCTTATCTTCCCTGTATCATCAGCCCAGGAACAAGGCAGTGGAGAAACGGTTTACTTTGTTCCAGTTGAAGAAACTGTTGAGCGGGGGCTGCAGGCTTTTATGAAACGTGCTGTTGAATCTGCAGAAGAACAGGGCGTCGATCACATAGTGTTTGAATTGAACACTCCGGGAGGCCGTGTGGATGCTGCCGGGGAGATCGCCAGAACGATCAGGGAGACAGAGATCCCAACTACAGCCTTTGTCGTAAGAGAGGCAATGTCAGCCGGAGCGTATATTTCCCTTAACGCTGATGAAATCGTCATGCAGCCGGGAACGGAGATGGGCTCAGCCCAGGTAATCGATGGAACCGGAAGTGCAGCAGATGATAAGGCTCAGTCTGCATGGCTCGCTAATATGCGGTCAGCTGCAGAACTGAACGAGCGTGACCCTGTATATGCGCTGGCAATGGCGGACCCGTCAATTGAAATTGAAGAACTGGGTCTTGATGAAGGAGAACTGTTGACGCTTACTGCATCTGAAGCTGAATCAGTCGGCTATGCGGAAGCAGTGGTCAACAACCGGGAAGCGCTGTTAGAATACCTGAACATGGAAAATGCGCAGGTAGAAGAGTTCGAGCTCAGCGCAGCAGAACAGATAGCCCGAATCGTGACTCATCCGATCGTTATTCCGATTTTGTTATCCGTTGGTTCGCTCGGATTAATTCTGGAGCTTTATTCACCTGGATTTGGGATTCCTGGTATAATGGGGGCTTCCGCTTTATTCCTGTTCTTTTTTGGCCACACCGTGGCCGGATTTGCAGGATGGGAAGCAATGATCCTGTTCATTGTAGGGGCCGGTCTGCTTGTCCTCGAGTTTTTTTCTCCGAGTTTTGGAATTTTTGGAATTCTGGGCCTCGGAGCGATTCTCACTAGTTTGATTCTCAGCTCATTTTCCACTTTATATATTATTATTTCGTTCGTCATCGCCATTATTGTCACAATCGCGGGAATGCTCATTCTGATGAAGTATATTGACCGCGCAGGACCAATGAAGCGAGTAGTGCTTCAGGATGCTACTACGACGGAACTTGGATATATTTCGAATGAAACGAGAAATGAACTGGAAGGACAGACCGGCACGTCTCTCACAGTACTCCGGCCTTCCGGAAGTGCCATGATTGGCGAGGAACGCCTTGACGTGGTTTCCGAGGGAGGCTATATTGAACAAGGAAGGAAAATAAAGGTCATTGCTGTGTCCGGGTCCCGGGTAGTTGTCCGTGACATGACCAGTGATGAGACTGATTAATTGAAGGAGGAAGATGTACATGGCAGACCAGATAGGAATTTATATCGTCATCGGGGTCATACTCGTCGGTGTTGTAATCCTGTTTACGTTCGTACCGGTTGCTCTATGGATTTCCGCTTGGGCAGCAGGAGTAAAAGTTGGTATTTTCCAGCTCGTAGGTATGAGACTCCGTCGGGTTATTCCGCACCGAGTCGTTAATCCGCTGATCAAAGCCGTAAAAGCCGGGCTTGATATCAGCACGAACAAACTTGAGGGACACTATCTTGCAGGTGGTAACGTAGACCGTGTGGTAAACGCTCTGATTGCAGCCCAGCGTGCTAACATTGAGCTCACATTTGAACGTTGTGCAGCTATTGACCTGGCAGGCCGGGACGTTCTCGAAGCAGTTCAGATGAGTGTTAACCCGAAAGTGATCGAAACTCCGTTTATTGCTGGTGTTGCAATGGATGGTATTGAAGTAAAGGCTAAAGCACGTATTACAGTTCGTGCCAACATTGACCGCCTCGTCGGTGGTGCTGGTGAAGATACGGTTATCGCCCGTGTTGGTGAAGGCATCGTTTCGACGATCGGTTCTGCTAAGAACCATGCAGAAGTGCTTGAGAATCCGGACATGATTTCCCAGACTGTTTTGAAAAAGGGACTGGATGCCGGAACTGCTTTTGAAATTCTCTCAATTGATATTGCTGACATTGACATCGGCAAAAACATTGGTGCCGGACTTCAGACTGATCAGGCTGAAGCAGATAAAAAGATTGCCCAGGCGAAGGCGGAAGAGCGCCGAGCTATGGCTGTCGCGCAGGAACAGGAAATGAAAGCCCGCGTAGAAGAAATGCGTGCGAAAGTTGTGGAAGCGGAAGCGGAAGTACCGCTTGCGATGTCCGAAGCACTGCGTCAGGGCAACCTCGGCGTGATGGACTACCTCAACTTTAACAACGTAAAAGCAGATACCGACATGCGCGACTCCATCGGCAAAGCGACAGGCGATGGACCAGAGGATGAGGAGTCTACTGAAACCCATCCTAAGCGCTGATGCCGCAGGGAGGAGCGATGATGATGCTCAGTTTTATCAATCTGCTGTTTGAATCTCCGCTCCTGCTGTTCTTCATTCTCGCTGCTATTTTCAGTTTCATTCAGTCCCGATCAGGGCAGAAGCAGGAAGAAAATCCGCCGCGCCGCTCTCCGGAGCAAAGGCAGGAGCAGCCGGAAAGTGAAGCTGCTGAAAAGGAGTTTGACTGGCGCGATATCCTGTTTGAAACGGAAGAAAAGCAGGAGGAGAAGCAGCCGCAGAAGCAGGAAAACGAAAAAGCAGAGTCACCGGCTCAAACAGAAATGGAAAAGCATTACGAAAAGCTGCGTAAAAAGCAGAGGCAGGCAGAGAAGTCAATTTCCAAACTTGAGAAGTCCCCAATTGTCAAAAAAGATTTAACTGCTCCTTCCGAGCAGAAAGTGACGATTGATTTTAACAATATGACAAAGCAGGACGTTGTTAAAGGGATTGTCTGGTCAGAAGTTCTCGGCAAACCAAAAGCCGCTGCCGGCCGCAATCGCAGCAGACGCACGATCCGTTAATGCAATAAAGGCTGTTCCGCCAGGCGTGTATGCTCTGGACGGGGCAGCCTTTTTCTATTCGCAGGCAAGTATGAGGACAAGGAAAGTCAGCGTATGTGGATACTTTACCTAGCTGTGCTCCGTTGCAAGCGGAATCCAAAGACACTCTGGTCAAAAGCGGCATATTGTATTGGCAGCAGGTTACAGTAGTGGTAAAGTGAAATCAGGCGCAGCCTCATGTGCCAAACACAGTATGCAGCAGGGAGACTGATGACATATATGAATCGAACAATCGCAATTCCGGCGCAGGACGCAAATGAAGTCCAGGCGCTGTTTGGACCTAATGATAAGCATTTAGAAAGGCTGGAAGACGCCTTTCGGGCAGAGCTCGTTACGCGCGGGCAGGAAATTTCAGTCGATACGAGTGAGGCAAATGCAGATAAAATCGAAAAAATTCTGCTGACACTGCTTCAGCTTATTCGCAGAGGCATCCGTATCACGGAACGGGATGTCGTGTACGCTGCACAGCTTTCAGAGAAGGATCTTCTCGGAGAAATGCTGGATCTTTATAATGATCAAATTACCGTGACGGCAAAAGGAAAGCCAATCCTTGCAAAGACTCTTGGGCAGCGTCATTACGTATCAGCTATCAGAAAGAATGATATCGTATTCGGAATTGGTCCGGCGGGGACCGGAAAAACGTACCTCGCTGTCGTTCTTGCGGTCCATGCGTTAAAAGAAGGTCAGGTGAAAAAAATTGTCCTGACGAGACCGGCTGTAGAAGCCGGGGAAAATCTCGGCTTCTTGCCCGGAGATTTAAAAGAAAAGGTAGATCCGTATTTAAGACCTTTATATGACGCTCTCCACGATCTCTTTGGAACAGAACACACGGCCCGTCTGCTTGAGCGCGGGACGATTGAAATAGCGCCGCTTGCCTACATGCGAGGCAGAACTCTGGATGATGCTTTTGTGATTTTGGATGAAGCTCAGAACACGACGAAAGAGCAGATGAAAATGTTTCTGACAAGACTTGGATTCGGCTCAAAAATGGTTGTCACCGGTGACCTTACCCAAATAGACCTTCCAAAAGGGAAACTTTCAGGTCTTAAAGAATCACTGCGAATTTTAAATCGTGTAAAAGGACTTTCTTTCATTTACCTTCAGCCGGCCGATGTGGTCCGGCATTCGCTAGTTCAGCGGATGATTGAAGCTTATGATGATGAGGACCGTGCTTGAGGCTGACAGAACAGGAGGAAAGACGTGATGGGACGATCTTCGATTGAGCAGCATCCAATATGGAATAAATTAAAACGGCATCGATACATCCGTTTTGCTCTGTTTGTGCTGCTTGGATTGATTTTATACGTCATGCTCGTGCCGAATGTGCTGACCGAAGATCTCGATCTGGAGCCTGGAAGTGTATCCGGACAGGATGTCCGCTCACCGGTGACGGTTGAGAATAAAGAAGAGACAGAAAGGCTGCAGCAGGAAGCTTCAGACAGCGTTGAACCGGTTTATTCTTTAAAGCCAAGATATGCAGATAATCAAATGGAGAGAGTTCAGGACGTATTTCAATCCGTCCGCCTGGTTCAGCTCGAAGTTCGCGGCCAGGCCGGAGAACTGAATAATCCCGGCGATGAAGAAGCTGTCCCCGAAGATCAGGAACCCTGGACGCTTGAAGAGCAGGCTTCTGAACTTAGAGAACGGCTTTCACCTGAGATTGAAGAACAAATGAGCGATGATGCACTTATAACACTGCTGGAATCTGATGCGGAAGACCTGCAGACAGCAGAGGAAACAACGACGAGCGCCGTATTTGACGTCATGACGGATGAGGTGGCGCTTGATGAAGTAAATGAAGCACGGGACCAGGCAGAGCAAAAGGTCCGGGCTGCGGCACTTCGGTCTGATCTCGCAGACGCACTCACTGAACTGTCCAGAAGCGGCATTACAGCTAACTACATGATAGATGAAGAGGCAACATTCGAAGCAAGAAGCTCAGCAGAGGATCTTGTGGAGCCTTCCTTAATTCGTGAAGGACAGCTTCTTGCAGAAGAAGGACAGGTCATCACTGCAGAAATATACGAGCAGATGTCGCTTGCAGGTCTTACAGAGGAAACGTCCGATCTGCCGCCTTTGGCCGGCCTTGGTCTGATTATTTTTTTCCTGATCTGGATGCTTGCTATTTATTTAAGGGAGGCGAAGACGCCGCTGCGGGAAAATAATACGCTTTTACTGTTATTTCTTTTGTTAACAGTGGTGACGCTTGCCGTAATGAAAAGCGTCAGCCTGCTTCAGCCGCTGGAAATGACCGGTTTGCCGTATCTTGTGCCGGCCGCATTAGGTACCATTCTTACAGCGGTTCTCATTCAGGCTCGGGTAGCTGTTTTTATGAGTTTCTTTCTTGCCGTGGCTGCTTCGATTATGTTTAATCAGAATACAACGCAAACATTTGAATTTGGAATCGGGCTGTTTGTCTTTTTTAGTTCGCTGGCAGGTGTCTTTTTTCTGGATAAAACATCGCGAACGAAGAAACTGTTAAAAACAGGATCGTGGATTGCGCTTGTAAATGCCGGTGTGGTGATCGGTATTCTCCTCATTAAGAACCAGCCTTTTCTCTGGAGTGAATATGCGCTTTATGCGGGTGCGGCAGCGCTCGGAGGCTATGCTTCGGTCGTTCTGGCAGCAGGACTGCTCCCTTTCTTTGAAACTGGCTTTGGTGTGCTGACTCCTGCAAAGCTGATTGAATTGTCGAACCCTAATAATCCGCTGCTTCGGAAGATACTGCTTGAAACACCGGGGACATATCACCACAGTGTCGTTGTGGCGAACCTAGCTGAAAGCGCCTGTGAATCCATTGGAGCAGACGGACTGCTGGCAAGAGTAGGGGCTTATTATCACGATGTCGGTAAAACGAAGCGTCCGCAGTTTTTTATCGAAAATCAAATGAAAATCGCCAATCCGCACGACAAGCTTCCTCCTGATAAAAGCGCTGATATCATCATTGCGCACCCTTATGACGGTGCGGCTATGCTTCGTGAAGAGCGGCTTCCGAAAGAGATTGTGGATATTGCCGAACAGCACCACGGGACGACGCTTCTGAAATATTTTTATGTAAAGGCTAAAGAAAAAGACAGTACAGTTTCTGAATTTGCTTTCCGATATCCGGGGCCAAAAGCTGCATCAAAAGAAAGTGCTGTTGTCGGAATTGCAGACAGCGTGGAAGCTGCTGTTCGTTCCATGCAGGCACCAACTTATGAGAAAATGGAAAATCTGGTGTCAGCCATTATAAAAGACCGGCTGAATGACGGTCAGTTTGATGACTGTGACTTAACACTGAAAGAACTGCATACCGTGCACGCCTCAATATGTGAAACCTTAAAAGGCACGTTCCATTCGCGAATCGATTATCCTGATGAGACTGAACTCAAAAAGGCAGGAGGGGATTAAGCATGAGCTGGACAATTGATATTTATGATGAGACAAACAGGCTGGATGATGCGCTTTTACAGACGCTTGAAAACGTCCTGGAAACAGCATGCAGCAGTGAAAGTGTTCCGGAAGAGGCTGAATTGTCGGTAACCTTTACCGGGGATGCGCAAATTCGCAAATTGAACCGTGAGTTTCGAAATAAGGATACAGCTACAGACGTTCTGTCTTTTCCAATGGAAGAGGAAGCGGCATTTTTCCCGGAAGAGATGCCGCTGATGCTCGGTGACATCATTATTTCAGTCGATACTGCTGTGCGCCAGGCAGAAGAGTACGGACACAGCCTGGAAAGAGAAATTTGTTTTCTTGCCGTGCACGGCTTCCTTCACTTAAACGGCTATGTGCATGATACGGAGCAGGCAGAACAGCAAATGATCGAAAAGCAGAAGGATATTCTTCATCAGCATGGTATCCAAAAATAATAATTCGTTCATTTCAATCAAACGGCTGAAGCAAAGCTTCCGGTATGCTGCAGCCGGGATTGGCTATACGTGGAGGCATGAACAAAATTTCCGGATTCACAGCCTTGCAGCAGCGATCGTATTTACAGCGGCACAGCTGCTGGATGTGCCATTGTTAGAGCAGGCTGTTTTAGCTGCAGCCATTGGCGCCGTTCTCTGTCTGGAGCTGCTTAATACATCGATAGAGCACATTACGGATTTAATTGTTCAGACTTATGATGAACGGGCAAAGATTATTAAAGATACGGCAGCTGGCGCTGTACTCGTATTTTCGTGTACAGCTGCCTTAATCGGATGCCTTATATTTATACCAAAAATAGCAGAACTTGTTTTGCAGTGAGGTGGATATTATGAGTAAAGAATCATTAATGAAACAAGCAGTTAAAGCTATGGAACGAGCGTATGTTCCGTATTCCAACTTTCCTGTCGGCGCAGCACTTCAGACGACAGAAGGCACTGTTTACACAGGATGCAACATTGAGAATGCTGCTTACAGCATGTGTAACTGCGGAGAACGCACAGCCATTTTTAAAGCAGTTTCGGAAGGAGAGCGTGAGTTCAGCGCTATCGCCGTCGCAGCGAATACAGAAGGTCCTGTCTCGCCGTGTGGTGCCTGCAGACAGGTGATGGCAGAATTACTTCAGCCGCAGACAGAAGTCTTTTTGACGAATGTGAACGGGGATGTACAGGAAACAACGGTTGCAGATCTTCTGCCCGGGGCTTTCTCGAAGGGTGATTTGCATGGAAAATAATGACTATAAATCTGGGTTTGCAGCTTTGATCGGCAGGCCGAACGTAGGGAAATCAACCCTGTTAAATCAGCTTCTTGGCCAGAAGGTTGCCATTATGAGTGATAAGCCTCAAACGACGCGAAATCGTATTCAGGGTGTCTATACGGAAGAGCGGGGGCAAATCGTTTTCATTGATACTCCGGGAATCCACAAACCGAAACACCGTCTGGGTGACTTCATGTCCAAAACGGCGGTGACGACGCTCCGTGAAGTAGATATTATTCTATTTCTCGTCGATGCAGAAGCCGGTATGGGTAAAGGTGACGAATTTATTATGGACCGCCTTTCCGGTGTGGAAACGCCTGTATACCTAATTATAAATAAAATTGATCTTGTTCATCCGGACAAGCTTCTGCCGCTCATTGATTCCTACATGAAAAAGCATGCTTTTACCGAAGTTATACCGGTATCTGCGAAAGACGGGAATAACGTGGAAGCACTTGTCACTCAGGTATTCGAACGTCTTGAAGCAGGGCCTCAGTTTTACCCCGAGGATCAGGTGACTGATCATCCGGAGCGATTTTTAATGTCGGAAATGATCCGGGAAAAAGTACTTCATCTGACGCATGAAGAAATTCCTCATTCTGTAGCAGTGGAAATTGAACAAATTAAAAAGCGCGAGACGAGTGAAACGATTTATGTCGGTGCAGTTGTAGTCGTGGAACGAAGCTCACAAAAAGGCATTATTATCGGCAAACAGGGGAAGATGCTGAAAGAAATCGGCAAACTGGCCCGGCAGGATATTGAAACAATGCTCGGATCAAAGATTTTTCTCGAAATCTGGGTCAAAGTGGAAGAGGACTGGCGCAACAAGCCTAAACAGCTGCGGGGATTCGGCTACGATCAGGACGAATACTGACCGCTGAAGGAGGCAGGTTGAGTGCTTCATAAACTGGAAGGCATCGTACTCCGGACTACTGACTACGGAGAAACGAATAAAATATTGACGGTATTTACGGAAGAATCGGGTAAAGCAGCGCTGATGGCCAGAGGGGCCAAAAAAACGAAAAGCCGCTTTGCTTCTGCGGCACAGCCGTTTATCCAGGCTGTATTTGTCTATTCGAAAGGCAGAGGCATGGGGAGCTTATCTTCTGCTGACATCATTGACTCCCACCGGCACATCAGAAGCGATTTAATTAAAACAGCTTATGCTTCCTACGCCGTAGAGCTTCTCGACAAGCTGACAGAAGATAATCAGGCTTATCCTGGTTTGTATGATCTGCTTTATCATATTTTACAGCATATAAATGGAGCAGAGGACCCGGAAGTACTCATTCGGCTGTTTGAAACAAAAATGCTCTATGTTACCGGTGCTGCCCCGACTCTTCACGCCTGTGTGAACTGCGGTACAGTTGAAGAGCAGCTGCAGTTTTCTCTTGAACACGCTGGTGTATTGTGCAGTGACTGCCTCCATCTACGCCGCTATTCGCTGCCGGCAGGCCCTGGTGCAGTGAGGCTCATGCGCCTGTTTCAGCAGATCAGCCCAGCGAGGATTGGTAAAACTTCTGTAAAACCGGAAACGAAAAAGCAGCTGAAAGTTCTTCTTGATGCCTATTATGAGGAATATGTTGGCGTCTATATTAAATCAAAGCGCTTCCTGGAACAGCTGGAAAAAATGGATGATCTTTATGTTGACAGAAACGATGATCTTTCGTAAGCTTTAGAAACGATACTGCAAAGAGGAAAAGTAGTAGCTGAGAGATACGTCAAACAGCGATTCCGGGATAGTGGAAGCCGGAGGACACACTCCTCAGTGAAGGCATTTCGGAGCAGGCTGTTGATGAAAGAGGCGCTTAACCGGCGCAAGTAGGGTGGAACCGCGGGAGACAACAACTCTCGTCCCTATATCCGTAACTGGTGCGGATATAGGGACGGGAGTTTTTTCGTTCCTGCACCGATACGAGATCTGACTAGTGAATAACAAGGAGGAAATGCGTGATGAATGTACAAGAAATGATTCTGACGCTGCAAAAATTCTGGGGAGAACAAAATTGCCTGCTTCTTCAGCCTTACGACGTCGAAAAAGGCGCAGGTACGATGAATCCAATGACTTTTTTAAAAAGCATTGGTCCTGAACCGTGGAACGTGGCCTACGTAGAGCCTTCAAGAAGACCGGCTGATGGACGGTACGGTCAAAATCCGAACCGGCTTTATCAGCATCACCAGTTTCAGGTCATTATGAAGCCTTCACCTGACAACATTCAGGAGCTGTATCTGGAAAGTCTCCGTCAGCTCGGCATCGATCCACTGAAACATGACATTCGTTTCGTAGAGGATAACTGGGAAGCACCGACGCTGGCGGCCTGGGGACTTGGCTGGGAAGTGTGGCTGGACGGAATGGAAATTACGCAATTCACCTATTTCCAACAGGTAGGCGGTCTGGACGCAAGTCCGGTTTCAGTTGAAATAACGTATGGCCTTGAGCGGCTGGCATCGTATATTCAGGATAAAGAAAATGTATATGATCTGGAGTGGGTAAACGGGTTTACGTATGGGGATGTATTCAGGCAAAACGAATATGAGCAATCTAAATACGCATTTGAAACGGCAGATCGGAGCATGTTGTTTGACTTGTTCAACACCTATGAAAAAGAGGCTGCTTCCTGCTTGCGTGAAGAGCTAGTGATACCAGCCTACGATTACGTTCTGAAATGCTCGCACGTCTTTAACCTTCTTGATGCACAAGGGGCCATCTCTGTGACAGAGCGTGGAGGCTATATTACCCGCGTGCGGAATCTGGCAAGGGAGTGCGCTAAAACATATTATGCTGCGAGAGAGTCATTAGGATTTCCAATGCTGAAGGAGGAACTGAGCCATGAGTAAATCGACACTGCTGCTTGAAATAGGCCTGGAAGAGATGCCGGCCAGGTTTGTTACGAAAGCCAGACAGGAGCTTCAGAGCAAAGTGGAGGACTGGCTGAAAGAAAAGCGTCTCGAATACACGGCGGTCAAAAGCTTTGCCACACCGAGAAGGCTTGCGGTCAAGGTAGAGCAGGTTCCGGATCAGCAGCCGGATATGGAAACAGAAGCAAGAGGACCTTCCGAAAAAATTGCTCGAAATGATGGAGAATGGACAAAGGCTGCACTTGGCTTTGCAAAAGGGCAGGGGGTCGACACAGACGATCTTTATTTGCAGGAAGTAAAAGGTGAACGCTACGTATTTGCGTTAAAGAAAACGACAGGAAAGCGTACGATGGAGCTTCTGCCGGAGCTTCGCGGCGTTCTGCTTGATTTAACTTTCCCGAAAAACATGAAGTGGGGTTCCTATCAGCTTCGCTATGTGAGACCGGTTAAATGGCTGACGGCTGTATTTGGCACGGATGTAATTCCGTTTGAAATTACAGGTATTCCGACGGGACGTATTACTTACGGACACCGGTTTCTCGGCGATGCTGCTGACATATCGAACGCAGATGATTACGAAGAAGA
>NZ_JAATHJ010000039.1 GCF_012034335.1 Alkalicoccus luteus | reverse complement strand
GATCCAGCGCTTCCGACAGCAGGAGGAAGCGGTTAGCTGAGCCCGTTCCCTCCGGAAAGCGAGTGTCCGCAGATACAGGCAGATGCAACGTTATTCACTTAAAATGACTTTATCAACACTCTGAAAGACGGACCGATCATCATCGGTCCGTCTTCTTTATGGTCATTGAACAGCTTGAGCCGGGGGCTTCCGCTTGGCTTATCTGCTTTCTGTTACCTTTGCATGCGCCTGAAAGTTGTTTTTTGCAGCAAGCCCCGAGGCCTCGCTGCAAAACGGCCGCCACCGGCTTGGCTTGACTAATCAGCTCAGGGGGCAGACTTTGCAAATTCCGCTAACTCGCATATACTAGGACGCAGCAGATGCAGGTGTTCAGCCTGCCTGAATAAAAAGGAGGAATTGACATGGCAGAACAGCGAGGCATGATGCTGGTGCAGACAGGAAACGGAAAAGGAAAGACGACGTCGGCTGTTGGAACGGCGGTACGGGCAGCTGGTAGAGGGATGCGTGTAAAAATGCTGCAGTTTATTAAATCGCCGGAGCGTACATATGGGGAAACGATCTCGCTGCGAAAGCTTGGGGTTGAAGTAGAACAGCTTGGCATCGGCTTTACGTGGACAAAGACGCCGGAAGAACACCGTGAAGCACTGCGTGCGGCTTGGCCGAAAGCAGTAGAAGCACTGGATGGAAGCTACGATGTCGTCATTCTGGATGAGCTGAACAACGCCCTTGCAATAGATTCTTTTCCAATCGACGATGTGCTTCCGCTCGATGACGTCCTTTCGGCTCTCATCAACCGTCTGAAGCACGTCCACGTACTTGTGACGGGGCGAAACGCACATGAGAAAATAAAAGAAGCCGCTGATCTCGTTTCTGTCACAGAAGCCGAGAAGCATTATTACGACGAGGGGATTCCGGCAATTAAAGGGATCGAATTTTAATGAAAGCAGCACCGCTGATGATTCAAGGCACGCATTCCGATGCTGGGAAAAGCGTGCTGACTGCTGGCCTCTGCCGCGTATTTGCGCGTCAGGGCTTTAAGACAGCGCCGTTTAAGTCGCAAAACATGGCCCTTAATTCGTATATCACGGCGGATGGTCTTGAAATCGGCCGGGCGCAGGGCATGCAGGCCGAAGCGTGCGGAATAGAAGCAGACACGGACATGAACCCGATTCTGCTCAAGCCATCCGGCTATAACCGGTCGCAGGTCGTTGTAAACGGCAAGGTTCTTCGCGCAATGGAAGCAACAGAATATCGGGAGCAGTACTTTGAGAAAGGACTTCAGACGGTAACGGATGCCTATAACCGCCTAGCCTCCAGAACAGAGCGAATCGTGATTGAAGGAGCTGGAAGTCCGGCTGAAATTAATCTGCAGGACCGGGAAATCGTGAATATGCGCATTGCCCGCATGGCTGATGCGCCAGTCCTGCTTGCAGCGGATATCGACCGGGGAGGCGTCTTTGCGTCGATCGTTGGCACACTCGAGCTGCTTAGTAAAGCAGACAGAAAGCGTGTGAAGGGCTTCATCATTAATAAATTTCGCGGAGATCAGTCTTTGCTGCAGCCGGGTCTGGACTGGCTGGAGGAGTATACCGGAAAGCCGGTCGCAGGGTTGATGCCTTATTTGCCGGATCTCCGTCTGGAAGAAGAGGATTCGCTTGGCTTAGCATCCTACGGGAAAGAAACGGCTGGCAGGGACCTCGATATTGCGGTTATTCGCTTTCCTTACCTATCCAATTACACGGATCTGGACCCGTTCCGGTTTGAACCGGACTGCGCTGTGCGATTCGTCGAGCGGCCTGAGCAGCTAGGGGAACCTGATTTGCTTATTCTGCCTGGCAGCAAAACGACGGTTGCCGATGGACAATTTTTGAGAACGAGCGGATTGAACAAAGCGATTGCAAAAAAAGCGGGAGAGATTCCAATCATCGGAATCTGCGGCGGCTATCAGCTGCTTGGCAAAACCGTTGAGGATCCGTCAGCTGCTGATGCTGAGCTGAAACTATGTCAGGGGCTGAATTTAGTCCCGGAGATGTATACGGTGATGAATCCAGAGAAAACGACGGTGCGAATGTCAGCGAGCGTCAACTGGGAGCGTGAGGTGCATCCGCTCACCGGGTATGAATTGCACATGGGGCAGACCGTTCACAGAGCTCCGGTGTGGTTATCCGGCGGGTCTCACGGCAGCAGCGCGGCAGTGAACAATGTGTACGGCACGTATATGCATGACATTTTTCATAACGATACCTTCCGCCACGCCCTGCTGGACAGCCTGAGACGTCAAAAAGCCCTCCCGCCTGTCCGGAGAGTGAACGTTTCAGAAGAGAAAACGAAGGCGTTTGACCGCCTGGCCGATGCAGTCGAAGCACATCTTGATATGGAGCTGATTGAACGGCTGATGAACGAAGGGAGACAAACGGATGAACTGGCGTGAAGCGGCAGAGAACATACCTGAGATCGATAAACTAGCAGCTGAAAAGATGCGGATGCATCTGGATACGTTAACGAAGCCGCAGGGAAGCCTTGGACGACTGGAGGAACTTGCTGTCATGCTTGCGGGCATGCAGGGAACGGTTCAGACAGACAAGCCGGCGGTGCTTGTGTTTGCAGGAGACCACGGGGTGACAGCTGAAGGTGTCTCGCTTTACGGATCAGAAGTCACCGCGCTGATGGCGCAGAATTTTGTGGCCGGTAAAGCAGCGGTTAACGTTCTCGCGAGACAGATCGGAGCAGATGTTTATGTGTATAACGTGGGGATTGATGCAACTGATACGGCAGCTATCAACCGCAACGTTCGTCGCGGTACCGGAAATATAGCAAAGGAACCGGCGATGACTACAGCAGAAGTAAAACAGGCACTTCAAATTGGAGCCGACGCCGTTGAAGTTTCAAAGGCAGATATTATCATCCCCGGGGACATGGGCATCGGCAATACGACGGCAAGCAGCGCGCTGCTGTGTGCGTACAAGGGACTTTCTCCGGAAGCGGCAGCGGGCAGTGGGACAGGTGTAGAGGGGCAGCAGCTCAAGCATAAAATCGAGGTGATCGGGCGAGCGGTGAAGCGGTCAGATGCGAAGGAACCGCTTCACATATTAGCTGATTTAGGCGGGCTGGAGATCGCAGCCATGACAGGTGCAATGATTCGGGCAGCTTCTATGCGGAAGCCGGTGCTCGTAGACGGGTTTATCGCAACTGTTGCCGCTATTGCCGCAGCAAAACTTGCACCAGGAGCAGAGCGCTTTTTTCTTTACGGACACAAATCTGCAGAAGCAGGTCATGCAGCGGCGCTGGAAGCAGCTGGCGGAGAACCACTGCTTGATCTAGGGATGCGTCTCGGCGAAGGAACCGGCGCGGCCGCTGCTTATCCGCTGCTAAAAATGGCACAGGCGCTGACGGAAGAAATGGCGACGTTTGCCGATATCGGCCTTGCCTGACAGAACAGATGTAGACTTTTTCCAGCAGTCCATACTATAATACAAAGTAGAACTGAAAAACGTAACGCTCGTCAGCAGAGAGGTGTCGGCATCAGCCGATGAAAAGGGAAGCCGGTGTAAATCCGGCACGGACCCGCCACTGTAAACGCACAGGCATTTCACAATCCACTGCATTCCGCGGGAAGGGTGAGGATGCCGTTTATGCGTAAGTCAGGAGACCTGCCTCTTTGTCGATTTAAACACCTTCGGGAAAAAGGTTGTTTGAAGTGCAGACGAGGAGATTTCCGGGAATCTGAAACGGCTCTCTTCATGCATTTTATTCAGCGCAGTCCTTCGAAGGGCGGCGTTTTTTTACGTTCCACTACATAATCATGGGGGAGTAACGATGAAAAAAATGACGGCACCGCTTCTGCTATCAGCCGCGCTCATCATCAGCGCATGCGGGACAGAGGGAAACAATGAGAACGGGAACACGAACACGGACAATCAGGAAGCAAATGAGAACACCGCAGACAGCAATGAGGTGGAAGAAGAAGAGGAAGCTGCGACGAATAGTGAGAATGACGAAGCAGACGAAGGTAATGAGAATAATGAAACTGCCGGCGAATTTCCGGTGACGATAACGGATAACGCCGGAAATGAAGTGACAATCGATGAAGAACCGGAAACTATTGTTACGCTGCAGCCCAGCGACACCGAAATATTATTTGAAATCGGCGCGGGCGACAGACTCGTAGGGGTTTCGGAGTATTGTAATTATCCCGAAGAGGCACTAGAGATTGAAAATGTCGGGGCTCAGGACATGGACGTGGAACGGATCCTTTCTTTAGAGCCTGACATGGCCCTCGTTTCGGACTATCACGCCTCCAGTCATGATGATATTTTAGAGCAGTTCCGTGATGCCGGAATTGATGTCGTTGTCGTGCGGAATGCCGAATCGTTTGAAGGCACCTATGACACGATTGAAACACTCGGCATGCTTACCGGAACAGAAGAAAATGCAGAAGAGCTAATAGCGGAGATGGAGAGCGGCATGGAGGAGCTTGCGGAGCTCGGGGAAACGATTGACGAAGAAGAGCGCAAGCGCGTTTGGGTGGAAGTAGCACCATCCCCGGATATTTTCACTACTGGTACCGGCACCTTCATGCATGAGATGCTGGAGACGATCGGGGCGGAAAACGCAGCGGAAGAGCATGAAGGCTGGGTGAATTTGACCGAAGAAGAAATCGTTTCACTGGAGCCGGACACGATTGTGACGACTTACGGCTATTACGTGGAAGATCCTCAAGAAGAGGTGATGAACCGTGACGGCTGGGCTGACGTTCCTGCTGTAGAAAATGAGGATGTACACGATGTGCAAAGTGATATCGTGACGCGCTCCGGTCCGCGTCTTGTTGAAGGAACTCGTGCTGTAGCTGAGGCTGTATATCCGGATGTTTTCGAATAAAGCGTGGCTTTACTATGCAGGAAGCCTCGGTCTTCTTGCTGCTGCGATAACACTTGGACTGTTTTATTCAAGCGTAACGGTCCCGGTTCCGCATATTGTGCATATTATTCTCGATAAAACGATCGGCTTCCACCTGCTGGATGATGTTCCGTCTAATCAGTACTCCATTATTTGGGAAATCAGGCTGCCGAGAGTGCTGCTGGCCCTCTGCGTTGGCGCGTCGCTTGCGCTTGCCGGGGCTGCATTTCAGGGGTTGCTGCGAAACCCGCTTGCGGATCCTTATACGATCGGTGTTTCCTCCGGTGCGGCCCTCGGTGCGGTTTTCGTTATCTTTTTCCAGCTCACCATCGTTGGACTTGGTGCATTTACGCTCCCGGCTGTATCGATTGTGAGCGGGTTTCTCACGCTCATGCTTGTGTTCGGACTTGTAAAGCTCAGCAGCAGAAGTTTGGCGATCGAAACGATTATCCTTGCGGGAATTATCGTCAGTGCGTTTATCGGTTCGATCATTTCGCTGATTATCTCGCTTGGCAGCCAGGATGAAATGACGCAGATCATTTATTGGCTGTATGGAAGTGTCGGTATGCGCGGCTGGAGCTACGTACAGCTGATCGTACCATTCCTGATTATCGGTTCCGTTATGCTCGTCACCCGCTATCGGGACTTAAACGCGCTCGCTCTCGGAGAGGAAGCTGCCGGTCATATTGGTGTAAACGTCGGCCGTGGAAAAGTGTTTATTCTCGGCGGAGCGTCACTGCTGACCGGCGCAGCTGTTGCTGTATCAGGGACAATCGGCTTTGTCGGTCTGGTCATCCCGCACCTCGTGCGGCTCGTTACCGGCCCGGATCATCGGCACGTACTGCCAATTTCCATGATTATCGGAGGGGCCTTCTTAATCTTTGCAGATATCACGGCAAGAACGATTATTGCACCAAAGGAACTGCCAATAGGTGTGATTACAGCGCTGATCGGCGCACCAATGTTTGCGTTTCTGCTTATTAGAAACCGCATCGGAAAGGGGAAGAAGCTGGCATGAACATTACCGGACTGAGCGGCGGCTACGGCGGCCCTCCAATCATCGAATCGATGAACCTTCATATTAAACAGGGAGAGTTTTTCGGCCTGCTCGGTCCCAACGGCAGCGGGAAGACGACGCTGTTCAAGCTTGTCAGCGGCTCCCTTAAACCTGAAACTGGTGATGTATCGCTTCAGGGTGCTTCGCTGTTAACGATGTCTCCAGTTCAGCGTGCCAGAAAAATTGCCGTTCTTACACAGGAAACAAATGTCTCATTCGATTTTACGGTCGAGGAAGTGATCCGGCTCGGCCGATATGCCTTTCAAAAAGGACTTTTTAAAATGCTGAGCCGGGAAGACAGGGCGCTTATCGATGAAATTATGGCGCTCACCGACACGGAAAGGTTTCGGGATACGTCGTTCTTCCGGTTAAGCGGAGGTGAAAAGCAGCGGGTGCTGCTCGCCAAGGCCCTCGTACAGGAGCCGGAGGTGCTGCTGCTGGATGAACCGACGAATCACCTGGATATTCGGCACACGTTTGACATGCTGAACGTATTAAAAGAGCGGCAGAAAACGCAGGGACTAACCGTATTTGCGATTTTGCACGATTTAAACATTGCGGCCCTTTACTGTGACCGCGTCGGACTTATTCATGAAGGAAAGCTGCAGGAAACGGGGCCGGTCGATATCATGCGCCGTTCAGAACGTCTATCCAGTATTTACGGAGTAGAAACCTGGACGCAGTCTCACCCGACGCTGCCGCGGCCGCAGCTGCTCATGAACCCGAAAAAGCAGGATGAATCTGTCATATCCCTTCACGAAAGCGTCACCGTGGAAGCTGATCGGAACCTGGTCAAAATTTCAAGTCCGAAGCCGCTGCGGACAATTTCCAACGGGGTGGCCGGGGAAGGGATTCAATGGATTCGCCACATTGCAAATTTTCACGTCGACAAACAATACAGCAGCCGCACTCCGGAAGCCGACATGAAAGCGTGGCTGGAAAAACGCAGTCTGCCGGTCGAACAGTCGATTGGCCTGATGACCGCTGTGAAAACAGAAATGGCCGTGATTCGAAAAGAAACCATCAACGGTATCGCGTTCACCGCTGTCGTGACGGCAGGCACCGGAAACGCGGTCGATATAACCTACGACGGTCCGGAATTGGAGCGGGAAAAAATCGGGACGATTAACACCTTCCTGGCAGTAGATGCGAACTTGACGGATGGAGCACTCGTTAATGCGTGCATGTCTGCAGTAGAAGCGAAGGTGCAGGCACTGCGGGATGAAGATGTTCGTGATCCTCAAACTGGAACCCCTGCTACAAGCACTTCTACGGATGCGCTCGTTATCGCCGCGACCCAGCAGGGGAAACGGACGCCTTATGCGGGATCCGGAACGCCTGTTGGACGGGGGATCGGCCGCATTGTCTATGAAGCGACGAAAGAAGCGGTGCGGGCGGACAGGCGTTGGAAGGAGACTCACGCATGATCATCCCGGGGTGGACGGCCGCGGCGGCGCTTCTCGTTGACTGGGTGATTGGGGATCCCAAGCGTCTGCCGCATCCGGTATCGGGGATGGGCCGCCTGATCGCATTTGGCACCCGGCACTTGAACCACGGACCGGAGCATGCCAGAAGGCGGAAGGGTGTGCTGCTTGCTGTAACCGTGCCAGCTGCCGTCTGGCTCGTTTCGGCAGGCATCCTTTACGCTGCCTGGCTGCTGCATCCGTTCGCTGCGATTGCAGCAGGCACCTTCATGACGGCTTCCACCATCGCCTGCCGGGGGCTGAAAGAAGCTGCCGACGCGGTGGCAGTCCCGCTTTTTAAAGGTGATTTACCGGCAGCGCGCCGGTCACTCTCAATGATTGTCGGGCGCGACACGGAGCGGCTGAACGAAGCGGAGATCGTCCGGGGAACAGTGGAAACAGTTGCAGAGAACACAGTGGACGGCGTGACCGCTCCACTGTTTTATGCGTTTATCGGCGGGCCGCCGCTTGCGATGGCTTATCGAGCCGTGAACACGCTCGATTCCTTGGTCGGGTACCGCAGCGAAGAGTATGCAGCTTTTGGCTGGGCCTCCGCCAGGCTGGACGATGCAGCCAACTGGCTGCCGGCCAGACTGACGCTTTTCTTAATGGCCGGCGCTGCCACGCTGATAAGTCCTAAACGTGCAGGGAAGGGGTTCCGCTGGGCCCTGCAGGATGCACGGAAGCATCCGAGTCCAAACAGCGGGTGGTCCGAAGCGTTTATGGCCGGATTCTTAGGCGTGCAGCTCGGAGGCAATAACTATTATCGCGGTCAGATCTCACATCGTGCAGTCATGGGACCGGGCTCAAAAAAGCTTGAGAAAAGCGACATAAAACCCGCTGTCCGGATTTTATATGGTGCCTCATTGTTTGGAGCAGCTGCAGGTCTGATGATGGTAGTATGGTTAGGAGGAAGGTAAATGGTGAAGTGGCCGGATCACGGCGGGCAGCCGAATTACTTATCGGTGTATCGTTCAGTTGAATCGCAGTGGCTGGATTTCAGCGCGAATATCAATCCACTCGGTCCACCGGATGGAATGCTGGAAACAGCAGTGCAAGCGCTGTCAGAAACGGATCGCTATCCGGATCCGTCGTATACAGCTTGCCGCAGCAAAATCGCTGCTGCAGAGCAGGTGGAACCGGAGCATGTATGTGTAACGAACGGTGGAGCAGAGGCTGTGTTCCTCGCTGCCTCACTGAAAGCCGGCGGGAAAGCAGTGATTGCCGAGCCGGCCTTTAGTGAATATCGGCGGGCCTGCGCTCATTACGGGATTCACGTTCATACAGTTGACGGCGCCGTGGAGAGAGGGATCTCTGACAGGCTGGTGCAGGCAGTGACAGAAACGGGGGCTGATATGCTGTTTTTAAACCGCCCTCATAATCCGAGCGGAGTGACGCTCGCCAAACGGGATGTCCGGCAGCTGCTGAAGGATCTTCCGAATACGGCAATCATTGTGGACGAAGCGTTCGTTGATTTTCTGCCTGAATATGAGAAGCTGAATGATCTGCTTCCTCAGCACGATAAGCTCATTTTGCTCCGCTCCATGACGAAAATGTTTGCCGTTCCAGGGCTTCGCTGCGGCTTCGCTCTGTCGGGGGAGACTCTTGCCGGCATTATGAGGGAGAGGCAGGTTCCGTGGAGCGTCAATACGATCAGCGAAACGCTGCTTAAAAGCATGATGGAGGAAGAGGCTTTTGTTCGCAAAACGCGCTTCTGGCTGCAGGACGAACTGCAGTGGATCCGGGAGCAGCTTCCGCAGAACTTTACCATGTCGGATACGAGCGTCAACTATTATCTGCTTCAGGATTCTTTGCTTTCGGATCACGAACCGCTGCTCGCTTTCCTGGCTGAAAGCGGCATTGCTGCCCGTCATACATACAGCTTTCGAGGATTGGACGGACGGGCGCTTCGGCTCGCCGTCCGCACCCGGAAAGATAACAGGCGACTGATGGAGGTGCTGCAGAAGTGGGCAGACATGTACTGACGTTTATCAGCGGAGGAGCGAGATCAGGAAAAAGCGACTGGGCAGAACAATTCGTCCTGACTCAAAAGGAACATCCCGTTTATCTGGCGACAGCACGAGTAACAGATGCTGAGATGGAAAGTCGGATAACCAAACACCGCGAGGATCGAAACAGCCGTTTTCAGCTGACGGAGGAACCGGTGAATCTGCTCGATGTGCTTCCGGAACAAGGGGCCGTGCTGCTGGACTGCCTGACGATCTGGACGGCGAATCTGTTGTATCAGGAGCATTACTCCGAGCAACAAGTCGCAGATGCGCTGGAGGCCTTTCTTGACGAAGCGAGGCGCCGGGAGCTGCTGCTGACGATTGTATCCAACGATGTCAATGAAGCGGTGCTGCCGGATTCCGTTGAGGTACACCGCTATGTAAAGGTGCTGGAAGCCGGCCACCGGCTGCTCGCAAAGCGTGCAGATAATGTGTATCAACTGCAGGCAGGTATACCTGTCTGCTGGAAGGGGAAGTCACTGTGAAGCAGGCAGCGCATGGATTTATTTTAACGATGCAGTTTTTAACGAGGGTGCCCGTGCCGGTTCAGGCAGACTGGAATGAAGCGTCAGCCAGGTGGGCGCTCCGTTTTTACCCGTTGATCGGGTTGCTGATCGGTCTGCCCGCTGCCGCTCTTGCCTCCCAGAATGTCACCTCGTCAGCGGTCACAGCAGCGCTTATCCTCACCTATTTCATCTGGATCAGCGGAGCTCTGCATCTGGATGGCTGGATGGACACCTTTGATGCGGTCGGTTCCAATGCGCCGCTCGATCGTAAATGGGAAATTATGCAGGACCCCCGGGTCGGCAGCTTCGGCATGGTAAGCGTCATCGTACTGCTTCTCTGGAAGCTGCTTCTGATTTATGAGCTGCTGACGGCCGGTATGAATCCATGGCTGTTCCTGCTTATCCCCTCAGCCGGCAGAATGGCTGCTGTCTACTTGCTCGTTTTTACGAAAACAGCGCACGCTGACGGCCTTGCCGCAGTCTGGAAGCAGCATACGAAACCAGTCGACGCCTGGATAGCGGCTCTGCCGCTGGCTGCCGCCTGTTTTGCAGCGGGAACAGCAGGAATCGCAGCCGGTGCAGCGCTGCTGCTTTTCTGCGTGTGTGTTCGCGGCTGGTATTTGAAGCATTTTAACGGAATTAACGGAGATCTCGCTGGGGCTTCGATCGAAGGAGGGGAACTATGGATACTAACCGTACTATTCATTTGGACATTGTTCGTCATGGTGTAACTGAAGCAAATCTGGCCAAGCAGTATTTGGGCTGGACAGATGAACCCGTGTCGTCACAGGCGAAGAAAACGCTGGAGGAGTTAAAAGAGCTTCTCGGTGCCGCAGATTGGCAGGAGGTGCACGCAAGTGATCTGCTTCGCTGCCGTCAGACTGCTGAAGCGCTCGAATTAACACCGCAGTTTGATGAACGGCTTCGTGAAATGCATTTTGGAGAATGGGAGATGCACACATATGAACAGCTGAAGCACCTCAGCGCATACCGGAGCTGGGTAGATGATCCTGTCACGAGGAGGCCCCCTGGAGGCGAATCGTGGAATGATCTGAAGGAGCGTGTCGCCGGCTGGTACACCGATATGCTCGAGCGCGAGCCGGAGCGTGTCGTTGCTGTTACGCACGGCGGCGTGATCCGCACGCTGCTCATGCTGACCGGTGCAGCTGAACATCTTTGGCAGTATAAAGTACGGCATGGCGGTGCCTTCCGCCTCACACTCAGCCGACAGAAAGAAGGGTGGATATGCACATCATTATCGGCGGTGCCTACGCTGGAAAAAGGGAGCATGCCGCTGGAAGCTACCCCGAAGCAGAATGGGTAAAAGCCGGCTCAGACAATTTAAGCGGGTCAGCTGTTACGATTGTTGATAACTGTGAAATGCTTTTGCGCGAAGGTCGAAGTTCCGAAGAGGTGTTGAGCTGGCTCCACACGCTTGCTGAACGAACGCACCTTGTTGTGATTCTGGAAGAAATGGGCAATGGGATTGTGCCGGCAGAATCTTCGGACCGCAGACTGCGCGATGAGAACGGCCGGCTTGCCCGGAAGCTGGTGGCCGCAGCAGAAACGGTTGACTATGCCTGGCACGGGCTTGTTGATCGAAGGAAACCATAAACTGGAATAGTTCATCATGATTACAGATAACATGTTTGATAAAGCGTAGCTACTCTGACGTAAACGAACACTGAAGATGCCTTCCCACTGACGGAGAGGAATCTTTTTGGTGCTCGCAGACGGACGTCTTCCTGTGTAAAATGGAAGGCAGGGGGGAGACAAATGATCCTGAATTATATCCTGCTCGTTCTTATTTTCTGGCTGATTCTGTTTGCGCTGCTGCGGGCGATGGTGTTTGTTACAAAACGGCCGTGGAAAAAAGATTTACAGCTGACGTTTTTCCAGGCGATTCTGCTGACGGTTCTCTGGCTGATCCTCGCCGGTTGACGCCACAGTATTCGAGTCAAGTAGGAAAACATGATACACTGTCACCAACGATTGTTTAAAGGAGGGGCACGATGGCACAGAAAATGAATGTGGAAAGCTTTAATCTGGACCACACGAAAGTAGATGCACCGTATATCCGCCTGGCAGGAAAAGTAGAGGGAACGAACGATACGATTTATAAGTATGACATCCGCTTCTGCCAGCCAAACGAAGAACATATGGATATGCCCGGCTTGCATTCACTCGAGCACATGATGGCTGAGTTCAGCCGTAATCATCACGAGCGGATCGTCGACGTTTCACCGATGGGCTGTCAGACAGGTTTTTATCTGAGTCTGATTAACGATGATCATTATGACGGAGTGCTGGAGCTTGTGGAAAAAACGCTGCATGATGTTTTAAAGGCAGATGAAGTTCCGGGCTGCAACGAAGTTCAGTGCGGATGGGCAGCCTCGCACTCCCTCGAAGGAGCAAAAGAAATTGCTTCTGCCATGCTGGAACGAAGAAACGAATGGTCAACCATTTTTAAAGAGTCTTAAATTAAGATGAGACAGACGTGCGGCTGCTGCAGCCCGCGTCTTTTTTTTAGCTCTGTTCAATGTTGATAGTAGAAAAACGTCACTGCACCGCGGCAAGCCCCCGCTGCGTAGTGCTTCGGCAGAAATCGTTTTGTACTTTCTCTTTCCTGCAGGGAAAGCGAATGCAGGACAGATGCCCGCGGAAAGAGGAGCCTCACCGTTATTTCTGTCAGCACCAGTCCTGATCAGAGCCTTCTTTATAGCTCACGTAACGTTTTATGCATATGCGTTGACGAAATATTAATAATATTATATTATTAATCCAACTTCATAAAGAGGAGGAGCATAGCCATGCTGAATGTGTTTAAGCTCGGTTACGTAGAGTTCAAAGTTCAGGATCTTCAGGCCATGAAAACGTATTATGAGTCCATTGTAGGTTTTCGATTAACTGATGAAAAAAATGGAAGCGCTTACTTTAGCAGCTCGACGGATCATCATAACATTATTTTGAAAGAGTCGACGGAAAGCGGCATCAGCAAATTTGGTTTTCAGTACACAGCAGACGGCAGCATCAATGATGTAAAAGATCACCTCAAGTCACTTGATATCGAAGCGGATCTGCTGCATGATCCGGCTCCGGGGGTGAAAGAAGCCCTGCAGTTCAAGGATCCGGATGGTTATACGGTAGAGCTTTACCCGGAAATGGATCTGGCAGAAGAACGGGGATTTCAAAAAGAAGGGATCCGTCCGAATAAGGTAGGGCACTTGTCGATTCGGGTGTCTGATGCGAAAAAGCAGGTTGCGTTTTACGAAAAACTCGGCTTTTACAACACCGATTGGATTGAAGACTTTTTCGGTTTTATGACCTGCAATTGCGATCATCACGTTCTCAATTTCTTTACCTCGGAAACGAAGGGGATGCACCATCTGGCACTGGAGCTTCGAAGCTACAATCACCTCGTGGAAACACTTGATTTTATGCGCCTGAACGGTGTCCATCTGGAGTGGGGGCCTTCCCGGCATGGTGCGGGGCATAACATTGCCTGCTATCACTATGATCCGGAAGGAAACCTGATAGAACTGTTTACAGACGGAGATGTTTTCATTAAGGAGCTCGGTATTTTTGATCCGCGCCCGTGGCATCGCGATTTCCCGCAAAAGCCAAAGGTATGGAGCACGGATGAGTGCCTGTCTCTCTGGGGCGTCGATTTTGAGAAAGCGCTCGTTTAGCTTCAGGACTTCACATACTGCGCCTTTCAGCTTATGCTGAACGTACTGATTCAGGAGGAGAGTGGAGTCTATGCCAAAAAATTTAAGTGAGCAGCTATTGCATGAGCTTGGCAGCAGTATTGTTCAGGGGGAGCGCAAGCCTGGAGAGCTGCTGCCTAAAGTAGAAACGCTGAGTGAAATGAAGGGCGTCAGCCGGACGGTGGTAAGAGAGACGATGAAAGGTCTCAGCGCCAGACGGCTGATCGAATCTTCTACGCGGACCGGAACGGTAGTCCGGGACCGGGAAGCTTGGCTCTGGTGGGACCCGGATATTATTTCCTGGGCTGCAGCAGCGGAAGAAAATCAGTCGTTTTTGATGCAGCTGACAGAAGTACGTCTGGCAATGGAACCGGCGGCTGTAAAGCTGGCAGCGAAAAACGCCGATGAAGAAGATATTGCCACGATCCGGCACCGGTTCGATCTGTTGGAGCAGTCGGTGGATAATGAAGATGACTGGGTGGAGGCGGATGCGGCGTTTCACGAAGCAATTCTGCACGCCTCCCATAATGAACTGATGCAAAGCCTGATTCAAACGCTTCAGGAAGGTCTTTATCAAAGCCGGCACACGACAATGAGAATGTTGCAGCGTGCAGGGGATAACAGCAGAAAGATGGCGCTGGATCTGCATCGGGATGTGATGACTGCGGTGATTGAAGGCAAGGAAGATGAAGCGATGGCGCGAATGGAAACGCTGCTTCACACCGTGAGTCATCTTCTTAAGGAGTACGAAGCGGAAGTGAAGAAGGAGGCACCTAACTAAATGAAAGCATATAATCTTATGCTGCTGCACGGTGCAGGAGGCACCCCTTCCAAATGGCGCAGACTTACTCCGAAGCTGGAACCGTTTCATGTTCGAGCGGCAGACTTGTCTCAGGGCACGTCGATTCAGGAAAAAAGTGCAGCTCTCACGTTTGACGATAAAACCGTACTCATCGGTCATTCGATGGGCAGCCTTTGCGCTTTGGAAGCTACGAGCATACGACATCCGGCAGCCGTAATCATTGTTGCTGGACACCCTGAACTGCCGGTGCATGAGCACGTTCTCAAAAAGCTTAAAGCGGGCACGTATCCAGCCGGACTGTTTCACGCTTCCTACGCTAAACACGTAGATGAAGAGCTGCTAGAGGAAGAGAAGGTGGATACGTACGGAGGCTCGCCGAAACAGGCATATATCGACTTTAAAGCGTGTACGGATTACAGCAGCGGGTGGAGCCGGCTCGAGCAGCTGAAGGTTCCGGTTTTGTTCATCTACGGCAGTGAAGACAGACTTCTGCCGGAGCATGCGGAAGAAAAAGTCCTTGGCGTCAAGCCAGATGCGGATGTGAAAGTCATTGAAGGAAGCGGCCATTATGTGATGCTGGAAAAGCCGGACGAAACGGCGGAGGCTATTCTCAGCTGGCTGCAAGAACGAAAGGAGCTTATATAATATGCAAACGACTGTCCTTGTCGGCAGCATTCGAAAAGAATCATTCAATCGGAAGATCGCAGATTTTATGAAAGAACGGTACGCAGACACGTTCCGGATGACGATGCCGGAGCTTGAAAAACTGCCTTATTTCGATCAGGACACGGAAGAGACACCGTCTGATGAAGTCGCAGCGTTCAAACAGCAGATTAAGGACAGCGATGCGGTGATCATCGTGACTCCTGAGTATAACCATTCTGTCCCTGGGATGCTGAAAAATGCGCTCGACTGGCTTTCACGAGTGGACAAGGTGCTGACAGGAAAACCCGTTCTTATCGTTGGAGCAAGCCCGGGTTTTCTCGGTACCGTCCGTTGTCAGATGCACCTGCGGCAAATTCTGGCTGCACCTGGTATGAGTGCGAGAGTGCTGCCGGGCAACGAAGTGTTCATCGGCGGTGTGCATCAGAAACTGGGAGAAGACGGCTCAATTACCGATACCGGCACGGTCGATTTTCTTGATTCAGTTATGAAGAACTTTGAAACGTTCGCAAAAGCGGAGCCGGCACTGTAACGGCTGCCAATAATAGTCTGAAGGAGGATGCAGTATGGGAAAACGAATCGTACGCTATGAACATGATGGAATTCACTGGGGACTGCTGACGGAGGAGGGAATATTTCCAGCCGGTCAGTTTGAGACGCTGGCTGCGTTTTTAGAGCATGGAGCCAAGCAGGCAGAGCCGGCTGGGAATCCAGTCAATCCGGAGCATGTCACACTGCTCAGTCCTGTTACAACTCCCGCTCAGATCGTCTGCCAGGGGGCCAACTATTCTTCACACCGGGAAGAAGGCGGTCTGGATGCCAGGCGTCCGCCATTCAATCTGATCTTCACGAAAGCAGCAAGCTCTATCGCAGCCCCGGATACGGATATCGAGAGCCCTGCCCACGTCACGCTGCTCGATTATGAAATTGAGCTGGGACTCGTGTTTGGGAAAAAACTGGATAAAAAGCTCCCGGAAGATTTCAGCGCGCTGGGCGACTACATCGCTGGCTTTGTCATCACCAATGATATCTCCTCACGGGACATCCAGTTCGCCGAAAACCAGTGGTACAAAGGGAAAAGCTTCCGCACGTTTTGTCCGACCGGACCAGTGCTGTATCTGTTTGATAAAGACGAAGCAGAAAAGGTGCACGATCTGGAGCTGACGCTGAAAGTAAACGGAGAAACACGGCAGCAGGCTAATTCTTTTCAGCTTCTCTACAAGCCGGAGGAGACGCTGGTTGAGCTTTCCGGCATGATGGATTTCTGGCCGGGGGATCTGCTGATGACAGGAACACCGGGCGGCGTCGCCCTGAAGCTTTCCCCGGATGAAATGAATGAACTGTTAAACCCATTTGAAAAAATGGATAAAAAAATGGCAACCTTAAACAAAAGCCAGGAAACAAATGAGCATTATTTAAATGACGGAGACGTTATCACAAGTGAAATTAAGAGCAGTGACGGCACTATTGATCTGGGTAAGCAGACGAACCGCGTAACGTTTTTAAGCTAGGAGGTGCGCTGTGCGTATCGTAATTAAACGAGCACCTGATGGGAAAATCACGTTGCAGGAGGGCGCCGGGATTGCAGTGGTCACGATCAGCCGGCCTGAGGCAAGAAATGCACTGACAACGGCGATGTGGAAGGAACTTGGGAGAACGGTTGAGGAGATCCAGGGGAATCCAAAAAATAAAGTGGTTGTTGTTCGCGGGGTCCCGGGTAATTTCACAGCCGGTTCAGACATTAAGGAGTTTGCAGCAATGTCAACGGAAGAGGCGGATAATGCGTTTCGAACGATGGAAAGTACGATCGCTTCGTTTGAAAAGCTGAAGCTGCCGGTGATTGGAGCGATTGACGGACCTGTGTATGGAGCTGGATTTATTCTTGCGCTTACCTTCTCTCTCCGACTCGGCACAAAGCATACAAAGATGGGAATACCGGTTGCTAAGCTCGGAATCCGGCTCGGAACGGAATTTCTCGGAAGAATCGATCGTTTTCTCGGTCCGCACCGTACAAAAGAGCTGCTGCTTATGAGTGAGATTTACGGCCATGAAACAGCTGCAAGGCTTGGACTGCTGAATCGAATCGTGGACCGTGAAGCACTCGATAAAGAGGCGCTGGAATTAGCCGCAAGTATTACGAAGCTGTCAAAAGGCTCTGTAGATGCCCTTTTTGCACCGGAAGCATACGGAACGTTTCGCTATGCAGACGAAACAGATTTTCAGGAAGGATGCCGGGCCTTTATGGAGAAGCGTGCTCCTGATTTTCCTTCGAGGAGAAGGCGGTCGTGAAGATCTACGGGCTCTATGGAAAAAGCGGCACAGGAAAAAGCCACCGCGCAACCGAAGTAGCCGAGCAGACAGGAGCCGCTGCGATTATCGATGACGGCCTGCTGATCAAAGAAGGCAGGCGGCTTGCAGGGCGGTCAGCTAAAAATGAGCAGCTTCTGCTTGCTGCAGTAAAGCGGGCTGTGTTTCATGCAGAAGCACACCGGAATGAAGTCAAACAGGCTCTGGCAGATCATGAGCTGCAGTCTCTTCTCGTACTGGGGACATCCAAACGCATGGTACGTACCATTTTACGAGCGCTGAATCTCCCGGATCCGTCTGAATGGATCGCGATCAGCGAGATACAGACAGAGGAAGAAACACTTCATGCAGGACAGCAGCGAGGGAGGAATCTGCACGTCATACCGATTCTCCCGGAAGAAGTCGGCACGGCATTTGCGGGGAGCTGGTTCCGTAAGCTCCTAATCCGGCTGCGCAGACGGGAGCAGGAAGTACTGGTAGTCAAACCGGTTTACACGGGCAAAGACCGGATTGTCATCTCCCCAAAGTGCTTAAAGGATATGACCAGAATTCATGAGCATCCAGGTATCAGGCTCGAGCAGATTCAAACCGGCTTTGAACAGATTGCCGTTCAGATTTCGACGAGCCAGGAGGTCACCATCGCAGATATAGCATTCTGGAAAAAGCATCTCGAACAAGCAGTGCGAACGCAGCTCGGCATGATTTGCACAGTGCACGTAAAGTGGAAAAGAATCATAATCGATAATGCTTAGAGAGGAGCGGTAAACATGAGCAAAAAGTTGATAAAAGGCGGCATGATCCTGACGATGGATCCAGCAAAAGGGGATTTCAAAAAAGGGGATATTCTCATAGAAGACGGAAAGATCGTGGACGTGCATCATGAGATTCAGGCTGAGGACTGTGAGGTCATTGATGCGGAAAACATGATTGTAATGCCCGGATTTGTCGACAGCCACCGGCACACGTGGGAATCGGTCATCCGAAACACAGGAGCAGACTGGTCGCTGCAGAAATATCTCGGCAGCATTTATTATGGTAATATCGGATCGAAACGACGCCCGCAGGACGACTATATCGGAAATCTGCTCGGTGCGCTGGAAGCCCTTGAAGCCGGTGTGACGACGATTTTGGACTGGACGATGATCATCTCAAAAGATCATGCTGAGGAAATGATCCGCGGGCTGAAGGAATCGAATATCCGCGGCGTCTTCGCATACGGCTGTCCCGGTGACGGCGACTACTGGAATCGGGAAAGCACGCTGACAAATGGTGATGACGCACGTTCTATCGCTAATCAGTATTTCTCTTCTAAAGATCAGCGGCTGACAATGGGCCTTGCGATCCGTGGTCCTGAATTTTGTTCCTGGGATACGTCAGTAGAAGAGATCAAGCTGGCTCGGGAGCTGGACGGCGTTGCGAGCATGCACCTTGGTTTCGGAACATGGGGAGCAATAGACCGTTCGATTGAGAAGCTGAATAATGCCGGCTTGCTCGGGTCGGATCTGAACTTTGCTCATGCCAATGCGGTCAGCCCCGAAGAAATGAAGCTGCTGGCTGAACACGGCGGCTCTGTTTCGGTCACTCCGGAAGTGGAAATGGCGATGGGGCACGGATATCCTGCAACAGGCCTGAGCCTTGAAAACGGTGTGAAGCCGGCGCTTGGGGTAGACGTGGTGACCTCTACCGGGGGAGACATGTTTGCACAAATGAAGTTCGCGCTACAGGCAGAACGTTCCCGCATTAACGATCAGCTTCTGGCTAAAGGTGAAATGCCTGGACCGCCGTTAAATATTCATGCACGCCAGGTGCTGGAAATGGCAACGATCGACAGCGCTAAAGCGCTGAAGCTGGATCATAAAACAGGCAGCCTGACACCGGGTAAAGAAGCAGATATTATTATGATCCGCACCGATGATCTGAATCTGTTCCCGGTGAATGACCCATTAGGGGCTGTCGTCACAAGCACGCATACCGGCAACGTTGATTCCGTGTTTGTCAGCGGGGAAGCCGTAAAGCGGAACGGCAAAATGATTGGACTCGACTACAAGAGCCTGAGAAAACAAGCCGTAGAAGCACGCAACCACATTTACAACGAATTCGGCAACCCGGATGAGCTGTGGCTGCACGAAAACAACAAATAGCATGCCATCTGAAAACCGGAAGCAGCTCCTGCTTCCGGTTTTAAAAATGAAAAAACTGGTGGCAGATATGTTATATTATTCCAGGTGAACAGAAAGTCTTACATCACCATAAAAAACTATGCAATTTTTAGGTGTTATTACTCATATGTTTTGGTATTTCGAGGGGTATAATAGTAACAAAAATAACATGTGACAAAGGCAAACCACGCTGAAAAGGTGGGACGCAAAGCCATGAGCCTAAACGCTGCAAAGCGAATGGTCGTCAGGTTGCCGGGCCCGTTTCTGTGAGCCTCGGCTGGCACAGAAAGGGGTTTTTGTGATGAAAAAAGTCCTGTTAATGCTGGTGGTGACTGCTATGGCAGCCGGAATTTGGGCGGCGCCCGCCGGAGCATCTTCTGCTCCGAATGCAACCTGGCTCTGGAATCCGTGGATGTTTGTCGAAGATGAGAGCGGTACGATAGCCTTTTTAAAAGAGAAAAACGTGAACCGTGTATTTGTACAAGTTGACCGAAGTGTACCGCAGGCGTCTTACAGAAGCTTTATCCGGCGTGCCGGAACGGAAGGGATCGACGTTTACGCGCTGGACGGTGCTCCGGAATGGGCGGCGCCAAAGGGCGATCGTCATCTGACAGCGATGATGAACTGGCTGGGGGACTATCAGAAGCGCGCTGCTGCCGGAGAACGATTTAAAGGCGTTCACCTTGATGTGGAGCCGTATCTGCTAAGCAGCTGGAACAGCAACCGGGTAAAAACGATTGCTGATTTTCAATCGCTGCTGCTGACAGCGAAAAGGCAGAGTGCTTCACTGGGGCTTCCACTGGAAGCTGATCTGCCCTTCTGGTTTGATGAAATCAGCTTTAAAAATAAAAACGGAAGCGGCAATCTGGCAGAATGGGTCATTCAGCAGCTCGATGGCGTAACGCTGATGGCTTACCGGGATACGGCTTCGGCGATTATTGAAATCGTAAAAAATGAAATGGCGTTTGCAGCAAAGCATAAAACACCGGTGACTGTCGGAGTCGAAACGATGCAGTCACACGAAGGAAACCATGTCACCTTCTTTGAAGAAGGCGAAGCCTACATGAAGCAGCAGCTTGAGCAGGTTTCGGCCCGTTATGCAGGCCCTTACTATGGCGGTACGGCTATTCACCACGTGAGCAGCTGGAAAACAATGAAACCTTAAGACGCTTTGCCAGTCAAGCAAACAGCCACGCAACGGCTTGTTGGGTGGCTGTTTGCTATGCCGGCTTTACAATTGACACAGGATCTTTACGAGACGTTTATAGGAGTCCGGGTTAAGGATGCGGTAAGATGAAACAAAAGGAGGGCATCAGATGAGACCGATTATTATGGCACACCGCGGATTCTCCCGTGCATTTCCGGAAAATACGATGATAGCTTTTCGTGAAGCTGTGGCAGCAGGAGCAGAAGGGATTGAATTAGACGTGCAGCCCGCTGAAGAAGGCAGGCTGGTCGTTATACATGATCATTCGCTGGACCGGACGACAGAGGGGTGCGGTTTAGTCAGGCAGCGGCCGTTCGATTATGTTACGTCTTTATCTGCCGGAAATTGGTTTGACACAAAATTTGCAGACGAACGGGTCCCGTCGCTCGAGAGAGTCCTGCAATGGGCTCAGCATCACGATGTGCAGCTGAATATTGAACTTAAGCATCTCCCGGAGGACCGGAAACGGACGGCGATCGAAGCGGTCAGACTGCTGAAGCTTTATCCGCAGCGCAAGCGGCCGGTTATCTCGTCGTTTGATCATCCCGTTTTGCGCATGCTGGAAGGGGCAGAGGCTGACAAAGCGCTTCTTAGTGCAGGTGCTGTTCTGGAGCCGGAAAGGTATAAGGAGGAACACGGAATTACGGGCCTGCACGTGCATTACAGTATGCTGACACCAGCAGAGATCCGCTGGCTGGAAGGACGAGGGATCGCAGTCAGAATGTATACCGTCAATCATCCGGATGATTTGGAGCAGCTTTGCCGACTGAGGTGCAGTTGTGTGATTACAGATGATCCTGCTCTCGCGCTGAGGATCCGGAACAAGGCACAGCAGCCCGCCAAATAACAGCTTAGTGAAAGACAAAAAAGGGAAAGGGAAGGGGGAAGCAAGGCACGGTTCGAAGAAGGGCAGGGGTTTGTCATGACCGCAAAACTGAATGTAGGCCTTGGTGCCGCCGTTATTTTAATTTGGCTGTACATAGCTGATGTTGATATTGTTTCAGCTGCCCTCGTGCTATCGTTCCTCATTTTAATCCCACTCCTTCTGCATATCGCAGTCCCGAAACGTCCGAATATGAAAGCAGAATTTATTTTGCGCTGGCTCTCTCAGCGTTCTTTTTTAGCAGGTATTTTTGGACTGGCATCGGTAACGTTTGAACCGATGATTTTGTCGATTGTGCTCGCATCGATCTGGTTTTTGTTTATGCTCATCGTTGCCGGCTGCGGGGCATGGAGAATCTACCGGCGGGGTCTTTATCCTGCAGAAGAAACTATTATTGACGTTGGCCTGCTTTTTACCGGGGTCGGAGGAATCTGGCTGATTCTATGGCAGGCAGGTATTGATCAGATCCTGCCTTACGATGAGCTTACTATGTCACTGACAACGGTGCATTATCACTATTCAGCAGTTGTTATCCCTGTATTGACTGGTGCTTTTGGGCGGCTGCTCGTGTCCCTTCGCGGTGACACGGGAACCGCCTACCGGTTTCTTGCTATTGGAGCGGCGATTGGATCCCCGTTGATTGCGCTTGGTGTCATTCAAGGTCCTCCTCTGGAACTGGTATATGTTACGATTTATGCAGGGCTGTTATACTGGCTGAGCATCTGGTGGATGATGCTGCTGCCGAAAATGACGCTGCGGACGAAGGCGTGTCTGCTGCTCGCATGTACATCGCTGCTCGTATCGATGGGTGTGACGTTTTTGTATGCTTTCGGTGTAACGTTTCAAGTGGATATCATATCGTATAATATGATGTTCATCTGGCACGGTGCCGTCAATGCCATCGGATTTTCCCTTTTCGGGGTATTGGGGTGGTACCTGCTCGGATCGCTTCCAAAACGGAAACGACTCGGCAGTGAAGTAGTAAATCCGAAAGAAGCAGGGCACCATGAAGAACTATAAGGAAGGAAGACACGTATGACGAAACGAATCATTATAGGCATGTCCGGATCGACGGGACCGATTTACGGCATTCGGCTTCTGCAGGCACTGCAGCAAACAGAAGAGGTGGAAACGCATTTAATCATCAGCTCCTGGGCTGAAAAAACGATCCGGATTGAGACAGACTGGACGTCAGAAGAAGTAAAACAGCTGGCAGACGTCGTGCATCCGCCTGAAAACCAGGCGGCCCGGATTTCCAGCGGCTCATTTAAAACGGATGCCATGGTCATTGTTCCTTGCAGCATGAAAACGCTCAGTGCGGTCGCTCACGGGTTTGCTGATAACCTGATTGCGCGGGCAGCGGATGTTGTCATGAAAGAGCGCAGGTCACTGATTCTGGTTCCGCGGGAAACTCCGCTTCATGAAATTCATCTGGAAAACATGCTGAAGCTTAGCCGCATGGGCGTTCAGATTGTTCCGCCGATGCCGGCCTTTTACAATGAACCGGAGACGATCATGGATATGGTGGATCATACGGTGGCGAGGCTGCTGGATCAGCTCGATATACCGAACAGCCTGACGAAGCGATGGCTGGAAAAGTAATACAAGAATTAGAAGGGCAACGATACATTTGTTTTCTGGTAAAAGGCACGGAGGAAGGGGTCCAAACCTTTGCCGGTGCCTTTTTATCATGCGTAGAGCACCTTTATAAACGCTGGACGAAAGCACGTTGAATACTGCTTTATCATGCGTACAGATGCCAATTATGACCCACCTTTACAGCATGGTGGTTTTTGCTTTTTGAAACGTTTGAAAGCGCTTGAACAGGGAAGGTGTCTAGTATAATAAGCCTATGAGAGGCGTAAATCAGAAAGGGGCTGGGACACAGTGACAGTAAAAGACACGCAAATGCTGATTAAGGATATGATGAAACGGCTGTACGAAGATGACTCTTTTTTACCGGAAGAATCCGGTGATGCAAGAGAACGTTTCTTTCAGAGCGGGACCGAAATACTTACGACGACGGACAAAGTGATTAAAAGCTACATCCGGGTGTCGCGGGACAACAGAGAGATTGAACGGATTCCGGCCTACCGGGTGCAGCATAATAATATTGCAGGGTTTTATAAGGGCGGGATCCGCTTCAACGAACACGTAAATGAAGAAGAAGTCGAAAATCTGGCGGTGCTTATGACGTTAAAAAATGCCCTGCACGATCTGCCCTACGGCGGTGCGAAAGGCGGAGTCGTCGTATCGCCCAATCAGTATTCGACACGTGAACTGAATATGATCAGCAAAAAATACGTGCAGCGCTTCGCGCCGGATATCGGACCTACTCACGATATTCCTGCTCCAGATATGGGGACGAATGAAGAAACAATGGACTGGATGGTAGGAGAGTTTAAGACTATCCACCCTGGCAAAAACTACATGGGCGCCTTTACCGGTAAGAGCGTGGCTAACGGCGGAGCGCGGGGAAGAAGAGAGGCCACCGGGCGAGGCGTATATCACAGCTATTTGTGGCTTACCGACAGCTGGGCCTCAACGGTTAAAGAAGAAGAGGTGCCGGAAGGCGTTCACCGTCAGCAGCTCCGCTCCCTGCACAGGCTGCTCGAAAAAAACAAATCCGGCGAACCAATCAAAGCGGCAGTGCAAGGTTTCGGTAACGTCGGCAGTGTAGCAGCGCACATGGCAGACAGCTGCAGCAGGCTGAATCACCGCATCACTGCTGTAAGTGATCATCAAGTAACGCTTGTGAACGAAAGCGGTCTCAATATTGAGCGATTAATAGAGTATCAGGAAAAGTACCGGGAGCTTCCGGTTTCGGAGGAGCTGCTTGACCGAATCGGGGTGAAGGCGGATATTCTTCCACCTGAGGAACTGGTGTACCAGAAAGTGGACGTTCTTTTTCTGGCAGCCGTTGAGGATCAAATCACGGCAGATAACAAGGAGCTCATTCACGCTGACGTATTTGTAGAAGGAGCGAACGCTCCCATCGACAAAGAAGCTGACCGCTACTTGCACGAACAAGGAAAAGTAGTGATTCCGGATGTTCTCGCTAACGCAGGCGGTGTTATGGTTTCCTATATTGAGTGGAAGCAGGACCGCGTCACATACTTATATTCGGAGGATGAAGTGCTGAAGGATATGACAGATCATATGTCGGAAAGCTGTGAAAAGGTGTTTGATTCCTATTTCCGTGAAGGCCTGTCCGGGATCCGCAACACGTGCTACATGCACGCATTAAAACGATTGTTCACCTTGCTGTACCGGCACGGAAAGTTATTTTAACGACAAAACCCCTCCAGTCCGGTAGCTTCCGGTCTGAAGAGGTGCTGTTCAGCGATTGTGCGGAGAATCTTCATCCGGCTCCAGAAACTCAATCCGGTTGCCGTCCGGGTCCCGGACCCAGCACTGGCGATTTTGACCGACACCGCGTTTGGGCTCGGTGTCCAGGTGAAGACCGCGGCTTTTGAGACGGTCAGCTATGTCATCAACGCTGTCTACGAGCAGACAAAAATGATGCGGTCCAATTTCCTGCTTTTGCGGTTCGTAAACGCCGCTGCCTCCGTAAAAAAGTTCAATATACTGACGTGGGGCGACCCGGATATATTCAATCCATGGCTCATCCTTATCGTTTTTTATCTGAAAGGCGTGTTCAAGTCCAAGATCCTCACAGTAAAATCGAAGCGACTTTTCCATATTGCCGGTAACAAATGCTGTATGTGCGATTCCTTTAATCATCTGCTTCACTCCCATCGTTCATGATCCGCTGTACCATATGCTACAGGTTCCCTTACCATAGCATAATCAAGCAGAAATACGCAGGAATTTGTAAAAAATACCTTATTTCGTTTCCGATTTGCCGATAACGGGTAAAAATAACTTTGTAAGCAATTCTGGAAAGAAGGTGAAGGATATGGCTAAATTCAGAAGACTGATCGCCATCGTCCAGCTAGGTGTAGTTGCATGGCAGCTTGTTCAAAGACTGCGGAAAAAATAAGGTAACAAATACACGTAAAGGAGTGCTGTCAAACGATGAGTAAAATTGCATGTGTCATGACAGATATGTTCGAGGATTCCGAATATACATCGCCGCTTGAAGCTTTTCAAAAGGACGGCCATGAAATTACGGTCATTGGCGACGAAAAAGGAAAGACCGTCACCGGTAAAAACGGAGATGCTGAAGCAGAAGTGGATCTGAGTATCGATCATGCTAATGCGTCCGACTACGATGCTCTGTTTATTCCGGGCGGCTTTTCACCGGATATTTTGCGCGGTAACGATGCTTTTGTCACGTTCTCAAAGCATTTTATGCTTCACGATAAGCCTGTATTTGCTATTTGCCACGGTCCTCAGCTTCTCATTACGGCAGATGTACTTCAAGGTCGAAAAGTAACAGGCTTCAAATCGATTCAGATGGATCTTCGGCATGCCGGAGCAAATGTCTTTGATGAAGAAGTTGTGGTCTGCGGCAATCTCGTAACAAGCCGCACACCGGACGACCTGGAAGCATTTAACCGGGAATCCAAAGCACAGCTTAACTAACAGCTTATGCAATACCAGCTGGATATACGACAGGCTTCAGAATGTGATTGTTCTGAAGCCTGTTTAACTATGCTCATGACGTTTATAAATAAGGAGGAGTTCGATGTTACAGGCAGATCGTATGTGGACAGGGGCCCACGTGTTAACGATGGAGCCCGGCGAGGACATAATCAAGAACGGAGCAGTAGCGGTAAAGGATAATCGCATTGTCGCAGTCGGCACGTCAACAGAGTTAGCGAAGACCGTGCAGGCTGTTGAAACAATTGACGCAGGCGGAAAGCTTATCATGCCGGGATTGATTGATGCCCATATCCACTCAAGCTATGCGGTTATCCGCGGAGTAGCACAGGATATGGACCACTGGATGCAGAAAGGGATCTGGCCGTGGATGAAATATATGTCGGTGGAAGACAGGCTTGCCGGCTCCCGTATGAATCTGATTGAAGGGATTCGTGCGGGAACCACTACGTTTGCTGACTACGACAGAGAGATGGACAGCCTGCTCGACCAGAATGCGTCGCTCGGTGTCCGCATTCATGCAGCAGAAATGATAAACGAGCTGCCGGACGATGTAGGAGATCTGCCGGTTACCGAGCTGTATCCACTGGACAGGGAAGCAGGAGAACGGCGCCTAAAGGCGGGAACGGACCTCTATGACAAATGGCACGGTGCTGAGAATGGGCGGATTACTGTTCTTCTCGGGCCTCAGGGACCGGACATGATGAGTCTCGATCTGCTGCAGCGGACGAAGGCAGAAGCCGAGAAGCGTGGTGTCCGCATGCATATGCACGTCTGTCAGGGGGACCGGGAGCTGTATCAGCTGGAAAAGCGGTACAAGAAGAGATCGATCGCGTTTCTGGATGAGCAGGGACTTTTAAATGAGCAGCTAACGGCTGCGCATTTAACGGAGGCTAATGATGAGGAGACCGCTTACGCTGCTTCAAAAGGCGTGAACATGATTCACTGTCCCGGAAGCATCGGAATCATCGACGGGATCGTTCCTCCCGTTCAGGCATTTTTGAAGGCAGGTGGAAAAGCTGCCATTGGGACCGATCAGGCACCGGGAAATAACAGCAGCAACATGTTTCAGGAAATCAAGGCTGCAGCGGTGCTTAACAAAGTGAAAGCCGGTGACCCAAAAGTATTTCCGGCGCGGCAGGCGCTGCATATGGCGACGCTCGGAGCTGCGGAAGTGCATGGCCTGGACAGGGAGATCGGCAGCCTGCGCACCGGAAAAAAAGCGGATTTCATCGTCGTCAATCTGGCCACTCCAGCACTCACGCCTGCACTTACTAATCCAGTTGATACGATTACTCCGAATCTTGTTTATGCAGCTTCGGGAGAAGAGGTTGAAGATGTTATTGTCGACGGGCGCTATGTCATGAGGGAGCGGAAGCTGGTACACGCCGATGAGGCCGAGGCGGTCAATCGTGCTCAGCAGCGTGCAGAACGATTAGCACAGAAGGTGACATTCTAGCTTGCCAGCGCACAGGACATTTCGTAGAATAGACAGGACTGTGCTGAAATTATCTGGAAAGAAGGATGCTTTGCCATGTGGGAAACTCTTAATATTATCGGAACGATCGCCTTTGCGCTGAGCGGTGTCAATGTCGCGCTTGAAGAGCGGTACGATCTGATGGGTGTTTATATATTAGGCTTTATTACAGCGTTTGGAGGCGGAGCGGTCCGTAATCTGCTGATCGGTCTGCCTGTTTCAGCGCTATGGGATCAGGGATGGCTGTTTACAGTCGCGTTTGTTGTTATGACGTTTGCATTCCTGTTTCCACGGCTTGTACGCTGGACGCTGCTTCGCAGAGGCGTCTTTTTTGATGCCATCGGACTTGGAGCATTTTCCGCTCAGGGTGCGCTCTTTGCTGCTTCTATGGGACTGCCGTTAAGTGCGTCTATCGCTGCGGCTGCGCTCACAGGAACAGGCGGCGGCATGATTCGTGATGTGCTGGCAGGTCGAAAGCCTCTCTTTTTACAGAAGGAAATTTATATTGCCTGGACGTTAATTCCGGGCGTCGTGATTGGCATGAATTGGGTGACTGGAGGCGCAGAGGTGTTCGGTATAGTTGTACTCGTCGTCATAATGAGACTCTGCTCCGTTTACTTTGAATGGTCGCTTCCGAGCCGGACTCCGGAAAAAATGGCATAAAAAAGGGCGCTGCGAAAAATCACAGCGCCTTTATCTTTATTATGCCTGACACAACAGTGCTTACAGCGCCATTCCGTCGGGAGCATTAGTGACAACGATAATGACTTTACCGTGGTCGAGCTTTTCTTCAAGTTCGCCGGCCATATCCTTTGAGAAGCCAAGCTCTTCAAACTTTGCGCGCAGCTCATCGCCCGGCTTGCGGAAAATATTTTTAGCCGCTGTGCCGAAGTTCATGTCGCCGGTGCTGACAGTGTTCGCGTCTGCGTTGTCAGCAACACGCTCCGTGCGGTCGTCATCGTGCGTTAAAATGTAAATATCATCTTCATTTACGCCTTTTTCTTTGATTCCTGTTACAGCGTCTACTACTTCCTGATCGTTATAAAACTCTTTGTAAAGTGGATTCATGCGTATTCATTCCTCCAGTTCAATTTTGGTCGTGCAAGACATCCTGGTGACGTCCTACTCGTATTAATACCATTAATGAAGGAAATTAAAACCTGAAAAGGCAAAAAACTGCCGGCTGATGCATCAGGCTAATGAATCAATCATTTTTTCTGCTGCCCGGCGGTACAGATTGCTCTGATGAATAAAGCTTAAAATCAGAAGCACTTGCTGTACGTAAGGATCTGCTTCTTTTTGCTCCATCTCCCGTGCCTGCTCAACCATCTCGCCGCGGACGATTTCCGTTTTTTCGTCGGCGCACTGCAGATAGCTGCGGTAAAGCGAGGCGGCGCTGCCGTTTTTAGGCTCCTGAGTCGTCACTCCGGCCGTATCAAGTACTTTTTTAATATCCTTGAGCGACAGGGCGCCTTTCATTTCATAGATCATGCTTATCATCATCACATGTTCCTTCGTATAGCGTTTGTTTTTAGCCGGCAGCAGCAGGTGGCCCTTCGCATAGTTATTAATCATCGTTTTAGTCATGATCTTTTCCTTCTCATCACGCTTTAGATCCTGAAAGGCAATTTCAAACAACTGAATAACCTGATCCATATACAGATCCAGGTCAGGCAGCTGCTCCACGTTTACATGGCGATCCAGCATCATTGCCTCTACTTGCTGTTCCAGTGACATCGTGGTTCACTCCTCCTGTTTGCATCTGCTTATCATTGTACCTTACTTTCTAAGAGAGCAGGAGAGACAGAAAATAAACGAAAGAAATAACTGGATTTCGTAATAAACAGATGGTATGATGTAGTTATTGAAACTACGTTATGGTTTATGGAGGTTATGAATGAGCACATTTACATTTACCCGAGAAGAAGAGAAGGTGAATGCCGCGACGCATGGAGTTGGAATTGTCATTAGTCTTCTCTCCCTGATTTTGCTTACCGGCTATGCAGTAGAGCACGGCACGACAGCTCACGTGGTCAGCTTTGCGTTGTTTGGTGTTTCCATGCTGCTTCTATATACGTCTTCCACGCTGCTTCACGCTCTGCCCGAAGGTCGTGCGAAAGATATATTTGAAATAGCAGATCATGCCTCTATTTACTTTTTTATAGCAGGTACGTATACACCGTTTCTCTTTATCGCCGTTCAAGGCTGGCTTGGCTGGGCTCTTTTCGGAATCGTTTGGGGTTTTGCCCTCCTCGGCACTGTACTGAAGATATTTTTCGTGAAGAAATACATGTTTTTGTCCACGCTTGGTTACGTGATTCTTGGCTGGCAGATCGTCTTTGCCTGGAGCAGCATATCAGCTGTTCTCCCGGCCGCCGGTCTTCAGCTGCTTGTATTAGGCGGTATATTATATACCGGCGGTGCTGTTTTTTACATGTGGCGCGGCTTCAAATACCACCATGCAGTCTGGCACTTATTCGTGCTGGCAGGGACCATTTCCCACATTGCAGCTGTCGCGCATTTACTGGTGATTTAAGCATCAAAAAACCCCTTTTCGGAGATAGAGCCGAAGAGGGGTTTTTTACGGACTTTTGCCGATTAAACAGCTTCTTTTTCCAAATTCTTTTCCTTGAGCATCGCATTTATTTCTCCGCCGATCAGAAGAATCAGCGAAATGAGATGAAACCAGATCATCAGTGCGATAACGGCACCGATCGTTCCGTAAGTAGCAGAAAAATCGGCAAAACGGGAAACGAAGGTAGAAAAGAAATAGGAAGCGACCTGCCAGCCGATTGTAGCGGCAATTGCTCCAATATAGACGTCCCGAAACCGGAGCGTCCGGCTTGGGCCTGTCCAGTAGAGGAGCATAAACACGACAAACAGCATCAGGGATGTCAGACTCCAGCGGACGAGATCCATATTGAACAGCATCAGCTCGAGCTGAAGCCAGTCGCGTATATGCACGCCGACAACCTGGAGCACGAGTGCGGCAATAATGACAAAAAACATTGCTATCGTAAGCAGCAGCGCGATGCCTCTTTCTTTCAGAAAAGGGCGTGTTTCTGTCGTGTTATAAGCCAGGTTCAGCGAGCTGATAATGGAATTAAGCGCCAGTGAAGCTGTCCAGAGGGTAAGAAGCGCACCGACGGATAGAAGCGCGGGCTGGGTATCCGCGGTAAGAACATTCCACTGACTCTCGACGACCTCAAGCGCTCCGGGTGGTACGTAAGCATTCTGAAGCAATAAAAACACATCAGACGGGCGAAAAGGCAGGTAAGATAAAAAGGCGATCACAACGAGCAGAAAAGGAAACAGAGAAAGGAGCAGAAAGTAGGCGCACTGGGCACCGAGATTAATCAGCTGATGTTCCTGGAAACGGCGCCAGAACTCCTTCATGTCAATCGCTCCTTTCTATGATGTGAAGGTTTTTTTCAGGCGTTTTAAGCCTTCTTTTACCGTGTCTCTGGGGCAGGCGATATTCATACGCACAAAGCCGGAGCCTGCTTCTCCAAAGCTTTTTCCGGGGTTCAGAGCAAGCCGTCCTTTTTCCTTCAGCGCTTTAGTGATTTCCGCATCTGAAAGTCCTGTTTTGCGGCAGTCAATCCACATGAGATAGGTAGCTTCAGCTGGAATGAGCCTCAGGTCCGGCAGCTCTGCCTGCAAATAGGAATCGACAAGCTTCATATTGTCCTCGAGGTAGAGAAGGAGTTCTTCAAGCCAAGGTTCCCCGCGCTCATAAGCCGCTTCCATCGCGAGAATACCGAACGTATTCAGCGTAAAGAAGCCATTCTGCTTATCGATCTGTTCCATCTTTTTTCGATATGATTCGTTTTCCGTTACGATAAAGGAAGCCTGTAAACCTGCCAGATTGAACGTTTTACTCGGTGCTGCGAGTGTGATTGTGCGCATGGAGGCTCCGGGAATCGAAGCTGTCGGAATCTGCTTGTAAGGGGGAAAAACGAGGTCCCCGTGTATTTCGTCCGACACGATGATCACATCATGTTTGTCACACAGCTCTACCATCCGCGTAAGCTCATAGTTGGACCATACACGGCCGACAGGATTGTGTGGTGAACACATTAAAAACATACGGGACTGCTTCAGCTTCTCTTCGAAATCATCAAAGTCCACCGTATACGTTCCGCCTGATTCGACGAGCGGTGAATCGATTACTGTTCTATTGTTATCTTTTATCATAGAAAAGAACGGCGGATAAACCGGAGACTGAAGCAGAATACCGTCTCCCGGCTCTGTCAGCGCCTGCACGGCTTTTCCGATCGATGGGACGACACCGTGACTGAACTGAATCCAGTCCGCTTTAATCGACCAGTCCATTCGCCGCTGCATCCAGTCTGTAATTGCCTGCTTCACGCTGTCGGCAATATATGTATACCCGTAAAGGCCATGTCCGGCTCGTTCACTCACTGCCTTGCGTACACTCTCAGGGGGGTGAAAATCCATATCGGCTACCCACATCGGCAGCAGCTCATTTTCTGCATGATAGAGCTGCTTCACTTTATCCCACTTTACAGAATACGTCTCACGACGATCAATAAACTCCTGAAAATAATTCATCTCCATTCCTCCTTCTCATTTCATTATACAGAATCATTCCTCTGCTGACCTGTGCCGCGCATTGTATGCTACAATACGTGTGGCGGAGGTGTTGGGATGATCTGGACTTTGATTGGTATTGCAACTATAGTCGCCGTCCTTATTCTGCTTACCGCAGCTGTATGGAAGGAAAAGAAAAAGCTGCAAAAGCTGGAGGAACAAACGCAGGAACTCCGCAATGAGCTCCACAGGAGGAGAAATAAATGAAAAAAGCAGGCATCTTGGTGTGGGAACTGACGAAACTCGCAGGCGTTATGTTTGTGGCGCTTCTCATTTACAGCATTATCAACGCGCTGCTGCTCGAAGCGGCCGGCGGTATGGATGCACTTGAAGCAAGCGGCTTGTTTACCGTCTTTTTCCTGCTGCAGACAGGTGGGGTGCTCGCACTGATTACTGTTTATTACCGTAACAGGCTTCTTCCGAAGTCAAAGCTGCAGCTGCCGGCCAGAGATCCTCTGTCGCCAGTCTGGACACGCAGACTGATCGGCCTCGGGATTGCCGCCATTGCAGCGTCTTATATCATTTTATTTATGATTATCACGTAATGTAGGGAGGGAAGACCATTGCTTCAAGCTTTGCAAGGCGTACTCGCGGTACTGGCGCTGATGTGCATTGTCCCGGCCGTGCTTTTCGGCTCACAGGCATTTGTTTACGGGGCGATTGCACTTGCATTCGCAGCTTTTATCGTGCAAATTATGTCTAAACGAAAAAACAATGCAGATGAAAAAAGCTCTTCCTGATGGAGGAGCTTTTTTGCTGCTTGAAACAGTACGGATACCCCGTACCTATCATGCGCAATGGAATAACGCACAAAAAAAAGGGGCTGTCTCAAAAGCCCTTTATGAAACAAAAAAAGCGGTGCCGGATGTGTCCGGTTCCGCTTTTTTTGGAATGAAATGAGAAAAAGACAAAAAAACAGCAGAAAGCCGAGCGGCTCCCGGCC
>NZ_JAATHJ010000038.1 GCF_012034335.1 Alkalicoccus luteus | reverse complement strand
AAAGTAATTTCAGGTGAATAACCTTGCATCTGCCTGCATCTGCGGACACTCGCTTTCCGGAGGGAACGGCCTCAGCTAACCGCTTCTTCCTTTCGTCAGAAGCGCTGGATCTTCGCCTCGTTCTGATCCTCTCGGAGTCGAGTTCCTCCGATTTGGCAGCTGGCAGTCCGGTTGAAACGCCTGGTGAGCCTTCACACGAGCTTGTTCTATAAGGATGGAACCTTTCGTTAGGCAATGCTTCGATGTCGAATAGGGATGTACGTCAACGTATCCACCACAAAAAGCCCCAGCGTCAGCGATCGGGACGTTTTTTCTCCATCAAACAAATCCATTTCCCCTTCGTGTCCGGCGGGGACGCCTGTGGAATCAGCGCAGCCTGAAGATTCCGTGCCGTTCAGATCTGCGAACGGCATCAACGCACGAGCGGAGCCGGACTGGGTCTTGAAGGCTTCTTGTAAGAAGCCTGTGTCCGAGTGAAGCCGTGCCTTTCTTCTCTTCATACAGGGGTTTACCCTGAGAAATAGCTGAAGCCCAGCCCACGGCAGGCTCGGTAAACAGAGGGGAAATACAATCAACCGAATACTCATGTAAGCTGATTGACTTTGTCAACAGCCTGAAGCCTTTGGAATCTTTCATTCCAAAGGCTCTTTCCAGTCCAGCGTATCGAGAAATGCTTCAATATCTTGAAACAGTGCTTCTTTTTCGCGCCCGACTGTAATTAAATGACCGGAATCTTTGTAAAAGGACAGCTTCTTTTGCGCGGACCCGGCTTCTCGTTCGATAATCGGCGCGCTTTCCAAGTAAAGCGGCTCATCCCGTTCGCCTTGAATCACGTAAAGCGGCGCTTCAATGTCCCCGAGTTCTTCTCTCACCCCGGTAATCATCTGCTGCAGCGGCTCCAGAAAAGGCATCGGGTGCTGTTCCAGCTGCGCTTGCGCAGTTTCTGCCTCTTCCTGAGTGAGTCCGGTAACTCGATTATATTCGTTTGCATAGTAAGTAACGCGGCGACGGAGGCTTTCCATGCTTTTTTCCAAAATCGGTGCACTCATCGAAACGAGTCCTTTCAGCTCCAGCTCTGCTCCCGCCCGCAATGTAAACAACCCACCGAGCGATACGCCTGCACAGGCAATTTCCTCGTATCCTTCCTCCTGCAGCCAGGCATAGCCTTGGAGAACGTCCTGCCACCAGTCATCGGGGTTAGTATCTATCAACGTCTCGGCCTGCATACCGTGTCCGCGGTAGATGGGCGCGTGACACGTGTATCCAGCTTTATGCAGATGCCTTCCGAGCCGGCGCACATCTGCCGGATTGCCGGTAAAGCCGTGCAGCAGCAAAACGGCACGCTTTCCTGCCTTCATCGTAAATGCTTTCGGTCTGACAAGCTTCATAACTACCTCCTGCTCTTCTCTTCATCGCTCTTAATTATAGTAGAGAACCGCAGCAAGATCGACTGATCAGGCTCTGGATGGCACACGTACTTTCTCTTTCACAGAGGTCAGCCGAACCAGCAGCAGAGCCAGCAGCACAGCTGTCAGAAGAAAGGCGAGCGTCAGTCCCGCAAGTCCCGGCCAGCCTCCTCCCGACCAAATCAAGCCGCCGAGCGGTCCTGCTGCTGTCGATCCTCCGTAATACAGGAAGAGATAGATCGAAGAAGCCTGTGATTTATTCGTCGCTGCCAGCTGACTGACCCAGCCGCTCGCAACCGAATGGCTGATAAAAAAGCCAAACGTAAACACACCGATGCCGATTATTTTAACGACTGCATCGGGCACAAGCGTCAGCGCCGTCCCGCCTGCTGCGAGCAGCAAATTCCCGATTAAAACCTGCTGCCTGCCGAAACGGTCGAGCAGGCGTCCTGTGAGTACAGAGCTGAACATCCCGACGATCATAATGAGAAACAGCCAGCCGACCAGCGTCTGCGACATGCTGTAAGGCTCCTGCATGAGCTCATAGCCAATGAACGTAAACAGTGCCGTGTTGCTCCCGAGCAGCATAAAGCCCATGAGAAACAAACAAATCATAGCAGGCTGCTGCAAGTGATACAGCATGCCCTTCCCCAGCGCCGCCGGATCCGCCTGCTTTGCTTTGAAGTGCTGCGACTCCGGAAGGCTTTTCCAGAACAGGACAGCCGCTGCAATGCTGATCAGGCCTGTGCCTGCAATAGCTGTTTCCCAGCCGAACATCCCCCCGGTAACGCCGGAAAAAACGCGCCCAAACACGGCTCCTGCTGCGTTCCCGCTAATATAGAGTCCCATCGCTGCTCCGAGGCTCCCTGGTTCGATCTCTTCTCCTAAATACGCCATCGCAACGGCGGGAAGGCCGGCAAGCGCAACGCCGGTGAGCGTCCGCATCGCGACAATTTCCGTGTAGCCTGGCATAAAAGCAGTTAGAAAGCAGAGAATCGATGCGGCAAACATGGTGATCACCATCAGCCGCTTTCGGCCGTACACTTCTGAAATGGTCCCAAATACGAGCATCGCCGCAGCAAGTGCGATCGTCGTACCGGAAAGTGCCCAGCTTGCAGCTGCCGGTGACACATCAAACGCGGCAGATAGCTCCGGCATCAGCGGCTGCACACAGTATAAAATCGCAAACGTATTAAATCCAGCCGCAAAAAATGCGGCTGCTGTTTTCGTGAATGTCGTTGTCCCCCTGCGAATTTTCGGCATGTTCATCCCTCCTGCCTGCTTTTTCCATCGTAGCATGCAATATTCATGCTGTATAATGCATGATAATCATGTTATTCATGTCTAATTTACATAAGGAGGCTGATGGTATTGGATGATATGCAGCTTCGCTATTTTATTGCAGCCGCAGAGCGTGAGCATTTGACGAAGGCGGCAGCGTTTTTATCAGTCACCCAGCCGGCGCTGAGCCGTGCCATTTCCCGTCTCGAGGACGAGCTTGGGTCACCGCTGTTTGACCGGCGCGGACGTTCGATCTATCTTAACCGCTTTGGGAAGCAATTTTTAATCCGGGCCCGCCGGATTGTACAGGAACTGGACACGGCAAAACAGGAGGCCGAAGAGCTTCAGGCGCCGGACATGGGCCGAATTTCCGTCGGCTTCCTGCACACGCTCAGCACCGGGCTCATGCCGGAGCTGCTTGCTGTTTATAAGGAGAAATATCCGAACGTATCGTTTGCGCTTGGCCAGGGGCCATCCCACACCTTGCTGTCTCAGCTTGAAGAGGGCATTTTCGATCTTTGTCTGACCGTCCAGCCTGAAAATCCGTCTTCTGTCGACTGGCAGCCTTTATGGAAGGAAGAGTTGTACATCACGCTCCCGGACGGTCACCCGCTGGCTTCTGAAACTCATCTGCGCCTGTCGGATATTCAGGAAGAAGCGTTCATTCATTTAAAGGAAGGATATTCGCTGCGGCGGTCCGTAGAGCGTCTGTTTCGTGAAGCAGGACTGCCGCTTACGCCTGCGTTTGAGGGAGATGAAGCGGATACTGCCGCAGGTTTAGTCGGAGCCGGTCTTGGCGTGTCGATTCTTCCAAAGCAGCCGACTGCCAGGACACTGCGAATCGTACAGGTGCCCATTCAGCCTTCCGGCGCGTCGCGCACAATCGGTCTGTCCAGAATGCGCCGCTCCCAGCTGTCCCCGGCCGCAGAAGCGTTTGCGGATTATGCTGCTAAACATCTGGGCCGACACGTTAAAGACCGCTGAAACGGGTATAGAGCAGTAAAGAAAATAATAGAGAGAGGAGCTTCGCTATGGGAACGAAAACAGTCGTGATTGTCGGGGCAGGAACCGGTATCGGTTTTCACACAGCAGAACGTTTTGGGAAAGCAGGCTTTCACGTTATGCTGACGGCACGAAACCGGGGAAGGCTTGAGCAGCTGAGCAGTGATCTGCAGGAAAAGGGCATTGATGCCTCGCACATGGTGATGGATGCTGCAAGCGAACCTGCAGTCAAACGGGTTGCAGATACGCTGAAGGAGCAGGAAACAGAAATTGAAGCGGTGCTGTTTAATGCAGTTGGCGGCACGCCGGAAGTTCCGTCGCAGCTGTCGACATCGATTGTGATGCAGGATCTGCAGGTCAGCATCGGAGGCATGCTTCACGTTTTTCAGCACCTGCGGCCGCTTTTCACCGACCAGGCTACTTTTCTCGTCACCGGTGGAGCCTTCTCCCTCGAACCGTACGCTCCATTTGCTTCCTTATCGCTGAACAAAGCAGCTCAGCGCAACCTGACACGGTCGCTGCACGATGAAATGGAGGAGCACGGTCTGTTCGTTGGCACGATTACGATTGCTGGCATGGTGAAGGAGGGAACGTTTTTCGCACCGGATAAAATTGCCGATGCAATCTACAGCTTTTATGAAAAGCGCCCTGCGTTCGAGACTATTTACAAAGAGCCGAGTGCCTAGTTTCTGTATAATAAAAAAAGAGCCGGTTCAGGCAGCTTACGCCTGATCCGGCCCTTCTTTATTGAAGCTGTTCTGGCGGATCCTGCAGCATTTCTTCGAGCAGGATATCCCCATTCCATTTTTTCAAACGAACGCTGCCATAGCCGCTGACGTCAACCGCAATGGTTAAAGGAAGCTTCTGCTGATTCAGCTCCGCGGCAGAGGCGCGTGGCAGAAGCCCGATGCCACGCTTTTTAGACTGGTGGAAACCGTAGTCAAGCAGTGCCTCTGTATCCTGATACATGATATCCGACGTCGGCGCTTTCAGGGTTACGGCGATGAGACTCGTTCCATCCCTTTCCGCCGTCGTCACCAGCGTGAATCCTGACTGGGAAACAAACCCGTTTTTCAAACCAGTTACCCCGGCATAGTTTCCGAGCAGAAGATGGTGGTTGTAAATCGTTGTTTCCCATCCTTCTCCTTCCCAGTCAAGCTCTCTCGTGCCGGCGATTTCCATAAACTCATCGTTTTTCATCGCATATTGAGCAATGGCAGCCATATCCTCAGCAGTTGTATAGTGGTCCGGATGGTAAAGACCGTGCGGATTTTGGAACTGCGTATTCACCGCTCCTGCTTTTTCACGAACGAAGTCTGTCATCTTTTCGGCAAAGGCCTCTTCACTGCCGGCCAGATGCTCCGCGATGACCGTCCCGGCATCGTTTCCGGAATTAATGACAAGCCCTTCAACGAGCTGACGAAGCTCCATTTCCTCATCTTCAAGCAGAAAAACGCTCGTCCCATCCGTTTCCACTGCGTTCTCACTGACAACCGCTGTTTCAGATAAGTCTGCTTCTTCCACAGCCAGCAGACCGGAGACGATCTTCGTGATGCTTGCAGGATACATGCGTTCGGAGGCGTTCTTTTCATAAAGAACTTCTCCAGTTCCGGCATCCATAAGAAAAGCGGATTCACTTTCGATCCGGGGCGCCTCCCCATACGCTGACACCTGCCCGCCTCCGATCAGGAGCAGACTTGCTGCAGCAATGACTGCTCCTGGCATTTTCCATGTCTGTCTCTTCATCTTCTATCACCTTTTTCAGCATCTATTGTTGGAAGGAAGTAGTAGTTGATTTGAAATTCTTTCCTGCTCTACTACACGAAAGTGTTCGTTGAAAAAAAGAAGCACGGCCTGCTGCGATATCCGCAGGTAGCACCGTGCTGGTAAAACAATCATACGTGTTTATTAGAAGCTGCGTGCTCCGATGTACGCGCTGCTCCAGTAAGGGTTGCTGCTCAGGTTGGAAATCGTTACACCTGTAGAAGCTCCGGAGTGAATGAACTCGTTGTTTCCGAGGTAGATTCCTGAATGGGAAGGACCTGTACGAGTTTCAAAGAATACGATGTCTCCCGGCTGCGGGTTGGACACCGGTGTACCTGCGCTCCACATTTGAGCAACTGTACGCGGCAGGCTTTCACCGTGCTGGTTGAAAACGTAGTTGATGAATCCGCTGCAGTCAAATCCGGACGGGCTCATGCCTCCCCAGACATAAGGGCTTCCGATCAGGCTGCGTGCAGTTGAAATCATAGCGCTTGCATCACTTGAAGAGCTTGTTCCCGCTACCTGTGTGTTGCTTGTAGAAGACGTGCTGCTTGAAGAAGAAGCACTGCTTCCGTCTGCAAGACCCAGGGAAGACTGTGTAGCAGGACCAGCTACTCCGTAAAAGTTACCGGCTGGGCTGGAAATGCCGTTTGAAAGCTGGTAACGCTGTACTGCTGCAAGCGTCAGCGGACCAAATACGCCATCGACGTTTGATGCATTGTTGTACCCTTCGTCAGCAAGCGTCTGCTGAAGTTCACGGACATCCCCGCCGCGATCTCCCATGCTCATTGCATCTGTTACAGTTGGTGCTGCAAAAATTGCTCCTGCTACTGCGAGGCTCATTACTAGTTTTTTCATAAGTTCTCTCTCCCACTTTCTCAAATAAATTAGTTTTTGTTTTTTATGTTTTTTTCTCTCTAATGTTTTCTCTCAACGTGTTTAATCGTACACAATATCGGGTAACATGTATAGATTTATCTCCAAATGTCAATAAACTTAAAACGACCTGTTACACTTTGTAATATTTTATGCAAAAAAAGAACGCTTTTTGATATTCCTTCAAAGCGCTCACGGCGGTAATTAAACGATGTCATGACATCGTTTTCAGAATATTATGTGTAATATTTTCGTAACAATAAAACGTGTAACGTTTCGTTTTGTTACATTTACAAGAGATTTTTTCGCATATTGCAGGAAGTGACGTCTACCTTCTCCCTTTATGAGCTAACGCAGTGTGCTCTGCTCATGCAGCCGGAACGCTTACCTCAACAAAAAACAGCTGCCCCTTTTCCACTCGGGACAGCTCTTTTTCACGTATCATATGATTAATTAAGCTGGCGTCAACGCAGCATTTCCGCGGACATCAAGAATGACCGGTCCCCGTCTTTTCTCTGTTTCCACGTATCGGTGAGCCTCCGCAGCTTCTGAGAGTGCAAAGATCCGGTCGGTCACCGGCCGGATCCGTTTTTCCCGTACAAGCTCCGCTAAATAGCGGAGGTCCTGCTGTACGTCGGCCGGCTTTCGAAGACCTGTAGCGGCAAAGACAGCCTTAGGCCCGGTGCGGAAGCGGCTGGTCAGCATACGGTATAGAACATTCAGCTTCAAATCAGCTGTCATGTAGCGGCCTTGCTTTGCCAAAAACGGACGCACTTCAGAAAATGAATAGGTTCCGGGAATATCAAACATAATGTCATATGCCATGCCTTCAGGAGCCGGTCCGCAGCTGTAATCATGAATGTTATCGACGCCGAGATTTTGCAAAAAAACGCTGTTTCTTCCGGCAGCAGACGCTGTCACCTCCGCTCCAAATAGATGCACAAGCTGTACTGCATAGACACCTACTCCTCCGGCTGCACCGTTCATCCAGATTTTTTTACCTGATGATACTTGTGCTTGATCACGAATGAACGGAAGTGCCGTCAGTCCGCCGTAGCTGAGCGAAGCAGCTTCAGCGTAACTCATGTCATCGGGGATAAAGGCGCATGCTGAATCTGCACGAATCACCATATACTCTGCATGGGCACCAAACTGCGTTGAGGATGACCCAAATACGTGCATGCCGCTTCGCCACTCCTTCACCCTGTCACCTGTCTTGACGATGACACCGGCAAACGTATCTCCCGGTACACGCTTCGGCCGCTTGACTCCTGTAAATATACGGACAGCAGCCGGTTTGCCCGCACGGAACGCACAGTCCGGCGGAGTTACGACCGCTGCCTCCACACGGATCAGCAGTTCATTCTCTTGGGGAACCGGCTCGGTCTCCTCTTTTATGCGAATGTTCTCCGGCCCTCCGTATGCTGCAACTCGCACTGCTCTCATATCCGGTCCCTCCCTCTTTCCTCTATCATACGCCTGGCAGGCGGAAAGGGGTACGGCAGCGTTTTGTCAAAATTGGAGTTTATTTGTTGCTGCGGTGGAGAGCGCTGTGATAAAGCATCGTGGTCGAACGGTCATTTTAATGACCATATAGTCAAATCGTATTCGTTGGAGGGAAAAAGATGTCCAGAAAACAGCGCCTGATGAAGGCTGCGCTTGATTTGTTTCAATCCTCCGGCATCCGTAACGCTTCCATCGCAAAAATCACCGAAGCAGCAGGCATGTCAAAGGGATCGTTTTATCAGCATTTCGATTCGAAGGAAGCACTGGTACTTGCCGTGCTGGACCTTTATTATGAAACGTTATTTGCTTCTCCTGAAGAAAAAGAGAACGGCCGGGCTCTGCTTCAGGCCAGGCTTAAATGGGAAATTGATCATGCGCTTGCTCATCGAACCTTCATTTTTGAACTAATGAGCACCTACCCGCCAGGTGGCGACCATGGCATTACCGAGGCGTTTCAAGCTCATCACGCACAAGTTCTGACATGGCGGCAGTCGGCTCTGCTTGCCGCCTTTGGTTCGTCAATTGAATCTCAGCTGGAAGATCTCTCTATGCTGACAGACGGAATCCTGCACAGCTATCTGCAGCAGATGCTCTGGCATAACCGTGCATATTCTCCTCACGATATCAGCGAGTTTATCGTTTCAGCTGCAGAAGCACTCGCCGGCTTGGACCGTCCCTCTTTATCGACCGAAAAAGTGACAATGGAGGAGCTTCATGAATCATGCGGGCGGGCGCTGACGCTTTGCCGCGAAAAACGAACGCGGGAACTGTTAAATGAAATACTCGGTCAGTTTCAAGACGGCGACCCGGTCTGGATTGTTGTGGATACACTACTGGAAAAGGCCGCCTCCCTCGAAAAGCACAGTGGCATCCGTGAGCTGGAATTGCAGTGGGTGCGCTGGAAAGGAGTGCAGGCTGATGACTAACGCTTTATCCTCTCGGGAGAAGAAGGCCATGATAGCCGCTCTTCTGCTTGGTGCTTTTATGGGAATCACAAACGAGACGCTTCTCGCAACGGCACTGCCGACCATTCAACAAGTGTTTTCGATTACGCAGGGAGAAGTGCAGTGGCTGACTACCGTATTTCTCATGGTCAACGGGATCATGATTCCGATTTCTGCGTTTTTAATTGAACGCTTTTCAACACGGCATTTATTTTTAACGGCTATCAGCCTGTTCGGCGCCGGAACGCTCCTGGCTGCCGTATCATGGTCCTTTCCGATGCTGCTAGCCGGCCGTGTCGTCCAGGCTTCGGGATCCGGGATCATGCTGCCGCTGCTCATGACAGTTCTGCTGATTCTCATTCCGCCGGAGCACCGCGGCAGAGCGATGGGGCTCCTCGGAATTGTTATCGCCTTCGGTCCGGCAATCGGTCCGACCCTCTCCGGTGTGCTTCTGGAGTATTTTAGCTGGCGGTCCCTTTTTGTAGCCGTGCTGCCTCTCGTCGTACTTGCCATAACGCTTGCGTTCTTTTTTATGCGGAACGTCACAGAGCTTTCCAAGCCGAAGCTCGACGTGCTTTCCATTATCTTGTCTTCAGCCGGTTTCGGGTCGTTTCTATACGGATTCGGGGTCGCTTCAAAGGAAGGATTTACGAGTCCTCTCGTCATTGGTCTTGTTCTGCTTGGTGCAGTAATTATTGGGTTTTTTGTCCGCCGTCAGTTCAAGCTCCCAAGTCCGATTCTGGAATTCCGGATTTTTAAATTTCCCATTTTCACGCTGTCGATCGGGATTACGCTCGTGTCGATGGTGTCCCTGATCGGACCCGAAACGATGCTGCCCCTTTTTGTGCAGAACGTACTAGGTTTCACACCGCTTCAATCAGGTCTTATGCTGCTGCCAGGCGCCGTCGTGATCGGTATCATGTCTCCTGTCGCCGGAGCGCTGTTCGATAAATATGGAGCTAAGCGGCTCGCTATTCCGGGATTTGTGATCGTCGTGATTACGACCGGCATGCTGACCCAGCTGTCACTCGATATGTCGTTTGCGTTTTTAACGACCGTGTACGCCGTCCGTATGTTTGGCCTGTCGCTGACGTTAATGCCGGTTATGACGGCTGCGCTGAACCAGATCCCGCAGCACTGGTATGCTCACGGTTCTGCGATGGCCAACACGCTTCAGCAGATATCTGCTTCCATCGGAACAGCGCTGCTGATCACGTTTGTCGGAGTCGGTACACAGCTGTATAATCCGGCTTCCTCCCCGGCAGATCCCGTGCTTATGGCGGAGTTGACCGGGTTTCAATGGGGCTTCGCCGGCAGTCTGATCATGGCAGCTATCGCTCTCGTATTAAGTTTCTTTTTGAAGCCGGAGAGAGTTGTTTCAAATACGGCGTCTGAACCCGAAGAGCAGCGAATTGCCCAGTGATGAGGCGCCCTGTTCCAAACGCGCACAATATGACCGGCAGCTTTCATTCCGCTTCCGTACACTAAGGTTAGAAAAGAAAGGAGGGTCTCCATGGAAGGCTTGAAAGCGATACAGCAGAGTCTTGATCTGATTGAGGAACTGCTGCCCGGAAAAATCAAATCAGAGGATATTGCTGCAGCTGCCGGTCTGTCTTCGTTCCATTATCAGCGAATGTTTCAAATCCTCACCGGCTTTACGCTGCAAGAATATATTCGCAATCGCCGGCTGACATTGGCAGCTCAGGAACTGCAGGCAAGCAGCAGATCGATCACAGACCTGTCGTGGGAATATGGCTACGAAACACCTGAGTCGTTTTCCAAAGCATTTAAAACCCTGCACGGCATTCCCCCGTCCAGCGTTCGCGTTCAGCCCCATCCACTAAAGGCGTACCCAAAACTTTCTTTTCATCTTCAATTGAAAGGAGCGGTTGAATTGAATTACAAAGTTGTCACACACGAAAAACAACTGGTTTCTGGAAAGAAAGTTGTCACCTCGCTTCAGAACGGTCAGCATCACCGCGATATTTCTGCTTTCTGGCGCGAAGCTCACGAAGAAGGCTGGATCGATACATTCGATCATCTGGCCGGCGAACTGGGAGTGCTCGGTATTTGCATGCATACGGAGGGTGATCAGCTCACGTATATGATCGCTGTAGAAGGAGAACATCAGCCGGATTCGAGTTGGACCGTTGCGGAAATCCCTCCGCATCAGTGGGCCGTTTTCCCTGTTCGAGGTGCCATGCCGCACGCTATGCCGCCGGTATGGGAACGTATTTTTTCTGAGTGGTTTCCGGCAACCGGCTATGAGCACGCCGGCGGTCCTGAGCTGGAAGTATACAGCACAGAGGGAGACCCGTATCAGGGGGATTATGAGAGCGAGATCTGGATTCCAGTAACGTAAATTCCAGCGAAGGAGAAGCAAACTCGGGCGCCAATTCGATTTTCTTATACGTGCTTTAGTCGACCCGCGCTCCGCTTCTGTTAAAAAACCCACAGCAGCTTCCTCACTGCCTTAAAACGAAAAGAAGCTTCCGGAATTCTGCCGGAAGCTTCTCAGGTTGTTGAAAAAGTATTATAACTTACATGTTTATTCGTTTGGTTGTATTTCCCCTCTGTTTACCGAGCCTGCCGTGGGCTGGCCTTCAGCTATTTCTCAGGGTGACCCCCTGTATGAAGGGAAGAAAGGCACGTAAGATGGCGCGGCTTCACTCGGACACATGCTTCTCGCGAGAAGCCTTTAAGACCCGGTCCGGCTCCGCTCGTGCGTTTATGCCGTTCGCAGATCTGAACGGCACTGAATCTTCAGGCTGGGCGACTTCCACTGGCGTCTCCGCCGGACACATCGGGGAAACGGCTCTGCTTCGTGGAAAACAACTTCCCACTAGGCAGACTCGACTGTTTTTTTACGTTTATCATGAATTCGATGAAGGACTGACATCCCTATTTAACATCGAAACGTTTTATTGGGAAGGTTCTATCTGTATGAAAGCTTATCGTGAAGTCCTAACCAGGCACGTGAAACGCACTGCCAGCTGCCGACATCGGAGGACCTCGACTCCTGGAGGATCAGAACGAGGCGAAGATCCATCGCTTCCGACAGCAGGAGGAAGTGGTTAGCTGAGCCCGTTCCCTCCGGAAAGCGAGTGTCCGCAGATACAGGCAGATGCAACGTTATTCACTTAAAATGACTTTATCCACACTCTGAGAAGCTTCCGGAATTCTGCCGGAAGCTTCTTATTTACATTTGAAGAGCGGTGGCCTCCCTGCTTAACAAGTATCTTCCCTCTTTCTGATGCGCAGCAGCACGTTTGCTCCTTTTTGAAATTCGTATGATACAGGTATTTCCTCGGCCAGCCAGCCCTCCCGCTCCGCAAACTGTTTCACATCATCCACGTAGCGACTGCGTCGTCCTTTGTAATCAAGCAGCGGAAAAATCCTCAGCTCCGAGCTTGTCACTCGGAGCATTTCTCTTACAGCCTGCTCGTGAAAGCAGTAGTCGAGACGGTCGGCATAGGTGAACAAAAAATGCGCGGAGAGGACAAGGTCAAACGCATCGTCCCTGAACGGGAGCTCCGGCAGTCGTGCCTGGACATACCGTTCTGCGCGGCGCTCGTAGTCCTCCGTAAACAGCTGCAGCGCCCTTTCTCTGCGCTGTTTTAGTTCAGAGGCATCTTTTATGTAGTTCCATACGTATTGATTCGAAGCTCCCTGGATCAAGGCTGCCGCACGGTCAATATCCTGAGATCCCTTTTCGTACAGCACGTCCGCGGGAAACCGGTAGGCAAGGTCCACTGCGGTGACGTCAGCTGCTGCCTCGGCTGTAAATGAGCACGCTCCTGCCGGACAGTCGAGAATCCTTCTGCCCTGGAGATCCTTCTCCTCCAGCTGAAAGAACGCCTTATATTCCTCCATCGTTCTGCCGATAAAGACGATGTTTTCCAGATCCGTTCCGTTCATGTCGTTCACCTCTGCACAAGACTTCTTGCAGATCATATTACTAGATACTAAGAACAGATTCCAATCTTTTATTCCGCTGCCGGTTGTTTTGATGACGGAACCGGTACAGTGACCGGCTTTTTCTGCATAGAAGCATATGAATACAAAAGACACCCTGCAATGACAATAGCTGTACCGCCAAGCTGAAGCAAAGCCGGCTGTTCACCAAGCAGAATAAAGGCCAGGATGACCGTAAAGACCGGATTTAAATTCATGAACAATCCTGCAGTCAACGCCCCGAGGTACTTTACGCCGGTGCCCCAGAATACCATGCATAAAATGGTAGCGATCAGGCTGATGTAAAGAACCGCCCCGACAAAATAGCTGTCCGCGCCGTGAATGGCGAAAGAAGGCCCTTCTACTGGCAGCAGAATGCCCACACCGATGATGCCCGAATATAAAACGGACATCATCGGACTGACATAGGAAGTCGCCCAGCGGCTGCAAACGGAATAAATCCCGAATACGCCAACAGCAGCAAGCATCCACAGATCCCCGCTCTGCACTCCCTGCATGCCTCCCCCGCTGCCACTCGTAATCACCAGACAAGCACCGGCAAAGGAAATAATCATTGCGCCTGCCTGAATAAGAGTAATACGCTCCTTCAGCAATAAAACCGCACAAATGGCTATCGAATACGTGTTTAAGGTGGAAATCACCCCCACGTTCGAGGCCGTTGTATTGGCGAGCGCTAAAAACTGCAGCAGGTTGAACAGGACGACACCCGTTACCCCCATTAGAAACAGCGGCAGGAACGCTGCTTTCGGCGGCAGCAGCTGACGTTCTTTCCACCAGACCAGCGGCAGCAAAACCAACACAGCAAGCGCATAACGGAGCAGTGTCAATGCTCCTGGAGATGCATAGGCGGTCAGTTCCTTGCCGATGACAAAATTGCCCGCCCAGAAAAAGCTTGCCAGAACGAGCAGCAGCACGTATTTCATTCTCCATTCCCCTCTCAGAATCATCTGCTGCAAGCGTAGCATGATTTGTTAATAATTTTGTCATTTAGCTTAATTACGATATAATTGGAACCTAATCGATCTTTTCATTTAATATTATTCATTTAGGTTTATTGATTTTAGCAGATAAATGAAGATATGAAAGGGGAATGAACCATGGATCAGACGGACTTGCACATCTTGGAGATTTTGCAGGAGGATGCCCGCATCAGCAACATTGAGCTCGCTAAACGAATCAATCTGTCACCGCCGGCGGCGTTAAGCCGGGTGCGGAAATTAGAAGAGGAACAGATCATCGAGCGCTCTACGATCATTCTGAACGCTGAAAAGCTTGGCTATGACCTGCTCTGCTTTGTGTTTATGAGCACGAACCTGCACCAAACGGATGAACTGACGGCGCTTGAGACGCAGCTGGCCCGAATGCCGGAAGTACTCGAATGCTGCTGCCTGACGGGGGAATACGACTATTTGCTGAAAGTCGTGATCCGCAACCGGCGCGAACTGGAAACCTTCGTCAGACGGCTGAACGAGCTCGGCGGAACGAGAATTCAGACGAGCCTGTCGCTGAGACGAATTAAAGATACGACGAGTCTGCCGCTGCGCTGACCTCCGCTCAGACCACTACAAAAAGCGCTCCAGCATCACCATGTCCCTCCCTCGGATACCGTTTTCGTAAAACGGCTCCGGATAGTGGTCAAAGTAAGCCTGGAGGATATCATACATCCGAAAGCCTGTCCGTTGATAAAAGGCAAGATTTCCAATACTGGAATTTGCAGTGCCGACGATCAGCCTGGAGATGCCGATACTGCTGCAATATGCTGCCACCTGCTCCACCGCTTCCCGTCCAAGGCCTTTCCCCCGATATGCCGGGCGGAGTGCCATGTTCACTATTTCCATCGACTCTTCAGCTGCCGAGACTAGCAGCAGCACGCCTGCAACATTGCCATCTGCTTCGATCCGGAAAAGCTTTCCTTTATGCAAATACGCTTCCACTGCTTCCCGGCTTTCATCGGCCATCATCAGATCATCGATATACGCTTCCCTGCTTCCTGTCTCCTCCACTACCCGAACGACAGACTTCGTCTCTAAAAAGGTCATGTGAGGCTTCGCTTCTTTATAATAAGCCAGACGTTCCTGCAGCGATCCGGTGTGAAACTCAAGCTTGTGGCCGTCCGGGTCCTCCACGTATACGGAAGCTTTGTCGCGCTCTGACCGGGTGCGTCCTTCCAGCGGCTTCTGGCCCATCTGCTTCAGTCTCGCGCGGATGACGGCCAGGTCTTCTTCATCTGCCGAAAAAGCGGTGTGCGTGTAAGAGCTGCGGAGGCCGCTGCGGTCGGCTTCTTTTTCTTCGTTCAAAGCAATCCATACACCGCCGCCAGTTAAATATGCCGTTGTCCGCCCGACTGCGTGCACGTCGGCATCAAATAAGGCTTTATAAAAAGCGAGGGAGGTTTTCAGGTCCTGGACAGAGTAACAAAGATGATTGATGCCTTTTATCATGATTCCAGACTCCTTTCTTTCCTGTGAGGCAGGAATTTGAACTTTTTTAGCGAATGATTACCAGCAGAGAGTAAATCTGGAGGGAATCACCATGATCAAGTCTATTATACAAAAAAATGGGTTCATCATTTTAGACGGAGCCCTGGCTACAGAGCTGGAGAAATCCGGGTGTGATTTGAATCACCGGCTCTGGTCGGCCAAAATACTGGCAGAAGATCCTGACATGATCAAGCACGTGCACCAGCTTTACTTTGAAGCCGGGGCTGATTGTACCATTACCTCCAGTTATCAGGCCGTACCTGACGGCTTTCTGCAGGCCGGTTTTTCTCCGGAAGCTGCAAATAAACTGATTCAGCTGACATTTTCACTTGCTGTCGATGCCCGTGATGCCTTCTGGGAGTCCTATTCCGGTACGGACCGCCCGAAGCCGTTTGTCGCCGCTTCTATTGGTCCATACGGCGCATATTTGGCTGACGGCTCCGAATACAGGGGCGGATACGGCCTCACTAAAGAGGAGCTGATGGCCTTTCACCGTCCCCGGATCGATCTGCTCATCCGCGCAGGCGCCGATTTCTTTGCTTGTGAAACCCTCCCTTCCCTTTTAGAAGCCGAAGCCCTTGCGTCTCTGCTTGCAGATTATCCCGGCGTTCGAGCCTGGTTCAGCTTCAGCTGTAAAGACGGCGCTCACATAAGCGACGGTACGCCGATTGAGACGTGCGCAGCGATGCTGGACAAGGCCGATGCTGCTGAGGCTGTCGGCATAAACTGCACCCCGATTGTCTATGCGGAGGAGCTCATCCGGCGCATCAGGCAGACGACCGCCAAACCGGTTGTCGTCTACCCAAACTCCGGGGAAGAGTACGATGCTTCCACCAATCAGTGGTACGGCGACTCTTCTGTCGCTTCCTTTCAGGAACGTGCAGAAGCCTGGATCGATCGCGGCGCCGGACTCATCGGAGGCTGCTGCCGAACCGGCCCTGATGAAATCCGACAGCTTGAAGCCTTGCGGCGCAGACAGCAGTCCGAAACGAACCGTCCTTGACTCCCTTCCCAATGTTTGGATGTCCAGTCATTCGTCAACCTTAAAAAGAACAGGAGGCGGCATGATGAAAAAAGCGGTGCTCATTACAGGTGGTTGTCTGCTCATAGCTGCAGGATGCGCCAATAACGACGAGTTAAACAACGCCGGTGCAGAAGAACAGCAGAATGAAGCGGCGGAAGTGAATGATGATCAGGAAGAAGTGGAAGACGAGCCGGAAGAAAACAGCGATGAAAATACGGAAGATGCTGGTGAAGCAGATGGAGAGACGGAATCCGTTGAGACGAACGAGCTCGACCAGAACGAAGAGCCTGCTGAAGACAGCCACTTTATGACAGATGCAGAGGAAGCCTTTGCGTCGCTTGAATCGTACACGTCTGAAACCGCACTGGATATTATCGTCAATCAGGATGGCGCCACTGTTGATCAGGACGCACTTTTGATGTATAACACGATCGTCCATGATGATCCGCCTCACATCCTTGTCGAAGTCGAGGACATGGGGCTTCGGTACTTTCACAGCTATACGGTGGATAACGTCGTGTACTTTCATGACGGGGCTGGATGGATGGAGGATATGAGCGGATACGGACCTGATGAGCTCTCGTACACCGAATACGATAACTTATGGGATATTCTCGAACGAAATGAGCGGCACTTCACTGTAACCCCCTCTGCAAACACGGTGGAAGTGAGCTACTTCGGTCAGGATGCTCAAATTTATAACGCGTTCCGAAGCTTGTTCGAGCTCGATTTTTACGGGGTCGATACAGCCTCCGTTGAAAATGATGTCCGGTACTTATTCAACGAGGATGCGCTGCTCGAAGAGGTATTTTACGAAGCGAAAGCTGCCAATCAATCTACCAATGAAGAAGTGATTCTCCGCATTCATATCCGCTATGACGATTTGAATGAAGCAGGCGATCTGGAAACCCCGGAAGGCATGGAAGACCTGCTGTAACCTGTCATACTGGGATTCTCTTCCGGTTGCACGATCTTCTGAGTCTGCTATACTACGTTGCGGGACTTCCTTCCACAAAAACGTGTATCAGCAAAGAGAGGAGAATCACCATGAAAAAGTATTACCTTACCGCAGCAGCAGCGATTTTTCTCGCGGGGTGCGGAGCGGAGTCTGACAATGGTGCAGACAACAGCAATAACGACGCAGAGCCAAATGAGGCAGCTGAAGAGAACGCAGACGTCAACGACGATGCGGAAGCAGAGGAAGATGAGAATGTGGAAGAAGCCAATCTCAATGAAGAGGCTTCCGAAGAAGACGAAAGCGATGCAGATGTGATCGCCCACCGCGGCGCAAGCGGCCATGCTCCTGAACAGACGATGCCGGCGCTTGAAAAAGCCATCGAGATGGACGCAGACTGGCTTGAGCTTGATATCCAGATGACTGCTGACGACGTTCTGGTCGCGTTTCACGATGATGAAATCGATCGCACGACCGACGGTGAAGGTGAAATCGGCGACTACACACTAGAAGAACTGAAAGAACTGGACGCCGGTTCCTGGTTTAACGAAGAATACCCGGACCGCGCTGATGAGAGCTTTGAAGGGGTCGAGATTTTGACACTCGAGGAAATCTTCGAGGAGTTTGGCGAAGATGAGAATTACTACATGGAAACGAAATCGACGTATTTGAATGAAGATATGGAGGAGCCGATGGTCGAGCTGATCGAAGAATTCGGCTTCGATGAGGCTGGCAATGTGATGATTCAGTCCTTCCATCAGGACAGCCTGCAGACGGTTCATGAGCTGAATGATTCCATCCCGCTCGTACAACTTCTCTGGTGGGAAGTCGATGAAGAGACCGGTGAAATGGAAGAGTGGCTGGACATCACACCAGCTCCGGATGACATGACGGAAGAAGACTTTGCAGACATCGCTGAGTACGCCGTCGGCATCGGCCCTCATCTCGAATACTATGACGGCACGGAAGTCATCGACGAAACGTTTGTGCAGACTGCCCGTGACGAAGGCTTTGACGTCCACGTGTACACGATCAACGAAGAAGAAGACATGCACCGCCTGCTTGACTGGGGTGTGACCGGTCTGTTCACAGACTTCCCGGACCGCATGCAGAACGTGCTTGACGAGCGAAGCGAATAGGTTCGTGGTCTGAACATACGGCAGCACCTGCTGTTCGTTCCACGCTTCATCCGGCAGCCGGACTTTTCCGGCTGTCGTTTTTCGTCTTCATCACGTGTTTGCTTCCGTTATCATGTGAATGCATGGTTTTTTCTCCTTAATGACTCCCCTCTGCAACGCTGCTGTTCATCGCTCCCTGCCTTAATAGTTTCCACTCTGCGCCATTCCTTTGAGTCTTTTGATACCAAGCTGATCGTGTCAGGCAGATCAGTTGTTTGTCCTCTTTCGCCGGCGATAAGATAGGATTATACCCTCGTCTCAATGTACGTTGCGAATGATCCTTTAGAAAAGGACTGAGGCAGATGATCGACTTTTTAATTATCGGCGGCGGAGTCGTTGGTTCGGCTCTCGTCCGCGAGTTGTCCCACTATCAAGGACGCACTGTCCTGCTTGAGAAAGGTCGAAAGCTTTCCGGTGTACAATCTACACACAACAGCGCGCTCGTCCACCCGCCTGCCATGATGCCGCCGGCAAAAGGGAAATTAAAAGCAGAGCTTGGGCGTCACGGCAGCCGCATTCATCTGACGCTGGCCGACCGCTTTGATGTGCCGGTATTCCAAAACGGCGCCATTGTGACTGCACGCACGGATGAAGAGATTAAGGCACTTGCTGCCCTGAAGAAGCAGAGTGAAAAAGAATCCATTCATACGCTCACTCTGCTGAGCAAGGAAGCAATGCTTGAGCGTGAACCAAATCTCAATCCGGAGCTGAAGGGCGGGCTGTTTATGCCTGAAGCAATGAGTGCCGATACCGCCCTCCTTACCGATCGTCTGGCTGCAAATGCACGCCGGAATGGCGCGGAAATTCATACCGGGATGGAAGTTGCCGACCTGCGCAGTACAGGAAGCGCATTTGAAGTGGAAACGACGTCAGGCCGCGTGTTTCACAGCCGGTTTGTGATCAATGCCGCCGGTGCCGCTTCCGCCAGCATTGCCAGTATGATCGAAGAGCACGTTCCTTTTGAGACCGTGCCCCGGCGCGGAGAGTACATGGTGCTTGGCAAACAGGCTTCCGGCTATATCAACCACATCATCTATCCGCCGCCGACGAGCAAGACGAAAGGCGTGCTGATCATCCCTCAGCCGGACGGCACCATCCGTCTCGGCCCGACAGATACGAAGCAGGAAAGCTTCCAGCATGCGCTGCCGACCGAACAGGGCATGGAGCAGATTCGCAGGGAGATCGATTTGCTCGCTGCAGATATTCCGTATGAGCTGACGGAGCGGTTATATGCAGGCATCCGCTCCAGCATTACAGACCCTGACTTTTATATTCGACCGTCAGCCACCTATCCGCGGCTCATTCACCTTGCCGGCCTGGATTCCCCTGGCGTTACTGCCTCTCCCGCAGTCGCTTCCTACGTTCTGCATGAAATCATCCGCAGAATCGAACCGGTGCATCGGAAAACGAATCCGGATTTGTTCGGTTATTGATCGCAAGGTGCAAGCTTCAGGAGCCCTTAGGCCCTGAAGCTTTTTTTCCGTTATTTATGAAGGCGCTTTCTTCCCTTAAACCAGCGGATTTTGCCCGCTCTTTTCATTGAATATTCTGAAAAAACAGCGTCAGATAACCTGACGGAGATGGTCGCTTCCAGCTATGTTTCTGGCATACTCGTGGGCAGAACCGCGCGTCATGATGGAGGGAATTATGAATCGAGAAAAATTAGTCGTTATTGGCAATGGCATGGCTGGTATGCATACGGTGGAAAACATTTTAGCACGGGACCCGGACCGGTTTGAGATTCACGTATACGGCCGGGAGCCCTATGCGAATTACAACCGCATCATGCTGTCTTCTCTGCTTCAGGGAACGTCAGAGGAGCAGGATATTATCATTCACGAGGAAGCATGGTATGAGAAGCACCATATTCACTTTCATAAGCAGGAGGAAGTCGTCCAGCTCGATCCGGCTAACCGCCTGCTCTATACTGCGGAAGGCGCGGAAGATTCCTTTGACAAGGCAGTGTTTGCAACCGGGTCTGATCCATTTATTCTCCCGCTTCCAGGAACCGACTTCCCCTCTGTTATTCCGTTTCGAACGATAGACGACTGCCGCTATATGATCCGCCGCGCCGTTTCGGCGAAAGATGCGGTAGTCATTGGCGGAGGCCTGCTCGGTCTTGAAGCTGCGAGGGGGCTGCTTCATCAAGGAATGAATGTGCACGTAGTCCATCTGGCAGAATCAGTAATGGAGCGGCAGCTCGACCAGCTTGCGGCCGGCCTTCTGCAGGAGGAGCTTGAACAGCTCGGTATCACCTTTCACATGCAGTGTGAAACAGCATCATTTACGGGAACGGACGACGTAGAAGCCGTTCACTTTAAAGATGGCCGTTCGATTGCTGCTGACCTCGTCGTGATGGCGGTGGGGATTCGTCCGAATACGGCAGCGGCGGCGGCAAGCGGAGTTGCCTGTCAGCGCGGCATCGTCGTGAACCGGGAGCTGCAAACGAACGCGCCGGGCATCTATGCTGTCGGTGAATGCGCTGAAATTGATGGTGTGACCTACGGCCTTGTGAAACCGGCCTATGAACAGGCAGAGGTTCTCGCTGCCAATTTATGCGGCGAAACCTCCTCCTATGCGGATTCTATTCTTTACACGCAGCTGAAAGCGGTCGGGATTGATGTGTTCTCCGCCGGCCGGATCGAAGCTGGTCCAGCTGATCAGGTGCTGATTCACCGGGACGACACGATGGGCGTTTACCGAAAGCTGATCTTGAATCGGGACCGGCTTGAAGGTGCTGTTTTATACGGTGATAAAGCAGGACAGCAGGAGGTGCTTACCCTCATTCGGAGCCGTAAGCTTATGCTTCCGGATGAAGCCCGCAGTATTCTCGCTGCCGAATCCGGGGCGGGGGCAGCTTCCATGCAGGCGGCGGACACCGTCTGCCACTGCAACAGCGTCAGCTGCGGCGATATTACAGCTGCTTTCTGCCGCAGCGGAGCCGACACGGTGCAGGCAGTCAAAGCGCATACCGGGGCTGCAAGCTCGTGCGGCGGCTGCCGCCCACTTGTTGCAGAGCTTGTCACGCTGTTAAACAGCGGCGCGCTGCAGGATGATCTTCCCTCGGATGCGTTCTGCTCCTGCACAAATCTGCATACCGATGCCGTAGCTGCTGAAGTGATGACGATGGAAGCTGCGACACCTGAAACTGTGCGAAAGACGCTGGCTTTTTCAAACCGCAACGGCTGCAGCTACTGCCGCGGCGCGCTGCCATACATGCTTCATCTGTTCAAGCCGGAAGCCGGTCTTATCATCGAAACACCTTACCCGGCTCCAGCATCGCAGGACACCGTCTCCTTTATGCCGGAACTCCCGGGCGGCCTTGTCACTCCTGCTCAATTAAAGCAGTTCGAACAAGCACTGGAGCAGTTTCCGCACGTTTCCATCCAACTGACAAGCGAACAGCGCATGCTGTTTACCGGCATCCGCCAGCAGGAGGCAGACACCTTTAAGCGCTGCATCGGTCTTGCTGCTGAACCCACGGACTATTACCGGATCAGACCTGTGGTTACGAACGGGGCGTCTGGCAATCACCTTTCCCGGGAGCTGGACCAACAGCTGGGCCGTGTGCCGACGCCTGCGGATGTAGTGGTTGAAATCAGCGACCGTTCTCTTTCGGCTTCTGCTCAGCTCTCGCTCACCCGCTCAGATGCCGGGTGGGATATTTATCTCGGCTCTGCAGAGAAACAGCTGTTTTACACCGCACATGCGGACGTGTTTTCGTTTATTTGCGCACTCGTGCAATATTACCGTGAGAGTGCTTTTTATGAAGAGCCGATCGACAGCTGGGCCTCCCGGATCGGCTTTGTCCCGGTTCGTGAAGTTCTGCTTGATGAAGAAAACTGCCGCCTGCTGCATGCACGCCTTCAAGAAGCACAGCAGCATATGGAAAGGAGTACCGTATGAAACATTCTCTTCTGCACTACTACCGTGAAAAACAGAAGCAGTCGGAAGTCGAAAACGTCTATGAAACACAGTGTCCCTTTTGCAGCATGCAGTGTAAAAAGAAAGTAATCGAGCAGTCCTTCGTGACAAGAAAGCAGTACAAAACAGAAGGAGTAGATAACCCTGTCACGAAAGGACGCCTTTGCATGAAAGGCATGAATGCCTATGCTCATGCGGTTCATGAAGATCGTCTTATGCACCCTGTGCGAAAGCAGCCTGATGGTTCCTGGAAGGAAGTCTCATGGGAGGAAGCACTTGAGCTGGTACGCGATCAGTTCCAAACGCTGCAGAAGCAGCACGGGACGGACAGTATCGGCGTCTACGGCAGTGCTTCGATCACCAATGAAGAATCATACCTGCTCGGCAAACTGGCACGAGTCGCTTTAAAGACCAAATATATCGATTACAACGGCCGGTTCTGTATGTCTTCTGCAGCGACAGCAAGCAAAGCTGTGCTTGGCATCGACCGGGGACTCACAAATGCGTTAGCAGATATTCCAAAAGCAGAAGTGCTGCTGCTGTCCGGGACCAATATTGCCTCGTGTCAGCCGGTGATGATGCCTTATTTAGAAGAAGCGAAGGCAAACGGGGCGTTCATTATCGTTATCGATCCAAGAAAAACGGAAACCGCCGCCATTGCTGATCTTCATCTCGCCGTCACGCCAGGCCGGGACGCTGCGTTGACGAATGCGCTGCTCGCTTCTCTGGAACGGCAGGGTCTCGTCAACGAAGCGTTTGTGAAGGAGCGTACAGAAGGCTGGGACGAGCTGCAGGCACATCTGCAGACCATTTCTCTAAAGGAAACGGCTGATTACGCAGGTGTAAACGTTCAGGATATCGAGGACGCCGTTCGTATTTTTGCAGGAGCGGATACCGGCATGGTGCTGACTGCGCGTGGTGTCGAGCAGCAGACAGACGGCCATATGGCTGTGCGCAACCTGCTGAACCTCGTGCTGCTTACCGGCAAAATCGGACGTGAAGGCTGCGGCTACGGAGCTGTCACCGGACAGGGGAACGGACAAGGTGGCCGCGAGCACGGACAAAAAGCAGATCAGCTGCCTGGCTACCGCATGATCGACAATCCGGAGGACCGTAAGCATATCGCCGAATTCTGGGGGATCCCTGAACCAGAGCTTCCCGGCCGCGGGGTGTCCGCGTATGAAATGCTGGAAAAAGTAAAGGACCGGGAAATACGCGCCATGCTGCTCGTCTGCTCCAATCCGGTCGTTTCCAACCCGAATGCTTCGTTTATTAAAGACTCGCTTCAGACGCTCGATTTTTTCGTCGCTGTCGACCTGTTCATCTCTGAATCGGCGCAGTATGCAGATTTAATCCTCCCGGCTGCCTCCTATCTGGAGGACGAAGGTACAATGACGAATCTGGAAGGCCGTGTCACGCTGCGGGAGGCTTCTAAAAAACCGCCCGGCAGCTCGAAGCCTGACTGGAAAATTATCTGTGAACTGGCAGAGGCGCTCGGAGCCGGAGCTCACTTTCCATTTCGTTCAGCCGAGGATGTATTCAATGAGCTTCGTCACGCGAGCCGCGGCGGAGCGGCAGATTACTACGGCATGACGTATGAACGGATCCGCCGTGAAGAAGGCTTATTCTGGCCTTGCCCGGCGCTTGATCACCCAGGTACACCTCGCCTGTTTGCAGAAGGATTTGCGAGACCAGAAGGACGGGCGCTTTTAACCGCTGTTGAAAGCGAAGCTGCACAAACGACCTCGAAGCCGACTGAAACGTATCCGCTCCTGCTGACGACCGGCCGCGTGATGGCACATTACTTGACCGGTGTCCAGACGAGACGCAGCACGAAGCTTGCGGCCCGCCTGTATGAATCGTTCATCGAACTGCACCCGGCGACTGCCGAAGCATACGCTATCGCTGAAGGCGACCTTGTAGACGTCACCTCTGAGGCCGGAGCGATCATCGTTCGCGCTCAGCTCACACCTGACATACGACGCGATACGGTTTTCGTTCCGTTTCACTGGGCGGAGCATCAAAATGTAAACAAGCTCATCCCAGGCAAGCTAGATCCTGTTTCCCGCATGCCAGGCTATAAATCAACACCGGTTACGATTAAACGCCACGAACCGGCTCTGCAGCCGGCACAAACCTGAAGACGGAACCGAAGAACGAAAGAGAGGCTGCTGCCTTTCTTTCGTTCTTTTACTCTCTGGAGTATGCTGCAATAACGGCGGTCTGATTCATACTCCCTGTCAGCAGCGTTCTGGCTGCCGGCTGCCTTCAGAGTGGCGCACACGTGCACGAGTTGTTTGCCGCTGCACCTAAAAGCCGCCGCTTTCGGATTCCGAGAGCGGCGGCTTTTATATGATGATTAAATTCTGACGGATTTTCTGGACAGCTTCCATTCCCGTTTCCACTCTGCCTGGGCAAAGGTTAACAAACCGAGTGCAAAAACGGCGGCAAAGGAGAAGACGATAAACCCTGAGCCATATGTGCCGGTCAAATCACGAAGAATGCCAAGCACGTTCGGAAGGAAGAAACCGCCTACCCCGCCGGCAGCGCCGACAATACCGGTAACCATGCCGATCTCTTTCTGAAAGCGCTGCGGAACGAGCTGGAACACAGCTCCGTTCCCCATCCCGAGACAGCCCATGCCAAGAAATAGCAGTGGCAGGACAACGGCTAAAGGCGGCAGCAGGGCCGTTCCCATCATACAAACAGCAACGCCGATAAACAGGTACTGCAGCAGACGGACGCCGCCGATTTTATCCGCAATCAATCCCCCTACCGGTCTTAAAAAGCTGCCGGAAGCGATGACGACCGATACGAGATACCCAGCTACGATACCGGACACGGCATATTCAGAGGCGAAAAAGTAGCTTAAAAAGCTTGCCAATCCGACAAAGCCCCCAAACGTTACGCTGTACAGAATACAGAAATACCAGGCGTCCTTTTCTTTCAGCACGGAAAAGTAATCCTTTACAGGCTTCGGCGGCGGCTGATTCGGAGGTTCCTTCGCGAGAAAGATATATGTCAGGAGCACGAGCGTCAGCGGGATTAAGGCAAGCCCGAATACGCCGTTCCAGCCGAACACTTCCGCAAGTCCCGGGCCGAACAAGGTAGCAAGCAGCGTCCCGCTGTTACCTGCCCCGGCGATGCCCATCGCCACTCCCTGCAGATGAGGCGGATACCAGCGGCTCGCCATCGGCAGTGCGGCACTGAAGCTTGCTCCTGCCACCCCGAGCAGGATCCCGATCATATAAAGTTCAGCTACCGTCACACCGAACTGCCAGCCCCAGAAAAGCGGGATCATCGTAATGATCATACCGGCGATCGAGGTTTTCTTCGGTCCAAACCGATCGGTCAGAATACCGATAACAACTCTGAAAATCGAACCGGCCAGAATCGGGACTGCTACGATAAATCCAATCTGGCCTGCCGATAAGTTGAAATCAGCGGTAATATACACCCCGAGTGCCCCTAGAAGCACCCAGATCATAAAGCTGATATCAAAGTATAAAAATGCAGAAAGCAGCGACGGAGCATGACCACCTTTTCGTAAATCCGACAGTTTCACGTTTCAACACTCCTTCATCAATTTGTCCTCTGCATTGTGGCAGTCTAAACTGTGAATATCATCACATGTGTCAGGTAATATCACACGTTTTTTGAATTATCTGATATTTTTATATCGCGAAAAACCCTTGTCTGACAAGGGTTTTGATCGTCATTAAACATGTATATATTATCAATCTTTCATCCTTTCACTTCCTTCTTTCCGTTTATTACCTACATAAATAATGTAGCCCACCTACGGGCAGCTATTCGCGTGGAAATGACAGATGTAAACGCCTTCCATGTAAAAAAACGACTGTATATGCCTGTATATGAAGCGATGGAATATTCTGAAATTATGCTGTCAGAAAGTCTCACAATAAAGTAGTATTCAAAATACATCTATTTTATCATGAAGCCTATCAGTCACCCGGAGCCGGGTGCCGTATTTTATTGACAAAGGAGTCGTTCCCATGAACGGAAAAGTCTATTTAGTCGGTGCCGGTCCAGGAGACCCCGACCTCATTACAGTAAAAGGCATGCGCGTATTGGAGCAGGCCGACTGCATTGTGTACGACAGGCTCGTCAGCCGCGAGCTCGTAAATGAAGCTCCGGAACACGCAGAACGGATTTTTTGTGGTAAATGGTCCGGTCTGCATGCAATGAAACAGGAGGAAATTCAACTTCTGTTAGTGGAAAAAGCGCGCGAAGGAAAAACGGTCGTCCGCTTGAAAGGCGGAGATCCATCAATGTTCGGCAGAGTCGGTGAAGAAGCTGAAACCTGTGCGGCAGCAGGCGTTCCATTTGAAATTGTACCGGGTATCACAGCCGGGACAGGCGCCGCAGCTTATGCCGGGATTCCGCTGACTCACCGGGAATACAGCTCATCTGTTACGTTCGTCACTGGTCACTGCTGCTCAGATAACAGCGATGTGCAGTGGCACGCACTTGCCCACGCTGCCGATACGATCGTTGTGTATATGGGAGTTAAACAGCTGCCGGTCTTTTCCGAAAAGCTGATCAACGCCGGCCGCAGCGCCGACACCCCGGTCGCCTTCATTGAACAAGGAACCACCCATAAACAGCGTACGATCCGATCCACGCTCGGCAGCGGAAGCAACGACGCGGCGGCGGCTGATTTACAGGCACCAGCGCTCGTCGTTATCGGAGAAGTCGCTGCGCTGCATGATACATTGTCCTGGTTTGAAAAGCCTGCTGCACCGTTTGAACAAGTCGTATAACTAATTTCTGCTGGGAGGAATCATGTAATGGAAAAGCTCGTCTTAATCGGAAACGGCATGGCCGGCATTCGTACACTGGAAGAAATCATCAAGCGCGATCCCGACAGATTCGAGATTACGATCTTCGGGAAGGAACCGTATCCGAACTATAACCGGATTTTACTCTCCTCAGTTCTTCAGGGAGACAGCAGCGTAAAGGACATCATCCTGAATGACTACGACTGGTATGAAAAAAATGGCTGCAGCCTTCACTGTGGAGAAGAAGCAGTTCAGGTCGATACCGAACAGAAGGTCGTTTATGGAAGCTCCGGAACTAAAGCTGCGTACGATAAGCTTATTTTCGCAACAGGCTCTGATCCGTTCATGCTCCCAATTGATGGGGCCGATAAAGAGGGAGTCATTGCCTTTCGTGACATCAACGATTGCGAAGCGATGATTGATACATCGAAAACCCACAAGCGCGCGGCGGTGATCGGCGGCGGCCTGCTCGGATTGGAAGCAGCACGCGGTCTGCTCAACCTGAATATGGAGGTCGACGTCATTCACCTGCCGGAATTTCTCATGGAACGCCAGCTGGATGAGCCTGCGGCTGCGATGCTGCGGGAAGAGCTGGAAAATCAGGGCATGGTCTTTCATATGAATAAGCAGACTGTCAAAATCCGAGGAGAGGAACGCGTTTCGGGGCTGCTCTTCAAAGATGGCACTTCCCTTGATACTGATCTCGTCGTCATGGCTGTCGGTATCCGGCCGAACGTCGCACTTGCTGCTGCTTCCGGTCTGGAAACGGATCGGGCCATTCTGGTTGATGATCAAATGCGCACGAACGTGCCGGATGTGTATGCTGTCGGTGAATGTGTCGAGCACCGAGGAACAGTATACGGACTGGTGGCTCCATTGTATGAACAGGGCTCCGTACTTGCTGATCACCTGGCTGAAACAGCAGAAAGCGCCTATGAAGGCTCGCTCATGTACACACAGCTGAAAGTATCAGGCGTAGACGTGTTTTCTGCCGGAGAGTTTACAGACGGTTCAGATACGAAAGCGATCCGCGTGCATGACGAGTTTGAAGGAGTTTATAAAAAGGTTGTCGTCCGCGGCGGAAGCGTGATCGGTGCTGTGTTGTTCGGAGATACGTCCGATTCACCCCGGCTGCTAGATATGATCAAAAAGCAGACCGATATTTCCGAGATGGATAAAGCAGCGATCCTCCCTTCGGAGAAGCGGGAAGCATCAACTGAAAGTGCTGTCGTCAGTATGGCGGAGGATGAGACGATTTGCGGCTGTAACGGTGTGTGCAAAGGAGATATTGTCGCAAGTATTCAGGAGAAGGAGCTATCTTCTCTGCAGGAAGTTACCCAGCATACTAACGCTGGGCGCTCCTGCGGCGGGTGTAAGCCGCTTGTCTCCGAGCTGCTGGAGCTCACGCTCGGCGATGCATTCCGTGAAGCTGATCAGAAAGAACCGATGTGCGGCTGTACCACTCTCTCTCACGAAGAAGTAACCGCAGAGATAAGAGACAAAAAGCTGACGCTCGTGCGGGAAGTCATGAATGTTCTCGGCTGGTCCGAACCGGAGGGCTGCTCCTCCTGCCGGCCGGCGATTAACTATTACATCAATATGGTGAATCCGGAAGAAGCCGAGGATGATGCGAATTCCCGCTTCATCAATGAACGGGTACATGCCAATATTCAAAATGACGGCACGTATTCCGTCGTTCCGCGTATGTACGGCGGTGTGACTAATCCGGAGGAGCTTCGCAAAATAGCGGATGTCGCTGACAAATACAACGTACGAATGGTCAAAGTAACCGGTGGACAGCGGCTCGACCTCCTCGGTGTGAAAAAAGCCGATCTGCCGTCCATTTGGGAAGAGCTTGGCATGCCTTCCGGACACGCTTACGGAAAAGCAGTACGCACGGTCAAAACATGTGTCGGCCAGGACTTCTGCCGCTTTGGCACTCAGGACTCGATCCAGCTGGGCATTGATCTTGAGAAGAAGTTTCAGGGGGTGCCGACTCCTCATAAAGTGAAGATGGGTGTCTCTGCCTGTCCGCGAAACTGTGCAGAATCCGGCATTAAAGATATCGGCATCGTCGGACTTCAAGGGGCCTGGGAAATGTATGTCGGCGGTAACGGCGGGGTCGATCTGCGTCAAGGTGACCTCCTCTGCACCGTAACGAGTGATGAAGATGTGATTCACATGACAGCAGCCTACATGCAGCTTTACCGGGAAACCGCCAAATACCTGGAGCGTACTTCACACTGGCTCGAACGGGTCGGACTTAAATGGGTGCAGGAACAGCTTGTTGATCATGAAGCCAACTGTGCAGCGCTCGCAGAACGAATGGAGCGGACCATTGCTCAAATGGAAGAGCCGTGGGAGCAGATTGTAAACAGCGGTACGATCAAACAGGATTATTTCGATGTCAAGCACGTAACGACGTAAGCATAAAAGGAGGATGTATCATGCAGGAAACGATTCGAACGAAGATCATCGACGCAGGCAGCCTCGAAGAATTCCCGGTCAAAATCAGCAAAGAAGTGATTGTCGAGGGACTCCCCCTCGCCGTCTTCCGGCTCGGAGATGACGAATTCTATACGATCAAAAATGAATGTCCGCACCAGAAAGGTCCTCTATCCCAGGGAATCATCAGCGGGGAATATGTGTACTGCCCGCTTCACAACTGGAAAATCAGCGTGACAGACGGCAAGGTGCAGGACCCGGACGAAGGCTGTGTGGAAACATTTCCTACGTATTTGAAAGACGGCCGCGTGCTGATCGAGCTAATCGAGGAGGCGACCTGATGCAGGAGCTGCTGAAAAAAACAGCCCGCGGCAAACGCAGAGCCCAGGACCTCAGTTTTGACGAGTCAGTGCTTGCCGCTGAGCGGATTCTCTCCGGTGAATCTACACCCGCACAAACCGCTGCCTTATTCACGTCCCAGCGGCTGAAGGAAGAAAGTGCAGATGAAACAGCCGGATTTGCTTCAGTGTTAAAGCGTCACACGATAGAAGTCCCCGTATCCGAGGACGTTCGCAGCCGGATGATTGATTCTGCGGGACCATATAACGGCCGCCGGCAGTTTGCCGCTACCATCCCGGTATCCATTATTCTGAGTGCGGCAGGCATTCCTGTATACCTGCACAGTGCACCGACTCTTCCGCCAAAGTACAACCCTTCGCTGGAAAACCTGCTTCAGGAGCTCGGCATTGAAACGTTCCTGCCTCCTGAAGCGCTCGGCAAGGGGCTCGATACGCTGAATATTGGCTTTGGCCGCACCGAGGATCTTTGCCCGCCACTCGCAAAGCTGCGTCCGCTCCGGGAAGAACTTGGATTCCGTACCTATTTAAATACGATTGAAAAGCTGCTCAGCCCACCGCAGGCTTCTTCCACGCTGACCGGTATTTTCCACCGGACGGTAGTCAAATCCAACTCCGGCCTGATGCGGAGTCTGGCTTTTCGCGATTGCTATATGGTGCAGGGTGCAGAAGGTTCGGAAGACATCCCGGTGCACCGCAAAAGCTTTTTGTTTCACGTCACTGAGGAGCGCACCACCTCATTTGATGTCAATCCTGCCGATTTCGGCCTAGACTCTGACAGAGTGCGGCGTTTAGAGAAGCTGACACCGGATTGTCAGGCAGCTCTGATTCAGCGTGTGCTGCTCGGTAAAAAAGAATCTCCGGAAGATCAGAATGCCTGGAACATCGTCATGTTAAATGCTGGCGTCCGTCTGTTTTTATTCGGTCACACCGCTACGATTTCGGAAGGAATTTCACTGGCACAAGATACGGCCGCTTCCGGAAAAGCGTGGCACCACTACTTACAATGGAGGGAATTTACTCATGAAACACATTCTGTTTATCGGACACGGCAGCAGCGATCAGGACAGCATCAACGCGTGTGAGAGCGTCACAGAACGTGTACAGCAGACACTTCCGCATATGACTATTTCCCTTTGTTATCTGGAGCTCAGCTCCCCATCGATCGAGGAAGGTATTACGTCTCTATATGAAGACGGGGCTTTGGATGTAACAGTCATTCCTCTGATATTAGCTCCCGCCGGCCACTATCAGCGGGACATTCCTGAAAAGCTCGAAAAGATGGCCGCACGCTATCCGTCCATGACGCTTCATTTCGGCGAACACCTCGGCAGTCATCCGCTTATTGTACACGCACTGAATGACAGCCGCCGTTCCTGGGAGCGGGCGTATGGAACGGAAGCGGAAAAAGACGTACTGATCGTCGTCAGTCAGGGCAGCAGTGATCCTGGAGCGGCAGCAATCACTACCTCGCTCTGTACCGAGCTTGCTCAAACGGCCAGCTGTGAAATCGTCGAACCAGCCTATATGGTCATGGCTGAGCCTGGCTTAAAAACCGTACTTGCCCAAATGAACAAAGAGTACGAAGGCCGGTGTCTCGTCGTTCCGTTCTTCTTATTCGATGGCACGATGTATAAAAAGATCCAGCACCTGTCAGAAGAAACCGGCATTCCCGCTGCTTCCTGCTTCGGTACAGGAGAGTTGTTCCATGACATTCTCGTGGACCGGATCCTCAGCTCTACCACCCTGCCCGTCGTACGCTATGCAAGAAAGATCTCATAATAACGAGAAGCCATCCGGCTGCTTCCGGGTGGCTTCTTTTCATTCGCGGAGGCGCAGCCGGTGGTTTGGCTGATTGTTCTGTTGGCGCTGTGTGACATTTGCTGATGCTTGTGTTCGTTTATTCGTTATAACGCTCTGTTACGTTGCGTGAATCGTTTTCGGCCGTCGTTGTGTTACATTCGGTCAGCGCAACGTTCTTTTCTCACGACGCTGTGCAGCTTCTGACCCGCGTTAAGTCGTTTTCAGTCTAAAAGTCCCTGCGATAGAATGATGCCTTTCAGCGCTCACCTCCGAAAGCCTCCTTATCCGTTTTCAGACCATTAAAAAGTGATAAAAATGAACGTTTTCACTTCCATTTTCCCGGGTATATCTATGTTAAGCGGCATCAGGAGGGGAACGACATGTATTATTTAAAGAGGCAGTACAGGGGTGTTGAGGAGGTGCTTCATAAGTCCGGCGCATGCTGGATTCCGAAGACGTTTTCGACAGAAAGACAGGCTGCGGCCTTCGCACGTTCGCTTAACATCCGCACAGTGCCCGCGAAGCACTGGCACGTATTTTATTCAGAGGAAGAAGATGGTAGCCGCTCAGGCTGACAGCTTTCAACGGAACGATACAGCACTTATCCATTATTTTTAGTTCCATCTATAGAACCCGTTGACTAGCAAAGCCGTCCGGCATTCCGGACGGCTTCTTCCTGTCATAACAATCGGATCACGCCAGCGTGATGGAGGTATCTGCATACACGTCCTGCACAGCCCGGATCAGTTCGACCCCTTCATCGCGGGGCTTTTGAAATGCTTTTCGCCCCAGAATGAGACCCATGCCGCCGGCCCGCTTATTGATAACGGCTGTTTTTACCGCTTCCTTTAAGTCGTTCTCTCCGGAACCACCTCCGGAATTTATCAATCCCGCCCGGCCCATAAAGGAATTTGCAACCATATACCGCGTCATATCAATTGGATGGTCGCTCGTCAGCTCCTCGTAGACACGTTTATCCGTCTTTCCGTATTTCATCGCCGTATAGCCTCCATTGTTTGTCGGCAGCTTCTGCTTGACGATATCTGCTCCCATGTTGGCAGACAGGTGCACAGCCTGGCTGGAAAGATCGGCAGAGGTGTGATAATCGGTTCCGTCCCGCTTAAATTCCGGATTGCGGAGATACGCCCAGAGAATTGTCGCCATGCCTAGCTCGTGAGCTCGCTCAAACGCCGCTGTAATCTCCTGAATCTGCCTGCCGCTCTCCTTTGAACCGAAATAAACGGTTGCCCCTACCGCCACCGCTCCCATCTGGAACGCTTTTTCGACAGAGCCGAATGAAATCTGATCGTATGTTTCCGGATAAGTGAGCAGTTCATTGTGATTCAACTTCGCTATGAACGGAATCCGGTGTGCATAATCGCGCGCCACCGAGCCAAGTATACCAAGCGTCGAGGCGACCGCGCTGCATTCAGCCTCCAAAGCAAGCTCGACAATTTCTTTCGGGTCAAAGTACATTGGATTTTTAGCAAACGATGCTCCGGCCGAGTGCTCGATTCCCTGGTCTACTGGGAGAATAGATAAATACCCGGTACTGTTATTGCTAGTCCAAAACGTCCAGAATAAGATGGGATTGTTTGTCCAAGGATTGACGGATATACTGTCTATAAAGACCCTGCAGAAAGGAAAAGACGCCTTCCACAATGCCGGCCATTACCAGT
>NZ_JAATHJ010000037.1 GCF_012034335.1 Alkalicoccus luteus | reverse complement strand
TCATAAGCGCGTTTGAAACGGGTCCACGAGAAGCAAAATGAGACACCGCTCTCCAGAACCCCGAAGGGAGCCGGCTCCAAAATCAACTGTCACTTTTCTCACCGTCTCTTTTCTTGACTGAAGACCACTTGATGATAATTCCCCTTCGAAAAACGATGTGAAAGATGCCAAAGTCATCGCACAGCTCGTGAAAGATGGCCGGTTCTCCGAGCCGGTGCTGCCTGATCATGTCTATGCAGAGCTGCGTCAGGGGATGAATGTCCATGGTTGGCTCACGGAGCGCCACAATCGCATCAAGGCAAAGATCCAAAACTGGTTCGATCGCTATTTCCCTGAATTCACAGATGTCTTTAAAGACTGGGAAGGAAAAGCGGCTCTTCAGATTCTGGAGATGAACCTCTTGCCAAACGAATTAGCTGGGATGAACGATAAAACCATTCTGGACGAAATGAAAAAAGGCGCTTCACGGGCGGTTGGCTTGAAACGCGTGCGTGCCCTGAAGGAAGCTGCTTCAACGTCCATTGGGATCCGGACCGGCAGTCGGATGGCGAAGCGTGAATTGGCCCTTTTGCTTCAGGAATATCATGAACTGGGTCAAGAACTATCTCTCCTCGAAGAGGAGCTCAATGAACTGATCGAACCGATTCCAGGCACTAAGCAGATGCTTGCCATGAAAGGGGTCGGAGCAATGACCGTTGCCGGTTTTTTCGCAGAAGTTGGTGATTTGAACAACTATGATGATCCACGCCAATTACTTAAGTTAGCGGGACTCAATCTGCGACGAAATGAATCCGGTACTCACAAAGGTCAAACCAGGATTTCCAAGCGGGGAAGAAGAAAACTCAGAGCCCTGTTGTTCCGCGTTGCCATGCCGTTGTCATCTAAAAATTCAGCCTTTAAGAAACTGCATGACTATTATCGAAACCGGCCTGATAATCCTTTGACCGGTAAACAGTCGCTGATTGCCCTTTGTGGCAAACTGTTACGTATCTTTTTTGTGATCGGGACAAGACAGTGTGATTTCGATGAAGAACGCATGATTCGTGACATTCCGCATTTCAGAGACACACAGGAAGCTGCCTAACGATTCACTGATTTTCATCTCACGATAGAAGGTTCAGTATCAACTACGTTGACAAACGAAGCACGGAGAAGTCGGTCAATATTTCACCGTACGGGCATGATGACCCAGCAAAGGAGCATATCCGACCTCCACCTCATGGACAGGTTGAACGAAGGAATTTTGGAGCTTAGACTCCGCGAGACATGGGAGGGTCCACCACCGTGAGTATTGTGGAGATCCACTAGTGCGGCCATATCTACTATCCATAAGATGGTAATTATCGTCCATTTTGATTATTGAATGCATGCGTAATTTCCATATAATTAAAATGATGGTATAAATGTCTATGAGACTTCGTGTATTGAAAACAGATGGTGCAGGAATTCGGAGATATCGTGAGATATTAGAAGTATTAATTATTTTATAGAGGGAGGAGTTATGAACAAAAAGTGGTTTTCTCTATCCGTTGATGATGTTGTCAGAGAGCTTCACACCGACCAGGATCAGGGGTTCTCCGCTTCCGATGCAGATCATCTGCTAGAAGCCTATGGAAAAAACGAACTGCCTGAAAAAGAAGCGGAGAGCATCTTCGTGAAATTTTTCAAGCATTTTAACGATATTCTGATCTACATCCTGCTGGCAGCAGGAGTACTCAAGTTTTTGCTTGGCTATTACATCGATACGGCGATTATCGTGCTCGTTGCGGTCATCAATGCGACCATCGGGTTTTTACAGGAAAACAAAGCCGAAAAAGCACTCGAAGGGATAAAAAACATGCTGTCGCTGGACGCTGTCGTGATTCGGGATGGCAGACGTCAGGAAATCAGCGCCGCAGATCTCGTTCCAGGAGACATTGTTGTACTGAACGCCGGTGACAAAGTACCAGCAGACATCCGCATTCTCTCTTCTGCCAATTTAGGTGCGGAAGAAGCTGCACTTACCGGCGAGTCAGTATCGGCACGAAAGCAGACCGATGCGCTGCCGGAAGACACTGTGCTCGGCGACCAGACGAACATGCTTTTTTCGAGCACGTCGATCACGTCTGGAAGTGGAGTTGGCGTTGTCGTTGCAACTGGAGAAGACACGGAAATCGGTAAAATCAACGAGTCAATCAATGAAGTAGATGAGCTGAAAACGCCGCTCATGCGCCAGACGGATAAGTTTGGCAAGACGATCGCGCTGTTTATCGTCGGAGCATCGGTGTTCATTTACGCATTCGGATTCTTTTTCCGCGACTATGCGCCGGTTGATCTGTTGCTGTCGATCGTTGGTCTGGCCGTCGCTGCGATTCCGGAGGGACTCCCAGCGATCATCTCGATCATCCTCGCGCTCGGCGTGCAGAACATGGTCAAGCGCAAGGCGATTGTACGAAACCTGCCTTCTGTTGAAACGCTCGGGGCCGTATCGGTTATCTGCTCGGATAAGACTGGAACGCTCACAAAAAACGAAATGACCGTAACGGCGCTTCTGACACCGAGTGACACCTATGAGGTAACCGGCACGGGCTACGACCCGGAAGGAAGCATCATGGATGGCGATAAAGAAGCAGAGCCGGATAATACCGAGGTATATGAGCTGCTCACCGCAATGAAAACGTGTAACGACGCCTCGCTTCATCAGGAGGAGGACGGCACGTGGGTGATGAGCGGCGAGCCGACCGAAGGCTGTCTGTTAACCGTCGCGGAAAAAGCAGCGACTGAGATCCCTAGACACAAAGCCATTTCTAAAATACCGTTTGACTCGGATTACAAGTATATGGCGGTATTGATTGAAGAGGAAGGCAAGCGCCGCATTTTTGTGAAAGGAGCACCGGACCGGCTGTTTGATATGGCAGCGTCCGACGACAGCTTTGACCGTGCCGCCTGGGAAAAGGCGATGAAGAGCCGTACCTCGCAAGGCGAGCGCGTGCTCGCGGCAGGCGTCATCGATGTGGATGCTTCGACGTCGGAGATCGATCACGATGACTTGACGTCCGGCCTGCGCCTGCTCGGAATGACCGGCATCATCGACCCGCCGCGGGAAGAAGCAGTTGCAGCTGTGGCAGAGTGCCACCGTGCCGGCATCGGCGTCAAGATGATTACCGGGGACCACCTCGATACGGCGCTTGCGATCAGTGATCAGCTCGGGATCGGAGACGGCACAAACGGCGTTGAAGGGCGCGACATCGATACTATGTCCGATGAGGAGCTCGATGAGGCCGTTTTGTCTAACGACGTTTTTGCACGAACGAGTCCGGACAACAAGCTTCGTCTTGTCAAAGCACTGCAGAAAAACGGCAACGTCTCCGCGATGACAGGGGACGGCGTCAATGATGCACCTGCTTTAAAGCGCGCGGATATTGGCGTTGCAATGGGCATCAAAGGAACAGAGGTAGCCAAAGAGTCGGCGCAGATGGTACTCGTGGACGATAATTTTGAAACGATCGTTGGCGCAGTCGAAGAAGGCCGCCGCGTGTATGCGAACCTGAAAAAGACGATCCTCTTCATTCTGCCGACAAACGGCGCCCAGGCGCTCTTGATCATCATTGCGATTCTGCTTGGCACCGCCGTGATGCCGGTGACTCCGATCCAGATTCTCTGGATTAACATGGTGATTGCGATCACCGTTTCTCTCGCGCTCGCCTTTGAGCCGCTTGAGAAGGGGGCCATGGACCGGCCGCCGCGTCCGATCGATACACCGCTCTTAACGCCGTATTATGTGTTCCGGATTATCTTCGTTTCCCTGCTCATCGGCGGCACCTCCTTCGCCTTTTATCTCATGATGCTGCAGGAGACGACAGATCAGGCGTTGCTCAATTCCGTTGTGCTGCACACGATCGTCATGCTGCAGATGTTCCACTTGTTCAACGTTCGCAACGAGACCGGCTTCGCGTTCAACCGCAATTTCTTTAAAAACAAAGTCGCGTTTCTCGTCTCCGGCGTTCTGATCCTGCTGCAGCTGCTGATTTTGTACGTGCCGTTTATGAACACTGCATTTGGCACGGTGCCGCTCAGCATCGAATTCTGGATCATCCCTGCCGTACTCGGCGTCGTGATCTTTACCATCATCGAAATCGAAAAGACAATCACCCGCTCTGTCATGAAGCGGATCGAAGCCAAAAAGACAGGCTAGCGGAAGAAGCCTCTGGAACTGATCCAGAGGCTCTTTTTCGTTTTTGGCGGCGATGGTGGGTTCTGCATGGGAAGGTGATCGTGAAAATGTTCAACTTTCGCGGACAAAACGTTCACTTTTTTTCATACAGCAGTTGCGTCTGAAAATAGATTTCAATCAAATGATAAAAGTAGCCGTCAAAATAAAAAGGTTGGGGGCATGAATGATAAGTTTTTCGATATAAAGAACGAAGAATGATAACTCGTATAAGTTGCAGCTCGAAAATGATAAGTTCGAAGGAAAGTTTGAAATGTTTCCGATGGAGAATGAAAAGATGACGCCTCCACTTAATAACTTTCACCCATCCAAACGCAAGAAGGAAGCTTTCGGCCCGCCGAAAGCCAAACCAATTGAAAATGCCTCTGTCATCAAATTGCAATATTCGTAACAAATCTGTAAAATTCAATGTTTAATCCCAGTTTTGAGAAGGTATGGGATTACTAACAACCTCATAGCTTCACAGATTAAGCCAGTTCAGACGCGGCTACTAATCTTAACGAGGAGGCTAATTGTGAGACGTACGAAGCTACTGGCGGGTACGCTCGCCGCAGCGGGTGCGACGATGATGGTCGGAGGTTTTTCAGTAAGTGCAGAGGACGTGACGCATACGGTAGCGGAAGGCGAGACGATGTACAGCATCGCAGAAGCGAACACTACTGTTACGCTGGAGGAATTGCAGGACATGAACCCGGACGCTGATCCGTACAACCTGCAAATCGGCGAGCAGCTGACAATCACAGCTGCAGATGATGCTGGAAGCGGGGTAGAAACCCACGTTGTCCAGGAAGGGGAAACGTTCTATAGCATCGCATCGGAGCACGATGGGGTGACAGCGGACGACCTTGATAATTGGAACGCAGACGTGGATCGGTATGACTTGCAGCAGGGCATGCACGTCGTCGTGGAAGCACCAATTTCCGTTGATGACGCAGCTCCGGACGGGGCTTACCATCACGCCGATGAAGGCGAAAACTTTCACAGCATAGCACGGCAGTATCATGACGTAACCGCAAATGAGCTGATTGAGATGAACCACTCAGTCTATGCTGACGAGATCAGCATTGGACAGATGATCCAGCTTGATCCACAGCCGTTAGAATAAAAAAATGCCTGCAGGGAGGTCGCCTTCCTGCAGGCATTCTTTTGTCAACGCTATTGCGCCACGCTTTCTTCTATATAGCCGTCTGCTTCTTTAATTGTTTTCAGCACCTGCTCCTTGTATTCCTCCGGTACGCGAAACGAAATCAAATAATGCGGATAGTCGCGCTTGCTGACGCTTCGATCCTTGCGAATGTTTCGAAGCGACGTAAATACCTGCACGTTGCCCGGGGTGCCGCCAATACTTCCAGTAGCAATAAACGGGGTACGAAGCTCTGCGCCGTCCGGCAGTTCATCGATGTACAAATCCGTGACATGATACCTCAGCAGCTTGGTTCTGAGCGACTCTGCGGCATTCTCATTCTTGAGATACACGTTCATATGCACAGACATCGGTAAAACCCCTTTCTGCAAGTTGGTATCACTATTTTTCCCTTTCTCAACTAATATCAAACGCTCAGAACCGGTTTTCCTCCACTGCCTCCCAGATTTGTTCATAAGCTTCAGCTTCTCTGCTTTCCCCAGTCTTGTCCAGCAGCGGAACCTGCAGCGTAGCGTGTGTATCCCCATCGTGCTCCAGAAAAATCAAATCCGGACCGCCGTACCATTTTGGCTCTTCCGTTTCATACGAAGCATCCATCACGAAAGGAAGCGGCCCAGCTTCTGATTCAGCAAACACATACGTAAATTCGGTTTCTTCGTACATCTCCACATAGACCGGATCGGCTGCTTCCGACAGCTGATCGACCAAAATGAGCACCGCATCATACCCATCCGGGCGCTCCTCTTCAAACTCCGTCAGCGAATAACGCTCTGCCGAAAGGGCATCGCTATCTTCAACATGCGCAGGCGCTTCCGACCCAATCACAGCAATGGAAAGCGGCGAACCTTCGTAGCTCTCCTCAGACTGGCAGGCGCTTAAAAGCAGGATGAGTATTAGAATGAGATACTTTATCATGAATCATTTCCCCCGTAATCGTGTATAAAGGATAAAAGTTCAGTTAGATACGCAGCGGGCTGATCCTGATGAACCAGATGGCCGGCATTTGATACGAGAACGGTTCGGCCATTCGTTAGCTGCTTTTTGTAAACATTCAGTGAGCTCGCTTCATTCAGGTTTTTGTCCCCTGCGCAAATAAGAACCGGCATTGAAAGGTCCGCTGCATTTCCCGTAAGAGCAAATGGATAGTAATCGTCCTCCTGCGCCATACGTAAAATAGCACGCCAGCTCTTACCATGAAGATTGTCGAAATGAGTGGCAGCCGCCTCGTTTTCTAAAAGGGCTTTATAATGGGCTTTCTCCTGAAATCGAAGTTCAGACCAATTAGCTGGTTTTTCAGCGATAATTCCATGAACAGCGAGGGCAGTTACCATTTCAGGACTGAGTCTCGCTATATATAAGGCGACGAGTGCACCCAGTGAAGCGCCGACAACAAAAGCTGACCTAATATTATGAGCCAGCAGCGTTTCTGCTACATCATCCGCACATGTCTCAAAGTAAGCTTGTAAACTCGCAGTCTGAGAGCGGCCATGCCCTCGTAAATCCATCGTCACCACCTGAAAATTTGATTGCAGCATGTCCCGCTGATAAACAAAGTCCGTTTCACCTGTTTCAAGTCCGGCATGAAGAAAGAGAAGAGGGGAGCCGCTTCCATTTAATGTCGTATGTAACAGCATCTTGAATTCCTTTCCTGAGCGGGAGTGACGTCCATGTTAGGTTACGGAAGGTGTGCGTCGGTATTTTTTATCACGTCCAGCAAACGTCATTCTCGCGATCAATCGCACGACTCCATTAATAATCAGCACGTTCAGCACGAGGCCGCCGATGCTGACGAACATGCCGTCGTTGCCGCTGAAAAAGTTAGTGAAAAACCAGCCGCTGACTGGTTCAAGCTGATAGATGGTAATGAACTCAAACGGCAGTCCGAAGCTGTAGCTGCCCCGGCCGGCGCTCTCATAAGCGCTTGGAACCACATGTGGGATCATCAGGCATAGAAAGAGACTCCATGCCAACTGCGTTTTGTTTACCAATCGCATCACTGGTGTTCCCCTTTCTGCAAAAAGAATCTGTATGTCTATGTTTCCATATTTAAGGAAAAACTGCAACGATATCCATGAAAAACCGCTATGCAACGTGAAGGAACGGCAGCTGCATGATCTTTGCTACCAATCAATCCCGTATGGAGGCTCTACTAAACTGAGCAGAGCGAAAACGATAATAATAAGAGTGGCATAGCTAACGACATAGCAGCCAAGCTGACGATGAAGATAGCGATAGATAGTCTGCACGGTTTCCCTGCTGTTAAACAAACTGAGTTTGTTAACAATCTTTTTCGAACGCCTCAGCTGAACGGCATACTGAACCGTCTCCACTATTAATCGGGCCATCATATAAAAAAGGATCATATAGCCGCCGACAGCAAGCAGTTCCCATGGCGGGCTTGGATCATAAGGTTGATCGCCAACATGCTCCAACGTAATCACTAATGGCATAAAGCCAACAGCAAAAACATACAGGAAGAAGAGAAGGTAGTGGGACAGAAAGCGTAAAGGCCACATTCGCCAGCCCGGTGACAATTCCAGATTGATCACACCGAGCATTTTTGCGACCCTGGCATAATCAATCGTCATCTGACTGATCCGGACAGCATCAGCAAGATAGTGCGACCACGTTGCGCCTGTTGTGGTTCCGGCAGGCCTGAAATGAAAAAAGACATCTCTTCGTGCAGACTCTCGTGTATACCCTGGAATCGAGCCGTTATGGGTGAACGTAAGCCCCTCATCAAACAATTCACCGGCAGTCACATCCTCTAACTCCTCACGAGGTTCCATTCCTTTCATGGGGAAAAAGCGGTCCCGCCGGTAACGCCGAGGACCACGCCAGCCCCAAATTAGTCCAATGCCATAGATCGCGCAAAGCATTAAAAAGATAGGTAACGGAATAAATTCTCCGAATATATGCATGTCGTCCTGCTCCTTCTGAAAAGCAATTGATTAGGATCGTGCACGTTCAGATAGCTCATGTCATTCACTGTATCTATATGAAAGTGCTTGGGATGGATGGTGTAGATTGTTTCCGCACGCCGTAAAAGTGAATTAATTGTATAGCATTATAATGACGAACATCAACGTGGCGATCAGCAACCATTTGAGAAACTGAGTACTGAAAAATAAGATGAATGACGTCCAAAGATAGATGAAAACAGATTTATATTCATTTGTTGTCACACCAAATGATTTGGAAAGCTTTAAGGAATAAATGTTTTGCAGAAAATAAGCAATAAACTCTTTTAACAAATATATGGCGTAAAAAAACAATCCGAACATGACAAAGATTCCGTTGATTTCTGTGAAGAATGCAAGACTTTCATCTAAGGAAAAAGAGATTAATGCGGTGAAAATAAGACCCATGACTAATAACCTGCCTCGCAGGAGGTAAGAAGCGGCGGCGACCCCGGATCTTACCATATTCACCAAAACATTCGGGTTCATTAACCGATTGGTATAGCCCAATAGTTTAAACATTTGGGCGATATTTCTTCGGGACTGTTTTTCAAGAAAACCACGTTCAACATATAAAGCAGTAATTTGATCCTTCCTTTCATTCGAGGGATAAAAGATCACTTCTTCATATTGTCGATCTTTATCAACTTGATAAAAAAATTCATAATGGGCCTTCGTCTTCGTATAGTAGTCAAGAATCGAAAGAGGAGTAGTAGTTGAATGAGCCTCTTTCGGCTGATTAGATTTTTTAATTTCTGACCTGTGAAACCATGCAGTTTTTTTGAGCAATAAATACATAGCTAAACAAAACGTAAGAATGCCAACGATTGCCGTTACATAATAGTTCATTTTCTACCGCCCTCTGTCTGTTAGAAATAATGATCTGAACGGAGTAACTGAGCAAAAAATGACTTCGCGTTCCAGCTGTATTGCTGAAGACCCCAGATACGCTACAGCCTGCAGTTGTCGAGATACGTTCCTTTCAGCTGAATCGACCTGCGGTGCGGATTGAGCTAGCAAAGCTATATACAGCTTTGCTAAGATGCCTATCATTTATTGATGTATTTTGATGGGAGCAGGAAGAAAAGTAATGAGAGCTTGGATGATGGTAACCAGATTTAACTCATGTTTTTGATTCTTTCTCGTTTCGCTTCTTGCGCGCGATCGAGGTAATGATCACTAACATAATTCCCGCAGGAACTGCAATGACGGATGCAATAATCAACGTCCGTACTGCTTCAAGCGTTGCCACAGAGCCGGAGTCGGGGAAAGTTGAATCCAATATAATGACCGCCGCGATAAGACAAATGATACCGGCTGCCGACAGTCCAATACTGCCGTAAAGTGATTTTTTGCTGTTGGTATCCCAATGAATCATGACATAAATAACTGCCGAAACTACAAGAATCAGACCGATCACCATATCCATACCTCCCTTTAAGTCAGGAACGAGACCTGTATGTAGAAGCTGCCAAACAACTAAGAAAACCGAAATTTCAGTAAACTTATCGCGAAATGAAGGAAAGCCTTTAGAGCTGAACCGTGCATCGGCTGATTTCCTGTTCGGATTCGATGAAGATGTTCTCTTTAGTGTACGTAAGACCGTATCGTTATGTTTCCATATGTAAGAACAAATAGCAACTATTTGCATAACAAATCCGCTCCTTATCGCTAAGGAGCGGTACGTTTATCGCTTTGGTTCCGGCGGAATGCTGGTGACATACGTTTTGGCAAGCAGATCGTGCAGGGCACGTTTGTCCTTGCGCGCAATCACCATGATAACAGATGCGATGAAGCCGATGCCGAACGTCAGTGCATACAAAATGTAGGACACCGGTTCACGGACGATCATCGTCAGCAGCCCCACCTGCGAGCCGTCTGTGCGGACCACGCGGATGCCAAGCGCCCGTTTTCCGATTGTATACCCTGTCCAGATCACGGGTAGCAGCACGTAATAGACGATAGGTAAAATGCCTTCAAACACTTGCAGCAGACGTTCTTCAGCCGCAAATTCACCAAAAACGATGAGTGCGAAAATAAAGATCGTTGCTGTGATGACGATCCCGTCTAAAATAACGGCCGCAAGCCGCTTCCAAAAGCCGACTGGTTCTCGAACCTCCATGGAAAATCCCCCTTTTTCTAATCTAAGATAAACGTTCCCTTCCCATTCTCCAGCTAAACTGCAGGTGTGTTTACACGTGGAAAGGGGTCATCTGCCAGTATAACGCAAAGCTGGCAAAAAGGACGACCGCAGCCTGGATGAACAGAAAGCCGACGCTGCTTTTTGCCCGGTCCGTCCGCCACCAGACGAGCGCGTAGATCAACGCCAGCAGGAGCGGTACGAGCGGGGCAGCCAGCATAAACGTACCAGCTGTCACATAGCCAAAGATCAACAGCTGTACAGACGCGGCCATTGTACCGGCTGCGAGCAGCAGGGACAGCACTGTAAAGAAGGCGAGAACTCGATGTCGTTTATCCGGCACCTTGCGCCGGCGAATAATCCGGTACAGTCCTCGTACCGGGATCACGAGCAGGAAAAAGACCGCCACTGCACTAATGAAGCCAAGCACAGCGTAGGAAAGGTGACGTTCGCCAATGAGCGGCACCCGGTCAAACACCATCATCGGGTAGACGGAGCTGATAAACTGATCATTTTCCAATAGCGCCAGCGTCTCAAAGTCGTGTACCTGCTGGAAAACGAGCGGAGAACTCGTTTCCTGCATCGTGTACCTGCCTCCGGAAAAATGAAGGTCGTCAACGGACAGCGTGCCGTCTGAAGCAGCTTCGATCGAAATCGTCGGATTAAAGATTGAAATGATGCTGAGCGGACCTTTTTCATTGACCCGGTTCATCGTGTACGAACCTGAAAAATCCGCAAGCTCGTCTTCTGTCGTCGGTGTCTCAGCGAGAGTGTGGGGCTCCGTTTCCACTCCCATCGCCTCAGCGAGCCCGCTTAAATAATCAGCCATTACCCGCTGTGATTCGATCCCGGTCACGCCGTTTGTGGAGACAAAAATACCAAGATCCAGCTCAGGAACGAGCATCATCGTCGACATGAACGCGTCAATCGAGCCGTCATGGCGAATCGCATCGAGGCCGCCAAACTGCGATCCGTAGTGACCGAAATGCATACCGGTCACGTCCTCGTGCATGTGAAACTGCGGCTCATGCATCAGCGAAAAGCTTTCTGAACTGGCAAGCTCCTCGTTTTGTTCCAGATGCGCGAGCATGTAAAGCGCCATGTCGTTCGCAGATGTTGTGATCGAGCCAGCCGGTACCATGTGAATATAAGAATACGGATAAGGCTGATCACCAATGTAGCTCGCGGCTACGTAAGCCGGGTTTTCATGCTGCTCAAAGGAGGAATCATTCATGCCGAGAGGTTCAAAAATTCGTGCTTCCACATAGTCTGGAAACGGGACACCGGAAGCATCCTCCACCAGCTGACCGGCAATTGCGAGTCCCACGTTGCTGTACTCCACTTCGGTGCCGGGCGAGCGTTTTAAAGCAGGTGTCCGCTCCTTGAGAAAGCGCACGGGATCCACCTCATCGTAGGAGGTTGCATAAAAGCCGGTCATCGTCTCATCAAAGCCAGCTGTATGGGTTAACAGGTGCGGGATCGTGACCGTCTCTGCCGGCTCGTTGGCGAGCTCAATGGAAAGCATCTCGGTGATCGATGTATCAAGCGACAGGGTACCAGCCTCAACCTGCTGCAGCACGGCGGCAGCGGTCATGCTTTTTCCGACAGAGCCGGCGCGAAACAGCGTATCCGCATCTGCCTCTACCTGCAGAGACGCATTTGCCAGGCCGTATCCGTCTGCAAGCACGACCTCCCCGTTCTGAACGATGCTGACGATCGCTCCTTTAAAGCTTCCTTCTTCGATTCGTTCTTCCATGAACATCTCTGTATAATTCGTCGCATCCTGCTCCATTGCCTGAACCGGAACGGCGGCAAGCAGCCAGACCGCAAGCAGGCTCAAAATCGTTCGCATCGTCATCGCCTCCACGTTTTCTCTATTTAAGTTACGGACGACACGTGACAATTGTTTCATGATGTTGGAAAATATATTTTGCTACACTATAGAAAAGAGAGGAGTGGGGGAGATGAACACGGTGACACTTCGCACGGCCAAAGAAGCACTGGCACTGGCAGGAGAAAAGCTTGCCGCAAACCAGGCAGCCAATGGATTGCCGTATGGTATTTTACATAACCTGGTCGAGAGCGATCAGCCGCTGCTTGTAGCTGTCAAAGAGAAGAAAGAGGTGCTCGCTTTGCTCGTGCGGACGCCGCCGCACCATTTGATCTTATCGGCGTTTACTACGGAGTTGGAACCCGTTTGGACGAGCGCCATCAAGGAGCTTGCCGTTCATGACGTGCCAAGTATCATCGGCAGCATTACGGCAGTAGAAGCGTTTCAAACGATTTGGCAGGCGACGCACGGCTGTCAAAGTGAACTCGGCATGGAGCAGCGGATTTTTCGTGCGGACCGGGTGATCCCGCCCCGACAAACTAGCGGTGCACCACGCTGGACGGAAGAGGAAGATGCAGCACTGTTAACCGAATGGATTGAGGCCTTCGCAGAGGAGGCACTTGACGGAGTAACAAATGAGGAAGCAGCAGAGCTTGCGGAGCGCTTTATTTCCAAGCGAAGCGTGCTGCTTTGGGAGGATGAAGGTCAAGCGGTTTCGATGGCGGCAGCTGGTCGTCCCGCAGCCGGATCGTGTGCCGTGCAGCACGTGTACACGCCAAAGGAGTATAGAGGAAGAGGCTACGCCGAAAACGTCACCGCGGCGCTCACGAAGGAGCTGTTAAGTCGCTATTCGTTCTGTACGCTCTACACCGATTTGGCAAACCCGACATCCAACGCTATTTACACCCGCATCGGCTACGAGCCCGTCGCCGATTCACGAGTCGTCAACTTCATCTATAGCTGAGTTCAGACTGATTTCCCGTGCAAAAGCTTCAGCCGGCAAGGCACATCTTACAGCTTTGCCGGCTCGTCCGTTTCAGACGCTTCTTTTTCTGCTTTTGATCAACAGGAAAAGCGAGAGGGCCGTTGTGGCAAGAGCTGCGAGAAACAGATACACGAGCGGGCTGCGAAACTGTGCCAGCACCGCATCGGCTGTGTGCATCTGACCGCACGTCTGCACACTGTCAGACGTGAAAATAAAGAACGGTCTGCACGCCTCAATCGGAAGAATCGCAGTTTGAGCAGTGAAATACACGACATACGCACCGGTGACGAAAGCAAAAACAGCAGAAATAAGCGCCAGCAAAGCGTAAAAAATTCGTTTCATGACCGACCTCCGTTGTATGAATACTGCTTACAACATAACATAAATTGGAAAATAAAGGTGTGTCCAATTGGTGGTAGGCAGGGCAACGGAGAGAGTGACACACCTCTCAACACTTTTTACCAGGCAGGTGATGCAAAGTGGGCTTTATGATCGTGTTTTTCCTCATCTGGTTTTGCGCTTTTATGATCGCAAGGTTATTCAGCTTCTACACAAAGTCTCATTGGAAAGACGAAGCTTTGATTACAGGCGCCCAAGCACTTGTGATGATCTTGATTTTTAATATTATCAGTAACGATTATCTCGACATTTTTAACTGATTTACGAAACCTATGTGAACTGAGCGTACCATTTGGTTACACGCATAATAAAACGGGGTACGGTATTAAAAAAAGGGGTGGGAGTTATGTCGAAAAAAATTATCGTAGTCGGTGCGGGCTTTTCAGGTCTGGCAGCGGCTCATGCGCTGCTGGAAATGGGCTGCGAGCCGATCGTACTCGAGGCGGACAGCCGCATCGGCGGCAAGGTGAAATCAGAGGTAAGCGACGATGGAGAGCGCTTTGTTGAGCGCGGGGCGCAGATAATCAATCCGGATATGACGGACATCGTGCAGCTGGCAGTAAAAGCTGGCTTTTCGCTCATTCGGACGGGCGTTTCGGATGACGGCCTGCTGATTCAGGCTTCGGAACCAAAAGTGATTGAAGAGCAGGTGGAGGATCACGAGGAGCAGCTGGAGTACATGCAGATCGAGACGGAGCGCGATGACATTCCCCTGACTGATCTATACAAACGACTGGATATTAAAGAAAAAGAAAAGCGGGTTATTTCGAGCATGTACGGCGAGGAGTTAAACGTCGAGCCGCATCTCGTGAGTGCTGCCGGATTTTTGTCGATGAACGACCGCTATCCGTCTGAAAAAGAAGACACAACGCATCAGGTGAACGGCCCGCTCACGAAGCTGGCTGAGCACCTCGCAGCACCGCTGAAGGACGCTCTGCATATGGAACAGGCTGTTACGGAAATCAACACGTCTGTAGGCGGCGTCTCTGTGAGTACGGAATCAAATACGTGGGACGCAGACGGCGTGATTATCGCCGTTCCACCAACCGTAGCAGCACGTATCAAGCTGTCGGAGCTTGCAGCAAAGCAGTACGAGGAGGCGCTTCACAGCTATGTGAATGGCTCCATCATTAAGATAACGTGGGAATATAACGAAGCCTTCTGGACGCAGATGGAGGTGGAAGGGGAAGAAACATCCGTTGCCGAAGTCATTTATACGAATCCGGACGGGGTAAACGTGATAGATTCCTCTATGAGAGGAAAAAATGCGCGATTGACGATGTTTATTGGAGCGGCTACCGCCGAATCAATGGCTACAGAAGAGGAAGACCGCATGCTGGAGGAAGCAGAGAGCTGGCTCACGGAAGCATTTGGAGAAGCAGCCGCATCCTATACGTCCCGGACGGCTGAATCATGGGTGCATCATCCATTTTGCGGCGGAGGCTACGGCGATTCGATCCGCTACGGCCATATGATCAAGCCGTATATGATTTTGAGAGAGCCTCATGAAGGTATGGTGTTTGCGAGCAGCGAGCTTGCCGAAACGTATCCGCACTTCATGGAAGGAGCGCTCCGGGCGGGACGGGCTGCAGCAGGCAGACTGATCGTGCATCTGCAGGAGCGGACAACCTAAAAAAGGGCCTCACAGGGCCCTTTTTCTCATACATAAGCACGGCAGTTCTCGCAATATGCCGTCTCTTCCTTCGTTTCAATCTCGTTGCCGCACGTACCGCACGTCAGTACCGCCGTGGACGCTTTTTTCCAGCCGTTTTTTCGCGCGAGACCCCGGCTTAACATCGACGCACCGGAAAGCTGATAGCGAAAAATCAGCCACGTGAATAAAGCAACGAGAATCAGTGCAACCATCAGTTCCATCAAATCGCCTCCAGTAATTGGAATACGTCGGTTGCATGGAAAAGGTTTCAGTTAGAGGCATTAAATGCCACACGGGAAATGCGCCACTCGTTATCCTCTTCGATAAGCAGGTAGTCCATGAAAAACGGCGCGTGGCTCGGCACATCGGGAACATCAGCTGCATAGCTCAGCACAAGTCCGGCCTCCGTCATGCGAAAATCGGCAAACTGCTGCTCCAGTTCGTCCGGAGAAAGCCACTGGTACGTATGCATATCGTCAAACTGAATCACGCCGGTCGGCCTGCCTTCGCGGCGGATGACGTTAGCATGAACAGATAAAAGTCCGGAAGCATCGTCAAGCGACTCCGCCTGTACAAACTGCTCCGTAATCTGCACCGCCTGCGCTACCTGATAGGTCTCCGGATAGCCGTTCAGCGAATCGAGCAGGTCATCCCGCTCCTCCGTCAGCGCTTCGACCTCTGCTTCAAGCTCGGCAATTTGCGGATCGTCCGTTGGCTCCTGAAACACGAACAGCGCACCTCCGACAAGCATCGCAATCGCGAGCAATGGTATCCACTGTTTCAACCCCTTCACCGCCCTCATCCGTTCTTAATCTAAGATTATCACGACACCTGCCGAAGCTCTCATCATATGCCTCATTCCTTTTAAATGGAAATTATGGTACGGTAATGAAGTGGTTTTACATAATCCCGAGTTCGACAGTTACTAGATAAACGAAATGCCTGGGAACCCTACTAAGACAAGGGTTCTCAGGCATTTTTGAATACACCAGACGTGTTACTAGGAATTCGCCTGGAGATCGAGGATATTGGGAGGAGGCTTCAACCCTAGCGCCCCAAAGGTTCGCCGCTGTTTCTGGGTCACTTCCGTACACTGAAACAGGTCTCCATCTTTTGTAGAAAAATGTCGAACTCGAGTTAAACATGATCGCATGGTTCTCTGCTGTCCCGATAAACGTTGTTGCGTAAAATCCGTACGACGCTATACCCCTGTGTAACAAACAAAAAGGAAGATGATGCTCCAGAAACGGAGCGTCATCTTCCTTTTAAATTTATTCTTTTTCCAGCAAACGGAATCTGATAGATCTCTGATGACGAGACACCGGACCTTACACGCAGGTTCGAACGTTTGGCTTTATCATTACGGTATGTCTGCTGGCTAGAAATAGGTCCGCCTTAAAATGTTTAGACGGAGGCAGCAATTTCTTTTAACGAAGCGGAGACGGCTTGCTTGTCGCCTTTTGCGTAAAAGCCAGTTACGAGATCGTAAGCAGTAGCCAGATCTACTAAAAAGCAGTCGTGCGTTGATGTATCGTACACGAAGTGGCTGCGTGTTTCTCCTTTGTAGCCATCCACCACTTTGTACTGCTCCAAATCAAACAATTCCACCATCCCGGACTGAGCCAGGTCCATAAATTCCTCGCGCGTTACTTTTCTTTCAGCTTGCACACTCATCTGAAAACCTCCTGTTATGATCCGTTTTTGCATTACCTACTTTAGCATGATCGGTCGCTTGAGCAAACGAAAAAGCATTGACGGAAAAACGTCTTCCGGTTGTCATGAAAGCCGTTTCACTTGCTATCCGCTCCTGACAGCTATATGCTTCGTTTATTGATAATACGAAAAGCGGCGTTATGCCGCTGAAGAAACCAGGAGGGCTGTACATGGCAAAGGTAGTAGTGACAGGCGGAAGCGGACTGCTCGGCAGAGATGTGATTCAGGAGTTTATCGATCACGGATATGAGGTCGTGAATGCAGACGTGAAGCACCCGAAGGAAGCACGGTGTAAGACGGTGATCACCGATTTAACAAACCTCGGTGAAGTTTACGGCGTCTTGGCCGGTGCCGATGCTGTTGTTCATCTCGCCGCGATTCCCGTGGCATATTCGCACCCAAATGAAGTGACATTTGCCAACAATACGATGTCGACGTATAACATTCTCGAAGCGGCTGCTCATCTCGGCATACAAAAAGCGGTGCTTTCGTCGAGTGAATCGTCCTACGGCATCTGTTTTTCAAGGCAGGGGCTGGAGCCGAAGTATGTGCCGATTGACGAAGAACATCCGCAGCTTCCGGACGACAGCTACGGGTTTTCCAAAATCGTCAACGAGCAGACGGCTGATATGATGCACCGCCGTTCCGGCATGCAGATCGTCTCGTTCCGGCTCGGAAACGTGATTACGCCGGAGATGTATAAAAACTTCCCGAGCTTTATTCACGAACCGGAAATACGTAAACCAATTCTCTGGAGCTACATCGATACCCGCGATGCGGCAGCTGCGTACCGGCTTGCAGTTGAAGCAGAAGGCCTCGGCTCAGTTGCGCTGAACATTGGAGCAGATGAGAGCAGCATGGATATCGAAAGCCCGGAGCTGATGAAAACCTGCTTCCCGAACGTAACAGACATTCGTCAGGACATTTCGGGCTACGCACCGCTTCTGGATAACAAAAAAGCGAAGCGCCTGCTCAACTGGCAGCCGGTTCAAAACTGGCGTGACAACGTGAACAAACTCACCGATTAACAGAAAGCCCCTCGAAAACACGGCGTGCTTTCGGGGGGCTTTACGCTTGCCTAGAGCTTCATGAATGGATTGGTATGGACGTCGACCCACAGCTCTGACTGTTCAAGTGCAGAAGCGAGCTGAATCAGCAGATCCTCGCGTCCTTTCGCACCCATCACTTGTACCCCAACCGGGAGGCCGTCACCTGTTTGATGCAATGGAACGCTCATCGCCGGCTGACCAGTCAGGTTTGCCAGCTGCGTAAACGGAATTCGCTCGAGGCTTTCGGTAATCATCTGGTCGAGCATATCTGTTTTCAGCAGCAGCTTGCCCGCTTTGAGCTTGGAAACAAGCTGCAGAAGCAGCTCCTCGGTTTTCGTCAGCTGAAAGGCGCCAATCTCAGCCTGAAGCATGGCCGTTGCCGGCGTGATATACAGATCATACGTCTTATGAAACGCCTCCATGTGAATCGCAGCTTCATCCCAGGTACGCATCCGGAGAACAAATTCCTCTGCGGTAATCGCTCTTCCCAGCATGCCGAGCAGCCACGTTGTTGTTTCCACATCGCGCATCGTCACCTTTCTGCCGATCATCGATTCAATCTCCGTTAATCGTGCAGCGACTTCCCCGTAATAGAGCGTCATGTAGCTTTTGGCGATGGCGAGTCCGTCGACTGGGGCTGCTTTTTCTTCCACGCGATGTCCCTGAGCTTCAAGCCAGCGAACGGTTCGCAGCACTGCTTTTCGGCACTCCTCGTCCACTGGTGTGCCGAGAGGGGAGTCGACCGTGTACGCAATCGTTAACGGTTTTGCCAGCGGTTTTTCCAGGCTGGTCGTATACGCGTCAGGCTGCGCCGGAGCGCGAAAGGCGCCAGTCGTTTCTTTACCAGCCAACACGTCTAATACTGCTGCGCTATCCCGCACCGTTTTTGAGAGGATATGATCCCCTGACGCTCCCTGCCAGGCACGTCCTCGAATCGGTCCCATCGGAGTTCTTCCGCGAGTCGGCTTTAATCCGAACAGCCCGCAGTAGGCAGCCGGAATGCGAATCGAACCACCGCCGTCGTTCGCACCGGCGATTGGAACCATCCCGGAAGCAACAGCCGCAGCCGATCCGCCGCTGGAGCCGCCTGGAGTGACGTTCACGTTCCACGGATTTTTCGTCGCGCCGTACTGGACCGGCTCGGTAAAACCCATCAGTGCAAACTCAGGCACATTTGTTACGCCGATCACATTCATACCGGACTGCTTTAACAGAGACGTATACGTTGAATCCTGAGGAGCCCGGTGATGGTGGAGGACGCGTGAGCCTTCAGAAGCGAGGGCGCCCTTCCATTCCTGGTTGATATTTTTAACCAGCATTGGCACTCCCGCAAAAGGCCCTTCAGAAGGAGTGCGATCCACCCGTTTGATCGCCGCCTCGTACGCTTTATCAATCACCGCATTAAGCGCAGGATTCATCCCTTCAATACGCGTAATTGCCTCCAGCAATACCTCCTTTTCCGTCACTTCCTTAGCGCGTATCAACGCAGCAAGACCTGTCGCATCATAATGTTTATACACAAACCCCTTCACGAACATCCCTCCAGCACGATTGGTTAGCTATATCTTAATGGTAAAGAGGGGATTTGAGCAATAAAGATTTGAAAAACAAGGAAAATACTTCCTGATCTTGCAGGATCGAAGTGGTATGTTTAAAGGATAAAATGACTTCATGTTAATGTGGTATATAGTAAATGCCTGAATAATTGAGAGGGTGTTCCCGTATGGAGAAAAACGTGTTTGAGGAGGTTGCCAGGCGATACGATACAGAGGAGCGAAAGCAGCTGGCTGCGGTCATCGCGGAGCGGGTGAAGCTTGAGCTTTTCGACAGTACCGATAAAGCGCTGCTCGATTATGGGGGAGGCACGGGACTCGTGAGCCTGGAGCTAACCGACCTCGTGCAACAGCTTACGATCGCAGATGCCTCTGAACAAATGCTGAAGCTTGCACAAGCAAAAATCGCGGAACGAAAGCTTTCGAACGCGACCGTGCTTTATGCCGATTTCGTTCAAGAAGACCCGGGCGTAAGCGCCGATATCGTACTCATTTCACTTGTACTGCTTCATATTCCCGATACGGAGGGGATCCTGCAGGCAATCGCTCATGTCTTACGTGAAACAGGCAGGCTGATCATTGTCGATTTTAATGAAAATGAGCGCGTCCATCATCCGGCTTTGCACAGCGGATTTGATCAGAAAAAGCTGGAGCAGATTTTGCAGAAAGCCGGATTTTCAGCGATCCAGTTCGAAACGTTTTACGAAGGGGAAGGTATTTTTATGAAGCAGGACGCGTCGATGTTTATCTGTACGTGTGAAAAGGCAGTACCAGCATGACAAAGTTGACGATCGTGTACGGAGGGTTGTCAAAGGAAGCGTTGATGGAGGCGTTTGAAGCAGGAGAGATTCATCTGAACACGTATGCAGTGGATATCCTCGAGGATCCGCTGTTTTCATTTCCCGAAGTGAAAAAGAATGTGGAGTGCTGGATCTGTTCGTTATCGGAGATTGGCTTAACAGAAGGCGGTACGTGGCCGGAGATCGTTCTGGCCGCTTTTCAGCGTGGGTTCACGCTCGTTGCGCTTGAGGTCGCACCGTATGTACGGTTTAGTATGACGCTGCCGACATTTGACAGCATTGAAAGGAATGACGGAGCCCCGATTGGTGCCATCACAATTGCTTCACCTAGACTCAGAGCAAATACGGAGGTCCCGGCAGGGTTTTACATAAGCGATATCGAAGGCACAAAGTGGCTGCGAGGATATGTCGCAGACGATCTGCACGTTTGGCGGCATTCGGATTTATTTTTGTGGAAGCTTCCCAAGGCATAACTACTCCACCCGTGAGGCAACTATTAACTTCATTCCCATCACAATTGCAAAGGAGAGGAAAGGGAGAATCACGGCCCAGGAGGTCGGAAAAAAGGGGAGCTCACGATAAAATAAGTGGTGGTAGGCGAGTTCATAGCCAATGACCACGACAAACGAAGCTGCTGGAGCAGCGAGCTGTCTACCGGTTACGATATATAACGTGATCCCGATCCCAATGCTCGCAAGCGGCAGGACGAATACTTGCAAAATGACTAAATCCAGCATACGATCACCACCTCACATTGATATCTACACCTATTCGCCTTCTAATGTCCTATTTCCTTTATCGATTTCAGCTTTTGCGTTCAACTTTTTGCAAACGGGAGGGGATGGTAAACAATGCCTGTTTTTCGATCAGATCATGCGGTCATTTATTATGAAACGACGGGTCATGGACCACCGCTCGTGCTGACCCATGGCGCTACGTTGGATCACCGTCAGTGGACTCCGCAAATCAAGGCACTGGCTAAGGATTTTCAAATCATCAGCTGGGATGTACGCGGTCACGGGCGCTCCGTCATGCCACCGGGAAAATTACATCACGAAGAAGCAGCAGCTGATCTGATCAGGCTGCTCGACCATCTGCACATCAAAAAAGCGCAGTTATGCGGACTGTCGATGGGCGCAGCAATCAGTCTGGAGGCGGCTGTCACATCGCCTCACCGAGCCGCCTCTCTTATTCTCATGAACAGCTACCATTCACTGTCTACAAGTGGCTTTCGCAAGCTGTTTTCACCGCTGACGCATTGGACAAGACGATTCGTGCCGCGCCTTCCTGTTGTGAAAACTCAGGCGAAATTACTTGCGCGGTTTAACCGGGATAATCAAGGCTACATTGAACGAACTGTCCGCTCTATGCCAAAGTCAGTTTGGACACAAACATGGCACGGACTATCCGAAACGGAATTGACCGAGCAGCTGCAGCACGTCAGCTGTCCTGTGCTCCTCATGCACGGCAAACAGGATCTCGTCACAAAAAATCAGCAGGACACGCTTTTCACACAGCTTACCGGTGCGACCCTTATGGAATTAAACCACGCCCATCATTTGATGAACCTGGATCAGCCGGAGCAGTTGAATGAAGCGATCCGTTTCTTTTTGAAAGAAGTGGATCTGTAACCGGAAGAGAGCCTGTTACACATATTTCAGAAGGATGCAGCAGAAGCCTGTAAATGGAGTAGTTCAATGAGAAGTAAGGAGGTTGAGAATAAATGAAGCTGTTAAAAAGACAGTCTGCTATGTTTCTAATTTTCTTTCTTGCGGGATGTTCTGATTATCAATCGGCAAATTCAAACGAATCAATCAGTGAAATCAACAACCATGCAACCAATCGTGAAGGTGATTTTGCAGTTGAAATCATACAAGAAAACGAGCAGTTTTACGGTAGGTTAACGTACGAGGGAGAAGAGTCAGAGGTCCAAATATCTCACGGTTCAACTATCTTCATGTTTCAATTGTCGAGCCTCGAAAACGATTTGGAAACAGGTACGGTGATCGATACACTGTCGCAACAAAGAGTGATGAATGCCGGTGAGACAATAACAGAAGAGGTTCCGTTCAGTGAGATGGAGATAGAAGAATTACCCGAAGGTGAGTATGAATTAACAGCTACTGCAAACTTTACTGCTGGGGAGAGTAAAGAGATCGAAGCTGTGAAGAGGGTGCATAAAGAAGAGACTGTGCTTCATGATCATTAACACTGTATGGCTCTTAGTGATCTGACAAAAGGAAGGAGAGCTGCTGCATGTTGACGTCGATTGCCGTTCTGCTTCCGTTTGTATTTTCGCCCGGAGCAAGCTATGTATTGACACTCGCTGCGGTCGAACAGACTGGATTAAAGGGAGTGAGGCCCGTCATCAGTGGCACCGTTGCAGGAATTGCCGTTCATGTCGTGCTCGCTTCACTAGGCGTGTCTGCCCTGCTGCTTCAGCTGCCGGAGCTGATGAGCGCGGTTCGAATTGTCGGATCGCTGATGCTCATCTACGTCGGCATCATCCTGCTGAAGGCTTTGTTCGTTTCAAACAGCGAGCCAAACGTGCAGTCGGTTACGTTTCAACGCGTCTTTTTACTGAATCTGCTGAACGTGAAACCACTGCTTTTGTATATCACGATCATCCCGTCATTAAGCCCCTATACAGGATGGGAGCTGTCTCTTCACTATGCAGTCATCGGCTTCGTTCATATCACGTTGCAAATTGGATGGCTTACTTTGCTTGGGTGGCTGACCGCTGTTGCAGCAAGAGGAAAGCTGTATAAAGGGATTCGCGTTTTGTCAGTAGCAGGAAGCTTGTTTTTAATCGGGGTAGGTGTCTGGAATTTAGTTAATTGAAAAAGTGGGTGGGAAAGGAGAGGTTCGATGCTGTATGAAACGATGCACGTCGCTGTTCCGACAGTGTTTGATCAACAGGAGAATGTAAACATGGAGGCGACAAATGAACATATCAAGTCCCTTCAGAAAAAAGGAGTCCGCTCAGTGCTGATCAGCGGCTCAACTGGCGAGCAGCACAGCTTAAGTGTGGATGAACGGTTGGAAATGATGGAATCCATCAACGAGGTGCTGCTTCAGCAAATGGAGATCCTTTTTGGGATCGCTGCCGTCAGGCTGAAAGATGCAGAGAAGCTGGCCGCAAAGGCTTCCGAAACGAAGCTGTCTGGCGTGATGATCGGGTTTCCGCCGTACATACGACCTTCTCAGGCTGAAGCCGTAGCCTATGCGAAACGGCTGATCGAGCGCTGTCAAAAACCAGTCATTCTCTATAACAATCCAGGCAGAACCGGGTTTGATTTATCATCTGAGAGCGCAATCATACTTGCGCAAAATGAAAATGTGATCGGCATCAAGGATCTCGGCGGACCTGAAAAAATACAAGCCGTGCAAAACGGACTCGATCGCGAATTTTCGTTTTATGCAGGCGGAGAGGAAGGTCTTGCTGAGAAGATCCGCTTCGGCTATAACCGGCTTTCGTCCATCGCCGGAAATGTTTATCCGGTTGAAATAAAGCAATGGCTGCAGCAGCTGTTGGCAAATGAAACGCCCGATGCCTCTGAACAGAAGGACATCGAGCGTATGATGCAGATGGTGTATAGCGAAAATCCGATCGTTCGGATGAAGCATGAATTGAAGCTGGGCTCGTGCAGATCGCCGCTTGGAATGAGCAGCGATTAAAACAAGTGCTCAAATGGAGCGGTGATCGGCCGGAGCAGTCGTTTTCCGATTTCAGCAGTTAACGAAGTCTCCGCTCGTTCCACATGGTCCGACTCTGCATAGTCTCCGTCTTCTGTCACCTGCAAGCTTTGCTCGTTCATCAGCTGCTCGAGCTCGGTGCGCAGCTCATGGTTCACATCCTCGCTGTCGATAACAAGCATGCTCTCAGTACTCAAATACACGCTTCTCGGATCAAGGTTGAAAGAGCCAACAGCCGTTAAACGGTCGTCGAACACGTACGATTTTCCGTGAATCGAGTGTCCTTCTGCCTGATACTCCAGTAAATCGGCTTCGGAAGCGGCTAAGTCTTCCCGGTGAGCCGTGAAGCGGGAATAAGCAGGTAGATTGGGGGAAGCCGCTAGGGAATTCGTTACAACACGGACCTCCTCCGGCAGCGCTTCCCGATTCAATGCATCAAGCATTGGATTCGTCGGCACGATAAACGGACTTTGCATCAAAACAGATGCCTCCGCATTTTCCATCAGCGAGGTCAAAACCTGCCACACAACCGGCTCTTGGTTCATTCTTCCTAGAGGATTGTGAATAAAGGTAATCTCGTTAACAGCGTGCGTCCGCTCTTCCCAGTCATACGTCTGACCGTAGATATCAGCCTCTTCAGCTTGGAGGACTACTTGCTCTGATCGGAGCGCTTCCAGCATCTCTTCAGCAGCTTCCTCTGCTATATCAGCATCTGCGCCCTGAGCATAATCACTCGTCCACACCTCATCAAAGTAGCGCTGCATCTGTATAACGCCGCTCTCTTCATAGTCGGCGCCCTGCGGATTATACACGACAGCATCGCGGTCATCTGTTGCTCCTTCCACACCTTCCCGCGCGAAATAGCGGTCGCCGATGTTTCTGCCACTGATCATACCGAACGTATCGTCAGCAATCAGCAGCTTATCATGCATGCGGTTATTTAACGTCCACGGCTTCAGCACATTAACCGGTTCAAAAAAGCGCAGCTCCATGTTGTCATGGTGTGTAAACGCCTCGGCAATAGCGCCTTTTTCACCGCGCAGGTTATGAAATATGCCGTCTAGCAGCACGCGGACCTGAACACCTCTGTCTGCAGCCTCCAGTAAAGAGGTGTAAAAGATCATATCTGCCGTGCCATCCGTTATTTTAAACATCGTCACATCGAGCGTGTCTTCCGCTTGCTCCTTGAGCGACGTGCGGGTCTGTTTCGATTCAATCCGGTCGTGGATCAGCGCGACCCGGTCGTGAGAGTCGGATTCGCTCATAAATCGATCCGTATCAGGTTGGCCTGTTTCCTCCGGTACCGTTAGCTGCAGCATGAGCACCCCGCCGATCCAGAGGTAAAGCAAAAACGCACCGGCCAGACCAGCGACGATGAAAAGAACCTTCTTCACCATAAAATGCCTCCAAAAATAGGTCAAAAGATGATTTTATCTTTCTATTACCTTGAATAAAAAGGAAGCAAACATACTGCTGATAAACGAAATTATCTAATGACGTATTTTCGAAGATATTTCTGTGTTTTAAAAAGCTCCTCGTTAGATACCGGTTCAGTTTCCGTAAAGGCACGGTAAAAGTCAGCGAAATCCTGTTCCTCATACCGCGGCACGACGTGCATATGATAGTGATCCAAGTCGTTAAACATTCCGCCGTTTTGTACAATCGAGATGCCATCCGGCTGATAAGCAGCTTTCATCGCCCTGGACATAACTTTGGAAGCCTCCATCACCGCATGAGCAGTCGGTTGATCGAGATCGTCCACGTCGAGCGCATGCCGCTTCGGTAAAATCAGCACATGCCCCGGATTAAAAGGAAGAATATCTAGAATACACGTCACCCATTCAGTTTCGTACACAACAAAAGCACGTTCTTCCTGCAGCGCCAGCCGGCAGCCTAAACACGTCATTGCACAAACCTCCTAAAACACATCGTCTATCCTTATGATATCATAGGAACAGTAAATAAATTCCTTTTGCCATACATACAGAAAGGTGGATTCACTATGGAACCTATGAGCATCATTGCATTCGCAGTAGCCGCAGGCGCGATAGGACTTGCTGTCACTTTAAACGGAAAAGTCATTCAACTGGAGAAAAAAGTGACGGAGCTGGAGGAAAAACAAAAGGAAGGTTAAATACTTACTTTAATGGGAGAGAGTATTGACAGGGTTCATTGTTGGTTAAAATAGAAAAGACCGAATTAAATTGATTAAAGAAAAGGCGGAACCTAATGAGTATCGATAAACGAAATCAGCTCGACCACGAGCCCTTTCGCTACCGCGTGACGAAGCAGGAGACGGTGTTCATTGACTATGAGGGAAGACAGGTAACGGCGCTGAAGGGACAGCAGGCGCAGAAGTTTCTAGCGCGGGCAGAAAATACCGGTGACGAAAAAGAACGGCAGCTTCTGATGGCAATAGCTACCGGTAATTTTAAGCGGGGGAATGAATGAGATCGTTTGGCAAATGGGGGATAAAAAAACACGGCACGCCGATTGTTCCCGGGTGCCGTGTTTATCTATCCGTGAACCTGCCATTGATCGCGAGCGTCTAAAATCTCCGCAACAAACGTGTCCACTTGCTCTTCCGTTTCCTGTATATCGTTGTCGGAATCGAACTTCATTTTTGTCGCGATCAACATGCCTTGCTGCTCGCGAATTGCTTCATCCATCCGGTCGACAGCACCTGCAAAATGCTCGTAGCTCGTATCTCCCGAGCCAAACAAAGCGAATAGCTGTCCTGTCAGGTCGGTTTGCTGCAGCTCTTCGTAAAAATCAATCACGTCATCAGGAATATCTCCGTCGCCGAACGTATACGTGCCGATAATAACAAGGTCGTAGGAAGCAAATTCGTGCGGCTCTGCTTCATATGCCTCTTTGACATCCACGGTTATATCCGCTTCTTCCAACCGATCCTTGATTAACTCCGCAAGCTCTTCCGTGTGACCGCTGAGCGTCGCGTAAACGAGCAGAACTGACATTGCCTGCACTCCCTTTCCTGATTTGACCGAAAATAATGGTCTGCTAATGAGTTATTTTCATCCTATCATATGACCCGCGGGATCGAATAGGACTCACCATTTACAGGTTCAGCGTCATCAGAGAGAGATCTGTTGCAGCATGCAATTCCTTATCAACATTTATCCTAATGAAGACTGCTTCGTATTTCATAAATGAAATCGGTTGATGAAAAAGGAGCATGCGGCTTTTTCGTCAATAATATCGGATCTTCTCTAAAACACAAGGTGTTGTTAGTTAAATAGAGAAGGAGTAGGTGAAGGGAAGGTGGGAGTGAACAATGCCTAAACAGAAAGCCTATCGCAAAAAGGGATGGTATTGCACGGTGGATCAGCAGTGGATGGCGGAGATCGACGCCCAGCTGCAGGAGGATGATACGATCGAACCGCCCGCGAGCACCGTGATCTGGTTTGCCGACGCGGGCCTGCCGTTTAAAATTGCGCCATTGCCAAACGTGAAAGAGCATGACTACAACGTCCTTTTTACGGAAAGAACGCTGACGTACGAAGAAAATAAGCGGCTCGCCCTCTGGTTTGATGTCGTGGCTGCTTATGAGGATATTTATTCCCACCGAAAGCTTGTCGGGCTTACGATTCACTATAAAGGATACTATTGTTCATCAGACGCGGTGATCCAGCTCGTGCGTGACATGCCGGCTGTGCAGCCGCAGCTGCGGGAGCGCGAAATCATCATGAACCCGGAACTGTTGCCGGAGTGCTTGTCCGCTTCGGAGCGGATCGTTATTCAAGAAGTGCTGTCAGGCAAAAACAACAAAGAAATCGCCCGCACGCTGTATTATTCGCCAAATTCGATTACGAGCATGCTGAACCGCATTTTTCACAAGCTGAACCTGTCGAGCAAGCGAAAGCCGGCTCTTATTCAGCAGGGCATTCGTGATGGCTGGATCGTGATCAGTCATGTACGTAAAGCTAAATAGCATTCTCGTTATCTATTAGATAGCGTGCCAAATAGGCAAGCAGGGTCGCAGGCTGATCTTCCTGCACGAGATGGCCTGCGTTCGGAATCGAGCGAAAGTCCGCATGTGGAATTTTCCTGCGCAGCTCGCGCCCTTTCCCAATTGGAATCCATTCGTCTTCTGCGCCCCAGATAATGAGCGTCGGCACCGTCATCGATTCATACAACGGTTCAATTTCGTCCGTGTAGCGCTGATCTGCCTGCGCGATTTGCCGGTAAAACGCAGCCTGACCGGTTTCTTTCAGCCAGGGTGTGATCGTGCCTTTCAGCGTATCGGCCGGCATCGGCGTATACATGGCGTCCTGAACATAGGCGGAGACCATCGCTTCGTGAATATAGCCGGGAATGCCGCGAAACGCATTTTCATAGGTCGACACGTGTGAAAAAAAGGGGGTCTTCGGAATATATAGTGGAATTACTTTTTAATAGTTTAAAAACAACTGGTGTTTAAATCGGATTTTCTAGTGGGATGTTAGGACAATCAATAGTATTATAAAAGTATCAATCACATACGAGTGATACGTTGGGAAAAAAATAAAATAGTCCAATTTACTTGACCGTGTACTATGGTACACGGTTTATAATATTCATGGGGTGAAATAAGATGATTTACCGCATTAGTGAGTTTGCAGAAAAATGTGGCGTTAATAAAGAAACGATTAGATATTACGAGCGAAAAAATTTACTACAAGAACCTCACCGAACGGAAGCTGGTTATCGGATATATTCATATGATGACGTTAAGCGTGTTGGGTTTATTAAACGAATACAGGAACTTGGATTTTCTTTAAACGAGATTTATAAATTACTTGGTGTTGTAGATAAAGATGAAGTTCGTTGTCAAGATATGTTCGAATTTGTTTCTAAAAAACAAAAGGAAGTTCAAAAACAAATAGAGGATTTAAAACGAATTGAAACTATGTTAGACGACTTAAAACAACGATGTCCAGATGAAAAGCAATTACATTCGTGTCCAATAATAGAAACATTAACATGAGAGATTAACGAAAGGGGCTTTATTATGAATAAATTTAAGGTAAACATTCAAGGAATGACCTGTGCGGGTTGTGAAAAACACGTTGAATCAGCACTTGAAAAGATAGGTGCTAAAAATATTGAGTCTAGTTTTCGTCGTGGTGAAGCAGTATTTGAACTACCCAATGATATTGAGGTTGAAAGTGCAATAAAGGCGATTGATGAAGCAAATTACAAAGCCAGAGAAATTGAAGAAGTATCATCACTAGAAAACGTGGCGTTAAGTAATGAAGACAATTATGACCTTCTTATTATTGGTTCTGGTGCTGCTGCCTTTTCATCGGCAATTAAAGCTATAGAATACGGTGCAAAAGTTGGAATGATTGAGCGTGGAACGGTTGGGGGAACCTGTGTGAATATTGGCTGTGTTCCGTCAAAAACTCTTCTTAGGGCAGGGGAAATCAATCATTTATCAAAAGACAACCCGTTTATAGGTTTACAAACATCCGCTGGAGAAGTGGATTTAGCTAGTTTAATCACGCAAAAGGATAAATTGGTGAGCGAACTTCGGAATCAAAAATATGTGGATTTAATTGATGAATATAATTTTGATTTAATTAAAGGTGAAGCAAAATTCGTTGATGCTAGTACGGTTGAGGTCAATGGGGCAAAGTTATCTGCAAAACGCTTTTTAATTGCAACAGGTGCATCTCCTTCGTTGCCCCAAATTTCAGGACTTGAAGAAATGGACTATTTAACTAGTACAACACTTCTTGAGTTAAAGAAAATACCAAAACGATTAACTGTAATTGGTTCAGGATACATTGGAATGGAGCTTGGACAACTATTTCATCATTTAGGTTCAGAAATAACGCTTATGCAAAGAAGTGAGCGACTTTTAAAGGAGTATGATCCTGAGATTTCAGAGTCAGTTGAAAAAGCGTTAATTGAACAGGGTATAAACCTTGTCAAAGGGGCAACTTTTGAGCGTGTTGTACAAAGTGGAGAGATAAAAAAGGTTTACGTAACAGTAAATGGCAGTAAAGAAGTTATTGAATCAGATCAGTTACTTGTTGCCACTGGAAGAAAACCAAATACGGATTCTTTAAATTTAAGTGCGGCAGGTGTTGAAACCGGAAAAAATAATGAAATCCTGATCAATGATTTTGGTCAAACAAGTAATGAAAAGATTTATGCAGCAGGAGATGTGACGTTAGGACCGCAATTTGTATATGTAGCAGCCTATGAAGGTGGAATTATTACTGATAATGCTATCGGTGGGTTAAACAAAAAAATAGATTTATCGGTAGTTCCTGCTGTTACGTTTACGAATCCAACGGTTGCAACGGTTGGTTTAACAGAAGAACAAGCAAAAGAGAAAGGGTATGATGTGAAGACATCTGTATTACCTTTAGATGCTGTTCCAAGAGCAATTGTAAACCGTGAAACAACCGGTGTATTTAAACTAGTAGCAGATGCAGAAACACTAAAAGTATTAGGGGTTCATATTGTATCTGAGAATGCAGGAGATGTCATCTATGCAGCATCATTAGCTGTTAAATTTAACTTAACGATAGAAGATTTAACAGAAACCCTAGCACCATATTTAACAATGGCTGAAGGGCTAAAATTAGCTGCACTTACGTTCGATAAAAATGTTTCGAAATTATCTTGTTGTGCAGGCTAAGGGAACTTTTTTTACAATTCCCTATTCAAGTGAACCAGCTAATACTGTACTAAAGTGTGCAGTAGTTTAGCAAAGTCTACAAAAGGATTTCATACACTATTTTGCGATCACCCATTATATAAATGCTTTAAGGGATTTTCTAAGTGCATTTGTGGTCACAAAAATAATTTAACACTGATGATTTCGACATCAAATCTATATTTGATACCTTAACACCGCAGAGTAATAAAGGATGAACAATATGTCAGACTTATTATCCCTACCAGACATTAAAACAATAGAATCACCACAAGAAAATGAAACCGATATGATGTTTAAAGTTGAAGCAGTCGGACCACCTGAACGTTGTCCTGAATGTGGTTTTGACAAGTTGTACAAACACAGTTCAAGAAATCAACTAATTATGGATTTGCCCATTCGTTTAAAGCGAGTGGGCTTACAATTGAACCGTAGACGATACAAGTGTCGTGAATGCGGATCTACCTTCTGGGAACGCCTAGTATCTGTAGATGAAAAGCGTAGTATGACCAAAAGGCTTTTAAAGTCTATTCAAGAGCAATCCATGTCTAAGACCTTTGTAGAAGTCGCAGAAAGCGTTGGCGTTGACGAGAAAACTATTAGGAACGTTTTTAAGGACTATGTGGCACTCAAAGAACGTGAATACCAGTTTGAAACTCCTAAGTGGCTTGGGATAGACGAGATACATATTATCCGAAGACCTCGGCTTGTATTGACTAATATTGAACGCAGGACTATTTATGACATCAAGCCTAACCGTAACAAGGAAACAGTCATCCAACGTCTTTCAGAAATCAGTGACAGGACTTATATTGAGTACGTCACAATGGATATGTGGAAGCCCTACAAAGACGCAGTGAACACTATCCTTCCACACGCTAAAGTGGTCGTAGATAAGTTTCATGTAGTTAGAATGGCTAATCAAGCCTTAGATAACGTCAGAAAGTCTTTGAAAGCTCATATGAGCCAAAAAGAAAGACGTACCCTTATGCGTGAAAGGTTTATCCTTCTAAAGCGTAAACACGATCTAAATGAACGTGAATCATTCCTCTTAGAGACTTGGTTAGGTAATCTTCCTGCCTTAAAAGAAGCCTATGAACTCAAAGAAGAGTTTTACTGGATATGGGATACTCCTGATTCAGATGAAGGTCGTCTTCGTTATAGTCAATGGAGACACCGTTGTATGTCCAGTAACTCTAAAGATGCATATAAAGACCTCGTGAGAGCCGTAGACAACTGGCATGTCGAAATATTCAACTACTTTGATAAAAGGCTCACTAACGCTTATACGGAGTCAATTAACAGCATTATTAGGCAGGTAGAGCGAATGGGTAGAGGTTACTCGTTTGATGCCTTACGAACCAAAATCCTTTTCAATGAGAAGCTCCATAAAAAGCGTAAGCCACGATTTAATTCAAGTGCTTTCAATAAAGCTATGTTACACGATAATTTCAATTGGTATGAAGTGAATGATCATAACATTACAGACAACTTTGGTGTCGATTTTTCCACACTTATTAAGAATTTGGAGAAGGGTGATTTATAAGCCCTTTTCCACCATAAAATCCGAATACCCAAAAAAGGAAGACCCCCACGGAGCGAGCGCGACAGGGTCAATGAGTACAAGCTTGCGATACGGCACATCCAGCAGCAGGTGCGTTCGGAGCGCAGTCGTCCCGCCGAAATCATGGCCAACAACTACAGGCTCGTTGATCCGCCATTCCTCAAGCAGCTCGTGCAGCACGTGATGCTGAATGCCGAGGGAGACGTCGCCGGTCGCTTTTTCAGACTTTCCATACCCGACTAAGTCGTAGTAATAGACCGTAAACCATTCGCTTAATCCCGGAATCAGATGCCGCCAGTTAAAGGAAGACCAAGGGGTGCCGTGAACGAGAACGAGCGGCGGTCCCTCTCCGCAAATCCCATACCTTACATACCCGTACGAAGAGTGAAATGTCTTCGCTAACCAGTAGCTATTCACGCTCTTTACCTCCTTCTTTTTCTCACGCGACGATTGTAGTGATATTAGTTTACCACTATCCGTTGAAAAAGCACGTGTAAAAGGAAACGAGTAAAAAAGCAAAGCGGAAGCCTTACGTTTTATCACGAAATACGTTATCGTAAGGGAGCAAGTCAGAAAGGGTGAATCAGGATGAAACAAGTCGAAATCATTGTGCTGTCCGGATTTTTAGGAGCAGGAAAAACGACGCTTCTGCAGCGTCTGCTTGAGCATGAGAAGGAGCAGGGAAGAAAAATCGGTGTCGTTATGAATGAAATGGGAAACGTCTCTATTGATTCCGATGCGGTGCCAAACGATACACCGCTGCAGGAACTGTTAAACGGCTGCGTCTGCTGCACGCTGTCAGACAAGCTGGAGATTAAACTGGCCGGACTGGTCCAGGATCACGACCTGGACGCTATCTATATCGAAACAACAGGCATCGCTCATCCGGTCGACGTGCTGCACGCGTCGCTCTCGCCGATGCTTGCTAATCGATTAAATATAAAGTCTGTCATCACACTGCTCGACTCGGTAACTTGGCAGAAGCGGGATACGCTGAATGTGCAGATGCGCCAGCTCATCTCGGAGCAGGTGAAGCACGCGGATCTTGTGCTGTTAAATAAAATCGACAGCGTTTCGGCTGACGACAAACAAGCAATCGAAGCGGAGATTCGTGCGCTTAATCCGGATGGAAACATCGTGCCGACGACCTTTGCGAGGGTGGACCCGACTGAGTTAACCGCGGCCCGGAAAAAGGTAACAAGAGATCACATCAAGCTGCACGCCGCTGACCAGCTGCACATTAAAACGTTTGTTTATACGTTTTCTAAGCCAATCGACGAGGAGCAGTTTGAGTCGTTTTTGCGTGACATGCCGGATTCGATTTATCGCATCAAAGGCTACCTTCGTTTCCAAGAAGGGAAAACGCTGTTATTTCAGTACTCCTACGGCATGCCGGTCTATCAGCCGGCCGATTTAAAGTATACGAACACGCTCGTCTTCATCGGCGATCAGCTCGATCACGACGCACTGCATCACGCGATGAGAGAGCTGGAGCAGCAAAAGCAGGCCTGAATCGGGCCTGCTTTTTTTAGTGCGCGACCGGAAAGTGTTCAACTTTTGCCGCAAAAGCATTAACGTTGCTTTTAAAAATCATTAACTTCAGTCGCAAAGCGTTAACCTTCGCCGGAAAGCGTTCATGAGCATCAACTAATGAAGCTAGTATAAAAAGTAGACACGTCCATGTGGTAGTCTGAGTGAAACGAAAGCAGTGGAGGAGGAACCGGGAATGAGCACGGAGAAAAAACACTACGATAAGGTATTCCGTCGATATGTAGC
>NZ_JAATHJ010000036.1 GCF_012034335.1 Alkalicoccus luteus | reverse complement strand
AAGCGGGCTTTTTTCTTATCTTCGCTGACGAGCTTCGCTTTACTCTTGCCGAAGTTCATCACTTTTCCTCCGCCGCCCTGAGCCTGGCTCAGAAGGAAGAAGAAGAGAATGAAGATGATAACGAACGGGATGATCGCGATCATGACGTTTACCCAGCCGCTCGGCTCATCCGCCTGTTCAATCACGAGCTCCTCAATGCCCTGCTCGCCGGCCGAGGTGATCACCTCTTCAAGGAATACCTGAAGGTCCGGCACGTTGACCGTGAAAAATTCATCTTCTTCTGCCCCGCGCAGCTGACCACGCGCAGCATAGACATCCAGCGTCGGCTGAATGGTTAATGATTCAATATTGTCATTTTCCAGCTCCTGCTGGAATTCATTAAATGTTATCTGTTCTGTCTCGTCCGGATCGGCCTGGAAGATGCTGACGATCCCGATGATGACGAGAAAGATAAGTAAGTAAAAAATGACGTTACGAAAAATTCGATTCATCCTGGTCCTCCTCCCACATCTAATACACTTTTTTCATCGTATCATACCGACTGTTTGCCATACAACGAATTTACTTTTCGTATACTTCCGGCTTTAAAACACCGATGTATGGGAGGTTGCGGTACCGTTCAATATAGTCCAGGCCGTAGCCCACTACAAATTTGTCAGGGACAGTGAAGCCTGTTAAATCCGGGTAGATGTCCACCTGACGTCCTTCCGGCTTATCGAGAAGAGTCACGATTTTGACGGAGTTCGCCTGCCGGTATCTGAAAAGCTCAGTCAGATACTTGAGTGTATTACCGCTGTCGATAATATCTTCCACGATAATGACGTCGCGCCCTTTGACCGTCGTATTCAAATCCTTTTCGATTTTCACTTCGCCGCTTGAAACGAAGCCCGTACCGTAGCTCGAAACGTCCATCACGTCATATTCCAGATGGGCGTCGATTTTTTTAATGAGATCTCCCATAAATGGAAGGGAGCCTTTCAGAATACCGATCACGAGCGGAAAGCGGTCTTTGTATTCTTCAGCGAGGCCGGCCCCGAGCTCGGTCACTTTCTCCTGAATTTCCTCTTCCGAAATTAGCGTCTCCAAAATATCTTCGTTCATACGGATTTAATTCCTCCTAGTTGTGTATAGCGGTCAATCCCTGTCCGGAAACAAATGTAAGCTGTATTTCCTGCAAGGAAGCCGGCGGGCCGTTCGGCGGTACAGTAACCGCAAGAAATGGCACCCACAATATTGTACCATGACTGTCGGCGACAATGGGCCACCTGTCCCGTTCTTTTCGTGGAATTTTTGCGTCAATAAACAGTTTTTTCAGTTTTTTCGTACCGGAAGCCGTATGAATCCGGTCCCCGTCTTTTCGCGTTCGCATGATAAGCGGAAGTGCTGCTTTCTCTGCGCGGAGTGTAACTTCGGCTCTCTCCACTTCTCCGCGGGCTTCATACTCGTCTGCGCCGCAGATGACGCCAGGTTTAACGGTCTGCTCCGCCGGAAGATCCGCCGCTTCTGAACGCCGCAGCACGAATTGCGAGTAGGACCGCTCCAGCTGGATGCCGGAACCGATTGTCCCGGTTTCTGACGCATCCCGGCCGGAAGCAGTCCGCTGAAACACTGTAACATGGTGCTTTCCCCACGGCGCCAAGGGATTGAGGTAGTTCAATAGTAGAGGAATGACCCGGCTTTGTAAAGCAGCAGGCACCGCCTGCCAGTCTACTGTAGAAAAGCGGACAGCATCCGGTGCAAACTGAAAGCGGGAAAGCTGTTTTTCTGCCTCCTGCAGCAGGTAGGTATCTTCAAGTGCCCCCTGTTCACTCATCGCCTGGGCAGCCCGGTGCAGCTGCGGATTTTCTTCCCGGAGTACAGGCATCACGCTCATGCGGATCCGGTTTCGTTCGTACACGTCGGACGTGTTGGAGCTGTCCTCACACCAGCTGACATTCTCACGCTGCAGAAACTGCACAATGTCTGCTCTGGAAACAGCAAGAAGCGGGCGGATAACCGCTCCGTTCGTCAGGCTGCGCCGAACCGGAATGCCCTCTCCGCGAGGCGTTCCCCTCAGGAAGCGCATCAATAGCGTTTCTGCCTGATCATCTCCGTGGTGGGCTGTCGCCGCAAGCGGAATGTTCCGGTCTTTCATGAGCCGGTCGATCTCCTGGTAGCGAAGCTCGCGCGCCGCCTCCTGGGTGCCGGATCCTGTTTTTCGCTTTTGAGCTGCTACGTCCAGATGTTTCACGTGAAACACCAGCGCGTGCTCCTCACAAAAGCGGCGCAGAAAATGTACTTCCTCGTCAGCTTCGCTTCGGAGGTGATGATGCATATATACAACCTCCGGACGGAGCAACGTGTAGCGGTGCAGGTACCAGAGCATGGCCATGCTGTCTGCCCCTCCGGAAACAGCCGCAATGACAGCGTCATGCGGCTCAAACAGATTATGCCTCGAAGCGAAGGGTTCAATCGCCTGTCTCATAACGGTTTCCTATTCCTTTCCGGAAAGAGAAGACAGACAGGGCGAGTACGAGTCCTGCAGCGATCGCACCTGCCTGGAGCATCGTCTCCACTCCATACTCCAGTCCGTTAATATAATCACTTTCGACGAAGGATAGCATCGTAAAGTAAGCAAGACTTCCGGGAACGAGCGGCAGAATACCGGGAATCGACAAGGTTGTGACCGGCAGCTGTACACGCCTGGCGAGAAAGTGGGCAATGACCGCGGCCGTAAACGATGCGATCACCGTCGCTACCACATTGGTAATACCAAGATACAGGCTGCCCTGAAGCGCCGTCCACGTCCATGCCCCGATCATGCCGCCGAGAAGCAGCGCCCGTCTCGGCACACTGAAAATGATGCCGAAACCGATAATCGCTGCGAATGTTAAGATGATTTCCGTCAGTAGCTGCACGATGTCTCCTCCTCTCTATGCTGTGTCAAATGACGTTGTTAAAGAAAAATCGAAATGGCAAGGGCAACACCGCTCGCAATCGACAGCGATGTAAGCAGCGCCTCCACCCCGCGGGACATACCTGCAAGCAGATCGCCTGACAGCAGATCCCTTACTGCGTTCGTTAACGGTACACCTGGTACGAGCGGCATCAATGACCCGATGATAATCTGATCCATGTTTGTGCCGAGCCCGAGTACAACTAAAGCAATGGCAGTGGAGCTCCCTGCAAAAGCAGCGGCAATTTCTGATGCGAACCGGACGCGAAGATAGCCTTCGATCGTCACGAGCGTAAAGCTCGCCACCATAGCAGCTAAAAAGGCCGGAATAAAATCAAACAGGCCGCCGCCGAACAGGTAGGAAAAGCCGCCCCCTGCTACCCCGGCTCCAAGGTGGATCAGCCACATCGGATACTGGATTTTTGCAGCATATATTTCTTCCAGACGGCGTTCCGCTTCCTGCACCGTAATGTCCCCGGCCGTAAACTCCCGGGACACCTGGTTTACTTCGGTCACCTTATTTAAATCCTGCATCCGGTCGTCGACACGCACCATCTGCATCAGATCCCCGTTTCCTTTTTCCTCTTCAAACGAGAGAAAGATTCCGGTCGTCGTTGAAAAGCAGTGCACGTTCGTAAAACCTGCCGCTCTTGCCATTCGTTCGATCGTTTCTTCCACACGGTATGTTTCTGCTCCGTACGTCAGCATGATCTCCCCTGCCCTGAGGCAGACGTCCATGACTTTATCTGCTTTTGCACCCATCCGGCATCCTCCTTCCCTCTCGGCAGCTTTCGAACTGCCAAATTGTTCTGTCTGCACACGAAAAGATGCGCCGCCCTGCTCGCAAGGCGGACACATCCTTTTTCAGCACTGCTATCTGCTCCGGTCTCCGCGCTTCCGGTCATCGGTTTTACTGCGAAGCGTCGAGAGCCGCTCTTCACTGTCTTTTAAAAACTGATTCATTTTCTCTTCAAAGGCAGCCGGACTTTCTTTTTTGCGGCGGTTTTCCGCCTCACCGCCGGCCTGCTTCATGGACAGCGCAATTTTCCCGTCATCCTTGATCTCCAGCACCTTCACCTGAACGTTCTGACCGGCCTCAACAAAATCGGAGACTTCCTTTACATAGCTTTCTGCCACTTCACTGATATGCACCAGTCCCGTTTTACCGTCCGGCAGTTTGACGAAAGCGCCAAATGGCTTCACTCCTGTCACCCGTCCGGTGTAGGTCCTTCCCGATTCCACTGTCATGTCAGCTTGTGTTCCTCCTTCGCTGCTTCCGTATGAAGAAGCTTATGTGCCCTGATTATACGAAGCGGGGAAACCCGTGTCAATCATCATTCATCTGGCTGCGCGGCAGCTGGAACAGCGTTTCTCCCGGCTTGGATAAAAAGAAATCACGCCTCGCGAGTTCCGCTATGTATTCGGGATCATGGAGCAGCTCAATTTCTTCCTCGAGGCTGCTTCCTTCAGCCTGCAGATCTTCCAGCTCTTCCTGCAGCAGCTGATTTTCCCGTTCACTTTCCTGTATCGCCGAGTGCTGCTGATAAAGGGTGACGGAGACAACGATAACAAACAGGAGCATGAAAGCACCAAATACACTGAGACGACGTTTCAGACCTTTCATCCGGCGGCTGCGCTTTTCTTCCATTTCTTCCTGACGATGCATGTATTCTGTCGTCAGCTTTTTAATTTCCGTTTTCCGGTTTCCGTCCATCGAACTTCCCCCTTTACCAATACAGCGTTTTCTCTATCGTAATGGACGAATCCGTCCCATACAAGGGCGGATTGTCTTAATCTTCCACTCTTTCTTCGGAAATCACCGTATAAAAGCTGGCCGCTTCTTCTTTTTTAGCTGTTTCCGCAGTCCGCTCGACTTGGAGCGTGACGACTTTCTGGCCGAAGTGTATCACCAGCTCGTCACCCGGCTTTACTTCTGTTCCGGCTTTCGCCTTCACGCCGTTTACTTCGACCCGGCCCTGGGAGGCCACTTCCTTTGCCATCGTCCGGCGTTTGATCAGCCGCGATACCTTTAGATACTTATCGATTCTCACTCGGATCCCTCCCTTCGCTCGTTCTGCTTCGCTTCTTCCCAGTAAACGTCAAGCTGCTCCAGGTTCTGATCTTCCACGTTCAGGTTTTGTTCCTGAAGCCGCATTTCGATATGACGAAATCTGGATGAAAATTTACGGTTCGTCTGCCGAAGCGCCTCTTCCGGATCCATGTCGTGGTGGCGTGCTGCATTCACAACGGCAAACAGCACATCACCGAGCTCGCCTGCCGCTGCCTCCATCCGGTTCTCCTGAATATCGTGCTTCCATTCGTTCAGCTCTTCTTCAACCTTAGCCCAGACAGGCCCATCCTCAGTCCAGTCAAAGCCGGCCTTTGCCGCTTTTTTCTGCAGCTTCACTGCATAGTGCAAGGCGGGAAGTGATGCCGGTATCCCATCCAGCATCGATGTCCGGCTCCCGTTCTGTTTTTCAGATTTCTTAATTTCTTCCCAGTTCGCGAGTACTTCTTCTGCATCCGCAGCAGCCGTATCGCCGAAAACGTGCGGGTGGCGCCGGATCATTTTCTCCGTGACGTGTTCGATCACATCCTGAATATCAAAGTAACCGTTATCCTCGCCGATTTGCGCGTGCAGCATCACCTGCAGCAAGACGTCTCCGAGCTCTTCGGCAATATGGTCATCATCCTGCTCGTCAATCGCTTCGAGCAGTTCATACACCTCTTCCACTGCATAGCGCTTGAGCGATTCATGCGTCTGCTTGCGATCCCACGGACAGCCGTCCGGTCCTCTGAGCGTGGCGATGACTTCTCGGAGCGTCTGAAACTCCCGGTACAGAATACTCTCTTTTTCTATCGGCGCAACGTAAACAGCCGTTAAGTTACTGACTGCTACGGCCCGGTCCAGTTCAAACAGCGGAACGGTAACCAGCGATTCAGCTTCAGAACCTGCAGCGGTGACGACCGTTACCGGATAGTCGTCCGGATAGCGTTCCATGAGCGACAGTTTTACTTCCCCGGCACTCGCGGAGTCAAAGACCTGACTGATGAGCACATGCTGGGTGACGGCGATGTCCGGCGGGTAAAGCGCTGTCCCGTCCAGGAGCTGAAAGCCGTCATTCGGGTCGATCTCCAGCGCCGTAAAGACGGCATCAAGAAAGCTTTGGCCTCCTGCCACCTGAACTGGAATTTCCGGCTGCCTCAGCAGCAGCTGGACCGTCGTTTCAGCTACCAGCGGGTGACCGGGCACCGCAAACGTTACGGCGCCTTCCTTCCTCGCTTTCTGCATCACCGTTTCAGCGGTTTCCCGGTAAACGTCCTCGAAGCGGGCGTGTTTTTCGTACAAATGATCGAAGGCGTGAAAGACAGCACCCTCCTGTTCCAGCTCTTGTACGACTGGATGGTCAGCCGTGCGAATGTATACTTTTTCTGCCTGCAGCAGCTTTTTATAGAGACCGACCGGGAGCTGATCCAGCCCGCCTGCTCCAAGTCCGATAATGGTAATCGACGGTTTCATACGTAATTCCTCCTTAAGATTGACGCCGGTGCGGCAGCAGAGAGGGAAGCTTCGGCAGCATTTCCCATTCACGCACCGTAAAAACAGACAGCCTCCAAATAATGGTGATAAACAGCGCTGCTCCTCCGAGAGAGACGAACGCCAGCTGAAAAGAAGCTGCGCCGCGGCTTTCTGCGGCACCGGATGCGGTGACCCAGGCAGCGACTGTCATCACGAGCAGCGCTGCGCCTGTTTTAGCGAGCCACACGGCGGGTCCCGAATCCAGCAGCCCGATTCGGATAAGTGCCAGAACAGATGCTGCTGCGAGGAGAGACGCTGCAATGACGGTTGCCGATGCAGCTCCCATCGTTCCTGCAGCAGGCACGAGCAGAATGTTCAGCAGCGCTTTGACGACCAAACCGGCTGCTAGCAGCAAAGCAGCTGCGCCGGCGCGATCTGCCGCGTGCAAAAGCGCCGCTGCGGTCATAAAAATGGCTGCCGGCAGCACAGCCAGGGCCATCACCTGCAGGACGGCCGTCCCGGCTCCATCCATAAACATGCTTACATTTAACAGCGGCATCACCGCCATCATACCAAAGGCTGCAGCCGCTCCAAACACGGTGCATATTTTCAGTGCGCTCCCGGCCTCGGCTGCGGCCGTACGGCTGTCGTGCGGCCATGCTTTTGCAACTGCCGGCAGGGCCGCATAGGAAAAGACCGTGATCACCACCGCCCCAAACTGAATCAGCGGCCAGCTTCTGTCATAGACACCCTTTTCCTGCGCGGCCGCGACACCTTCAGGCAGTCTCTGCACGATCGTAAAGGCATCCACGAGCTGAAACAAAATAAGCAGCATCGCGCTCGCTGAGACGTACAGACCTTTTACGAGCAGGTCACGCATAAGCGCCGGCCAGCCGGCCGGAAGCCGGAAGTCCGGCCGCACCCCGGCGCGGGAACCGGCGTAACGCCAAAGCACGACAAGTCCTGCAGCTCCGCCGGCAAGTGCACCGATACCCGCCGAAGCGCCAGCGGTATAGACGCTTCCGAGCTGCATGCCTGCCCAGGCAGCTGCAAGAATAACGATGACGCGGATAAACTGTTCGGTCACCTGTGAGACCGCGGTCGGCACCGTATTATGGGCGTGCTGAAAATAGCCCCTTGCCGCAGCCGCAAATGGAATCAGCAAAAACGGAATCCCCATCCAGCGCAGCGGTTCAGTGAGGGCCGGATCACCCATCAAAGCCGCGACAGCCGGCGCTGCAAATGTCACCGCTGCTCCGCACAGTCCGAAGAGAACGATCATGACCGCCGTTTAAAACGTCAGCAGCGGGCGGATGCCTTCCCTGCCGCCGTTGTCGATCAGCGCTTTGGCAATCACGAGCGGAAAGCCGTACGTTCCGAGTACAAGCACAGCACCGTAGAGCGGATACACCTGCTGATAGACGTAAAATCCGGTGTCTCCTGTCATATTCTGATACGGAATTTTATAGAGCGCGCTCAGTCCTTTGGCTGCAAGGGCAGCCAGAGATAAATAAGCGGCGCCCTTCGCCCACGATGGCGGCGAATGAGGCATACAGTCTGCTTCCTTCCCTGCAAACAGCCGGACGGCTAAGCCTTCACTTCTGCGTCCCGGCTCACTTCCGGCAGACGGGAGATAACCTGCTCCAATAAAGACAAGTAGTCTCCGTCTTCCAGCTTTTTCGTTTTAATCGTGATGACAATGCGGTTGTTTTCATAGCTGAGATTCATGCTGCGCGACAGTTTGTTGACAAGCGTGAACAGCTTCGAACCGTCTGTGCGGTCCGTCGCTTCTTTGCTCAGCGTCACGCGGCAGTTCTGATTTTTCTCCTGAATGGTTTCAATGCCTTCGCGGGCAGCATAAAGCTTAATCCGGGAGATGATGAATAGATAGTCGACTTCCTCCGGGTAGTCACCGAAGCGGTCGATCATTTCGTCCTGCAGATCCTGCACTTCCTGCAGCGATGTTACCGCGCGGAATCGTTTATACATATCGATCTTCTGTCGGGAATCCCCAATATAGCGCTCCGGAATATACGCGTCCGATTTAATATCGAGCTCCAGCTCCGGCGGCGCTTCTTTTTTGGCGGTCTCTGTGCCGCCGTCGATCTGCTCTTTTCGCTCGTCGATCGCTTCTTTCAGCATCTGAGAATACAGATCAAACCCGACCGAGGCAATAAAGCCGTGCTGTTCAGCACCGAGCAGGTTGCCGGCGCCGCGGATGGACAAGTCCCGCATGGCGATTTTAAATCCGGACCCAAGCTCCGTGAATTCCTTCATCGACTGCAGCCGCTGTTCGGCAATTTCAGTGAGGACTTTATCCCGCTGATGGGTGAAATACGCATATGCGATCCGGTTGGAGCGTCCAACCCGTCCTCGCAGCTGATAGAGCTGGGATAATCCCATGCGGTCGGCGTTATGAATGAGAAGCGTGTTTACATTTGGAATGTCAACGCCGGTTTCAATAATCGTCGTCGTCACAAGTACATCCGCCTCCCCTTCCAGGAAGTCCATCATCACCGATTCCAGCTCCGTTTCCGTCATACGCCCGTGGGCAAAACGGACGGTCGCATCCGGCACCATCATCTGCACCCGGTCCGCCATCGATTCGATATCCTCCACCCGATTGTAGAGGAAGTACACCTGGCCGCCGCGGGCGAGCTCGCGTTCCATCGCTTCCCGCGCAAGCGCTTCGTTGTACTCGACCACGTACGTCTGTACCGGGAACCGATTTTCCGGAGGTGTTTCAATGACGGACAGATCGCGTACGCCGAGCATGGACATGTGCAGCGTCCTCGGAATCGGCGTTGCTGTCAGCGTCAGTACATCAACATTCGCCTTCAGCTGTTTGATTTTTTCTTTATGGGTCACGCCAAACCGCTGTTCTTCATCCACGATGAGCAATCCGAGATCTTTGAACTTCACATCCTTGGACAGCAAGCGGTGCGTTCCGACAACAATATCGACACTGCCGGCTTTCAGCTTCTCGGATGTTTCCTTCAGCTGCTTCCGCGTGCGGAATCGGCTTAACAGCTCGGCGTTAATCGGAAAGTCCTGAAACCGTTCGCGGATCGTTTCAAAATGCTGCTGGGCGAGAATGGTCGTCGGAACGAGAATCGCGACCTGCTTTCCGTCCATAATCGCTTTAAACGCTGCCCTGAGCGCTACTTCTGTTTTTCCGTAGCCGACATCTCCACAGAGCAGCCGGTCCATCGGCCGCTCCCGCTCCATGTCTACTTTAATTTCCTCAATGGTGCGAAGCTGATCTTCTGTCTCCTGATACGGAAATGCTGCTTCAAATTCACGCTGTTCCGGACCGTCCGCCGTAAAGGCGTACCCTTTGGAATGCTCGCGTTCAGCGTAGAGCTTGATCAGATCGTCCGCGATATCCTGAACGGAGGAACGAACTTTGCGTTTAACTTTCTTCCATTCGCTTCCGCCAAGTGCATAGAGCTTCGGATCCTTTTCTTCAGACCCGACGTATTTCTGCACGAGATCAATCTGCTCGACCGGGACGTAAAGCTTGTCGTTGCCTGCGTAGGAAATATGCATATAGTCTTTATGGATCTCGCCGACTTCCAGCGTTTCAATGCCGAGATATTTCCCAATTCCGTGATTAACATGGACGACCCAGTCGCCGACCTTCAGCTCGGAATAGCTTTTAATTCGCTCGGCATTGGACATTTTCTGCCGACGCTTCGGTTTTTTCGGGGTCTTTTTCGTAAACACTTCCTCTTCCGTGATGACGACGATTTTCTCCAGCGGCATCTCAAAACCTGCGGTGAGCTGAGCCGTCGTAATCCGTGCTTCTCCAGGATGCGGAGGTTTTTCAGGCGGCACGATTGACGCTTCCATCTCGTAGTCGCCCATCACGCGCTTCAGGCGCTCGGCACGGTCGTCAGAGGCACACGTAAACAGAACCGCATAGCCATTGCTTTTCCAGCGGTCCACTTCGTTTTTCAGTACGTTCATCTGCCCGTGAAACTGCTGCATCGATTTTGTCTGCAGATTGATATGTTCTGCGAGCACCGCCCCTTGAATCTGACGGGCAAACAAGCTGAAGTAAAGCTTTGGAGCCTTCGCTTCCACCACCGCTGACCACGGCACAGACATCGTCAAGTTTCGCGGAATCGCCCCGTCGGCAAGCATCGCCGTCTGCCAGTCTGCTTCTTCACGGTCGAGCGTGTCCATCGTTTCCTGCGCCCGGCCCGGTTCATCGACGACCAGCCGTGTTCCTTCCGGCATGTAGTCAAGAATCGTATACGTCTTTTCGTACAAAAGCGACATGTACTTATACAGTGCCTCAAACGGAGTCTGTTGTTTCAGCTTTTCGATCTCGCTGCCGATGTTTTCGGCGAGACGATTCTTTGCCGCTTGCTCCCGCGCTGCGCGGATGCTCGTATCCAGCCGATCCTGCAGCGCTTCCGCTCCGCGCTTATACTCGTCGTCTGTAAGTAAAATCTCTCTCGCAGGCCCGATTTGCACCGAGTCGGCCTGCTCGAGCGAGCGCTGGGATCCAACGTCGAAAAAGCGGAGCGAGTCCACTTCCGTATCGAACAGTTCAATCCGCACCGGGTGCGTTTCCGTAAGCGGGTAGATGTCGATGATGCCTCCGCGCACGCTGAACTCACCCGGAGCGCCAACCATGTCTTCGCGATGGTAGCCGAGTGTAACGAGTCGTGTCAGCAATGCTTCCAGATCCAGGTCGGTGCCCGTTTCGATGCTTAGCTGAGCATCCTTCCACATTTGAGGAGGAGGCAGCAGCCTCCGGACGCCTGCGGCCGGTGTGACAATAATGCCGCGGCGGTTTTCAGCCCAATGGTTCAGCGCCTCCATGCGCTGGCTCCGCAGCTCCGGACTTGCCACAGCTACCTCCGCTGAAATGAGCTCGTTCACCGGATAAAGATGAACGTCCTCCTCATCGACAAACGACAAAAGGTCATCGTAAAGCTTTTGCGCCTGCAGGAGGTTATGTGCCACGACAAGCTGGGAACCGCCGCTCTGCTCATAGAGAGAGGCCAATACGGCTGCACGCGACGAACCGGTGACTCCCGATATGAGTCTGTCGCCCTCGCCGGAGGTCAGTTTTTGTAAATCTCCTGATGTCTGTAACCGTTCTAAAAAGCCTTTCAACGCGTTCCCCACCTTTTCTTCAAGTTCCTGCCCGACGGCTTCAAAAGGGTCAGCCCCTGCGTCCGAACCGGACATCAGAAACCCACCCTCGCCATGCTTTTCTTCTGCTGTAAAGAGATCAGTTGAAGCGGTTCATCACCTGAAGGAACGCTTCGTCCTTCCACGCGTCCACCGCCTCTGCAGCACGATCTGCTGCATCCTCCACTTTCTGGAGATCCTCCGGCGAAAATCTGCCAAGGACGTAGTCCGGCACGGGAATTCCCGGTGAGGGACGGCCGATGCCGATCCGAATCCGGTTAAACTCGTTGCTGCCGGTATGTTGAATAATCGATTTTAATCCGTTATGTCCGCCGTGTCCGCCCTTTTGACGCAGACGGATACGCCCCGGTTCCAGATCCAGATCATCATAGATCACCAGCAGGTTCTCAATCGGTATCTGGTAATACTGCATGAGCGGCGCGATCGATTCTCCGCACAAATTCATGTAGGTAAGCGGCTTTAGCACGAATAATTTCTCCGTACCGTTCCTTTCCACTCCATACACACCTTTAAACTTCTGTTCGTTCAAGTCAAGCGACCATTTGTCCTGCAGCCGGTCGATCACATCGAAGCCGATGTTGTGGCGGGTGCGTTCGTACTTGCGGCCGGGGTTCCCCAGTCCGACGATCAGTTTCATGCTCGTTGCTCCTTCATGCTCTTCCTGTTTTCTGCGCCGGAACAGTTTATCCAGTAACTTCATCCTGTTCCTCCTTCGCGTTGCCTAAAAAAATCCCCCACGGCATCGTGGAGGATATATGTGTCGAAGCCGGAATCCGGCTGAAGGCAGGCTTCCGGCTTCTCCACGTGCAGGCGTTGTTTAGAACCTGTCTTTCGTGTTATTCGCTCTTTTCTTCAGCGTCTTCGGATGCTTCGTCTTCTTCAGCGTCAACAAGCTCCGGCTCTTCGTCTGTTTCTACTTCCGGCTCTTCCGGCTCTTCGTCCGGAGGCGTGATGGAAACGACAACCTCGTCCGGGTCATTGTTAAATTCATACTTCTCACCGGCCGTCAGGTCACTGACAGACAGAGAATCGTTCACTTCCAGCTTCTCCACGTCCACTTCGATCTGGTCCGGGAGCTCCTGCGGAAGGGCACGTACAGAAAGCTCATATACAGCCTGCTGCAGAACGCCTCCGTCTTTTACGCCCTGTGCTTCCCCGAGGAGGGAAACCGGTACGTCTGCGTCCATTTCCACATTCATGTCTGCAGCGTAGAAGTCCACGTGCACAACTTCGTTCTTCAGCGTGTCATACTGCAGGTCATAAATCATAACGTCTGTCTTTGTACCGTCGATGTCCATCTTAAATACGCCTGTTTTACCTTCCTGACGCATTGTCTTAATGAAATCGATCGAATTCACGGAAACAGCCTTGCTTCCGAATTTCTTACCATACACAACAGCCGGGATATTTCCCTGCTGACGAATTTTTGTTAGACGGGATCCGCGAAGATCCTCTCTTACCGCGGCTTTCAATACAGTAGCCATCTCAAAATCACCTCAATAGTTTTTTCAGATCCTAAATGCACCTTCCCCAATTATAGAACAATGAAACGTCTTTTTTCAAGGGGAGATGCCGTATCAGTCAAACAAGCGGCTTACAGAACGCTGTTCATGCACGTGCACGATCGCTTTTGCGATCAATGGTGCCACCGACAGCTGCTTAATCTTGCTGATTCTCTTTTCGTCCGGAAGCGGGATGGAGTTGGTGATGACAAGCTCTTCCAGCTGCGAATTTTGGATGCGGTCGATTGCCGGACCGGAAAGAACCGGATGGGTGCTGCACGCATAGACAGCCTTTGCTCCGTTTTCGATCATCGCGTTAGCTGCAAGCGTCATCGTCCCCGCTGTATCGATAATATCATCGATAATGATCGCTGTCTTCCCTTCAATGTTTCCGACGATGTTCATCACTTCAGACATGTTCGGCTTCGGACGCCTCTTATCGATGATGGCGATCGGCGCCTTCAGACGGTCCGCCATCTTCCTGGCACGTACGACGCCGCCGTGGTCCGGTGACACGACAACAATATCGTCAAGCTGCTTGGCTTCAAAGTAATCTGCCAGAATCGGTACACCAACGAGCTGGTCAACCGGGATATCAAAAAAGCCTTGAATCTGTGTCGCATGGAGGTCCAGCGTGATGACACGGGTTGCGCCCGCTGTCTCAAGCAGATTGGCAACGAGCTTAGCCGTAATCGGTTCTCTGGAGCGGGCTTTTCTGTCCTGACGGGCATAGCCGTAATAAGGCAGCACGACGTTAATCGTTTTTGCCGAAGCACGCTTCAGGGCATCGATCATAATGAGAAGCTCCATGATATGTTCATTCGCCGGTGAGGAGGTGGACTGGATGACGTAAATGTCACAGCCGCGGATGCTTTCCTCAATATTGATCTGGATTTCTCCGTCACTGAAGCGCTGCACGGAGCTTTTCCCTAACGGTACGCCGATCTTTTCCGTGATTTCATATGCCAGGTCCGGATTGGAGCTGAGCGTAAATACTTTTAACTTGTTGTCTGCATACTGAGCCATCCAAATGCCCTCCATTGTTATCTAGTCATCGTACTACGATCTGCGTGTATAGCCTTCTTTGTTCGTCTGACGCTGACGTGCGATCGCGAGCGATTCGCCCGGCACATCATCCGTAATCGTCGAGCCTGCTGCCACATAAGAGCCTCTGCCGACCGTCACAGGTGCAATCAGGTTTGAGTTGCAGCCAATAAATGCATCGTCTTCAATCGTCGTCAGGTGCTTGTTCTTACCGTCGTAGTTCACCGTAATCGAGCCGCAGCCGACGTTGACGCCTGCTCCGATGTCTGCATCCCCGAGGTAGCTCAGGTGGGAGGCTTTGCTGCCGGTGCCCATACGCATTTTTTTCAGTTCGACAAAGTTTCCGACACGAACCTCATCTTCCAGTGCCGTTTCCGGACGGATATGAGCGAACGGTCCGACAGCTGCTCGACTGCCAATGCTGCTCCTGTGCACGACAGACTGGCGGATAACCGTCTCGTCTGCGATGCGGCTGTCACGGATTTCCGTATGCGGTCCGATCTCACAGCCGCTCCCGACTTGTGTATCTCCCTGCAGCATGGTACCCGGGTAAAGCACAGTGTCGCTTCCGATCATCACATCTGCCCCGATGTAAACCGAATCCGGGTCCGTGATGGTGACACCTTCACGCATCCAATGCTCATTGATCCGCTTTTTCAAATGAGCCTCTGCCTGACTCAGTGCTACGCGGTCATTGACTCCCATTGTTTCATGAAAATCGCTGCTCTGATGAGCAAATACGGCCTCCCCCTGCTCCTGCAAAATTTCAATTACGTCCGGAAGGTAGTATTCTCCCTGTGCGTTGTCGTTTCCGACGCGGCGCAAGGTATCGAACAATGCCGCATTATCAAAGCAATAAGTGCCGGTATTGATCTCCTGCACCTGCTTCTCCTCGTCTGATGCATCTTTCTGCTCCACAATTTTAACAACTTTTCCGGCACCATCGCGGATGACACGTCCGTAACCGGCCGGATTGTCCGCGTGAGCCGTCAAAATGGTCGCTTTTGCCTCCTTCGCTTCGTGGGCGTCGAGCAGATTCTGAAGTGTCTCCGCCGTCAACAGCGGCGTGTCTCCGCAGACGACAAGCGTGGTGCCGCTCTTGCCGCCCAGCTGCTCCTCCGCCTGCATCACCGCGTGTCCGGTACCAAGCTGCTCGGCCTGCAGCACGTAATCCGTCACACTGCCGAGCTGATCTTTTACCGTGTCGGCACCATGACCGACAACCGTTACCATTTTTTCGAGACCGCACTGCTGAAGCTGATCGGTCACATGCTGGACCATCGGCTTGCCGCCGACAGGGTGAAGCACTTTGTAAAGACTGGACTTCATTCGTGTGCCTTTTCCGGCGGCCAGAACGACCGCAAATCGATTTGTCATAGTTAGGTACCCTCCACGGCCTGAATTTCCTCTATGAATATATCTTATATCCGGCTCCATTTCAAGAGAACGCGGGCTTTTCACCCATGCTGAAAAAGCCCGGTACATTCTGCATCCGGACTTTCTGTTTATATGTTTGAAAAACGACTACGATGTGCCGGCCTCTTCAAACGTTTCTGCATTCTTCCCGGCTTCGTCGTAAGCTTTCAATACTGCGTGCTGAATTTTTTCGCGGGTTACTGAAGATATGGGATGGGCAATGTCGCGGAACTCCCCGTCCGGAGTGCGCTTACTCGGCATCGCTACAAATTTCCCGTTGTTCCCATCAATGACACGGATATCATGTACGACGAATTCCTCATCGAATGTAATCGAGGCAATTGCCAGCATCCGTCCCTCCGTTTGCACCCGGCGAAGCCTGACGTCCGTCACTTCCATGTCTGCCACCACCTTTTCTCTATATTTATTATTTATAACTGCCTGCTGGTAATACTTCTGGAAGGAGTATTTGAAATCCTTTTTATTTCACAAAAAAATTTACATATTATGACGACTTGTAAAACAAGACTTCAGCATCTCCGCTGATACCTGCATCCGATTCCGGCGTATCCCTGCCACGCGGCATGTTAAAAAACGCAGACGACCAAAAAACAGGCTGAGCCTGTTTTTATGAGTCGAATATGCTGCCTTTACGGACAGTGATTTTCTTCCCTCTTGCATCGACCTTATCGAGCCGGGCAAGGGAGACATAGTCATTCACGAGTTTTTCGTGCTCATGTACTGCTTCCATCAGCACGCCTGCACCGACTACTTCTGCCTGGAACTCTTCTGCAAGATCCATCATGCCGCGGATCGTGCCGCCTGCTTTCATAAAATCATCGATGATCAGCACACGGCTGCCTGCTTCCAGGCTCCGTTTGGAGAGTGACATCGTCTGAACCCGGTTGGATGAACCGGAGACGTAGTTGATGCTGACGAGGGAGCCTTCCGTCACCCGCTGTTCGTGCCGCACAATGCTAACCGGCGCACGCAAATGTGAGGCGACGGCATAAGCAAGCGGGATGCCCTTTGTCGCCATCGTCATTACCGTATCCACCTGTGCTTTTTCATAGCAGGAGGCAAAAATACGTCCCAGTTTCTGCATCCACTGCGGATCCCCGATGATGTCCATCATGTATAGATAGCCGCCGGGCAGCAGACGGGACGGTTCTTCCAACCTGCTGCACATCTGCTCCACGGTGTGGACCGCTTCGTCACTTCCCATCAGCGGTATGTAAGTTACGCCGCCGCTTACCCCGGCAGAGGTAGACAGCCTGCCGATCCCTTTTTGTTCAAATACTTCTTTAATAATGCCAATATCTTCACTGATTGAAGATTTTGCCGCACCGTATTTGTCTGAAAAAAACGTCAGCGAAACAGACTGATGCGGGTGCCGCAGCAGATACTCCGTCATATCCACCAGCCGGCCGCTCCGTCGGTACTTCATGCTGCCACCTCCTGTAAAACCCGAATATTCCAACTGTAATATACCATTTTTGTACGGGTTTCACAATATGAACTTACAGTTCGTGGCGCATTCCCATCATCCGGACCACGTAGACGTGGTCCATAAAGCCTTTCAATCCATTGTAAAGCCGATATGCCCGTGATTCGCTTTTAGCCAGTGCGAACACCGTCGGACCGCTCCCGCTCATAACAACACCGTCAGCTCCGTACTGCTGAAGCCGCTTTTTAATCACCTTTACTTCCGGCTCCAGTGAAAATGTCGCCGGTTCCATCACGTTTTGCAGCCGGCTGCAGATGCCGTAAAAATCCTGCTGCTCCAGAGCACGGATCATTCCCGCTGTATCCGGATGGTCCATCGTGTCCAGTCTGAGACGGCTGTAGATGTCTTTTGTGGAGACTCCCGCCCGCGGCTTAGCAAGAACGACCCAGCAGGAAGGCGGTGCCGGCAGAAATTCCAGCTCTACTCCCCTCCCTGACGCCAGTGCAGTTCCTCCATATACGCAGAACGGAACGTCGGATCCGATCTCCGCTCCGATCTCAGCGAGCTCCTCCATCGAGCAATTCAGCTCCCAGAGCCGGTTCAGCCCGCGCAGTACCGCTGCAGCGTCCGAACTTCCTCCTGCCAGGCCTGCTGACATCGGAATATGTTTATCTATGTAAATCCGTACACCCTTCGACGGGGCGTATCGCTCCTGCAGCTTTCTCGCCGCCTGCCAGGCATGGTTGGAATCGTCGAGCGGCAAATAACCGTTGTTCGATTCAATTCTTATCACCGGACGGCTGAGACTTGTGAGCTCAATCCGGTCTGCAAGATCGACTGTCGTCATCACCATTTCGACTTCATGATAGCCGTCTTCTCGTCTGCGAAGAACATCCAGCGTCAGGTTGATCTTAGCCGGTGCCTTCACCGTTAATGTATTCAACGTCCGTCACCTTCTTTAAGTTATCATTGATAGGCAGGAAAACCCGCCGCTGTACACGTACTGCTTTTGCTATTCTATCATTTACAGACGCGAAAAAGAACCGCCGCCACGAGGCAGCAGTTTACGACAAAAAGAAAAACTTATCCAGACGTTGCGTTCTGGATAAGCTTTTCTTCCGATGCATATGGGTCGTGCTTAAGCTTGTACGCCGTCAAGTTCACTGCCATCCGGAACGGACAGTTTGACTGTTTCGGTCAGTACATCTGTATAGCTGTAGGAAAGCCTCTCGATAGAATACTGCTCTTTATCGAGTTTTACGGTGAATACAGAAGGATAAATTCCTTCCAGCAGGCCGGAGCGTTCAATTGTCTTCTTCCGTCCGCCGTTCGCGTGAATCGTAATCTCTTTACCGACATTTGCTTCTAACGACTGTTTAATTTCCGCTAATGTTTTAGCCATCCACGACACCTCACTTAAAGTCATTATACCTGATAAGGTGCCCGTAAGTCAAATAAAATTTAAATTATAGCAACGCAGCGTCGGTGTGTCAACGAATAAATTCTGGCTTTTTTCACTTTTACAGGCCAATTCGAGTGCCGAAATGGTTCGCTTTTGGAAAAGACTGTGCAGCACCCAAGTCATTCTCTCTGTTTAAGTCATCAGAGAGGCGATGCAAAACAGCCAGCCGGAAACATCCGGCTGGCTGTCAGAGTGTTGATACATTCATTTTAAGTGAATAACGTTGCATCTGGCTGTATCTGCGGACACTCGCTTTCCGGAGGGAACGGGCTCAGCTAACCGATTCCTCCTGCTGTCGGAAGCGCTGGATCTTCGCCTCGTTCTGATCCTCCCGGAGTCGAGTTCCTTCGATGTCGGCAGCTGGCAGTGCGTTTCAAGTGCCTGGTTATGAATGCACGATCGGCTTCCACACATATGAACCTTCCCTATGCGACGTTTCGATGTTGAATAGGGATGCCAATTCTTCCTACAATTCAGTATAAAAGGTAAAAAAAGCGGTCGCACCTGCCTGTCGTGACGTTGTTCTCCATGAATCAGAGCCGTTTCCCCGATGTGTCCGGCGAGGACGCCCGTGGGATCAGCGCAGTCTGAAGATTCCGTGCCGTTCAGATCTGCGAACGGCATCAACGCACGAGCGGAGCCGGACTGGGTCTTAAAGGCTTCTTGTAAGAAGCCTGTGTCCGAGTGAAGCCGTGCCTTTCTTCCCTTCATACAGGGTCGCCCTGAGAAATAGCTGAAGGCCAGCCCACGGCAGGCTCGGTAAGCAGAGTGGAAATACAATCAAACGAATAAATATGTAAGTTGAAAGACTTTTTCAACAGCCTGACAGCCAGCCGGAAACATCCGGCTGGCTGTCACATGATTCAGATTCGAAAAAAGGTACTTGTCAGAGCAGCAAATTCCTTCATCATAAGCGTTTCAGCCCGGCGTGCTCCGTCGATTCCGATTCGCTGAAGCGCTTCGGCGGTTTCCTGTTTGCTTAGTTTATCCTGAAAATGCTTGGACAAATTATTTAAGAGCGTTTTACGCCGCTGGACGAACGACGCCCGCACGAGTTCAAAAAAGAGAGCCTCATCCGCAACATCAACCGGCGGTTTTTCCCGTCTCGTCAGCCTTAAAATAGCGGAATCGACGTTTGGAGGCGGCATGAAGACCGTTCTTGGAACAGTAAATACCGTTTCCGTATGTGCGTAATACTGGGCGGCGATTGACAGGGAGCCATAGGCTTTTGACCCTGGCGAGGCAGCGATTCGTTCCGCCACTTCCAGCTGCATCATTACGACCATCACCCTGACCGGTAGCTTCTCTTCCAGCAGCTTCATTAAAATCGGCGTCGTTACGTAATAAGGCAGATTGGCGATGACAGCGAGATCCTGCCCCGGAGCGAATGATTCGCTGATCCGCTTGTGCAGATCTGCCTTTAATACGTCCTCATTCACAACACTTACGTGCGGATAAGGAGCCATCGTCTCGTTCAGAATCGGCAGCAGACGCTGATCGATTTCAAAGGCCAGCACGTTCTTCGCTTTTCTCGCTGACTGCTCCGTCAGTGCCCCGATCCCGGGACCGACTTCTATCACACCCGTCTCTTCCGTTACGCCGGCAGCATCAACGATATTAGCCAGCACATTCGGATCGATCAGAAAATTCTGTCCGAGGCTCTTTTTAAAGCGAAAGCCGTGCCGCTCCAAAATGTCCTTCGTTCGTTTCGGTGTTGCGATATCTTTCATCATGGTTGGTCGTCCTCCAGCTTTGCCGCCGCTTCGTAAAATTCACGGCGGCTAATTTGAAACTGTTCCAGCCGCTTCAGCAGCTGTTTGCCATTGGCGTAGCCGATGTGCAGCGCTTCACCGAGCCTTCTTCTTTTTTCCTTTGCCCCGGGTCCCGCAAGAAGTCCTGCCTCATGCAGTTCCAGCCAGCCCGGTGTTTCTTCGCGGACCTCTTCAGGAATAGCCGTACGAACTTCCCGCAGTGCTTCCAGCAGCGCCTCTTCGCTGGCATGCTCAATCCCTACCTTCCGCTTCGCGTGATCGACGGCTTCAGCTTTTGGCAGGAAAGCATGGCGGCATCCCGGCACAGCTTTATCGATCATATGGCGGATTTTCTGGCCTGGATAGTCCGGGTCTGTAAAAATAATGATCCCGCGGCGCTTTTGCGCTTCACGAATTCGCGCCATCGTTTCCGATGTCAGACCGGTTCCGCCTGTTTCAATCGTCGTACAGTCCAAAAACCGCTTTAGTCTGTGCGTATCGTTTTTGCCTTCCACAACGATGATTTCCTTTATTTGCACGCTTGTCGTCCTCACTTCCATCACTTTTATCTTTATTCATTCTACACAATTTCCGTGCTGAAACAAGCACATCCGCTATTTCCGCTAATTATTTCCCGGGGAATAAACGTCGGCTGCCTGCATTGTCTGACACGCAGAAAAGGGCTGATCCGCGGATGAACACAACCGCAGCATCAGCCCTTTCTTATCAATCGACCACGCGTACTTGGACGCTCTGCCTCCCAAAGGAAGTAGCACTTCCCCGGTCGGACATGAAAATATCGATTTTGTTTCCGTTAATCGCGCCGCCGGTATCGGCAGCCGTAAACGTTCCGTGTCCCTTTACTTCTACTTTGGACCCGAGCGGAATAACCGAAGGATCAACGGCAATCACATTGGCATTCGGATTCGCATTCAAGTCCACTCCCGTAGCGGTCACTCCCGAGCACCCGTTGCAAGATGCCGTGTAAGCAGTAGCCTGGAAGGATTTCCAGCTTCCACCCGAGCTTTCCGATTGAGAGCTGGCACTGCTGCCGGAGCTTTCGCTTTCAGCAGAAGAACTGCTGCCTTCGGATGATGAATTGTTATCCGAAGATGAGGAGCTGTTAGCTGAAGCTGTCTCGCTGGAGGATTCGCTCTCGTCTGCTGCAGGCGAACTCTCTTCAGATGCTTCTGATCCTGTGGAAGCTGACGATTCTTCTTCCGCAGGTTCTTCCGTGCTTTCGTCGGAGGCCTTAGAGCGTCCCCGTGATACAGTTTCTGACTGTTCCATCGTCCCGATCGCAATCACCCGGTCGCTGCTCTCTTCCACGACTTCTTCGTCAAGCAGCTCGCGGGAGACTTCCTCACCGTCCTCTACCAGCACTTCATATGTCTTCTGAAGGGTTCCTCGTTCACCCTCCTGTTCGACTCGTTCCGTTCCTGCTTCAAGGGAGTCATCGTTTTCCCTGACTGTTGCAAAGGATACCGATTCTTCCACGGTTTCCGTGATCTTCTCCACTCTCGTGATCGTTACATCGGTTTCAGCAGTTAATGTTTCGTCTATTTCCGGCTCTACTTTATCCAGCTCGCCGATATCGATATTCTGTGCATCCAGAACAGCTTCCACGGTTGCGGCTACTGTCCATATTTGAGCTGATTCTCCATCATGTTCTACCGTTACCGGGAAAGCTTCTTCGTATGCAATGGTCATGCCGTCTTCAATTTGCGCATGCAGAGACGGCTCCACTTCATCGTGAGAGGAAACCGCGATGTCCAGCTCTTCCATCAGTTCATCGACGGTATCGACTGTCGTCCATACGTCTTCCTCGCTCCCATCCAGGGATACGTTCACGTGCTGTGCAGGCATGTACTCTATAATAAGGCCCTCTTCTACTTCAGCAGCCAGCGGCGGTTCTACGTCATCGTGCTTAATCGTGTCAATGTTCTGTTCTGCCAGTACGTCCCCGACTGTTTCGGCGTGTGTTTCCACCGTAAACGATTCTCCGTCGGCTGATACCGTTACTTCTGTCTTCGTCACATCGTAAATGACGACCGTAAGCAGGCAGAGGACAGCAATTATTCCAATGTTTGCGGTGAGGTCCGACTTTCGTACGATATGTACAAAAAACGACTTAATCCTCTCAATCATGGCAAACCCTCCTTCTAAGACGCAGATTATACGCACGCCCTTAAAACGTGTCAAACGAATATCCTAAATAAACGTCATCGAATAGGATAACATCCGCCGTTTTGCATGATAAACAGCGCGCCCTGCCTGCAACGAACGTCTTACTTTACAGTTTCGTTACAAATCGCTGAACCGCCGCTCACAGTAAGCTTTCATCGATGTTTTCATGTTCTTTCACGCCGGGGCTCCCTTTGCTTAATCAGGGGTATTTTCTGCTCTCGAGCGTCCGTTTGAGCTGCTTCAACAAGGTAATTTGTCATATGCTTAATGATGATTAAATGGTTTCTTTATTTTATCCTGCCGTTTTTCTCCGTTTTGGACGTTCCGGACGCCGGACGCTCATGCAAAAAGCCGCCTCTTGAAGAAGAGGCGGCCCAGATGTGCTACAAGTGAAACAATATTTCGGCATTTTTCGTCGTTTGTGCTGCAAGTTCTTCATAGGTGACACCACGCAGCTCGGCAAGCTGTTCGGCAACAAGCTTCACATATGCCGGTTCATTTCGTTTGCCGCGGTAAGGATGCGGTGCAAGATAAGGAGCGTCGGTTTCGATCAGAAGCCGGTCGTCCGGAACGATTTTCGCGACTTCCTTTGGTAGCTTCGCGTTTTTAAAGGTGACCGGTCCACCGAATGAAATGTAAAAATTCATATCGAGACACGCTTTTGCCATCTCCTCATCGCCCTGAAAGCAGTGCATGATACCGCCTGCTTCCGCGGCCTCTTCTTCCTGCAAGATCGCCGTGATGTCCTCGTGAGCTTCGCGGTCATGAATAATGAGCGGCAGCTTCACTTTCTTTGCAAGTGCGATCTGCTTGCGGAACGCTTCCTGCTGTACGTCATGCGGAGATTTGTCCCAGTGATAATCAAGTCCCGTTTCTCCAACAGCAACGACTTTCGGATGCTTCGTCAGTTCTTCCAGCCAGGCAAGCTTGTCATCGTCGAAATCGACAGCGTCTACCGGGTGCCAGCCGACAGCTGCATACAAAAATGGATACGTCTCAATCAGCTCCATGGCAAGATTGATTGTCTTCGTATCAAATCCGACAACGACCATTTTAGCTACGCCTGCTTCCTTCGCCCGCTGAATGACTTCATCCGCGTCATCAGCGAACTGATCGGCATTCAAGTGGACGTGCGTATCGATCAGCATGAGGTGCCCTCCTTTCATTCTCGCTATTTGACCTGGGCGCCGTTCGGCAGTGATTCCGCTACGGTTGCCAGCGTCAATGATTTGTCATGGGAGCCGGCAAGGATCATCCCCTGAGACAATTCGCCCCTCAGCTTCACCGGCTTCAGGTTCGTCACACAGATCACTTTACGGCCGATTAACTCATCCGGCTCGTAGTGCTTGGCAATCCCGGAGACGACCTGACGCTTTTCATAACCGAGATCGAGCTGAATTTTCAGCAGTTTATCTGCTTTCTTCACTTTTTCTGCTCCGATTACCTCTGCTACGCGCAGATCCACCTTGGAAAAGTCATCGATTGTGATTTCATCTGATTCGGGAGCTTCCGGCAGTTCTTCTTCCTTCGGCTCATCTGCTGCTTTCACCGTGCCGCCCATCATCTCCACGATCGCTTTGACTTCTTCTTCAAAATCAAGGCGCGGGAACATTGGTTCTCCCTTTTCAATAATGCGCACACCCTGCTTGAGACGCCCCGGCGTCCGCAGCGTATTCCATTCCATCAGCTCCTCCGGAATAGCGAGCTGGCGTCGGATGTTTTCCGGTGTTTTCGTCAGGAACGGGCGCAGCATAATGGAAATATGGCGGATCGATTCCGTCAGATGATGCAGAACGGAACCGAGCTGCTCGTTTGCCGTTTCGTCTTTGGCAAGAATCCAAGGCTGTGTTTCGTCAATATATTTATTCGTACGGCTGATCAGCTGGCCGACTGCTGTCAGTGCAACAGAAAACTGCATGTCTTCCATCGCATCTTCCACTTTATCTGCCGTTGCATCCATCAGCTCGACAAGCGGTGCATCAAAGGATGTCGCATCTTTTACGTAGGGAGGCAGTTCTCCGTCGAAGTATTTGTTAATCATGGCAATCGTCCGGTTGACGAGGTTGCCTAGATCGTTCGCCAGATCATAGTTAATCCGGTCCACAAATGCCTCCGGCGTAAATACACCGTCAGAGCCGAATGGCACTTCGCGCAGCAGATAGTAGCGGACCGCGTCCAGACCGTAGCGGTCAATCAGCGGCACCGGATCGACGACGTTGCCCTTTGATTTAGACATTTTCCCGTCCTTCATCAGCAGCCAGCCGTGACCGAACACTTTTTTCGGAAGCGGCAGGTCAAGTGCCATCAGCATGATCGGCCAGTAAATCGTATGGAAGCGGACGATTTCTTTCCCGACAAGGTGCACATCTGCCGGCCAGTGGGACTGGTACAGGCTGTCATCCTCTGTTCCATAGCCGAGCGCCGTAATGTAGTTGGATAGCGCATCGATCCACACGTAAACAACGTGCTCCGGATTACTCTTCACGCTCACGCCCCAGTCAAAGGAGGTCCGGGACACAGCAAGATCTTCCAGGCCAGGCTTGATAAAATTGTTGATCATTTCATTTTTACGTGATTCCGGCTGAATAAACTCTGGATTTTCCTCATAATACTTCAACAGCCGGTCTGCATACTTGCTCATCCGGAAGAAATACGACTCTTCCCGCACTTTTTCCACCGGATGACCGCTGTCCGGACTTTTTCCGCCAACGATATTTCCAGCTTCATCGTATTCTTTTTCCTCAAGCTGCAGTTCCGTGTAAAATGTTTCATCTGAGATGGAGTACCAGCCCTCGTATTCATCCAGATAAATATCGCCCTTCTCCAGGAGGCGCTCGAAAATATCTGCTACTACTTTTTTGTGGCGCTCTTCTGTCGTTCGAATGAAGTCATCATAGGAAATATCCAGCTTGCCCCACAGATCGCGAATATCTTTTACAATTCCGTCGACGAATTCCTGCGGAGTCACCCCGGCTTCTGCTGCTTTTGTTTCGATTTTCTGACCGTGCTCATCCGTACCGGTTAAATACCGGACATCATAGCCCCGCAGCCGTTTGTAGCGGGCCATTGCATCACCTGCCACCGTCGTATAGGCATGTCCGATATGCAATTTCGCGCTTGGATAGTAAATTGGTGTCGTAATATAAAACGTCTTGTTTTGATCCGTCATAGTGATAGTCTCCTCCTTCAATCATGTTTCGCCGCAGGCATACAAAAAAGCCCCCGCCCCATACACTGGGACGAGAGCAAAAGCCCACGCGGTACCACCCGGTTTCACCGGCTCAACAACCGGTCTCGGTCGAACTGCGACTGACAGTTCTGCTGCGTAACGTGCAGCGGACGTGCAGGCCTTACGATTGCGCGCTCGACCATACAGCCTCTCCCGGGACCATGTTCAAAAGACCTTCCGCACCGGTTCTCAGCTTCCCCGGCTCTCTGCAAGCGGACGGCGGCTCTCTACTCATCCCATCATTGAAGCATATGCTTATCCTCTCTGCAATATACCGAATGGGTGGTCCTCTGTCAACAGAATCGCGCGGTATACAGGTTTTTTCCAATTCGGACCCGGGAGGTATCTGATATTTCGCCCCGCTAAATATTGTACAAAGTTTGTACATTCTTTATAATTAAAAATTTTTTCTTGCATTTTTGTTAGATTCTTCCCTTTTTAGGGTATAGTACTTTACGTGACACCAGATGTCGAATTAAGTCGACAATCGAAAGGAGGGGCAGGCAGCGGTTTTGAGAGTCTGACAAACTGCTTCCAGTGAAACCTGCTTCAGAGTAAAGTCAAACGCCATATAACAAAAAACTTATTTCCTTTTTATATCATTTTAATTGACTTCATTTGGAAGTGTTGGTATTATACTCTTAACAGAATTTTGTCGAATCATGACGTTTCGAGACTTCTGGGAAAACACACAGGATTACAGAGAGGGGTATTAATATGAAATCAACAGGTATTGTAAGGAAGGTTGATGAACTGGGCCGCGTCGTCATTCCTATCGAGCTTCGCCGTACACTTGATATTGCTGAAAAGGATGCGCTGGAGATTTACGTGGATGATGACCGCATCGTTCTTAAGAAGTACAAGCCAAACATGACATGCCAGGTAACTGGTGAAGTTTCTGATGACAACCTTTCCCTTGCGAAAGGCAAAATCATCCTCAGCCCTATGGGTGCTAAGGAGATCATCAAAGACCTGGAAGAATATATTTCCAAGCAGGAAAATTAATCATAAAAAACACGTCCGTCTGGTAAACCAGATAGACGTGTTTTTTTGTGTCAGAGAGTTTTCCTGCTTATCGAGTCACTTCCACTCCGTGCTTCCCCATTATTGAAATGAAACGTACCGGTAACCAAAAGCAGCTGCTTCCGTCTTTTATATGGCTCCTGTATCGTGATAAGCTGCATACACGTCGCGCTTCGGCATGCTCCGGTCCACGGCTGTTTGTTTGATCGCCTGCTTAGAAGAGTGGCCTTTTTCGATATGGTGCTCGACGTGCTGCTTCAGCGACAGCTCCTGCCACCATTCCTTTCCGGCAGCGGCCGCTTCCTCTTCATCCGCACCTTCGATCAGTATCACGCACTCTCCTTTGATTTCTGTATCAGCCGCCCAGGCTGCAAGCTCCTTCAGCGTGCCGGTGACATATGTTTCAAACTGCTTCGTCAGCTCACGTCCGATAGCTGCACGGCGGGGCCCGTAAACGTCAAAGGCTGCCTGCAGCATCTGGTCAAGCCGGTGCGGCGATTCATAAAAAATCAGCGTAGAGCGCGCGGTCCGCCATTCTTCAAGCAAATCAGTGCGTTTTTTCTTCTTGCGTTCGGAGAATCCAAGAAACGTAAAAGATGTCGTCGGAAGCCCGGAAGCAGTCAGCGCGGTTACAGCTGCGCTCGCTCCGGGGAGTGCGGTCACTGTCAGCCCTTCCTGCCGGCAGGCGTCAACTGCCGCCCACCCCGGATCGGAAACGCCCGGCGTTCCAGCATCGCTGACGAGTGCGACTTTTTTGCCGCTGCGAACTTTTTCCAGCAGCTCCTCGAGCCGGGTACCACTGCTGTGTTCATGAAAACTAATCAGAGGCGTCTCAATTTCATACACGTGACACAGCTTCCGCGTGTGCCTCGTATCTTCTGCTGCAATAACGTCCGCTTCTTTCAGCTCGCGCACAGCACGAAACGTCATATCCTCTAAGTTGCCAATAGGCGTCGGCACGAGAACCAGCATGCCGCCATCAGCCTGATAGGTTCGCTGTTCATGCATGAAGACCTTCTCCTTTCAAGACGTACTTGTAAAACGCTGGTTCGTACTCTCCATTTTCCTGATAAACGGTCCATGGATGTTCAACCTTCATACCCGGAGCCCCGTCTTTCACAGCCTCCACAAGTAAAATATTCGCATCCCGTCCCGGCTTCGGATGAATCAGCTGCACCCGCTTCGGCTCCAGGTTCACCTGCTGCATGGCTGCAAATAATTCCGCCATCCGCTCCGGACGGTGGACAAATGCGGCTTTTCCTTTAGGACGGACTAGCGCTGCTGCTTTCGCTGTCACTTCCTGCAGTGAACAGGCCACCTCGTGACGCGCAATCTGCTTCGCTCCTGCTTCCTCCAGCGGCTGTCTCATTTTTGGCGCCGCAAAATACGGAGGGTTGCACGTAACCAGATCAACCGGTCCGTCGACGGCAGGATTCAAAGTGAGAAGGTCGCGTTCTTCCACCCGGATCTGCTCCTGCAGACCGTTTGTGCTGATCGAGCGTTCCATGAGCCGGCACAGCTTCGGCTGCAGCTCCACTGCCCGGATGGCAGCCTGCGTTTTTGATGCAAGCAGCAGCGGAATCGCTCCAGTCCCTGCACATAAATCAATGACAGACTCCGCTCTCGCCGCATCAGCAAACATCGCCAGCAGCACGGCATCCATTGAATACGTAAACACGTCCGGCCGCTGGTGGATGATCATGCCACCGGGCAGGTAGTCTGCTCGTTCCTCTGTTTTCGTCATCGTTCAAACGCCTCTTTCTTCTATAGTAACAGCTGCTTTCTGTTCTTGACGCTCGCTGTATGCGAAAAAAAACGTTCAAAAGCAGCGCTTCTGAACGTTTGCGTCATTTATTCCTCCCGGTTCAGGAAGGAAAGACAGAATAGACAGTCTCCCTCTTTGCGGATGCTTCCATAATGCAGGTTGCAGATATGGAATCCCTCCTGGTAAAGACGCGCCAGATTGTCATAGCCTTCGCCAAATCCCGGCTTCAGACGCGGACCGGCAGCGCCGACTCCTGCAGCCTCCGCTGCTTCTTCTTCCTGGTTCATCCGCTCCCGCAGATGCTCATTTTCCATCTGCAGATGCGTATTCTCCTCGAGAAGCAGCGCCAGCTGATCCTTTAATTCACCCAGCTCGTGATGGAGACCGCCGATGCGCTCTTCCATCTGGCTGACGCGTGTAAATATCTCATTTTTGTTCACGATGCGCACACCTCATTATTTCGTGGTTTCCGTGGCGATCGCTCCTTCTTCCAGGAGTTCATCCAGCGTGTACTCAATGACCTGCTTAGACTCGAAAATCTCGACCTGTACGAGCCGCTCCAGCATGTTCAGTCCGACGACCTTTCCTCGGCCGTAGCTCGTATTCAGCTTCTGATACAGATCAGGAAGCACCTTTTTCGCTTCCTCATACATATCGTTTTCATACTTCAGGCAGCACATCAGCCTTCCGCACAGTCCGGAAATCTTCGTCGGATTGAGCGACAGGTTCTGATCCTTCGCCATCTTGATGGAAACCGGCTCAAAATCACCGAGAAATGTCGAACAGCAGAGCATGCGGCCGCACGGACCGATGCCGCCAAGCATTTTCGCCTCATCCCGTACACCGATTTGACGCAGTTCGATGCGTGTACGGAAAACGGAAGCGAGGTCTTTCACGAGCGTCCGGAAATCGATACGCCCGTCCGCTGTAAAATAAAACAGTACTTTATTTCGATCAAACGTGTATTCTACATCAACCAGCTTCATATCAAGGTTGTGCTCCGTAATCTTCTTCAGGCAGACATCGAATGCTTTTGCGGCTTCCCGCCGGTTTTCTTCGATTGTCAATTTATCCTTATCCGTCGCCTTCCGCAGGACTTTCTTCAGCGGGAGAACAACGTCTTCTTCGGCAACTTCCTTAACGCCGATTACTGCTTTTCCGAACTCGACGCCGCGCGCCGTTTCGACGATTACGTAGTCATCCTTCTCTATATGAAAATCCCCGGGTGAGAAATAATAAATCTTCCCGGTTTTTTTGAAACGAACTCCGATCACCCGATGCACATTTATCCCTCCTGTAGACGAAGAAGCAGCTGTTCCATGAGCAGCTGCGGCGCTGCATTGGCATTAAGCCGGCGCCTCGCATCCATCACTGCCTGGAGGTTGTTACCGAGTTTCCCTTGAGAGAGCTGGAAAGCCTGTTTGGAGAGACAGTCTTCCTGATCGATAAACACAATTTGCTCGGACTGGCCGACCTGCATACGCAGAACGTCCCGGTACCAGAGCATGATCATATCCAGTGCGGTTTCCAGATCACGCCGTTCCGTAAAAAACGGCATCACCGTTTCATGCAGCGTAATATAGGAATCGCGCGGTTTACGGATAAGATCGTCAATTAATTGTATCACTTTCTCCCTCGCCTGTGAAATCCATTCCTCGTTAAAAAGCGCTTCGGCTTCCGCCAGATCAGACGTGAGCCGGGAAGCAAGGTACGCTTCCTTTTCCGGATAGCCTTTTCGGACAAGCTCCCGCGCAGCGGTTTCCGGGGGCAGCGGCACAAAGCTGAGCAGCTGGGCCCGGGACAGAATTGTCGGAAGCATGAGACGGGCGTTGACTGTCATCAAAACAGCGAGCGCCTCTCCGTCCGGTTCCTCCAGAAATTTGAGCAGACTGTTTGCTGCGCTGGCCGACATTTTATCGGCTTCTTCTACAAGATAAACTTTTTTGCCGGATTCCATCCCCCGCATGCTGAACTCCCGCTTCAGCTCACGAATCTGATCTACCTTGATCACGGCTCCGTCCGGACGAAGCATATGGACGTCCGGATGGCTTCCAGAGGCGGCCCGTCTGCATTCCGGGCAGGCCAGACACGGATCAGCTCCGCTCAGGTTCCGGCACAGAAACGCCTGGGCCGTAAGCTGGGCCGTAAGCTTTTTCCCTGTGCCGCGGCCCCCTTCAAAAATATATGCATGGGCCAGCCGGCTGCGGCGGATGCTGTTCTGCAGCACGCGCGTCACAGCCGGCTGTGTCTGTTCAAGCTCCTGCCAGTGCTGCATGGCTGTCTCCTTTACTACTAAAACTTCTCGAACCGCTCAACAGGGAGTATAAAGACGGTCGCACCGCCAACCTGCACTTCCACCGGATACGGCACGTAGGAATCTGCATTTCCCCCCATTGGAGAGATCGGCGCCACCAGCTGTTCTCTCGCCTTGCAGTTTTCTTTTATCAGTTCCAGAACAGGCTGCACCTGATCATCTTCCACACCAATCATAAAAGTGGTGTTCCCTGCTTTTAAAAATCCGCCTGTGCTTGCAAGCCTGGTCGCCTGAAAATCCTGATCCACCAGTGCATCCGAAAGACGGTTGCTGTCTTTATCCTGGATTACTGCAACGATCAGCTTCATAGTCATCTCCTCCATCGAAAGGGGTTATCCGTATTATAACAAGAAACAGCGGTTCAGGCGTGTGATTTGTGAGATTTACCGCTATCTGCCGGCAAGTTTTTTATGTATTTCCTCCCACGCCTTTTTCACTGTGAGGTCCGGCGTGCCCGAAGCGTCAATTTGTCTGATCCGCTCAGGCTCCTGCTGCTGAAGCTCCCGGTACATGCTGCGCACCTTTTCATGAAATGGCAGTGCTTCAGCGTCCAGCCGGTTGACTTCGTGTCCTCTGCCGGAGGAAATGCGGGCGAGCCCGATTTCAGGATCAATATCAAAATACAATGTCAGATCAGGCATGCGGCCTTCTGTCGCAAAGCGATTCAGTTCCTTTACTGCTTCTACGCCGATGCCCCGGGCATACCCTTGATAGACGAGACTGCTGTCGACGAAACGGTCGCAGAGCACGATCCCTCCCTTTTCAAGGTGTGGAAATACTTTCTCAATGAGGTGCTGCCGTCTTGCCGCGGCATACAAAAGCGCTTCCGTGCGGGGGTCCATTTCCGTGTGAGACGGGTCAAGGATAACGGCACGTATTTTCTCTGCAATCACGCTCCCGCCCGGCTCTCTCGTCGCCAGAACCTCCCAGCCTTCTCCTTCGAGCTTTTCCTTCAGAGAGAGCATCGCCGTTGTCTTGCCGGCACCCTCTCCTCCTTCAACTGTAATAAACCATCCGCTCACGCTGTTCATCCTTTCCTCTTTTCTGTTGTAAAGACGCGGAAGTGCTCCTCGTCCCCTTTTATGCGTATCCCTGCTTCTCGCAGCTGCAATAGCTTCTCGATATGCTGATCTGTAATCTGTTCGCCGCGGATCAGAAGCGGCACCCCCGGCGGATAGGGAATAAGGTCTGCTGCACTAATTTTTCCAGATGCTTCATAAATCGGACAGCTTTCAACGACGAGCTTTCCCATTTCTTCCTGCAAAAGAGCGGGCCGGCGCAGACGGATTTCCGGTTCTGCATGCTGAAAGACTGATGCATCCAGCGGTCCTTCGCTCAGCACCGGGAGCTTTTCTATCATGCGCTGAATGAGTCCGGCATGAAGCGGGAGGGTCAGCACGAGCAGCTCCGGCGTCCGGAGTTCGGCAAAAGCGTTCGCTGCTTCCAGTCTCCGCTCCATCGCAAAGGTACTCGTTTGATCGGAGGCGGCGAACACTGCCTTAAGCGGATCAAGGCGCCACTGGCCCAGCTGAACCGGCAGCAGCGGTGCTCCCGCCTGCCGGCAAAAAGCATGCGCGGCCGCTGCAATCTTATCCCACTCTTTGACGTCAGCGAGGAATGCCCGCGCCGCATCGAGCGAGGCCATGATTGGATAGGACGGACTGCTGGACTGAATCATCTGCAGCATCCGGTTCAGTGCCGATTCATCGACACGGCTGCTGCAGATATGTATCCACGCGCCCATCGTCAGAGCAGGAAGCATTTTATGCGCAGACTGAATAACGAGATCCGCACCTTGCTCGACTGCACTCTCAAAAAAAGGATGTTCCGCCCCCGGCAGAAAATGAGCACCGTGTGCTTCATCAACGATAAACAGCGCCCCGTACTTTTGGCATAAAGCAGCATGAGCATGAAGCTGCTGGGCATACCCTTCATAGGATGGGTTCGTTATCATCACTGCGACAGCTTCCGGCACTTTCGCTAACGCAGTCTCCAAAGCACCGGCCGGAATACCGAGCGCTGCTCCTGTTCTTGCTTCCTTGTCCGGTTCGATAAGCACTGCTTCTGCCCCCGCTAGCTCCAGCGCATGAAACACAGACTGATGACAGTTACGCTGCACGAGCACCGTTTCCCCGCGTGAAACCGAGGAAAGCACGGCAGCGAGAATGCCCGACGTAGATCCCCCGATCAGAAAACGGCTGTTTCTGCTTTTATACAGCCGGCTGAGCAGTATTTCTGCCTCCCGTATGACGCCTGTTGCATCATGTAAATCATCGAGACCGGTTATTTCCGTTTTATCAATTTGCATGACGGTCTCAAATATTCCTTCTGTCCCGGCCGGCAGCAGAGCTCCATTTTTATGCCCGGGAACATGAAAGGAATGATCCCTTCGTCTGCTGAGCAGTGCTTCTACTAAAGGCATCTGTGTCATCGTGCGGTCCTCCTGCTTTCGTCGCCCCGCTTGCACTCCTGTTCTGCCTCTGGTTAACTGGAGGAAACAGCTGTGAAAGGGGCCTTATGTGAAACGATATGCGATTTTATTTTTACTGCTGACGGTATACGCCGTCTTTTTTGCACCAGGTGAACAAAATGCAGACGATCCATTTCTATCTGCGATAATCGAAGGCCGTATTCAGGATTTGAATCCGCTGACGGTCGCTGTCTTTACGATGCTCGGCATTTATCCGCTGCTATTTTTGCTGCTGCTTATCCCAAAGGATACGAGACGCGTTCCGGCCTGGCTGTTCGCCTTGTTTTCATTCGGACTCGGTGCCTTTACCATTTTGCCATATATGGCCGTACGCGGCCGCGTCACACGGGAATCGCCTCGCGGCCCCCGCTTTCTCCAGCACGCGCTCACCCATCCGGCAGCCTATCTGCTGACGGGCGTCGCAGGTGCGGCCGTACTGCTCTCCGCACTTGCCGGCAGTATAACCGGCTATATCGACGATTTTCAGCAGTCTCATCTGGTGAGCGTCATGTCTGTCGACTTTCTTGTCGTCATCTGGCTTGCTTATGACATCTTAAAACGCGAATGGGGCGTAGGACGCTACGCGTGGCTCGCTTTCCTTCCGGCAGTCGGGCCGGCGGTACTTTTATGGATGAACCGCCAAAAGTCCGTCTAATCACGGTGCAGCTCATCTGACACCTTTTTGCCAAAGGCGCCAAGCTGTCCGTTCGCATAAGCACGAATCACTTCCGGCATAAGCGACGCAAGTGCCTGTCGGACGTACGGCTCCTCCCATCCCTCCTGCCGCAGCTGCTCTTCAAAAGCGGCTGCGGCTTTCACTGCTGTCTTTGTTGCAGTCCGGTTCAGCGTCTCCACCGTTTTTTCATCTCCGCTCATTACGTCCCCAAGTGTTTCAAACCTCTGCGTTAATTCCTGATCGGCAGCTGTATCCGGGGAAACAAACAGCACAGCTTCTCTCCGCTTTAGTGTTGCTGCGTGAACAACCGCCTTCATACCCGCAAAACGAAGCTGTGGGAACTGCTCCCGAAGTGTTTCGGTGTCTTTTGCAGTCGCCATGTTTACTAAGGTCGTGCTTCGCATGTCGAGTCCGCTGTTTTGCAGGTCATCGAGAAAAGGGCCGATGCTGTCGGCCGGCAAAGCAAGCACAAGGTAGTCAAGACGCGGCAGCTGCTCCTTCTCAATGCCGCTCGCTCCAGCTAAGCCCTGCACGGCTGCACGACGCCTGCTCTCATCGGGATGGTAAACCTCTGTTACCTGATCTTCACGATCCCAGCCGGTGAGAAGAGCTGTGCCGATTTTACCGATACCGGCAAGCCCCCATCGAGTTGTTCCGTTCATAGCTATTCCTCCCTTTGTCCATCATAGCGAATACAGCCCTCGGCATAAAGGTGTATGCGCGTATTTTCATAACTGGTTTTTGTTGCGGCGTTTCCTGTCACTTCGGTTATCTTTATCATGAGGCAAAAATGCGTATTTTAGTGAGGATTGCAGGAGGGAGAGCGTTAAAAGGAAGTAACAGAAGTATACGGGGATGTGATTCGTGCTCCGGAACGCAAAAAAAGAGGGTGCCGCCCGGGAACCAGGGTCTGGTTCCGGGAGACACCCTCTCAGGTGACCCAGCAACGTCCTACTTTCGCAGGGGGAGAGCCCCCAACTATCATC
>NZ_JAATHJ010000035.1 GCF_012034335.1 Alkalicoccus luteus | reverse complement strand
GATATATGATTGCTCCTTTATTTAAACCTGACACTACCGTGGAAGAAAAACTTAGAACATCTACAATAATGAGAACGTCTCCACGTTTTACTGCTTCTCGCGCTCCGCGTTTTCCCCACTCTATCCTACATTCAAAAGGCGATTGTTCAAATGCCAAATTTTCACTTCCTCTCTTCAATTCAATATAGGTGAATAAACCGCCCGAATTACTTTTCACCCTGCATTATGATAAGAGTAGATATGTGAGAAAATATTAAAACTTCCGTTCCTAACATAACATTAAAAGGTATATTATTCCACATTTTGAGCAAATAGTATTAATTTTATCTTTTGATTTATAAACTATTTTTACATTTATATTATTTAAATTTGATATAAATATAAGCTAGCAGAACAAAGAACAGTCCTGCTAGCTTTTTTATGCACAATACATATTAAGTTGTTTAATACATATTTAGTTGTTTAATATATATTTATTCTTTATGCGGAGGAATATAATCATTGTCCGATTTCATTCCTAACTGCCCGTAGTTAATGACTTCTACATAGTTATCAAAGTGTTCTTTCACGATATAACAATCAGGACGGGCTTTTAAGATAAGTTCCTTTTCTAATAGTGACGTAATGCAGGCTTCTACTTCTTTTCGAGTTAAATTCATGCGTTGTTGTAAATCGCCCACGGTAGCATGATTATTTCTGCCTTTGAAATAAGAATAAATGACAAGCCGCATTTTTCGTTCCCGATCTGAAAGCCTGTTGGTTGGCTCTTGTAACATCATAGTGGTTCCTGCCTTCCCGTGCATTTTATGTTCTTATTATAAGAACGTTTGTTTGCATTTACAACAGGTAAAAGGATGAAAACCTTTCTGATGTCAGGATGCGGCTCATTTTTTCTTCTCCTTTGTCTCCCAATGGTAATCCAACCTCATAAGCCGAATAAACGGGCGGCAGAAACCGAAGGGCTGCCGATAAAACCAAGTAGGCTAAGAGGCCGTACACTTGCATAGATCGCAAGCGGACGCCCTCTAAGTCATTGGGTTTTACCGACTTCCCTAACGGTTCTTTGCTGCTGTCGCACTCCCTGCCGGTCGCCATTTACACGGCTTTTCGGGTGGATTCGGGTTGTCTCACAAAGGGGGACAGAAACATAAAACAAGTAACGCTGTAAATCAGAGATACAGTAAATCCACCAAAAGGAGAGGTCTATCATGGAAAACGTTTTTGAAATCTTAAAGATCAAGCAAGTCATTACAGAAAGAGCATTAGTAGAAAAAGGGCAGGAACGATACGTCATTCGCTCCCCACAAGATGCGGCAACGCTTCTCACAAAGGAAATCGGGGATGAAGATAGAGAAGTGCTAATGGTACTGATGCTCAACACAAAAAATGAAGTGCTTGCTCTTCATCGGTGCCATGTTGGTACGCTCGATTCGAGTGTTGTTCATCCTAGAGAGGTGTACAAAGGGGCATGTTTGAACAACGCTTATGCCATTCTCGTAGCACATCAACATCCTTCCGGGTTCCCACAACCTTCCGCAGAAGATTTCAGAGTCACTCAGAGACTTCGAGAAGCCGGAAAAATTCTCGGAATTGAACTTATCGACCATATCATTGTCACCGCAAATGAAGAACGGTACGTGTCCTTGAAAGAACAACCCTCATGGACGTAACGTAACCTATGAAGAAGAGGGAAGCCACCCCTCTTCTTTTTTGTTGTAACTTATAACAATTATATGATATGTTGTAACTAACATCAAGGAGGGATTACTATGAAAGCCAGCCAGCGACTGATTCAAGAATACTTTCCCCATATTGCTACCGGGGAAGAACCTCGCAATGACGTGGAAAAAACCTTTTTTGCTTTGTATCAGTTTCTTTCCAATCCAAAAACGGAACATTTCGATCTTCAACGGCTCATGCAAATCACCCTATCTGATATGAACCCCGACCATGCCCGTCTTTTTCTACAAGTGATTCAGACGTACTTTGATCGTGACACTTATTTAGAAATGCGCCCTGCTGAACCGCTCATGATAAAGGAACCGCAGCCACAAACAGAATATTTGTCGCAGAGTGATTTCGGAAACTACTTGATTCGTGAAGGACATTCCTCATGGAAGCCGAATAAAGTAACGACCTATTACGGGAGGGGAAAGCTGCCAGAGCCAGATTTATATTTTAATGAAAAGCCATACTGGACGACAGAAACAGCGAAACGCTTCTCTCAGGACATATCGCCAAAGCCGAAAGGGGAACTTCGTTATTGACCACGTATCAAGTTTCATCTCAAACAAGCGTAAATAAATTAGCCGGTGCCATCAGCCATACGATTCAAGCAGATAACCCCATTAAACTCCAAGCGGTAGGGGCTGCGTCTATTAACCAAGCGATAAAATCCGTTGCAGTTGCACGGCTTATGGTAGAAGAACGAGAAGTTGATTTATTCGTCATTCCTGCTTTTTCTCAGATTACGATTGATGAACAGCCCAGGACGATGATCGAACTGACCATACACGAACGATAAAAGGGGTATTATTAGAAAAAAAGAAAGGGAACTCATCATGTTTTTTAGACGCTGACTTGCTTCCGGCTTCCCGATCAGGTAGGCTGGTGACTACCAACAACGGAAGGAACACCATGCTAGAGAACATCACGGACATTGCAAACACGCTCATTGCAGCAGGTTCGCTGTTCGTTAGTTACCTCGTTTATCGGGAGACGAAAAAGGACGACTAAACACGAAAGCAGCAGGGGCATGAAGCCCCTGCTGCTTTGGTTAAAAAACCTACTGATCAAACCTACTTTGTAAATATTAAATTAAAAGCTTGTTGTCCTACTATAAGAAGTATTATTAACTAAAATACCTAACTGAAAGTTTTGTGATGGAGTATTTATTGCACCAGTCCATTGAACCGCCATTCCAGCTAAGGCAGGGGTAGATCCATTTTGTGACTGTCTAATAATTCTAACGTTATTATTTACAGCGACGCTACCAGTGATACTTCTTTGATTTTGGCCATAAACACTGTTTATAAAACTATCGCCTCTGTTCACGTAAGTAATTCTCGCTGAGAATTCCATATAAACGGCAAAATTACGTCTGGATACAGTTACATTTTGTGTAGACCCAGCGCTTAGTAAGCCAATTTCTTCATCCTCTGAAGACAAAGGCTCTTCTTCACCATGATTTTCTACAGTACTCTCTGAATAAGTACCATCCTCGTATACTTCCGTTGTAATAATTTTATTTCCTTCAACACGGTTATCTTGAGAAACTATTGTAGCATCTTCTTTAAGTACATCTGGTAAATCTCCAGATTTCAACTTATCTAATGACTGTTCAATTAGCTCTGAATCATAGCCTAGATCAATCATTTCTTCTTCCATTTCTGCCAATTCATCATCTGTAAAAACTTGATCTTCTGCAGCCAATGAAGTAGTAGACATCATCAAAAGCGAAACTAGCATCGAACAAAGAAAAACCAAAAACTTATTCATAAATTAAAATCCTCCCAAAGATTATTTGCTACATTTCAACCATACACTAAAAGAGGATTTAATTGGTTAATTTAGAATAAATTGGTTCTTTTGGTGATTTTTCTTATTATTTTACATCTTCTAAAATATCTTCTAACTCTTTAACGCGTTTTTTAAGCATTTCAAACTCTTGAAAATGCTCTTTTAATAAAAGATCATTTTGCTTATCTATTTTTAACCTTTCCTTAGACCTTTTATTTAATTGAGGGATTAGTATAAATAAACTAATTAATAACGCTATTGGTAATAGTATTCCTAACAATGCGAGTATTTGATACAGTAAATCCAATTCCGTTCCTCCTTTAAGAATCTGTTTTCCTTTTCACTGTAAGTGAAGATGTGTATCTTGAAATGAATCTTTCATCTAGAGGAATATGAAAGGAATTCAATTCAAAATATCTCTTGGTCTTTCCATTAGCAGAGATTTCATAGCTCCCTTCAATTAATTTTACTTCCTCCAGTTTTTTTAAATGAAGATACAATAAAGGCCGGCTAATATTTAATTCTTTAGCGAGCTGGCTTACAAATTTTCTTTCTTCGCTTAACAATCCAACTATTTTCAAACGGTATGGATTAGAAAGCGCTTCTAATACTTTCAATAATTGATCTCCAGAATTTATATGTTTCATATGTAATAATTATATTACATGTGTAATTACTTATCAATATTTTTTCGCAAATGATAAATTGATGTTTCTGACACTTTTATGGGATCATTTAGCGATGTTAAAAAGTAGCAGGAGAACGATAAACTCTGCTACTTTTTCTATTAATACATATTAATTAAATACACCTGTTGTTAAGCAAACAATCACGAGTCAGCCTTATTTAATTCATACTTCAACAAGGGTAATTTTCTCTCTGGAAACACCTTAGATTCAGCGAACCCTATTCTATCTGCACCCATCTTAATGTAAAAATTTTCAGCATACGGATCACTATAAATGTTAAAGGAGTCCAGCCCATGTTTCTTAGACTGCTCTAAAGCCTCCTGCCATAATAATCTTCCTATACCTTTTCCCATATAGTCTGGATGTACAAAAAGCGCTTCTAATTCTTGATTAACTATAGATAGTACATAAAATCCTGCTATTTGTTTTCTATCTTCTATCACATAAGTAATTTTAGTCAGAATGTCTGATTCTTTTACGGTTAAATCTGCTTTGCAGGCTTCTAAAAAATCATTCGAGTACCCCCAAGAAGCCTTAGACATTAGCGCTAGTTCAGTAAGAGCAAAGGAATCTTCTTTAGTTGCTTGACGAATATTTACATCCTCCACCATATGGTCTTTCAGTCTTTTACTCATTCAACTGATGCTCCTTTCCTCAAATACATTAATATATATTTAGTAGCTTAATATATATTAATGTATTTACATTCCCATCTGTGATTCAGGCTGCCTTTTCGGCGCAGCCGTTCGCTGCTTGCGAACGTCGTTCCAATCTTTTACGTCTTTCGGGCGATCATCAATCACCCGTTTTTCACCATAGTGATCTTTTAGTTTTTGATGAAATTGATTGCCAGCTTTATCATTGTCTACCGCTGATACAATTGCTTCGACTTTATGCCCTTGTGATCGCAAATCCATAACGGCTCTATTTACGCTTTCGATTTTCACGCCGCCCATGCTTACCATGCGAGTATCTTGTACCTTTTTCTTATGAACCGACCAGTAGGAAAGCATATCAATCGGAGATTCAAACACCGCAATCTTTTTTGGGTTCTTCCCGACATCAATCGTAAAGCCGCCATCTTCTTTGGATTTTGCAACCATGCCTTTAAAATAGCCGCCGTTATCCATTGGTGCCGTGCCTTGCCGATCAGCCCCGTTCACTTTCCCCTCCTGATCTTTCCACTTAAAGACAGCGTTCCCTTTCCGATCTTGCACCAGTAAATCTTTTTTAATGCACCACTCGACCACACGGGGATCTATTTTCCGTTCATTCACAAGATAATCTTCGATTTTCTTTGTGTCTTTCACTTCGTAGTGTGCAGGGTATCGAAACGGCTCATTCGCCCGAGCTTCTTCCCGATGTTTAACAGGCGCATATTCATGCTCATTGACCCGTTTAACGGCTTCGGGGAACTTTAGGTCATAGTAGGTCATTGCAAAGCTAATAACGCCATAGCCGCCTTCTTGACGGCTATTCCAGAAGAACTTTTCTCCTTTAATCACTAAACTGTCATGATCGGCTAGTCGGTAATAGGGTTCTCCCCTTCGGCCTTCCTGTTTCGCATCAATGTGGTTGGCATCTAAGAAGTCGATAATGCGTACTTGCTTCGCTTGATTGATTTCATCCGAAGTGACTCGTACCATTTTATGATGTCCTCCTTTTACATGCTCATTCCAGCACTACGCTGTTTTGACGTATCAGGGTAAGGGCTATCTGTTTTTGTCGTCTGAATAGCATCGTTCGGTTTAGCCTTTTCAGGTGCTTCTTTTTCCGGCTCTTTGTTTTCAAACTTCCGAAGAATAGAGGACTCCATATTTTGAATCACAACGGGTTGTACGAGCTTATTTTCTAAGGCGTTATGTTTCATATTTGCATATCGGTTTTCTACCTCCATGCGATTTAGTAGCTTCTCTTCGGTTACACCATTTTGTTTCTCGTCCAGTTTTTGCTTCTGTACATTGGTGAAATCGCCGGTTAAGTTGACCAAGACGTTACGTGATGTCATTTCATCTTTGTAATCGGCTGCCGTTTCGTGGGCTTGCTGCTTCACGGTCTTTATTTCTTCCGGTTTTAGATACTCATGATCGAGAGCAAATTGCTCCATTCGATTAATAGAATAAGCAGCCCTCTCTAGGCTTGCATCCTGACTTATAGAAGAATGTTCCATGTAATAACTCTCTGTATACAGTCCTTCTAAAGCTTTAGAGATCGTTGCTTTACTATAAACATGCTCTAAATGATCGTTGGACTCTGGTATTCCTTTCGGCACTTCTCCGACTCGTGCTGTATGAGAGCGCAAATCATGATAATCACCATCGCCCAGGTCAATACGATCAAGATTTTTAACGTTGTAGGCATCACCACCGGTATGTTCTACGGCAATCACTCTCGTTTTGTCGTAAAAAGGCTCAATGCTTTTTAGCGTATCAAGATTTTCAGAAGCTAAATATTTGTCCATTTCTTCTCCGTTCATCATATGTTGAGCCACTGGCTTTTCTGAATGAAGAATGAAGAATTGTGTTTCTGATTGAGAAGGGTCTAATATCTTCACATTGTCGTTCTCACCGTTCCAACTCTCAGGATATTGATTCGTGTTCTGGTTGAAAGCCTGAATGCCTTCTAATGCCGTACCAGTTTGATATTCTTTATCTGCTAATATATTCCGTCCATCTTTAGCCCGGAATGTATCTGCAAATGTTTCCGTATCCATATCGCCTATTTTGGTAAAGCCCTCACGTGTAATGATAGAAAAATCACCGAAACGTTCTTGTACGTCTTTATCGGATGCTCTGACTTGAATATTGTCTCGTACCGGTTCCAAATCGTTTTCCAAATGCTCGATAAACTTATTTGATGTGCCTTTTACTTCTTCTAACAATGTGAACTTATCTTGAATGTCATGCTCCTGATCGGTGTACGATTTCAAGTATTGTAAGCTGTAATCGCTTGTATCTAAATTAAAATAAGAAGCAACGGTATAGGCGGTCATTTCTGCCTGAAATTCTTTTTCCGGGTGTGATCGGTCTTTCCCTTTTGAACCGGAATGGTGCAGATCGGCATGAGCTAATTCATGAATCATGGTTTTGACGTTCTGTAATTCTGAATTACGTGGGTTTAATTCAATTCCTCGCCCCTTCACCATGTTTCCTTCATGATCTTGTCTTGTGAACTCGACATAAGCTCCTTTGGCAGCGCCTAATTCACGCATTGGTTCTGGCATGGTTTCAACACCCATATCCTCCCCAAGCCGCTGCAAGGAAGCAAACATATTTTCGTAATTATCTACTTTTCCATCCAACCATTTGTTAGGAAAAACCTTCGGGAGATCGTCAGCCGTTGCATTGGTTTGGCTAATATCAAAAACATTTCCTTTCGTGTAAGCCATGCGCTCTTTGGTTTTCATTTCTCCCCGTTTTATTGCTGCTTTTTCCGCAGCAGTTGCCTGATTGACGTTAACTGTTTTAGTGGTTTCCCCGGCCTTTCGTTCAAACGTTTTAAAAGGTGCAGGAACAAGAATACTGATTCCCTTCTCTCCTTTTTGCACTTGCAGCCCTTCCTTTTTCCAAAAGGCATAACTTCCAACGGCATTAGCACCCTGAAACTGTTTTTGAATGAGCGTCGAATTTCGTACCGAGTAATTATGAAACTTAGACATAAACGATAAATATTCTTTTAAATCTTCCGGGGAACGGAAATAGTTTTCGACTTGCTTATTACGATCATCAGCCAACTGATCTATTTCCTGTTTCTTCTCTGCAAACGATTTTCGCTTGTAAGCAGCCATGTAAAGCCCTCCTTATTTCACAAATCCGTTTTCGTCTACGGCATCATTCTCCAAATCAATTAATTCCGGGTTAGCATGTTCCGATGATTCCAGAACGTTTTCAAAAACGATTCGCTTTTCTTCGGTATCAACCAATACATAGACCGTCTCTTTTTCTAAAAGTAGCATTTGAATAACGCCGTTTTCTTCCTCTGTAAGTTTGAGGTGATAATCTAATTCAGGTGTAGAAACGATTGCTTCCTGATCGCCAAACTCTTTTACAATACCGTGTTCATATCGAAGCATTTCCATGTTGTTATCCTCCCTTTCGTGCGAGCCAGTCGTCACGTTTTTGTTTTTGCTTTTCAATGTCTTTCGCTACTTTATCTCTTGCAACTGCAAGCCCCGGTGTTTCATGATCTTCCGTTGTCATGATGTTTCCTTGCTGGTTGTTAATCATCATGCCGTTGATTAATTCGATCAGCACTTTTGTATTTCGATCTGTATTATTAACTCCTAGAAGAATACGGGAGACTTCCTGCTTTACTTCTTTTGCAATGGTTTCAGCAATCGTTTCAGATAGCTGCGATTCTATATTTTCATTCCTTGATTGTTCATCCTTCATTTGTTTATGTTCCTGAATGATCGCATTGATTGTTCGATTTTTATAACCTTCAGGAATTCCATTTTCTTCGGTGTATTGGTCAATATACTCGGACGATTCTTTGCTTAATCGAACTCTTTTTACTACCTCATTACTCATCGTTGATTACTCCTTTCTATATCACGTTGAAGGCGTTCATGTGCAGCTTGGTTTTTTCCGGTTGTCATTTCAGAATGGACGACCCGATCAAGACCGTACTTCATTTGCTTAAATGCAACATTCGTTTTGGCACGTTCATATTTTCTAGTATATTTTTTTGCTTCTTTCTTCGACTTTATTTGTTTCACTTGTCGATCATAGGACTTCATTTCTGATAGAAAAGCATTCCCCATCCTCTTTTCTAAATCAGCCATTTTGTTTTTCTTATAATCTTTGTACCGATGTTCTCCACCTTCACCATAAGCTCGTTTTAATTCGGCTACTTCTCGATCTAAACGTTTATCTAACTCATTAAATTCCTTTTTATAATGGTGATTGATATAGTCTTTCGTTAATTGATTCAAAGCTGGTTTTACGTGATTAATGTTTTCATATCCGTAACTCCAGTAACGCTTATTTTCTGGTAGTTGCTTATATATTTGCATGAAGTCCTTTTTAAACTTGCGATCAAATGTAGAGAACGTTTTCCGTTCTTTCTTGTCATGAACGATTTCTTTTCTAATAATATCGTTGATCTTTTGATGTTCCGCTGATCGGTCTTGTATCTTATTGACGAACGTTGATTTCACTCCCTCTAGTGATTTCAACTTTCGTTTTCCCCTCTGATCTTTAGACGGGGAGAGATCCACGCTTGCGACATGAATATGAATATTATCCGTATTGTGATGAATCGCACCTGACCACACTAGATTATTTCCCATTTCGTTTTTATCGTGCATATCTTTCATTGCTTTCCTCGTAACCTCTTTTAATTTTTCTTCATTTACGTTTTTTGTTTTCCTATCGTAAATCCCGTTTTCCTCCAACCAATTGTTGTCGAATGAGATAACATCCTGATAGAGAATACTGCCACGCTCTTGTCCTTTTTGAAACACTTCCTTTAAATCATCTTTTTGCTTTGACGAAAGTGAATTATGTGCAGCAGTAAATAATGAAGTTGCTTTGTCTCCATCGTCCATATAATCATTGTAAGAAGAAAAAGTCGGCTCTTCTTTCTTCGCTTCATCTCGATCAAGATACGTGACATAGCTACTGAATGTACTGCTGCCAGATTGAACAAATTTTGATGTTACAATCACCGCTGCCTTCCGATCTGTACTTGTCATAGTACATCGCCGTCATCTTCCGTTAACTCATGAATCAACTGATTGTTTTTTTGCATTTGATCGTACACCAAATGAATCACTTCGGTGTTCCGATCAAGCGCACTTTTTAATTCTGCTTCTCGATCATTAAAGTCTTTTAACATGACGTGGTTTTCGATCATCTCTTTTAAATAAACTTGTCTCGATAGATTACTTTTTTTCGCTTTTTCGTCTATCGCTTTTACGATTGCAGGGTTTATATCTCGGAGCAGCATATCCATTAAAATTACCTCCTTATTCCAATTATACCACTTTTTATGATATATAGGGGTTTGTAGAGAGAAGAGCATAAGGGAAAACCGATATCACCTACGGCGATATATCAGGCAGAGCCTGATGTTTTGATGCTATCAATGACGAATTAACTTGTGTCAAACTTGTGCATACTTTTCCATAACATATGTTAAACATATGCAGACTAAATATTTACAAATGTTAAACTTGTGCATACTAGATATTTACATATGTCAAACTTGTGCATAGCTTCTTTTAGAAGAAAAGCAGCCAATTCGTTTGCTGAATGACTGCTTTTTGCTTCACCATCAGGAATGACTTAGGGAAGAATCACGTTCACGCTGAATTAGATTTTGAATCCGTTCTTCTTCAATTTCGATTCGCTCATTCGCTCGTTCTTGTTCCGTTTCCAGTTCATTTTTGTCTACTTCAAGTGAATTAATTCGACTATCTGTTCTCACTTTTTCTTCACTGGTTTGATACTGTTTGTCTTGTTCTAACTCTTGAATGACTGCTTCAATTTCTGTAATTTCTTCCTGCTTTTCTTCGATCTCATTTCCTAAAAGTGCAATCGTTTCTTCGCTTTGCTCGATCAATAAATTCGTAATGTATCGCATACTATTTTCTTCACTATCAACATTAACTGACCCTTTTTCAATCTCTCGATGATCGGTGTATAGCGTGACTAATCTTCTTGAATCCTGCTCTTGATCATCCTCTAATTCGTTTGTTTCTGTATCTGTAGAATCCTCAGATTCTACATCTAGTCGAAGTGAAATTTGCGTATAATTGGCATCGAATTCATTGATATGGAGCACAATATATTGTTCATATTCGAGCACTAATTCCACATTTACTTCGTCTAAATCTGATCGCTGTCGTGCTGTAAATTCCATATTTGATAGCTCTTCTTCATACTCATTTAGATCAATAATGACTTCCATTTCTTGCTTCTCTTCGTCAACAATCCATTCAATAATTTCTAAATTGGTAGCCGATGTGATTCGGATTTCCTCACCGATTGGAGAAGCCATGACCTCAATTTCTTCGTCAATATAGAAGCCCGAGGTGAGAAAAAAGAGCATCCCCATGACGACTAAACCGAGTCCGATCAGGTATGATCGGCTGGCATTTCGTCTCAAATTAATGCGGTCTTTATTTAGCATGATCTTCCTCCTTTACATTAAATCTCGAAAGCCCGTTGCAATCCAACTTTCGTCTTTTCGTTCAAATGTGACTCGTATAAACGCATGAGATTCTTCGGTCATATCGGTTTGGATATAATTGATTTCGTGACTCACTTCCATGACAATATCAATTTCATTTTGATTTTCTTCGATATTTTCTATATAGTAATTTGCTTCCTGTATTCGTGTCTGTACTTCATTCTTTCCGTACATATCAGCGGAGAAAAAACGTTCCTGCATTTCTTCATTCATGACTTGATCGGCTGCTGCTTTTTTCTCTTGATAGGTTTCAGCATCCTGTTCAAATACGGATGTGATAAAGCGCTCTGCCTGACCTTCTAATTGAATAAATCGCTCTTCTCGTTGCGTTAGTGAATTGGTATCTTCTAAATACCGCAGCCGTTCATTTTCTTCTCTTAGTTCACGTAGTTCAAGCACTTCTTCTTCCGATAAACTGAACGCTTCTTCTTCTCCATTGTTCTGAATGTAAAGAAAGATGTTTCCGATTAGTAGAAAAGTCAGCACAATCATGGAGACATATTTAAACGCTTTGATCGAATCCATATTCGTTTCCATCCTCCTTTAAATGCGTCGTACACGTCCGTTGAAAACATCTCCCCAATATCCTTCTTCGATGCTTTCAATCGCTACGCCTGTACTAGATTGAGCGCCGATATACTTTCCATCCCCGATGTAAATGCCAACGTGACCATCAATCTTATAGGTATCGAAAAAGACCAGATCGCCCTGCTGGATGTCCTCTAAAGGGACGGCTTCCCCTTTATGTTTTAGGGTGTCTGTGGTGACTCCGGTAAAGTTACCTAGTTCAATGCCGACCTGCTCAAATGACCAGTGAACGAAGCTCGAACAATCGAAGATACCTTGCTCCTGATCGCTACGAGTACGACCACCACCAAAGACATATTCAGAGTTGCCAATCCACTGTGTTCCGACCTCAATTACTTCGTCAAAGTCGCCTTCTTCGAGTGTCGGCTGCATGTAACTTAGTACCGCATCAACATAGCCTATGTCGCCGTAACAGGCTCCTGTTTCAGCACTCTCTGGACGAATACAGGAGTAGTTACCTGTATGCCGTACACGTTGGTATTGCTCAATAGAAAACTCAATCGCCAATTCTTTGGAGTATTCACCATTGTTATGTTCATTCGCATAATCAATGAAACCAGCGCCGAAATTGTACGATTGTAAAGCAAGCTTTTCATCCCCATTGGCTTCTTCTAACACTCTGGCAAAGTATTCGGTTCCGACATCAATGCTCTCTTCCTGATTATCAATGGTGTTGACCGGAAGCCCTTGTGATTCACTCGCTTGCATGACGTCCGGCAGCCTTCCACCGGACTCTTGCATGGTCTTTGCCATAAGCAGATCAACGTGATCGGGAATCCCGTGAATCTCTGCATATTTTTCAAATAACGGGCGAAGTTCTTCCACTTCCGGCGATAAATTTTGCGTGCCGCCGGAAACGAAATCTAAATCTCGATCAGATTGTGAGCCGCTATCTCCTAAGAGTGCTTGAAAGGCACCGATCATGATAATAGCGACCGCCCCGATCAATATAAGGCTTGTACCAAGAATCACTTTGGCTTTAAACGTTCCAAAAAATAAGGCTAATCGAGCTAGTCCTGTAATGACTCTTCGCATGGTTGTTAAGCACCTCCACCGAACAGATCAAGTTCATCTTGTGACACATCTACACTCATTTTGATGTTCTTTACAGAGGAAATTGAAAGGATGACTTGCCCCCTAGTCAGGTATGGAATCTGACTCAATTCAGAATCGTTTAACTGCCCCTGAAAGATGTCTTTGAGCTTGCTTAATGATTCACTGTCCTGTTCTGCAATGAATTTGTATTGCGTTAGACCAAAGAGCTTCTTTACTTCTTCTGCTGCACTCTCTGTCGCATTTTCTGGTACAAAGTCCGTGATGACGTGTGAAGCAAAGAAGATCCCACCGAAGTATTTCCGGGCTTCTCGCATGAACCGTTGTAAATATTGCACCCCGTATTCGCTTCCTTTTCGGGTATTGATGATATGATGTGCTTCATCAATTAAAATGAGATAGCGCACCGCATCTTCAAAGGCTAATTTGTGCTTATTGAAAGCCCGGAATTGCGGCTGTCCGTTACTCAGCATCCCATCCCACAGCATGTTCATCACGTTAAATAATTGAGCTTGAAAGACCTCTGGTTTCATGCCGGAAAGCCCCCGGAGTGGGAAGGACACAAACTGCATGGAATCAAAATCATCAATAGAAGAATGAGAGTTAAAGAGCCGGGAGAACGAATCGACCACGTTCAGGATATTTAGCTCAATGTTTTCTAAGCGTTCTCGTTTATAGATACTGATTTCCTCGTTTACTTTCCGGGTTTCCACATCGGCGTATAGCTCCCCTTGCAGCAGTTCCAGAAAGTCTGAAAAGATCGGGTACTCTGTTGCTGGACGATCAGTAATGTGATTCTCAGCGCCTTCTTCTTCGCTCCAAAGCCCCTTCACGACATACAGTTTCCGAAGAAGGTTTTCATACTCTTTAATCTCTTCGTTGGTTACGTCCGGGTTTAGGAAGCGATAGAACACGCTTAGTTTGGATAAATGTTGCGTGAACGATAAATGCTCTTCGGAAGCCCCGTGCTTGTCTGTGGCGGTCTTATATACGTGCAGCGGATTAATTGCCCCGTGTTCCCCATCCAGTGAAATGACTCTGCCCCCCAGGGCGTGTGTCAGTTCTTCAAATTCCCCGGTAATATCCAAGATGCGGACTTTATGTCCTTTGATTGCATTATCAAGCGCTACCTTTTTCAGTAGCGTGGATTTTCCTGAACCCATCTTGCCGATCATGAGCGCATTATATGATTTTCGCTTTGCATCACTGTGAAAAAGATCGAAAATAACATTTCCATTCGTTTCTGTCGTGCCGTAATGTGTGCCGAACGGGTCATCTAATGACGTAAAGTGAAACGGGAATCCACCTGCTAGAGAAAGTGCTGGAATCTCCAAGCCCTTGCGCTTATTGGCATATTTCGTTTGAGCTTGAAAGGATTTAAAAAATCCATCCCACTCATACTCTTGCTCGTTCAAGAAAATGCTTCCCCGGAAGTTCATGCTTTCCAGATTGTTCATGACCTCTTTCGATGTTCGTTCAATTTCATCCAGTGTTTTTGCGTAGACGAAAAGCCGCAGGATGATACGCTTTAATACTTCGCCCTGCCGTACTTCGTTGTAGACTTCTTTTAACTCTTCGTAGCTTTCGCTAGCGTCAATCAGATCGGACGTATCTTTGGCGTGATACCCTCTCGTTTTCGCTTCTGCCATGCTCTTATTGATATTTTGAATCGTTTCCCTTCGGTCAGGTGTACCAATATCGAGACTAGCAACGACGTTCGGCATGTTCATGATTTGCTCCAACCAGAAGTCTGATACAAGCGTTTGAAAGTCATAAACGTGAATACATGCTTCGTAGCCGTCACCTTTGCGAATGAAGGACTCCTTGAATTTTATGCCGCCTTGCGGCTGCATTTCGGAAAGCAAGTGCGGGTTATACCCGTATTCCTTTTTGGAGGGTGCGGCTGCTGGTCGAACCTTACTTAAAATCGCTTGTATCATTTAGTAATCTCCTTTCGTACTTTTGTTTTTGGAGTTCAGGTTATTGAGCTTGTAGAGGATATTGATTTTCTTTTCATCACTTAGTCGGATGATTGGACTCACGACATTCATTTGCGCTGTCACATCATTAATGCGAGATCGCAGCGTGTATTCGTCATCGGCATAAATGAAGAGGTAAAATTCCCGGTTTGATCGCTCTGTCTCGATGAATTGAAGCTCTCGAAGTTTTTGCTCTAAGAAGAATTGTGATTGTGGGTTGGATGTTTGTTCAATTTTCTTTTGAATGAATTGTTGTTGCGTGTAGGTATCGACTGGGAAATTCAGCGGAACGACTTTCAGATCATGCTGATACCACTGTAAGAAGAAAGCGAAAAGATTGATTTTCTTTTCCTTATCTTCATTGTTCAGAGAATAAATATCGGCAGAAGAGACTTGTACGATCTCCATATAACCGTCCTCATTCGATAGTTGGAAGTAGCCATTTCCGGTAATATCAATCACCGGGGAAATGTCAGCAAAACTTGATTTAACGGCTACTTTCTTTTTCTTTTCTTCTTTTTTCCGAACAGCATCGGCTTCTACAAAGATCGACTTTCCTTTGGGCTGTATGCGTTTCAGACGACCTTTTTTATTTTTTTCATCGAATATAGCCATCGTGTTCCTCCTGTTCTTCTTCCGCTTCATCGTCTACCACGTAATCAATCGCCGTGTATGTGTCTTTCCGTCTACGGATAGCAAAAAAGATCGCTTCGTATATCCGTTTTTTGGGATTCGTTGCCGGTCTAATAATGAGTAGACCGGCAAGAATCGCCATAAAGACGTAAAAGAACAAGATGAGCGAAGAATGAACGATGTTGCTCATGACGAAGGTAAAGAGCAGCAACCCCATGAGTAGAAAAAGATCAGTGAGATACAGAGCCTTATTAATCTTCAATTCACTGGATACGTTTTGTGGTATGCGATACATCGCCATAGTCGAACACCTCTCTTCTTATTTTCTATTCATACGCCTTTTAAAGTTTCTTCTTATTTCCTTGCGCTTTGCGCCACCTATTCGATAGCCACTAGGTTGTTCTCGCTTCTCTGTGTTCGTTCGCTTCCTGATCGTATTCACTTTTGGTTGCTCCCCAGGACGAGAATCACGTATGACCTGATTTTCTTCTTCTATTACGTGCCGATCAGAAGAACCACCGCCGCCATCTGTCGTTACTCTGGACGTGTTTTTCACCTGTGATCGACTCTCTCTACCGCCGGAGGAAGAAGTAGGGCTTGCCCCGGAATCCGGTGTAGTGCTGCCAGTCGGTGCGCCCGTCGGTGTTGGTGCAGCACCGCCAGATGAACCTCCTTGTGAGGTAGTCGAAGCACCTCCGGACGTTGTTTGCTGGACGGAACCACCGCCACCAGTCTGCTCTTGCCTTGTCGTGGTAGAGGTGCGGCGTTCTTGTTGAACGGAAGCTTGACCCCCACCGCCTTGAATCACTTCGTTTTGTTCTTCGATAATTTCTTTTCCATTTTGTGCAGCAGCCGCGCCTTGTCGTTGCGTATTGCGTACCGTCGTTGTTTTGGTTTCCCCAGAACTAGCAGAAGGTGTAGAACCTTGTGTCGTGCTTCCAGAAGATGAATTGCTCGTTGGTGCAGAACCATTACTAGAAGAAGTTACAGGGTTGCTGGCTGTGCTTCCAGAGCCACCAGAAGCCCCTTTTGTAACAGAAGCTTGCGAATTGCCACCTGTTTGTTTACCGGCAACAGAGCGCACTTCTTGTTCAACTGTTCCGGCTGCCCCATCGGCTGACACATCTGTTTGTTCTTCCACGATCTCTTTACCACCTTGCCCGCCAGTCGTTGCCTGCTGTTTCGCTGTCTGTGTAGAAGTGCTTTGTGCAGCCGTTCTAGCAGCTTGCCCGGCAGCATTTGCTGTGCTAGTTGCAGCCGCCGTTCCGGTACTCGCTGCTGCATTTCCGGCTGCCCCTCCGGCAGCACTTGCGGCGGCTGTTCCAGCAGCCGTTGTCGCACCGCCTGTTCCTGTTCCAGAAGAAGGTTTTGCCTGTTGGCTTTGCGCTCCTTGTTTCTGATCACTGACGCTTGCCGTTTCAGGTGATGCTTGCTGATCGGTTTGTTCAGGGCTTCCCTCGCCAGAAGCTTGCCCTGGCATTGCCTGTGTCGTTCCATTCATTGCATTGCTGGCAGCCTGGCCGGCAGCATTTGCCGTTCCAGTTGCAGCCGCTGTTCCGGTACTCACTGCCGCATTTCCGGCTGCCCCTCCGGCAGCGCTTGCGGCGGCTGTTCCAGCAGCCGTTGCTGCACCGGCTGTTCCTGTTCCAGAAGGTTTACCGTTCCCCGTAGGTCTTGAACCTGATTGCCCTTGTCCTTTCTGCTTCATTTCATCATGAAGAGAAGTTGGTCTTGCCTGTTCAGCGTTTTGTGCATTTCCTTGTGATTTATCCATTTCGTCATGAATCGAAGAAGCCGAAGTGCTTTGTGTTCCTGACTCTTGACCGTTTTTATCGCTTCCTTTTTCTTGTCCTTTCTCTTTTCCTTTTCCTTGTGCCTGACTAGTAGACCCGTTTCCGGTAGCAGACCCGACCGCATTTCCAGCAGCCTGTCCGGCAGCATTTGCCGTGCTAGTTGTAGCCGCTTGCCCGGCTGCACTTGCGGCGGCTGCACCGCCCTTTTGCTGTCCGTCCTTTTCTTTCTTCTCTCTTGCTGCTGATAATTGAGCCACATTCCCTCGTTCGGATTGATCGCCTTTTGTATCTTTTCCTTTGTTATCTTTATCAGAGCCATCACCACCCGGAGGTTTCGGACCACCACCGGGAGGACCACCGCCGGGCGGGCCTCCACCGGGAGGTTTTGGACCGCCGCCCCCAGCTTTTTTGCCAGCACCAGCGAGTGCCAAACCACCTCTAGCACTTTTGGTTGCAAGTGAAGCAGCGCCTTTTCCGACAGCGTATGTGCCAGCAAGCGCAGCCAATCCGCTTTTACCGCCAGCATCAATACCAAAGAGCCGTTCTACAATATTTGGACCGTTCATCACGGCGATTGCTAGCCCGATCATTGCGATCAAATACGGAAGTCCTGAAAGCGTGTCTCCTAAAAATTCTGTTCCGATCAGGTAAATTTTCAAACTCAGGAATATCATGATCGTCACAAGAAAAATATTAAGAATATTTTGCATCATTTGTTTCATCCGTTGCCCGGAATGCATATCTGACGCAGCCACAAACGGCGCTAAAATATAGTTGAATGTTAATTCAAAGAAAAGAGAAGCAAGCTTGACCGATACGGTGATCAGAACGACCGACATCACGCCCAATGTGCCGAGAAGGTTAATCCAATCAACGGTATATCGGTAATAATACTCTTGTGAAATATCCGTAATCCAACTGCCATCTTCTAATTCTTCTACGGACTGTGCCCCGTTAATAAATGTATTCACTTTATGCGATAGGATTTCTTCTCCTTCTGGTGACAAAGTGTCATCCTCTGTAATCATGCTGCCTTCTGTCAAATAGGAGTTAATGTTAATATCCCGAACATACGCTGTTTCAATATTATTACGCTCGTCAATATCCGCTGTTTGCCAGCCGTTTTGATCGAACATGCCAACATCGGTAATATTGCTCTGAATGACCTGATCTGCCATTGAGCCGCTAGGGTTTTCATCCTCTACATTGATTGCATCAATCGCATCCCCGGTAAATTCGTTTCCTTGCTCCATCCCGGAACCAAGCGCCACGACAATAATGAGCGCCATAAACACATTGGCGAATATCCCCGGGCGATTGAAGTCTTTTTGGAAAATGAGCAAATATCCAATGAACAAAATGTTAAAAGCAAAGAGGATAATGAGTAACGGCTGCATTTGACTAATGAACGATTGAATCTCTGGATTTTCTAGAAAAACCCGCAGTCCTAAGATCGTGTCCGCTACGTTCTCTAACGTATCCACAATCCATGCCATGCCGAGAACGAACCACCAGCCAACCGTTCGGATAAAATCAATGAACAGATTCCCTTGTGACAGGTGTTCACCAAACTCTTGTAGCTTCTCTAAAATTTCTTCTGAACTCATTCGCTCCCTCCTCTCCCCCTACTCTTCGTGATAAAGGAAATCATCAATCGTGGCATCAATTTTCACATCATTGAAGTGACAAAGAATGTTGTAATTTTGCCCTTCTTCTTTTTGCTTGATTCGGACATTGCCATCGGCTAACCCCACGACAACATCTTGATATTGCAGCACGTCGGCATAGTGATCGAGTACAGCCCCGATCGTTGTCAGCGCTTTGCTTTTTTTCCATTCCTTTTTTGATACTCCCGGAAGGGGAACGATGTTATCCCGTTTGTTTCGCATCTTCGACCTCTCCTTTTTGAGATTCTGCATTGTAGCGAGTTTCGTTTCGCTCAATCGTTTCTTTTAGAGAAGGAAATACATTTGCTCTAATTAGCTTTTCTTCGTCCAGTCGTTCGGTTAGTTCTAACAACCCTTGTACGGACAATTCATTGAAGGATTCTTCTGTGCAAAATTCATGCTTTTCACCCATCAAAAGAGCCATATCATACGCTGCATGGTCACTTAACTTTTTTCTTGCCGGTAGGTTTCGATATGGAATTGGCTCCAAAGGCTTTGGCTCTGATTCCGCCGTAGCTTCTTTCTTTTCCTCTGCTTCTGTTTCATGTTCAGGAGAATCAGCCGATTCCATTGCAGCCTTTGCTTTTTTCGCTTCGCTCTCATGGAAGTGGTAGACCAATTCTTTCAGGTTGACATCCGCATGTTCACATTCAATATCAATATCATTAATGGAAACCGAGTTATCGAATTGATCGGCTAAATACTCATAACGATATTTCATCCGGGTTTTGCCTTTGTTGTAGATCGGGTACGCTTTGATTTTCTTTCGCTCTTTATCCTGTCGCTTGATACCCCGAATCACGACCATTTCGCCTTCCTCCAGTTGCAATAGCTCTGCTGGTGTTAAAAGGCGGCGTCCTTCCGTGCCTTCCGTTTTGTTCTTTTTCATCGAAAGCGTTCCCCCGGAACGGCTTTGAGAAGCAATCGTGCGCTCTCCCATTCGCTTACTGATGTCCTCTGCTGTATCATGCGAAGTCGTTAAGATATATAAAAGATTGGCGCAGTTATCAAAAATCGTTTTCCATTCTTTGTCATACACTTTTTCTAGTTGTGAATACGACTGAACCACCAAGTTAAAGCGGATTTTTCTACCCAGACATACGGTAATAATAGATCCCATATCCTGAATTGCTGGCATATTTCCAAACTCGTCTAAAATGAATATCACTTCTCGATTACATTTACCGCCTTTACTGGCGCTTGCAGCCCTTGCAAGCTCTGTATATAGCTGTTTGACGTAAAGAGATGCAATGACGTGGAGAGAAGAATCATAATCAGGTACGATCATGAACAGAGCGATTGGCTTATCAAAATGCTCGATTTTTTCTATCGTAATCGCATTGCCTTCTTTGTCATTTTGTCGTTCTACTTCGACAAAGCTGACTTCCCCGGTATCTTCCTCGATCTGTGTCACTTTCACTTTTAGGAAAAGAGGTTCAGCCGGTACTTTCTTTTCTTCCTCTTCCTGCTGCTTCTTTTTCTTGTTCTTCTTTGCTTCTGGCTCCACCCTCATGCTGATTTCTGCATCTTTTTGTAAGCTCTTATCATGAGGAATCGAAAATCGTCCGTTTTCATCACTCCGTACACTGACTTCTCCATCTGGAAATGTCATGTGTATTCGAGATAGGGGCGTGATTCTTCCTAAGACCGACTTTCCAAACCCGACCTTTTTCATATCAAATGAATTTTGGGAAGTCATTTTGGCAATAGGTGTCAGTGTGAAAATATTGAGCTTATCAAAGGCATTGGCAAAGATACCGGCGACCGTCTGCCCTGCACCCGAAGCGAATTTCACTGTGGAGTATTGCAGCTTAGCAGCGTGATTTTCCGGTAGGCTGTCAAAAAACTTATCCAAGCCCGTGACCATTTTTCCGCTTCCGTCATCCTCTTGTTCCGCAGCTAATTCATTTAAGGTATTTGCCACGGTGTACATCGTGATTTTGTCTTTATTATCTGGAATGTTTTTTTCGCACAGTCCGAGAATAAGCGCCGTACATAAAGCACTTGCGCTATCCTGCCAAAACTTATCTTTCGCCGCCGGGTCACTGTATAACATGCTGGAAATGGTTTTGGCGTATTGCTCTGCCTTTGCCATATCACCTTCCTCATACGCATCTATGACGATCTGCAAGACTTGATAAGACATAGATTGCAATGGGTTATCCAAATTTAAAACTTCAACATGGTAGCCTCGTTTTTTTAGAATATCCTTTGATGTCGCAAACAATTCCGCTTTGGGATCGTTGAACACCATTGACGCTTTTTCTTCTGCCCGAGAGTAAATATCAATCATCGGGAACATTCCCATTTCACCCTTACCGGAACGGGTTGTACCCACCCACAAGTTATTGACCGGGGAATCATCAATAAAAATGTTTTCTTTATAGCGAGAAATCGGAACACCCCCGCCGCCTTCGTATTTTTTTGATTTCTCAGGAATTGCTTTGTATTGGTTTTTAATCTCTTGTAACGTCGTGAACCGGCTTGACCCTTTCGCATGTTTTTCTTCCAGTTCACGAAAGTTGGTGCGAAGCTTGTAATACACTAAGCCAGTTGCAATGAAGCTCATTCCCCCCAGGACATAATAGGCTTCACTTGGAAGGAGATGAAACGTTAGTAAGAGGCTGCCAACCGCAAATGTCATCGTGCCTATATCAAAAGCTCCTTCACTTTGAAGGAAAAGCTGAACGTTCGTGATAATGAAATTAATTGCTGTATTAAAAAGAGAAAAGAAGGCAGCCCCTCCGACTAACGCCGCCAAGAGGTGTACCTTCCTCCGTTTCAACAAGCTTCGTACTGAATCATTCATGCGCCTGTTCCTCCTTATAGATCATTCAATTCACTTTCTGCTTCTTCTCGTTCCTCTTGTAATGTAGCGATTTCGTCCTCGTCATCGTCATCATCCAGATTGCTGATCTGCTCGTCTAATTCAGCGATTTGTGAATTGAGTTCTTCGAGTCGATTGATACGATCAGCAAGATCACTCGATGTATTATTTTCTAGCTCTTCTCTTGCGCCCTCCAGATCACCAAGCTCAATAAAAGCTTCGGTTCGCATTTCACTTCGACGATTATTGATTTCAACGTTCTCCATTTCTAATAGTTCTTCGTAGTTTTCATCTGCAAAAGCGAGTTCAAATTGTCCTTCATTCGTCGGGAATTGGTCATTATATGCTCGTAGTGTATCTGTATTGGACTCTTGTGCTAGGAAGGAAGCAACCAAACTCATATCTCCTTCATAAAGCGTATTAAGAGTTTCAAACTCTTCTTGATCTGCCATCATTCGAGCATAAATACCAGTCTCCCTGTTGGATAAGGTACTCACGTTCTTTTCTCCGAGATAGCTTTGCAAGTTTTCTTCTTCTCCTAATAGTGCTTGTTCATAATATGTGATCACGTCTGACTGTTCTTCTGCTTCGGCGGCCTGTTGTTCATACGCTGTTTGGAAACCGGCTATTTGTAGAAAAAAGAAAGCGAATACCCCGGCACTCAATATAGCGAAGAAACCAGCAGCCCCATAAATCGTGCGGCGTTGCCACCGTTTCAGGTGTGATATTTTTGTACTGTCTAAATCACGGTACAAATCGTTTTCCATATCCTCTTCCTGCTTATATTGTTCGTCTGTCGCTTCTTCCATATCTGCAATAAAGGAAAGCCGAAGCTTTTCATGCTCCTTATTGGTTCTGATCGTAGGAAGGTTATTGCGAATATGAATGAATAAGTTCGGTGCTGTATAAGAACCAAAAACAAATTCACCTTCATACAGACTGTCTGGCAGTTCATCATCAATCACGTAAAAATAACTCGTGATTTTTGCTTTCTTCTCACGCATTTCCATTTCAATCTCTTGGGAGAGTGCAACGGCTTCATCGAACGGAATCCGCTCATGTTTTGGCAGCTTCTCATGTTTTCCCTGAACGAAATTGACGTACAGCATTTTCTTCCCTCCATTTTGAAAACTTGTATACTTTTTCTTCTTTGGTTAAAAAAAAGAGAGCCGATACAACGGCTCTCTTACCATGCTACATATGAATAAAAAATGTGATGTTATCATCAATACCTTGTGCTAAACCATACGCACCCATAACGACAATAAGCCCGACTGCCCCACCTAAAAACCAGCCGATTGCCTTAGTACGTCCTCGATCTCCACCAAACATGAGGTAGTAACCACCAACACAAAACGCAATTGCCGCCCCGATCAGTCCGAGACCTTGCGCCCAACCAAGAATCGATTCTCCTGTCGAAATGAGATTGTTCATCCCTGCCATAACCTTCACTTGCATGAGTTGATCGAACATGTAATCTCCTACTTTCTATAAGTTTTTAATCTAACATTATCCATAAAAGATAATATATGTCATTAAAAAAGCGAAAAATAATAGAGGGTTAGTAACCCTCTACGTTTTGTTCAATATAGTGAAAAATGTCGAATTATAAAACTTAGTTGTCATTTGCGCTTGAAAAAGAAGGTTCTTTTGTTTCTGTCGGTTCATTCATATCCAGATATTCTTCTAAATTATTGTCAATGTACGCACTATGCTGATCGTGCAGCCAGGCTTCATATCCACCGGACTCCATTTGATTAATCATTTTCTTCGCAATGTTTTTCTTCTTTTGAATCTCTTTCTTTGTTGCCATGTAATCGCCCCTTTATTGGTATTGCTGGATGAATGAAGCTAATTCATTATTGTGTTCGCTTGCATGAAGTTCATCAGGATTAACGTCGAATCGATCTATTATGTGACCTTCATCAATGAATATAATCTCATTAGTAGAATTGTGGTAATCTGAATTGCTCCAGTCATTATCCCACATGCTTTCAACTTCTTCGCTACGATCAACCATTGTAAACATCAGCAAATGTTCGTTTTCATTTTCAAAGACAGAGTTAATTGTTTCATCGATATTCACTTCATGATGATCTGGATTCCATAGAAAATAAGCAAAACCAGTAAAATCATCTGCATTTATTGTATCTCGAAATGTCTCATAATCTGTTTCCTCTTCAATGCCAGCATTAGCACTACATGCTGCTAGAAAAACGATCACAAGAAGCAACGAGAGTGGTTTCCACATACGCATAGATCACCCTCCTATTCCATGAGTTAAAAACATGAAAACAAGAAGTTGCCTTCACTAACCTTCTGGCTGGAGGTTGACCCTATGGAAGCTTGCGTACCGTGATCGGTAGCCTCCCAATGCACAACGTTTCAGGCATTATCCGAAGAACCCTAGAGACTTGCGACGTTACACCGTTAAAGGTGAGAAGATTTCTGGTATCGAACCTTCCTAACCAAGCAAAGTAGTAAACCACTGTTCACACGCCAAGATGATACAGCAGCACTCAATATGTAGTTATCAAAATTTATATTGAAAGAGGAAAAGCCCTCTATTCAATCCTTATTTTACCTTCGCCTGATGACATTTACAAAGTTCATCAGACGGATTTTTTCGCTTCGCAATCAGCTCTTTTTGGTGATTAACGGCGTTCCGAATGTCGTAATAGATATTTGGTACTCGCCTAATCTTCCCATTATTGCTATTAACAGCCAAAGCGCCTTTGATGAGATAACGTTGACCATCAAACGTGGAAACTTCCGCAGCAGAAGTAGACAATTCCAGATGTGAACAATGTTTTTCGCGTCTCACCTTTATCACCTTCCTGATCGCTGCTACTAGAATTTTTTCACCGTAGAGCGAAATGATTGTACTTTATCATAAAACACTTTCGTAACATCCGTTTGATCTTTATCGAAGATTAAAAAGAAACGTTTGAATAGAAAAACCCTATCTATAACAAATCTTCGATTGGCATTATACGCAATCATGATAATTGGTTCTGAAAGTCTGCCCGTTTCAGCGTCATATTCAATGTGTAATGCATCTAATGCCCGGTAGAACTTCTCAACTGTTTTGTGGAGTTCGCCCATTGATCTTACCCCCATTATACTCTATTTGGTCGTTTTTCACAATATCCATTGTGAAAAACATGCCTATTCACATATTTTCACACGGTTTTTGCGTACCAATAGAGTAGCATAATTGCACGGGGGTTAGCAGTATACGGGCGATATTTCTCAACCTTTTTGTACAATTCCCTAATTTTTTATATCAGCCATTTAGCCAATGATTTGCATTGTCGTCTTTCTTTTTTTGTCTCGCTCTAATCGTCAATTCTTCTTCAAATGCATTCTTTAACGATATAAACATATAGTTGTCCGGGTTCTCTTTTTCTTGTGTGCGAATAATACGAATAACGCTAAGTAGCGACGTGTAAATCATTTCCTCATTCATTTCATATTCCATGATAATGACTTCATTCATGTTCTCTTCTGCTTTCTTTTTGGCACGATAGAAAATGCCAATCCAGTTATACATCTGTTCATAGCTTTCACTAAAACCACTGAGCAATTTGAAAGTGCGATCTGATAATCCAGAATTTTTTCTAAGAGACTCTTTTAATAATTCTTCTTGATCGTCTTGCCCTTTTTTTGCAGTAGAAATGCCGCCCTTTGGTTCATGGTGGGTTTGAACTTCACCAGAAGAAATTATTTGTGAAGAAGAAGAAGAAACGCTTTTCGTCTCTCTTGTATCTCTTGTATCTGTATTTCTTTTAAGACTATTACTGTTAAGACTATTACTGTTAGTAGTCGAATTTTCGGTAGTCGATTTTTCCGTAGTCGAAAAATTCGACCACGGTGAGTTCCCCTCTGTGTCAGGGTTTTCATCACTATTTTGTTCACTGTCTTTTTTTTCTTCTGATACTGAATTGATTGGCTCCGGTTTTGGAACGGCAATAATGGAGTAAATATTCCGCTCAAATTTTGCTCCTTCTTTACGCTGCTTGGTGATTTTAAGAAGCCCACGATCAATCAAATATTTGCGCCACTTATAATACGTGTCACGAGTCATTCCTAGTTCTTTTAATTGTAAGGAAATAGACGGGAAAGCAGTACGTTCTCCATCTTGTGAAGCGCCAGCAAACGAACACATATACGAATAAATTAGCTTTGATTGTTTTGGTAAAGTAGAATCTCTCATAACCTGTTGTGCGATTAAACCATATCCCTGTTCGTAAATTGTTCCTTCAAATTGAATCACTGCATTCATAATAAAAATCCTCCTATGTCCTCCGCATATTTCGCGAGGAATAGAAGGATTGACTACATCATGTAATACCTAACCTCTTCTCCAGTAAAAGATAAATATTCTTTACTTTTAGAGTATAAAAGGGTATTATGGTGAGTAGAAATCTTCTATTCCTCATGGTTTAAAAACAATGAAGAATAGAAAAAACCTTCTATTCCCTGCTGGGTTATATATTCTGCTAGTGCCGCCAAACACGTGAAGCAGTATATATAGGGCGGGGAATTTTTTTGTATTTTTTTAGGTGCAAGTTGTCAAAATTGCAAATAACTCAGCACACACGGCATCTTCTTAGGTATTACATATCAAAGGGTAACAATAAAAAACAAAAAAAGGAAGCGGATATTTCTGTTTTTTCTAAATATAGAACGATGCTCTGACTACAAAATGACTATAAGTGATTAATTGAATAGCCACAAAGCCCCTCCTAAAACAACAAAACCACCGGCTATCATTACGGCAAAAAAGAAGAGAAACACAGCTATTTTCCAAGTAGCAATCAGAACGAAGTAACCGATCACAGCGACTCCTGCTATTGTGACGATTAACATAATAAGTTCTGGATGAAAGAATAAGAACAGGGCAATCAATCCAAGTAAGATTCCCATACCCCAGCGAATGTACTGCTGCTTCCCGATATTAGCAGTTGCTTCTTCCATTCAACCCCTCCTTAATCATCGTAATTTGTTCCGTATTTCCCTTCGTATTTCTTTCGTAGATCATAGCAAGCTTCTTCTATGAGTTGTACGACCGTTGTATCATGCCTAGCAGCCATTCTCCGCAATAGTTTTGCATCATCCGGGTAAATACGTGCTGATTTATATTTCTGCTCTTTAGTAGGTCTAGCAGTCTTTTCTTCATTCGACATATTTAATCGCCACCTTTTCAATGTTTCAAGTTCTCTTCCAGTGTATAACAAGTGACACAATAACACAATGTCACATATAAAGAGATCCCGTTGCTTTCTCAACTGGTGACAATAAGGCATAGTTTGAGCTTTTCAGGAGTTGGTACAAAAGCTTGCAAACTATGCCAAAGGTCAAAACCGATTAGTAGAAAAAAGCAGGGAGGAAACCCACTCTGTTAAAAGTGGGAATCCGTTTCATCAGAGGTTGATGTATGGCCTGATCTTGTTCGTGATCTGCCGGAGACTCAACCCGGTTAGCTCTTCGTCTAAGCGATCGTTGAGCCATTCAAACTTTTCCGGGTTATCCATATCCTCTAAGATGTTAATGACGCACCGTTTATTTTTTTGTGAGTGCCGACAGTGAAGGTAGATTGCTGGTTCGCCGCCGTCCTCAGTGTAAGAAAAGTCATGCAGCCCTTTTCTTTCGAGTGAGCGAATCACCTTTGCAAATTGTTCTGGCGGTTGCGTTTGGATAGTTCCCATTTGTACCAACTCCTTATCTTTGATACTTTAATTATAGCATTAATAACACAATAACACAATACTACAATTGAAAAAATCCATTCTTTTTATAAAAAAATGCCCCTTCTTTTTATGAATAAGAAGGAGCAAATAATCACTTAATATATATTTAATTATTTAATATATATTAATCTATATAAAGGTTGTCATATCACTATTTTATCGTTTGCGATCTGTTTTTAACTTTAGTTTTAATGCCTGGCGCATGTATTCTGATTGCGATATATTCTGTTTTTCAGCTTCTTCTGTGAGAGCGTCAATATCACTTTGCTCTATGATATAGGTCTGAGCTTTGGCATCCTTTAGTTTCTTTTTTGGACCCGTTTTTTTCTTCGTGAATTTCTCATATACACTTCTACGTTCTCGCTTTGGCGTAGAAGGTTCTTCCTGATCGTCTTGTAGTTCCTCGTCCATTTCATCTAACGCATCTAAATCTATCCCTTTATTCTTTTTCATCATACAGCGCTCCCTTCGATCTCACTGATAATAGTATCTGTTACACGGTCAAAATCGTTCACGACTTTTCTAGCATACTGGTTTTTTTGCGCCAATTCTTCCAAGCTGATTTTTTCATTTTTGGAAGTTGAAACAGTAGTGCTAAATCGGATATGATCTAAAATCTGGTTTTCTTTGACGCCTTTTTCTTTGAATGATTCGATCATATTCTGCAACTGCTGATTAATCTTTTGATTTGTTACATTTACTTTGTTAGGTAAGAGGTAATATCCTTTAATATCTTCTTGTAAGAAATCTTTCACGATCTCAATTGTCCGATTTACAGCGACTCGACTATCCTCGTCTACTTCAAAAGGCACGACGACATAATCACTCGCTACAAAAGAATAAGCTACTAAATCATCATTTTCCGAAGGGTGCGTATCGATCAAGATATAATCATATACGTTTCGTAGTGCTTTTACTTTGCGATCAACAGAGTATAAACGCTTTTTCATGGTTAGCTTGTTTGCATAATTTCTGAAATCATCTATCTGTTCGTTTGAAGGGATGAAGTGCAGCATTTCCGAATGTTTCTGAATCACCTCAGAAGGTTTTGCTTCCCCGATCAACCAGTCATAGGTTGTTTTCGTGAATTGCTCCCGATCATTTAGAAAACCAGTAGCAATTGAAGAGTTTTGGCACATATCAATAATACAAACGGATTTACCACGTTTGACGAGTGTTTCTGCAATCAAGCGTGTGACGGTAGTTTTCCCAACCCCGCCTTTGCTGTTAGCCGTAGTGATGACATTTCCCATGATAAAGCCCTCCTAATAAATTAATATATATTAAACTATTTATTATATATTTAATTATTTGTAGCACATTAAAGCCATTATAGCACAATGTCACAATAACACAATCGGTTTTAGAAAGAATCTATCCATAGTAAAACGGATTCAACATCTTTTCCTAGACAAAAATGCTCTTCATTGGATTCCGCTTCATATAGATAGAACACGTTGTACGTTAGTTTGTATTTACCGATTCGGATGCTGTCACCCGGAGCTAAATGAAAAATACGTTCACTCAGTGGTACTTGCGAAACTTTTTGTGGTTCAAACAAAGATATTTGTTCCATAGAAACCTCCTGTAAATCAATCATCAGAGTGCGCTACTGGAATATTGGTAATGCACTCTGATGATGAAATGTTTTAGCGGACGGAAATGGTGTTTCCCATGCCATCTTCCCAACCATGAACATCCTCGCCGTTGTCCAGATCAGTGATAATTTGCTCCATATCCTCAATTGTTGCGGGTGTAATGGTAGCAATGACATCATTGTCCTGAATGACATTGAACTCATGCAGATCATGGTCATAAGGAACTTCTATTACCTCATAGTTTGTGCGCTTCCACTCTCTCATTGCCTTCAACTCCTTTTGGAATATTATAACACTTTTGATAACCTCTGTTTCTTATATTCTAAGTATATCATGTATAACACAATAACACAATAACTATTTAATATATATTAAACTATTTAATATATATTGTTCTAAAGAATAAAAGAAGGAGCAAAGAATTATCCTTTACTCCTTCCTGCTTTACTTTTTAGGGAAATCAAATGCTATTTTTCTCTGATCGTCTAGCTTTAAAGCTGCTTCAAAGCTTTTCTTCTTTTTTGACGTGAATCCCTTGATCTTATTTGTCTTTCCTTTCTCGCATAGCATCTTGATCTGATTGGTTGTTAAGGACTTTCCGGCAATTTTCTTTGGCAATGTGAACGTGCAGCCTTCTCGATAACCGCTGCAACCAAAGAAGGTTTTGCGATCTTGAATAGAACCGCTTTTACATGCCGGACAGGCTGCAAGTTGGTTGCTTGCTGCTTCCTCTTGTATCACATTTTCGATATTTGTTTGATCGACTCGTTGAGAAGTCTCACCGACCATTTTCGTAACAAATTCTTTCGTCTTTTGTATGAAAGCGTCTTTCGAGCCTTCTCCTTTCCCGATCTTTTGCAGATAAGCTTCCCACTTTGCTGTCATAGAAGGACTGGAAAGAAGCGTTCCTTCTATTGCTTCACACAGCACACTTCCTTTCGGTGTCACTGTGACGATATTCTTTTGTACTTCGATATAGCGTTGTGCTTTGATCGTTTCGATTATTCCTGATCGAGTCGCTTCTGTTCCAATGCCTTCAACCTCTTTTAATATTTCAATATCTTCTTCATCATCAATTAACTTCCCGCAGGTTTTCATCATGTTAATTAATTGCCCTTCGGTATACGGTTTCGGCGGCTTTGTCATGCCTTCTTTAATGGTGACGGTACTTTCCACGGATTCAGCTTTTGTTACCGCTGGAAGAACAGCAGCTTGTTCTTCCTTATCCTCTTTTTTAGGGGCTGCATAAAGAGCTTTCCACCCCTTATCTTTCTCCACCTTGCCAGTAGTGAAAAATTCAATGTTCTTCACGTTTGTTATGATTTTTGTCTCTTCATATAGATAAGGACGATGAAACATGCCGAGAGTCGTTGCTAAGACTTCGTTGTACAGGTTTTTCTCCATTTGACTGAGGTTTTGAATGGTACTCTGATTTGGTACATTCTTTGTCGGTACGAGAGCAAAATGCTCTTCCACCTTCGAGCCATCGACATAGCGTTTCTTCGCTTCTAATGTAGCCGGTTCAAATTCTACCTTTAATAACTGCTGATACGCTTTAACATTTTGTCTGATATACGCAAATTCATTTTCTGTGATGAAATTACAGTCTGTCCGGGGATAGGTAACAAGCTTCTTTAAATATAGCTCCTGCATCGTTTTCAGCACATCTGACGGACTGTATTTCCAGCGCTTATTAGCCGTAGACTGCAAAGAAGAAAGCGAATGAAGCTTTGGTGCTTGTTGCTGCTTCTCTTTCTTTTCTACATTTTGAACCGTACCCTCCGTTACTTCCCCCGGTAGCAGCCCTTCTTTTTCTAATAATGCACTTACAGTCTCTTTTTGCTTTTCTTTTATTTTTGCCATGCCTTTATAAGATCCATTAGCAGCCTTAAAATTACCCTCTAATTCAAAGAATGGTTCCGGCTTAAAATGCTCTATTTCCTGCTGACGTTGATAGATGAGATATAAGGCTGGACTTTGCACCCGACCGACTGACATTGCAGAGCTTCCTTTACTGCCATTTCCTTTATATCCTCTCTTTTGTAGATGAAGCGTGTATGCCCGTGAAAGGTTTATACCAACCAGCCAATCCGATATTTGCCGGGCTTTAGCTTCTTGATACATGCGTAAATCTTTTTCAATCGGCTGCAAGTTATTGAAGCCTTTCAGCACTTCTTCTTTTTCTAATGAGTTAATCCATAATCGTTTTACTTCTTTCCCTTTCACTCCCGTAAGGAAAAAGGTACTTTGGAAGATGTTGCTTCCTTCCCGATCAATGTCACACCCGTTGATAATCAGATCGGCTTGCTGGAAATACTTTTTCACAGCCGCAAATTGCGCCTTTTTATCTTTGGACACCGCATCTTGAAAGTTATCGGGTAAGATCGGCAAGTCGGTTAGATTCCATTTTCCCCATTTTTCGTGATACTCCCCAGGCTGCTGCAATTCAACTAAATGACCAATGCCCCATGTGATGATTGCTCCCTTCGGAAAGGTGCTGCATGATTGCAGCTGTATATGTGTTTTCGACTTATCTTTAATAGAAAAAGCTTCTGCATAGGCTTTTGCTTGTGAAGGTTTCTCGGCAAATATGACAGTATTCGACATAAAAAGTCCATCCTTCCATTTTTGTTTTCCATTCAGTTTACATAGCACAATACTACAATTCATATAGTAGTCAAGCATGACAAGTATTCGCCATGCTTTTATTTACAGTGGGCTTTTACTGTATAATATATATTAAATTATTTAATATATATTAATTAGATTATAGCCCTTTCTCTTTCTTAATCTTTGCCACCGTGTCACGACTACATTTCATGCGCTTCGCAATTTCTGGCTGCCCTACATTATCTTTTAGCATTTGAACGATAGTGAAATACTTATCGCTTTGTTTCCCGTCCGGGGAGTATTCTGTCTTTCTGCCTTTATACTTCCCTTTACGTTTAGCGATCTCAATTCCCTCACGCTGGGCTTTCAAGTTGTTTAATCGCTCTTGCTCAACTTGCCACGATAGAACAGCCAATACAATATCGGAAACCAATCGTCCGACTCCCTCTAAATTTCTGTACTGGCGAGTGTCTAAGATCGGCATGTTCAGAACGACTATATCAATCTCTTTCTCAGTCAAGTCTTTCCATTCTTGCTTAATTTCAGCGTTGTTTCGTCCAAACCGAGAAAGATCATGCACGATCAAGACATCACCGAAGCGCAGCATCTTTTTCATTTTTTGATACTCTGGACGTTCAAAATTCTTTGCTGATTTCTTTTCCGAATAGATTTTGTCGCAACCCTGTGCTTGTAGTTCTTCGATTTGCCGTTCTAAATTCTGGTCTTTTGTACTGACACGGGCATACCCAATTTTCATCTGCTATTCCCTTGTAAACGTGGAAATAACATGGTGAAGGCGAAATGAATGTCACCTGCTTCTTCCACCGTTTTGAGATCGAAAGCAGAAAAATAGAGTTCCTGCATCACTTCCTCCTGTAAATCTTCCGAGAAATCGAGATTCGCCATGATTTCCTGCAATACTTGTCTCGTCCTTGTATTATCCAATATGCTTTCTTCTGGAATTTCTCGCTCAGCAGCCCATGCTAAGTCAATTAATCGGTTAGATGGTAGGGAAGATTTTAACGCAGCTTGCATCATGTATCCGATTGCTTGTTTCTTTGTTTGATCGCTCATGTAAACTCTCCTTTTCTGTTTATTCTATTATATCAAAACAGACACTTAAAACCTACATTTACCGATAAAAAATATGCTGTCATAGCAGCTTTTTTGAAGAGTAGCTAAATGCAGGTTTAGGGTAAACCCTAAACCTGCATTTGAAAATGTGCTATTCTTTATTACTAATTGCTCGTTTCCTCGTTTTCATGAGTCGTTATATCCTCACCACCAAAATATTTATAAGCCAGCTTTTTTTGAATTGCTTGTCTTTCGTCTTGTGGAAGATCGTTAATAAAGGGAACTAAGGTTGTAAGCTCTAGTTCTCTACTTCTATTTTCCTTGGATAATTCCCTATGGTGAGTAGCTTGTTTAGTCGCATATACGAACACTGAAAAAATAGCGCTAAGTATAGCCAAACGAGCTATTAAACTCGTTACATTCAAATCCAATTCCAGTAATTCAATGATCGAAAAGATCACTGCCCCAGCTACTGAACCAATCGCTATTCCACTCCACACCCAAGATATATTTCGTTCGTAATCCGCATTCTTTCGATAACTCCCAGCCAATGCTGCCTTCGATGATAAGTTTAAAATTTCTTCTGCCTTTGTTTCTTTACTCAGTAGACTATTCATCACCTCATTTTCTTGTGACAAAATACTTTCTGACTGATCTTTAAAGTCTTGCTTTTCTTTTTCTATAAAATCAAATATTTCTTTTGAAGATTCTCGCTGTAGTGTTAATAAAATGTCCGAAGCACTATCCTTAAAATTCTTACGTTCTTCTTCAATAATAGTTCGGAGTTGATCTATTTCACTTAATAACTCGGTGTTTTGAGATTTTATTTCTTCAGCCTCTTTAATCGCACTATTATTTGTACGACTTAAAGATATCTTTTGTTTAGTGACATACTCTTTTAAGCTCTCAATTTCTTGCAAACTACTTGGAGAGGAAATAACATTTAATTGGATAATGACACTTGAATGGTTACTCCTTACAGTTGCTAAATTGCTGCTCATATTCGCTTTGGGATTACTTATTATAGCCTCTAGGGTTTGAATCCCTTTTTGTGACTTTGTGTTTATATGAGTTAATAAGGTTTCATGTAATAAAAAAGATAAAGCATTAGATAAGCATTCTCTAAAGTATTCTAGTGATTCTTCCATTTGGTATAAATTAATATAGGTTTCTTTATCTTCTTCTTTATCAAATAATTGTTTTGCTTCATTTAATTTATCTACAAATTCTTCTAAAGACCCATAAGCTTCATGCTCTGCTACTGCTTCTATTAATTCTTCCACTCATATCCCTCCTTAGACTGTTTTAATTCCGATGTTCAGGATTCAAGAGATCAGCAAAGATGAACGAGCCTTTTTCCTTATAGTTTTTCGTAAGGCTATGCAGCGCCAGGACAGATAAATGATTCTGTGAAATACCTGTTTCATTCGCCATTCGTTCTAACTCTTTTTTGAGGGTTGCTGGCATCGTCACTTGAAGCTTTTCTTTGTCGCTCACGTTAATACCTCCCTGATCGCAATTGATAGTTTAGATGTTAATCCAATGGTATCACACTATCATTTTGATGTATTAATACTATCGTTTTTATCTTCTTTATATTCGATATAAAAATAAGCCAGCAGAGCAAATAACTGTTCTGCTGGCTTATTTATGTACAATACATATTAATTAGTTAAATATATATTAATGATTTTGATGCATCTTTAATTCTTATACGGGGTAAGATTATAAACAGCGATCTTTAGTTATTGAGGATTTAAAATGCCGATATAAAGTGATCCTTCTTTAATAGAGGAACATTTTCATAATAGTTTAATTTACTACAATGTTTTACGTCTTCACTAAAACCTCTGTTGCGAAGTTCTCTGCCACTTCCACAATCCCATATCATTTCGTTAAGTCGGTGTTTGACTGCTGTGAATGCGCCTATGCACACCTCTGCTTCTACTGATTTTTTACCAGGCAAATAAGATAGTATTGCTCCAGCACCTAAATAGTCCTCTACTGCCGGGCGCAGCGCATCGTCGTATTCTTTTACATCGCTCCAGCGTTCCCCACAAGGAACAACTGTGATGTTCGAATTTGTCTCTTGCATTATGTTGTTAGCGATTGAGGCCACAGCAGAAGCATTCAAAAGGGAGCCGATCAATAAAGCGGGGACCTCACCTGCGATCCAGGTACAGTAAGCCCCATTGAGGGACGTAAGTACATACCGTTTGTTCATGTGTTCTTTTTTATGAAACGAAACAGGGGATAAAGTAGGTTTCCCAATTTTTGAAGCTTCTGTCCTTCCTAGTATATACTCCGCCTCTATTTCCGATGCAAAAGCTTTCCCGTCTAAATGTGGAGGATACGGATATATGATTGCTCCTTTATTTAAACCTGACACTACCGTGGAAGAAAAACTTAGAACATCTACAATAATGAGAACGTCTCCACGTTTTACTGCTTCTCGCGCTCCGCGTTTTCCCCACTCTATCCT
>NZ_JAATHJ010000034.1 GCF_012034335.1 Alkalicoccus luteus | reverse complement strand
TGGTGGTGTTGGTTTTGTCGCTTACACACAGGTTCGGCGATTTTTTTCTGTTTCCTTCTATAAATTTTTTCTACACATAAAAAAGGGGCTGTCCCGTCGATAATATCGACTTATGGGACAGCCCCTTGTTTTGTTAGCAAATGCAGAGAGCCGGCAGATTGCTGCTAAAATATGTTGCGTATTAGATGGTTGAAGCCTTACCCCCTTTTAAGAGACGGATTTACGGACAGTTTAGTCGTTACATGCATGTGTTGAATCGCCTCCGTGCTTTACATGAATAACGTCGCTGCAAATAAACCGGCTTCCTGATGCGGAAGCCGGTTTATGAGAGTAACCTGAGCGAATAGCAGCGGGTCAGATGTTGACCGAAGGAATAAGTCGTAAAATGAGCGGAAAGCGGTATGGCTCGCCAGATATTGCTTTTACGGCACCTACTATAGTAAGGACTATCAGTGCCAAGCCGAGAACCGGTAATATCAGCCATCCGATCAAAATGAAGGTGAGAACCCCGGCGATAATCGAGTAGATCGTATAGGAAATGAACAGATTAAAATATTCACGTCCATGATAGTCGACGAATGCCGAATCGTTTTTCCGGATAATCCAGATCACGATCGGTGCAATAATTGGGAAAAAGAAGCTTGTAATATAAATGAGTCCTGCAAGAAGTTTGTCTTCAGATTTCACTTGCTCCATAATGGCATACCTCCTTTCTGCTACTATCCCCTGTTCAGAGAGATTGTACACGTTTTTTGCGAGGGCGGATCGAATAGAGGAGCAGTGCCGTCCAAATCAGAATAAATGCAGCAGCGTCTGCATACGTGAAAGGTTCCCCATAATAAAATACGCCAAGTAAGAGCATGGAGGTTGGGGCAATATACTGCAGAAACCCTAACAGGGACAGTGGGATTTTTCTGGCAGCTGTACCAAAGAGAAGCAGCGGCACGGCTGTTGCAACACCTGTGCCCGCAAGCAGTAAAAAGACGTCGGTATCAGAAAAATAAAAAGCAGCAGCGATCGATTCGTGGATGTAAATTAAATAGAGCAGGGCAGCCGGTATGAGAAAAAGCGTCTCAATAATAAGTCCGGTCATCGCACCTATCTGAGTTTGTTTCTTTATGAGCCCGTACATACCGAAGCTCATGGCAAGTGCTAGCGCCACGTATGGAATCTGGCCGGCTCCGATCGTAACGATGAGTACGCCTGTAAAAGCGAGCCCGACAGCAGTCCGCTGCCGTGCAGACAATGTTTCTTTAAAAAACAGAACGCCGAGCAAAACGTTGATCAGCGGGTTTATGTAGTAGCCAAGGCTGACCTCGATTATTCTGTCAGCGGCAACAGCCCATATAAATAGCACCCAGTTGACACTGATGAAAAAGGCACTTGTTAAAATCCCTACTGCAATTTTTGGATGCGAAATAATGTAGCGGATATCTTCTTTTAACAAGTTAGTTTTTTTTAACACGATAAACAGCATGATCATAAATAATAGCGACCAGACGATTCGATGGGCAAGCACTTCCACAGCAGGTACGACCTCGAGCCATTTCCAGTATACAGGAAGCAGTCCCCACAGGGAGTAAGCAGCGATGCCTGCGGACACGCCTGAGCGATGTTCGTTTGACATAACGGCATCCTTCTCTCGACAGTGAAATAAATCAGCCTTCTTGAGGCTGACGAAAGTTTACTACTTTACTAATGTACGCGTTCGGGCGTCAAAACTCAATCGGCATATGCTTATTAGTTGCAGAACGCAGATAGGCCTACGTATACTAAAACAGTATCAGCTCAGCACAGGAGGGATCATGCATGAAAGCATTAGTACTAGAAGAAACAGGAAAATGGGAAGGCATGAAAGTGGAAGAGCTGGAGCGGCCGGTACCTCAGGAAGGAGAACTGCTCGTCCGTGTGAAAGCCGCAGGATTGAATCCAGTTGACTATAAGATGGGTGAGAACGGTTATCCGGGATGGGAATTTCCACACGTACTAGGCCTGGACACGGCTGGAGAAGTGGAGGAAACAGGTCCGGGTACAGAAGGATTTGCGGCTGGTGATCCTGTTGTCGGACTCAATAACATGGCTGAACGAGGAGCATTTGCAGAATTTACGATTTTAAAAGCACATACTGCTGCGAAGCTGCCCTATAATGTTACCTACTCGGACGCAGCTGCTTTACCTGTAGCGGGTTATACTGCCTATCAGGCGTTGTTTGATAAGCTTCGAGTGCGGGAAGGAGAATCGATCTTAATCCACGCTGGTGCAGGTGGTGTCGGTTCGTTTGCGATTCAGCTGGCAAAAGATGCAGGACTGACTGTTTATACAACGGCGCGAAGCGTCAACCATGATTATGTGAAGGAGTTAGGTGCAGACGCAGCCGTCGATTATTCCGAAGAATCATTTACCGAGCGGATTCTCCAGGAAACAGGAGGGCTGGGTGTCGATCACGTACTTGATACAGTGGGGACAGATAACGCGGACGCTTCCATTGTAGCACTTTCCTACAACGGGCAAGTAGCGTTTATTGCAGGAGCACCGCACATGGATGATGCTGTCGATTTTCAACACCCAAAATCGTTTCATCAAGTGGCGCTTGGAAGTGTGTATCAGTCCGGAAGCATCCGCGATGAAAAGAGAATCGGTTCAATTGGAAGCAGCATGCTTTCAATGCTCAGTAATGGCCGGTTGAAAATACCTGCTATTGAGAAGGTGCCAATGGTAGATGTTCCAAAAGCGCTTCAGCGAATAAAAGACCGCCACGTACGAGGCAAGCTTATTGCAGAGTGGTAATCATTGATTTAACTTGAAAAAACCCGTCCGGGTAAGCCCGGACGGGTTTTTATAGCGAGCAGAAAGCCGGAAATAGGGAACATATGACTGCTGCCGTTCAGCGTCTCTCTGCTGCTTATGAGTATTATACAAAATATTTCGACAAATTTCTGTGTAAAACTATGTAGTTTGTCTGTTGTTGACAATACACGCAGGGGTATGTAAAATAAAGCTATCAGTTATATACCCAATAGGGTATTTAGGAAAGAAGGGACCTGCTTATGAAATCATCCTGGCTGGACTGGATGAGACCTTATCAAAAAGAACATCTTCAGGGAGATATAAGCGCCGGCCTTATCGTGGCAGTGATGCTGATTCCGCAGGGAATGGCGTACGCGATGCTCGCCGGCATGCCTCCGGTTACCGGACTTTATGCTGCTGCTATTCCGATTTTGATTTATGCCATGATTGGAAGCTCAAGGCAGCTTGCGGTCGGCCCGGTAGCCGTCGTTTCTCTGCTCGTCTTTGCGGGCGTCTCACCACTTGCCGAGCCTGGAAGCGGAGAATACGTAACGCTCGCGGTGCTGTTAATGCTCATGGTCGGAGTCATTCAATTATTGATGGGAGTATTCCGGCTGGGGTTTATCACGAAGTTTTTCTCTCATGCTGTTATCAGCGGATTTACGTCTGCTGCAGCGATTGTCATTGCATTCAGTCAACTGAAACATGTTGTCGGCATTCCGCTTGAGAGCAGTCAGCCGGCTGGAGCCGCGACAGAGGCTGTTATGCAGTTTTCGTCGTGGAATTGGGCAGCGGTAGGATTATCCGCAGCGGGGATTGCAATGATTCTTGCAGCAAAACGTTTTATTCCGATGATGCCCGGTCCGCTTGCTGCCGTACTCCTCGGAATCGGGACCGTTATTTGGTTTAATTTGGATGGAGGAGGGGTATCCATCATTGGAGAGGTGCCCGGAGGACTTCCTGCACTTTCACTTCCATCCGTAACGGGTGAGGCGGCACTGGCACTGTTGCCAACCGCGCTGACGATATCGTTTATTGGATTTATGGAGTCTTTTGCTATGGCAAAAGTCATAGCTGCAAAAGAGAAGCAGTACGTGTCTGCAGACCGTGAGCTGTCCGGACTGGGTGCGGCTAATATCGGAGGGTCTTTCTTTGGAGGATTTCCGGTAACAGGAGGGTTTTCCCGTTCGGCGGTGAATTACGATGCTGGCGCCAAAACACCGCTTGCCTCTGTTATTACAGCTGTTTTACTGCTGTTGACGCTGCAGTTTTTCACTGGTGCTTTTTATTACCTGCCGAATGCAATCCTCGCTTCCGTCATAATCGTCGCTGTGTATAAACTGATCGACTGGAGAGAAGCCATTGCGCTTATGAAGCTGCGGAGAGCAGACGGAGCTGTGTGGCTGATCACGTTTGCAGCAACGTTGCTGATTGGCGTGGAACAGGGGATTTTTATCGGCATCGGTGCCTCCCTTGCAGTGTTTATTTGGAGCAGTGCTTATCCCCACACTGCAGAGCTTGGCTGGCTGGAGGAAAGCGGCGCGTACCGAAACGTGAAGCGTTATCCGCATGCCGAAGAAGCGGAGGGTATTTTCATGCTGCGGATTGACGCACCTCTCTACTTTGCAAATGCTGCTTTTGTAGAAAGCAAGATAGAAGAGGGGCTGAAAGCCAGACCGCAGACGAAGCAGGTTATTCTCGATTTTTCAGGAGTAAACTCAATCGATGCAGTGGCGGTTCATGAGCTTGAATCGTGGGAGCGTATGCTGCGTGACAGAGAAATGGAGCTTAAGATTGTCGATATGAAAGGACCGGTGCGCGACATTCTTCGCAAAGCCGGCTGGCAGGAGAACCGCTTGTATCTCACCATGCAGGACAGCTATCAGACAGCTCATATTTATTGACCGAAATCAGACCATCGTGTACGATATACCCACAGACGTATTATGAAGGAGGAAAAAAGCATGTTTCATACAACATATACATCCCCTTATTCAGTAGATGAAACGGTTGAAAAGTTAACAGCTTCCTTTCAGGACGTTCAATTTGGTGTTCTTTGGGATTTTGATGTAAAGGCTAAACTGGATGAAAAAGAAGTCGGCCTCGATCATGAATTTCGTATTATGGAAGTGTGTAACCCGAAAATTGCTAAAAATGTGCTTACAGAAACGATGCTTGCAGGTTATTTTCTCCCGTGTAAAGTTGTTGTTTATGATGATCAGGGAGAGACAAAAGTCGGTATGCCTAAGCCAACTGCATTAATGGAACTTGTCGGAGAGCCTCAGGTGCTGGAAACAGCAAAGGATGTAGAAAAGCGCATGAGTGAAGCGATGGAAGCCGCTGTAAAATAAAGAAAGAAGGGATTAACATGGAATACACTCCACAAATGAAAAACCGGATGAAACGGGTGGAAGGTCAAGTGAAGGCTGTTCTCCGGATGATGGAGGAAGGCAAAGACTGCCGTGAGCTTGTCGGGCAGATGTCTGCAGCCAGAAATGCAATGGACCGGGCGATTGGTGTCGTTGTCAGCTCTAACCTTGAGCAGTGCGTCCGTCAACAGATTGAAAACGGGGAAGACTCTGAAGAAATGATTCAGGAAGCAGTAAACATGCTCGTTAAAACGAGGTAATCTTGACAGATCAGCCCGCTCTGCCTGCGGGCTGAAAAAAGTAAACAAAAAGGGTTGACTTAATATACCTAGTAGGGTATATTAAGAGTCAGGCAGCCGGTAAACGGCTAAAAAAATTTAGAGGGTTATATACCCATACAGGTATTAGTATTTCAGAGGAGGATGTTTCATGTCAGAGAAAAAGTCTACAAACATTATTTTATTCAGCGGTGATTATGATAAAGCAATGGCCGCATTCATCATTGCGAACGGAGCTGCAGCTTATGATCATGACGTCACCATATTCGCTACATTCTGGGGGCTGAACGCTTTTCGTAAGGAAGAAAATGTCGACGTTGACAAAGGGAAAATGGAAAAAATGTTTGAAAAAATGATGCCGCGCGGCGCTGAAAAAATGGGGCTCTCGAACATGAACTTCGGCGGCATGGGACAAAAAATGATTAAGAAAGTGATGAAAAAACATCAGGCTATGCCATTGTCGGATTTAATCGATATGGCTAAAGAACAGGAAGTAAAGCTTGTCGCCTGCACGATGACAATGGATTTGCTGGGTCTGCAAAAAGAAGAGCTGCTTGACGGAGTAGAATACGGCGGCGTAGCAGCCTATCTTGCAGATGCAGAAGACGGAAATGTTAATCTGTTTATTTAACTAACACGCAGGAGGGGAATCATGAAGGAAATACGAGCACAGCAAGTAACGAACTATCTGGATGACTATCAGCTGGTTGATGTCAGAGAAGCAGCTGAAACCGCAAATGGAATGATCCTGGAAGCAATGCACATCCCGCTCGGGGAACTTCCTGAAAAGCTTTCCAGTCTCTCAGGAGATAAGCCATTGCTGTTCGTCTGCCGTTCCGGTGCTAGAAGCGAACGTGCAGCACTGTATGCAGAAGCGCATGGATTCCAGACAGCTAACATGACCGGCGGCATGATTAACTATAAGGGCAGTATGATTCAGCCCGCACACAATTAAGGAGGTCTCACAATGACAATAAAAGCAGATCAGACACTGGATGCAAAAGGTCTCGCATGTCCAATGCCGATTGTGAAAACAAAAAAAGCGATCGGAACGATGGAACCAGGGCGAGTACTGGAAATTCAGGCAACAGATGAGGGATCACTTGCCGATTTAAAAGCATGGTCCGAAAAAGGCGGCCATCAATACATTGGTACGAAGCGCGACGGGGATGTCCTGATTCATTACGTTCGTAAGTCCTCAGGTGAAGAAAAAGAGGAAATTACGTTCCCGCACACGATCAGCAATGAAGAATTGCAGCAAAAGCTGGAGGCAGGCGCTCAGATTGTCGACGTAAGGGAATCAGCAGAATTCGCTTTTCGTCATATACCTGGCGCCGTATCAGTTCCGCTTGGCGAACTGGAAGACCGAATGGCAGAGCTTGATAAATCAAAAGAGACTTACGTCGTATGCCGCACTGGCAACCGAAGTGATCTTGCTGCTCAAAAACTGGAAGCGAATCAATTTCAGCATGTTAAAAACGTCGTTCCTGGTATGAGCAAGTGGGACGGTCCAGTAGAAGAAAACTAATTTGATTATTTGGAGGAATGAATGATGGCAGTAACAGCCTGGAACGCAGCTGATGTAGCAAAACGGGTTATTGAGAAAAAAGATGTTTTTGTTCTTGATGTCAGAAATGAAGATGCTTTTGCAGACTGGAAGATAGAATCGGACTCATTTACGTATAAAAACGTTCCGTATTTTGACCTGCTTGACGGTGTGGAAGAGCTCGTACCGGAGCTGCCAAAGGACAAGGAAATTCTCGTTGTCTGTGCAAAAGTCGGTTCCTCTCAGATGGTAGCAGAAATGCTGGCCGATGAAGGGCTGGATGTGGCCTATCTGGAAGGTGGTATGAAAGCGTGGAGTGAGCACCTGGAGCCCGTTAAAATTGGTGACCTTCCAGGAGGCGAACTTTATCAGTTTGTACGGCTCGGTAAAGGCTGTCTTTCCTATATGGCTATTTCAAACGGAGAAGCAGCGATTATTGATGCTACACGAATGACGGAGACATTTACTTCCTTCGCTGAGGAGAAGAACGTAACAATTAAACATGTGTTTGACACGCACCTGCACGCTGATCATATCTCCGGCGGACGCGAGATTGCTGAGAAAACAGGAGCAAGCTACTGGCTTCCGCCGGCAGACGCGGAAGAAGTCGTCTTTGACTATGAAAAGCTGACAGATGGCACGAGTGTGGCAATTGGTGAAACGACGATCGGCATCAATGCTCTCTATTCACCAGGACATACGATTGGTTCCACGTCGTTCGTCATTGATAACCGCTTCCTTCTGTCGGGAGATATCCTCTTTATTGATTCAATCGGACGGCCCGATCTTGCAGGCAAAGCAGAAGATTGGGTAGGCGATCTTCGTGAAACGCTCTACACACGCTACCGCAGTCTTGCTGAAGACCTGATTGTTCTGCCTGCGCACTTTATGATTATGGATGAGGTGCAGGATGACGGAAGCGTTCAGGAGAAACTCGGCGTGTTATTCAAGGAAAATCACGGGCTCAACATTGAGAATGAAGAGGCTTTCCGATCTCTCGTTACGGAAAATCTGCCGCCGCAGCCTAATTCTCATCAGGAAATCAGGCAGACGAATATGGGCCGGCTGAATCCGGATGACGAAAAGAAGCGGGAAATGGAAATCGGACCAAACCGCTGTGCAGTTAAAGCATAATACACTTAGGAGGATGATGAAGAATGAACGCAGATAAAGTACTCGACGCAAAAGGAATGGCATGTCCAATGCCGATTGTAAAAACGAAAAAGGCCATGACAGATCTTGAATCAGGCCAGGTGCTCGAAGTCGTCGCAACCGATCAGGGTGCAAAAGCAGATATCGCAGCCTGGTCTAAATCAGGTGGTCACACGCTGCTTGAAACAGCTGAGAACGAAGGCGTTTTGACATTCTGGATCCAAAAAGGATAACCAGTACGGTAAGAAGCCGACCGGCATAATCCGGTCGGCTTACATATGTTGTTCTAAATTCCTGAATCAAAAGGTATAGAAACATGTTTCGATTCCTGATAAACTGGGGATACTAGTACTTAGTATACAGATGAAGGAGTCGAACTTATGGCTGAAATAATTCTAATGTCTCATCTGCCATCTGTCGTTTCAGAGGCAGGCATGCACAACGATGTTGAACTGGCTCCAGGTTCCAGAGACCTTGCCGGCCGTTACGAGCATCACATGGAGGGTGTTTCAACGTTTTTAAGCAGCAGCTACCGCTCAGCAATCGAAACAACGTATACGCTTGCTGCTGCATCCGGCGTCAGATGGCGTCCGCTTTTGAGGCACGAGCCATTTTTCCCGTCTTTTAACGATCATGATCATTGGCAAACAAACGTTGAACGTTTTTTAACCGGAGATGTGGTGTACGATCTGGAAGGATCATCAGCAGATAATGTTAAGAAGGACATATGCTTCAGCGTGGAAACAACTTTAAAAGCGCTGCCAGATGAACAGCTGCTGGCGTTAATCGGTTCACCTGTTCAGCTGGCATTGTTAGCTGAGGCTTCCGGAGAGGCGAAAGCCTGCAGCGCTTTTAAAATGCTGCACCATGGCGAAGTACTGAAGGTTTCATGTCTAAAAGATCTTGTCCACAGGTAAGGAGCCGATGGCAATGGAAATCGTTATTTTCGGAGATACACATACAGACTCTTATCTACAGCTGCCTTCTTTATTGCGACAGAGTATTGAACAGGCTGATTTGCTCGTACATACCGGGGACTGGGACAGCGTAACGCTGTACCAGTCCATTGCCGGACTTGGCATACCGCTTTTTAGTGCGGCGGGAAACGCTGACCCGCCGGAGCTTCAGTCACAGCTTGGGAAATCACAGCGGTTTGAAGCAGGCGGATGGCGCTTCGGAGTAGTGCATGGGCATGAAGGAACGGGGAAGTCAACGGAGGAGAGGGCCAAAAAGTGGTTTTCGGAAGACATGCCGGATATTGTCTGCTTCGGCCACTCTCACATTCCCTACCTGCGCTATCATAGTAAAACACTGCTTTTGAACCCGGGATCTGCAGTATACCGGCGCAGGGTGCCGCATCGATCTGCGATTCGGCTTCTTCTCAAGCCTGAATTGGAAGTACAGCACGTTTTCTTGTAATTGACAGTCGTGCCGCCCTGTGCTATTCTTTTCAAGGCTTATTATACGTACACCTGCCCGGCAGGAGAGGTTCTAGCTAAACCCTCTATAAAAAACTAGGTCTCCTCACGCTGTAAGCGTGGGGATGGCTTCGTTTTTTTGGAGGAGACTCCGGGAAACGAAGCTTTTTTTATGTTTAAAAGGCTTCAGAGCAGGTATGCGTCAAAAAAAGGACGGGATAAGATGCTTTCAGAAGAAAAAGCAGTAGTCGTATTCAGCGGAGGTCAGGACAGCACCACCTGCCTTGCTTGGGCAGAACAGCGTTTTGCTTCTGTTGAAGCTGTTACATTTGACTATGGACAACGGCACCGGCTTGAAATTGAAACGGCGGAAGCCATTTGCCTTGAGCGGGGTATTCCGCATACGGTTCTCGATATGAGTTTATTAAATCAACTGGCACCGAATGCATTGACGAGAGATGATATAGAGATCGAGCAGAAAGACGGAGAGCTTCCGAGCACATTTGTTGACGGCCGCAACCAGCTTTTTCTCACGTTTGCAGCGATTAAAGGGAAGCAGAACGGAGCACGTCATATTGTGACTGGCGTCTGTGAGACAGATTTCAGCGGCTATCCGGACTGCAGGGATGTCTTCATCAAATCCTTGAACGTTACTCTCAATCTGGCGATGGATTATGAATTCGTCCTTCATACACCTCTCATGTGGCTTGATAAGGAAGCAACATGGGCGCTTGCAGATGAGCTCGATGTATTTCAGTACGTCCGGGAAAAAACGCTGACCTGTTATAACGGGGTTATCGGTGATGGCTGCGGGGAATGCCCGGCCTGCGAGCTGCGCAGAAACGGCCTTGAGAAGTATTTACAACGAAAGGAAGCATGATGATATGTTCGGATTCCGCATAGTCGATAAGCTGGAGCAGCTTGGAGAGGACATTCAAAAAAGCGAACTGAAATACCATCGGAAGCGAGCTATGGTGTCGAAAGAATTTACATTTGATGCTGCTCACCACCTTCACGCATATGAAGGAAAATGTAAAAACCTTCACGGTCATACGTATCGTGTCGTGTTTGGGATCAGCGGATATGTTGATGAAGTCGGCATCATGATGGATTTTGGCGATATTAAAGAAATATGGAAAGAACAGATTGAACCATACCTTGATCATCGTTATTTAAATGAAATGCTTCCGCCGATGAATACGACGGCTGAAAACATGGTTGTATGGATTTTTGAGCGCATGGATGAAGCACTAAACAAACAGCGCAGCGAGCAGAAGTGCCGCACAGAATTTGTACGTCTATTTGAAACGCCGACAAGCTATGCTGAAATGAAACGGGAGTGGATGCTGGATGACTAAACAGGCAGCTCTTCCTGTACTCGAGATTTTTGGGCCGACGTTTCAGGGAGAAGGAATGGTCATCGGCCGGAAAACGATGTTCGTCCGTACCGCCGGCTGTGACTATTCCTGCAGCTGGTGTGATTCTGCTTTTACGTGGGATGGGAGCGCAAAGGATGATATCCGGATGCTGACGCCGGAAGAGATCTTAGCAGAGCTTGAGGAAATTGCTCCTGATAATTTTTCGCATGTCACTATTTCCGGAGGCAACCCTGCCCTGTTAAAGAATGTCGGTCTGCTTATTGAAAAGCTTCACAGCCGCGGGGTGGAAGCAGCTCTTGAAACACAGGGGAGCCGCTGGCAGGATTGGTTTTTGACTGTAGATGATTTAACCATCTCACCAAAGCCGCCGAGTTCGCTCATGAATACAAATTTTGCTGTTCTGGATGATATCGTGGCACGTCTGCGAGCTGGAAACAGGCTTTCCTCCGCCAGTCTGAAGGTGGTCGTTTATGATGAAGCTGACTTTGACTACGCCAGAAGCATTCATAGGAGATATCCCGACGTAGCCTTTTATTTGCAGACTGGCAATGATGAGACAGGGGAAGATGCGAATACAGCAAATCTTGCCTCCCATCTATTAAGCCGCTATGAAAGGCTTGTAGACTGGACGATGGCAGACAAAGCGATGAATAAAGCGCGCGTGCTGCCGCAGCTGCACACGCTCGTATGGGGCAACCAGCGAGGTGTATAAATCACCGCGCAGTTGTCCCTTTCTTTTTTGAACAAATTTGGTATAATATCCGAGGATACGAACATAGCAGGAGAAAGGGGTTTAAAACCGATGGAAAAAGCAGCATATCGCGTTTTACTCTATTATTTGTATACAGACATTAAAAATCCCGAAGAAGCTGCACAGCAGCATTTGGAATACTGTAAAAGTATTGGTCTGAAAGGGCGGATTTTAATCGCAAAAGAAGGTATCAATGGGACCATTTCCGGAACGATTGAGCAGACAGACCGGTATATGAATGATATGAAAGCAGATAAACGCTTTGCAGACATTATCTTCAAAATAGACGAAGCAGACGGACACGCATTCAAAAAGATGCACGTACGTCCGCGCCCGGAGCTGGTGACGCTTCGACTGCACGAGGAAGACGTAGATCCGAGAGTCACAACAGGACAGTATCTGAAGCCAATGGAATGGCTGGAAAAGCTGGAGGATCCAAACACGATTGTTCTCGACGCCCGCAACAAATATGAGTATGATCTCGGGCACTTCAAAGGGGCAATCCGTCCTGACATCGATTATTTCCGTGAGCTGCCGGAGTGGGTGGATGAGAACCGGGAGCTGCTTGAGGGGAAAGAAATTCTTACGTACTGCACAGGCGGCATCCGCTGCGAGAAATTTTCCGGCTGGCTGAAGGAAAAAGGCTTTGAGAACGTAAATCATCTGGAAGGCGGAATCGTGACGTACGGAAAAGACGAAGAGGCCCGCGGACGCGGCTGGAACGGTCAATGCTACGTATTTGATGAGCGTATCAGCGTGCCGATTAATCAGGAAGAGCACGTGATTGTCGGCCGCGACTACTTCACTGGAGAACCTTGCGAACGGTATATCAACTGCTGCGATCCCGCATGCAACAAGCAGATTCTCGCGACAGAAGAATCTGAAGCATTTTATCTTGGCGGCTGTACACACAAATGCAGGACTTCTCCACGCAATCGCTATGTCATTAAGCATGGTTTAACAGAGGAGCATGTAGAACAACAGCTTCAAAAAATAGATGAACAGTTAAAAGTGTCCAGGTAAGCTGCTGGAACAGGAAGGCTCTCCTGCATAGGAGAGCCTTTTCTGCTGACCGCTGCCTGCTTATGGAGACTTGATTCTGTAAGTTCGGAACTCGTTTATACTTGGTTCAGCCTGACAGCTGATACTGCTTCAACATGCTTGTCGTAAATTGTCGAATGAATTTTCTTTCCTTTTTATAATTCCCTGCTAAACTAAAGCAGAATTAGATTATAAGAGAGAGAAAGGGGAGCGATCTCCAGTGTTAGAAGCACTTATTATTTTTTGTGCCCAGCTTTTATTTGTTCCGATTTTAACGCTGCGCACGATCATGATGGTCAAGTCTCAAAAAGGTAAGGCAGCCGGTCTCGGCGTGCTTGAAGGTGTTATATATGTTGTTGCTATCGGTATTGTACTAAGTGATCTATCCAATTACTACAATATGGCGGCCTATGCACTCGGCTTCGGCGCCGGGCTGTATATAGGCGCTATGGTAGAAGAAAAGCTTGCGATCGGCTATGTGACCATTGAAGCAAACATCCCTCAGCCAAATGATGAGCTCGTTGCCCGGCTCAGAGAAGTAGGATTCAGTGTATCCACCTCTTCGGTTCAAGGGATTGAAACAGAGCGATACATGCTTTTCTGTACGGCGCGCAGAGACAGAGAAAAGGAATTTTACCGCATTATTGAAACGTTTGAAGAGCGGGCCTTTGTCGCTTCCTATGAACCTCGAAGCTTTAAAGGCGGGTATATTACGAAAGGCATGCGCCGACGCCGGGAATTGTTCAATAAAAAGCGCGCAGCTAAAAAGTCAGCATAACCTAGAGCAGGAGAACTAGTGAAAAGTGTTTACCTGCAATCAGCGAGCCGCCAGAGAAGCATTCTCTGGCGGCTCGTCAGAGTGTTGATAAAGTCATTTCAGGTGAATAACCTTGCATCTGCCTGCAGCTGCGGACACTCGCTTTCCGGAGGGAACGGCCTCAGCTAACCGCTTCTTCCTTTCGTCAGAAGCGCTGGATCTTCGCCTCGTTCTGATCCTCCTGGAGTCGAGGTCCTCCGATTTGGCAGCTGGCAGTCCGGTTGAAACGCCTGGTGAGGCTTCATACGAGCTTGTTCCATATGGATGGAACCTTTCGTTAGGCAACGCTTCGATGTCGAATAGGGATGTACGTCAACGTATCCACAAAAAAAGCCGCAGCGTCAGCGATCGGGACGTTTTTTCTCTATCAAACAAATCCATTTTCCCTTCGTGTCCGGCGTGCCCGTGGAAGCCGCGCAGCCTGAAGATCCTTTCTCAGGGGTTTACCCTGAGAAATAGCTGAAGGCAAGCCCACGGCAGGCTCGGTAAACAGAGGGGAAATACAATCAACCGAAAACTCATATAAGCTGATTGACTTTGTCAACAGCCTGGCGAGCCGCCAGAGAAGCATTCTGTGGCGGCTCGTTTGCGATCATTCAGCTGTTTGTGGTTTTCGACAAGATACGTTCAAATACAGCAGACATGTCATCCGGCTGTAAAAATTCTACTGGAGATGCTTCTTTATCAAATGAGAAAGCTTCTCCTTCAAGTACAATCACGTAGCGGTCATCTTTTCTGGCGATATGAAGCCGGTCACCGAAATCTTCGAGCAGGCCTTCGATTTTCATATGATCGAGTTTCAGCTTCAGCTTAACCTCTGGATTTCGATCGAGAATAGGCCTGCTGACTTCTTTCACCTGCTCCTCATCCCAACGGTTTTGAAGCGTACGTTCTTCCGTGTTGGCCCATGCTTCCAGCACTTCCTCCTCAGCAATTCTCTCTTCACTATCCTCTTCAAATCCGCTTAAGACCGCTTCTCTTGCACTTTCAACGACTTCCACTGCAGCTGCTTCCCGTTTCGTTTCCGGATACCCGACATACGGCAGAAAGTCTTCGAAGTAGCTGGCGTGAGAAGCTTGATGAATTTTCACTTCCCACGGTTCAATCATTCCTTCCTGCGGCATATGCGGAAACTGAACGGCTTTCATTCCTTTTGTAGAGATGGCTCGATTCACTTGTCTCAGCAATTCTCCTTCAGAGGAACCTACTGTGACGATATGATCCTCAAAATCACATTTGGCAGCGAGAACAAACGGCTGTGAGGACCACTCTGTAACGGTTAGCTGCACGAGCATCAATACGCCGCCTCTGGCTGAATTCGTGCCTGCATAAGCATCTGCCAGACGAACAGCTGCTTGTTCAAGTGCTTCAGCAGTCGCTGCCTGACGTAAATTTTCCAGCATGGCGTAATTTGGATTGGAACCGAGCTCATAGCCTTCTTCTACAATGAACTGGCCAACTTTAGTAGCTGACTTATGACTTGTAGGATGCCGGTCGGCCTTTCGTTTCAGCATTTTTCGGAATTCTTCGTGCAGAAATGATTCAAGCGCACTGCCGGCATATTCGGAGCCAGAAACCGTCTGTTCGTGCCGCGCCTGCCGTGTGCTTCCTTCACCTGACTGAACCGTAAAAAATGATAAATATTGGACGTTCATATCCATTTTTAACCCTCCATCACTGGCGTCAATAGTATTACGCTAAGTGTAGCATAATTATATAGATATATAATTTTACATTGAAGAAAAATGTCGGGACATAATTGTTCCCATATTATGACAACACGAATCCCATAGGAACAGGGGTTGAGGTGTCATTGAAAGATAATTTTGTATTGAGTAAATGAAGGGAATAAATATAATTTTCAAAAAACAATCTTTACATCGTTCGACAAATTTAGTACATTAGTCATCACAGTAGTTTTTCGGACTGCTAACTAATATTTTCTAGGGGGAAGGATCATTGAAGAAAAGTACATATGTTAAGTCAGGTATGCTTGCTTCTGTCGTGATGCTTGCAGCATGCGCTAGCGAGCCGGATAATGACGGAGCTGGAAACGAAGGAGCGCCGCCTGAAGATAATAACAACGTGACTGAAGAAGCGGCCGATAACAATGAGGGTGATGGAGAAGTAGAAGAGCTGGAGGAAGGAAACGATTTAATCATTGCGACCCTTTCTGACATTACGTCTCTGGATCCGCACACGACAAGTGACGTCCCGTCCGGAAATGTGCAGATTAATATTTTCGAGACACTGACAAAGTCAGACGAGAACTTTGAAATTCAGCCCCACCTTGCTGAAAGCTGGGAAGATGTGGAAGAAGATGTCTGGGAATTTCAGCTCCGTGATGATGTGACATTCACGGACGGAGAAGAGTTCAATGCAGAAGTAGTGCAGCAAAACCTCGAACGACTTCTCGATCCGGACGTAGGATCTCCACGCGCAGGTTTGTTTGAAGTCATTGAAGAAATTGAGGTCGTTGATGATTACACGATTCGCCTGCATACAGAAATGCCATTCTCTGCTCTTCCGGCACACTTGTCGACGTATCCATCCAGCATGGTTTCTCCTGCGTTGATTGATGCTGACTATGAGAACATGGAAGATGAAGGGCAGCCGGGCGACATCGTAAACGAAGAGCCTGCTGGAAGCGGAATGTTTACGTTAAATGACTGGGATCCCGGCAACCAGGTTGTTCTTGATGCAAACGAAGACTATTGGGATGGACGTGTAAATGTTGATTCTGCCACATTCCGGGTTGTTTCAGAAGATCTGACACGGCTAGGTGAACTGGAAACCGGTTCTGCCCATATTATTGATCCTGTTACACCGAGCGACATGTCCCGTGTAGAAGGAACAGACGGAGTGAATATTTTCCAGACAGAAGCAGCAAGTATTACGTACATGGGCTTCAATGCAGACGTTGAGCCGTTCAATGATCCGGACGTAAGGCGTGCGCTTGATATGGCTGTTAACAAGGACAACATGCTTGAAGGGGTCCTTGAAGGCAATGGCACACCCGCTGTCGGACCGATTAACGAAACGCAGTTTGGCTTTTCGGATGATGTAGAAGCGAATGAATATGATCCGGAGCAGGCTCAGCAGATTTTGGCTGATGCAGGCTATGAAGACGGATTTGAAACAACGCTGTGGACGAACGACAGCCAGGAGCGGATGGATATTGCTGAGCTGATTCAGGCGGATTTGTCGATGATCGGTGTAGATGTTTCCATCGAGGTTCTCGAGTGGGGTGCATATTTGGATGCTACAGCTGAAGGCGAACACGACATGTTTATTCTCGGTCTCAGCTTGCCGACGATGGATGCGGATTACCCGCTGCATGAGCTCTTCCATTCTGACTCTGTAGGAGAAGGAAACCGCTTCTTCTTTGATGATCCGGAGTTTGATGCCCTGATTGCAGATGCGCGGGAAGAGACAGATGAACAGACACGTGAAGATCTGTACGTGGAAGCCGTTGAATACTTGAATGAAATGGCGCCGTCTTCTTTCCTTTATCACCCGGATCACATCATGGGCTACCGAGACGAGGTAAGCGGGTTCTGGGCTGACGGTTCTGGACTTTATCAGCTGAGAGATGTGGAAATCGAACAGTAATCCGATGAGCTTTCAGATAAACCGGTAACAGATCAAGCTGACGAACTCACAAAGCGCTGACTGGAGTGAAACGCTCCGGTCAGTGCTTTTTGCTGTTTCTTTCAGAACAGATCAGAAAATGGTAAAATAAATTGACTTCACGCGCAGACTGGAGGCACATGCAATGACAGAGGAAAAAATAGTGCTGGGACTCGGATGATTCTGGGGACCCGACGGCCGGTTCGGTCGTTTACATGGTATTACATCTATTCGCTGCGGGTATGCAGGCGGAAATGAACCTTACCCAGTATACCGGGATATGGGAACGCACAGTGAAACAATTGAGATTACGTACGACAGTGAACTTATATCCACGCGTACATTGCTGGAAGAGTTTTGGGGCCAGCATTCCGGCAAAAATCACGGATACGGCGGAAGACAGTATATGTCGATTTTATTGTATACAACAGAAGAGCAGCGCCAGGAAGCCGAGCGCATGCTGCACGAATTTCACGCTTCGAATCGTCACGTGGATACAGAACTGGCGCCTCTCGAACGATTTACAGAAGCAGAGGCGTATCATCAGAAATATATACTGCGCCGATTTCCTCGTGCGGTTAATGCGCTCTCGGCTGCATATGGAGCCAGCTGGTACCGGTCGACAGCGGCAGCCAAGCTGAATGCATGTGCAGCCGGTGAGATGTCTTCTGAAGAAATGCAGCAGCAGCTTGCCGGGGATGCATCAGGAGCGGAGCTGGCCGCTTCGATAAAATGGTAGTTTTTCTGGAGGAATAGCTCATGTCGCAGTCTGATACAACGAACAGCTTTAGGGCGGGGAGGGTGAGAAGTTCCCTGGCCTGGTTCCTTATCCGCATCCGGCGGACAGCTGAATGGGATAAAGGGCTTGAAGGGGCGGTTGCTGCAATGTTTGTAGCAGCTGCCGCTGCCGGTCTGATCGGAGCACTTTCAACACCTACCGGTATTGGCGTCTGGTTTGATGTTCCGGCCTTTACACTGGCCGCGATAGCAGCCTGTGCACTGACATCAGCGGTGCTGGCACCCGTTCTTTCACTATTATACGTTCCACTGCCGAGAGTGTTGTTAAGCGCGTCAGTGTTTACCGCAGCCCTCGTTTATTACATACAGGATGAAGCGAGTCTCGGCACAGCTTTTACAGCTATTATGACAGGCGTTTATATCCTGACTGCCTATTTACTCGGTTTTTTGTTTCAAATCTGGAGCGGGGCTTCCTCTCGAAAGAAAAAAGTACTGCTCTCACTAGTACCGCTCAGCTGGTTTCTTTTTCTCTTATTATTTCATCCTACAATTGATCATCATTCATCCGATAATACGTTTGATGGGAATCAGTACATCACTCCGCTTGCATTAGAACATCCGGGAGAACCTGGTCCCTATAACACCGTACAGCTTTTTTATGGGAGCGGCGGCGACCGTCACCGGGATCAGTTTAATGATGAGATGGACTTTGTAACGAGTGCGGTCGATGCTTCCAGGTACGTGGACGATGGTGAATGGCCGGGATGGAGAAGCCGTTTCTGGGGCTTCGATGAAACTGCGTTTCCTTTAAACGGAGAGATGTGGCTTCCGGAAGGAGAAGGACCGTTTCCGCTGGTGTTAATTGCGCACGGAAATCACCGGATGGAAAACTTTTCTGATGAGGGCTACACCTATTTAGGGGAGCACTTGGCGAGCCAGGGCTACGCCGCCGTTTCCATCGATCAGAACTTTGTTAATTTTTCCAACTGGACGGGTATCCCGGATGAGAATATGCGGCTGCGCGCCTGGCTGTTTATGCAGCATATGCTTGAGCTGAACAGGCTGGTTCGTGACGAAGACCACGTCCTCTCCGGCATGCTGAACATGGAGCAGACGACGTTGATTGGTCACTCAAGAGGCGGCCAGGCTGCGGCAATGGTACCGGATTATGAACGGTTCTTTGAAGGGGACTTCTCACTTTCAGGTATGGAAGACCTGCCCGTAACATCTGTCGTCGGACTTGCGCCTACAGACCAGACAGTTGATGACGACAGGGCAGCTCCTTCCGGGGTGAACTACTTAACGCTTCACGGTGCTCGTGACGGTGATGTGCATAATTTCCGGGGTGACAGGCAGTATGGGCGGACAACGGTAGAAGGAAATGAGTGGAAAGCAGCTGTTTATATCGCGGATGCGAATCACAGCCAGTTTAATACAGCGTGGGGGAGGGCCGACATGCGTCTTCCGGGCGGCATGTTTTTAAGCAGAAAACAGATGATGGAGCCGGAGGATCAGCGGGCAATCGCCAAAACATTTATCACTGCCTTCCTGCACGCGACAGTTCGCAATCAGAGTCAGTATGAGCCTCTTTTTCGGGACGTACGATACGGTGCCAACTGGCTTCCGGAAACAAGTTATGTGTCACGGTTTCAGACGGGACGCTACAACCCGCTCGTCACATTTAACCGCAATAATGACCGGAGTGAGTTTCCTGAAGGTGTGACAGCAGAAGCTGAAGGGTTTACAGAGTGGGCAAAAACCTCCACAGAGGACAGGGCTGGAAACCGGAAAGCGGCTGACGGAGTTATATTGGAGTGGGGAGAAAGCGGAACATACAGGCTCCTGCTTCCGGAAGAGTATCGCGAGAGTTATTTCAGCGGCACAGAAGATGCGCTCACGTTCTCCATGTCTCAGATGGACAGGGAGCTCGGTGGGGATTTGCGGGGGGCTACAGATCCGTCTCTCGAGATCGGGCTGCTGTTTGAAGATGGCGGTTCGGTGGATGTCCCGCTGCAAACGTATTATGACATTCCCTCCGCGATCTGGACGCAGTATTCCCGCTATCCATTTTTAGAAGATCAGTTTCGTGAAGGAAAGTACGAAGAAGCGATCGAACCGGTTTTTCAGACATATGTGGTCCCGGTTTCCCTGTTTGATGGATATGATCCGGACGAACTTATCGCTCTGGAATTTCGGTTTGGGGACGGGCCGGGACGCATGATTATTGATGATATCGGCTTTGAGCAGTTAATGGATTGATTAAGATTGAATGAGAGAAAGAAAACCAGGCGGGAGAAACCAGCCTGGTTTTCTCTTTGCTGTATTTTCCCTGCTCAAGTATCCGCAGATTCAGTCTCATTTGCTTCGGCTGCCTCATGAAGCTTTTTCATGAAAGCTTCATTATACGCAGCGGTCTGATAGGGGCGTGCACGGTTCAATTCAAATGTTCTGCCGCAGGATTTCTGAGTACAGGTAACATGTGCTGCTTCCGGCGATAAAAGATAAGGGCGGCGTTTTTTACAGTCTGGGCATGTTGCTCTCACCATAACCGCTACTGGATCTTTTCGGTAAACTCCGTCCGTTTCATCTCGTGAAAGCTTCGTTTCCTGCTGAAACAAAAAAGCGTTCGTCGCGGCCCGGCCGGTTCGTTTAATCAAAGTTTCCAGCTTCAGCTTCGGAGACTTGTTTTTGGTCGGGCGCTTGATGACGGTGATTCTGTCGTATTCATCAATCTCCAGCAGCCCGTAACGCGTCGGTACTTCTTCTTTGGCAAGCAGCCCTGTCGGTGTTAAGAGGTAAGCGTACGTTGCAACAGCTTCATAGCCGAGCTCGTCACGCAGAATATCATCGCGCAGAAAATCACTTCTTGTTGCTTTTACTTCAATAATGCGTGATTCTTTCCGCTTCATGTTAATTCCGACCGCATCAGCTGTCCGTTTTCGCCGTTTTACCATAAACTTCACTTCTGTCGCGCAGAGATCGGTCATTTTATCTTTCAGCCAGAGCAGGGCCTGGTGTTTTAAATGTTTATGAACAGTACTTTCCATAGCAGGTTCGGCTCTCCTTTAACAGTATGATTACGTCAGCAGCAGTGCGTCGATCAGGAAAATGCCGATCAATGCGGCTTGTATCAATGCTTTGGCAAAGGTGCTCGTTAAAAAGCCCAGCAGCGTTCCTATTGCCGTTTTGGCAGCTTGAGCGAGCGTCCGTTTTTGAGCCAGTTCCGTTGCCATAACGAGCAGGAAAGGGACGAACAAAATACCAAACGGCGGCACAATAAACGTACCGATAATCAATCCGACAGTTGCTGCCGTCATTCCATGTTTCGTGGAACCGTATTTTTTTACAAAATACATGCTGGCGGCGTAATCAGCGACGAAGATGATGATGGTAAGCAGCACAAGCGACAGCCACGTATACCAGCTTACGGCCGCACCGTCAATAAAAAAGACGTACAAAATAACGCCCGCCCATATGACAAGCACAGATGGGATGATCGGATAAAGAAGTCCGACAAAACTTAACAGAAACAGAGCGGCAATGACCACCCAGATAATTAGTTCCACACTATTCCTCCTCTTATAATGGTCTTTCCTGCCGGATAGCGGCAGACTGCAGCTTTTTCATTAAATGCGGCGTGTTTCGTAGTACGTAGAAACTGATGCCGGTTTTACCTTGATAAGCAGGATTAGCCTGAATCAGTCCATGCTGTTCAAGTGCCTGAACCGCAGGGGTAATGTGCTGTACGATACAGAGGTGATCCTTGGAAGAATGCTGAATCAGCAGCCAGAGTGTCTGCTTTTCCCGGTTTTCGAGCTGCTGAAGTTTTCGCCAGACCGGCCGCTCCTTTTCGGGGAGCTGTTCTTCCGTCAATTTCATTGTCCGCCTCCTCCCCGCTGGGAATCACGCATTTACTTATAGTATAATGGAAAACGGAACCAATCAACACTATCAGCCTTTATCAGATAGTGTCAAAGGAGGACGTTCAATATGAAAGCGTTTGTACATGCAGGAGAACCCGGACTGAAGGGGACTGCACTGAAGGATATGCCGAAGCCGGAGCCTGGTGCCGGAGAGGTCAGATTGAAAGTCGTTACCGCCGGCCTGAATCACCGGGATCTTTTTGTGCTTCATCGCCATAAAGAAGACGATCCGCTTGTCATTGGCTCGGACTGCGCCGGACTCGTAGACAAGCTTGGAGAAGATGTAGAAAGGTTTGAAGAAGGTGAAGCGGTCGTTGTAAATCCAGGCCTTTACTGGCTCGAGGAAAGTCCGGCTCCGCCGGAAGGCTTTGAAATTCTCGGCTTTCCAGGGCACGGTACGTTTGCAGAATACGTCATCGTTCCGGCTTCTTCGCTGGAACCAAAGCCTCCGCACTTATCCTGGGAGGAAGCTGGTGTTTTCTCGCTCGCTGCATTAACAGCATACCGGGCTCTTTTCACCCGGGGAAACCTGCAGAGCTCCGATACGGTGCTTCTTCCTGGTATAGGAAGCGGGGCGGTATCACTTATGCTCTTGTTTGCTAAAAAAATTGGAGCCCGTGTCATAGTGACATCACGTTCGGAGGAAAAACGTCGCATGGCGCTTGAAGCCGGCGCCGATGCAGCCATTGACAGCGCGGGTGACTGGGAGGAACAGCTTCAGGGAGAAAAAGTGGATCTTGTTGTTGAGACAGTTGGAGCAGCTACGTTTCAGCAATCTCTGAATCAGCTGAAAAAGGGTGGAACCATGGTCATGTTTGGTGCTTCTGCCGGAGACGAGGTCAAGCTCAACTTGCGTGAGTTTTTCTATGGCCAGTACAACCTTTTAGGATCGACGATGGGGAGTCACGAAGAATATCGTGACATGCTCGCGTTCATCAGCAAGCATAACGTTCACCCGCTGATGGACCAGACTTTTTCACTGGATCAGGCAGAGGAAGCGTTCCAACGCTTGGATACAGGCGCTCAATTTGGAAAGATCGCTTTCCGAATTGCTGAGGAGGTAGGAGAATGAAATTTCGTCCGGCGCGCGTCGAGCAGTTTTTCCGAACCTACGTGATTCAGCATTTTTCCATCTCACCGGATGAAAAACGGCTGCTTTTTTCAACGAATCTGAATGGCAAAATGAACGTATGGGCGATGGATTTACCGAAAGGCTTTCCTTATTTGTTCGCTCAGACCGGCCAGTCAGCTCAATTTCTAAAAGAAGATAAGCGTGGATCCTGTGTCGTTGCTGCCTTCGACAAGGACGGCGATGAAAATTATCAGCTTCATGCACTGCCTCCGTCCGGCGGTCTTGCAGAACAGCTCTTTGAAGCACGGCCCGGAGAAAAACATTTTTTTCATGATCTGCGGGAAGACGGCAGTCTGTATTTTTCGTCGAGCAGAGGCAATTCGTCTTTTTTAACCGGTTGGCGCTATGATCTGGAAAGCCATTCGCTTGAGCAGCTGTTTGAAGGAAAGCGAGGTGCAGCTTTCTTTAAGTCGGTTAGTCCGGATGGATCGCTTGCGGTTGTGAGCGAAATGCGGGCGAATACACATGTGCCTGCATATGCTGTCTATAATGGGGAATGGCGGCCGCTCAGCCGGAACCCGGATGAGCCCCACGTTACCGGAGATGCTGTGTTTACGGATGACAGTACACTGCTTATGATTACGAATGAAGAGGCGGAATACGCGTTTTTAACGGAGGTTGATCTGACGGACGGCAGTCAGCAGCCTGTGCTTTCTCTTCCGAATGAAAGCATCACATCATTGAAACGGCATGAAGAAAGCGGAGATCTGATTTTCACTACAGAAAAAGGCGTAGCGGATAAGCTCTACCGCTGGCGCAGCGGCTCCCCGGATCCGGAAGAGCTTCGAGCACCCTTTTCGATTATTCAGCAGGTGACGGTGACAGGAAGCGGAGATATTTATGTGCTTGGAATGGAAGCGGATATACCGTTAAATATTTTCCGCTTCCAGGATGACGGCTGGACGATGATTACGAAGAATATGGCTCCCGGGGTACCATCCGAAGAGTTGGTACAGCCGTCAACGGTCAGCTATACTTCTTTTGACGGCCGGGAAATTGAAGCACTGTTGTTTCGTCCAAAGCCGGAAAAAGATAATGGTCACATGATTTTCTGGCCGCACGGTGGTCCGCAGGCTGCTGAAAGACGACAATACCGGGCCATGTTTCAATCATTTCTGCACGAAGGCTATGCCGTATTTGCTCCGAACTTCCGCGGAAGTACAGGGTACGGATCTTCATTTGTAAAGCTTGTGGAACAAGATTGGGGAGAAGGGCCGCGTCTGGATTGTACAGCCGGGATCGAGTGGCTTTTCAGAGAAGGATACTGCAGCCCGGATCGCCTCTTTTTAGTCGGGGGCAGCTACGGCGGCTACATGGCACTGCTGTTACACGGGCGTCACAGCGACTATTTCCGGGCAGTCGTGGATATTTTCGGTGTCTCCAATCTGTTCACGTTTATTAAATCGGTGCCCGATCATTGGAAGCCGATTATGGACCGCTGGCTTGGCGATCCGGTTAAAGATAAAAAAAGACTGGAGAAAGATTCTCCAATCACGTATCTTCACGGCATGAAAAAGCCGATGCTGGTCATTCAGGGGGCGAATGATCCCCGGGTTGTCAAAGAAGAATCGGATCAGATCGTGGAAGCATTGAAGCGGCAGGGAACAGAAGTGGACTATCTCGTATTGGATGATGAGGGGCACGGATTCTCAAAAAAAGAAAATGAAATCCGCGTATATCGTCGCATGCTCGACTTTCTGGCCGAGCATCAGCAGTAATTCAGCAGCTTTCCGCTGAAATAGTTTTTTCATTACCGCTCCGCTCGGTCGGAGCGGTTCTTTTTTATTTTTAGCCCTGTTAAAGTTTGTTGTTAATAGAAGGACATATCACTACAACTCGGCAGGCTTGCCGTGGACGAGCTCCTCAGCTTCCTCGCTTCACTGCGGGATCCTCCCAGCTCGTTCTTCCACAGGCGTCCGCCGGTTTTCGCTACTATTCGATCATACTGAAGAGAAATCGTTTCGTTCTCTACCTTTTCGCTTACAAAAAGCAGAGAGAAGATGACTTTCGGGATACCTGCAGAGAAAAAAAGCGCGAAGCTCACCTCATACGCAAGGAAGGGATAGCGGAAGGAATTCTTTGCTGGAAGCGAAAAAAAGCAGTTGCAGGCGTATGTTATTCCTATCAACACCAGTCATTAAAAGAGCCTTATTTTTTCGGCACTCCTTGCAGTGATGCTGAAGCACGATGCAACAGGCAGCTCCGACAGGTCGGGAAGAAGAAAAACCGGGTTGACATCGCAGCAGGTTAATGGTTAAATAGAACATGCGTTCTCATACGACCGGTGTTTAAGGTCCGCTGATTCGGGTAAAGAACTTCACTGTTCGTTCTCCATTTTTGTCCGGATGTCGCTGCGCGGATCCCAGCAGGAAAACTGATAATTCGGTTTCGTTACATATCCCAGGCGCACACATGTGTATGCCATACCGTTTTTCGTTTTCTCCGCATAGAAATGTCTGCAGGTGGCACAGCAGTGATAGCGTGAATTCATGTTGAAAACCTCCTTGTTCAGGCTCTATGCTTCTTATTGTAGCAGAGGAGAAACACCCGCGGAAGGTATTCATTTTTAAAAGGAGGCGTTTTGCAATGATTCCATTTGTCAGTGTTACCAGTGGTGAGACAGGATCAGGAGCAACGACGACAGCTGTTAATCTCGCTGTTTCGCTCGCTCTGGGCGGCCGGCGCGTACTGCTGATTGACTGTGCGGAAAAGGCTGGCTGTCTCGCCGGTGCGGCCGGAACGGCGGACGGAAGTGTGCCGTATACACCGCTGCTGAAAATCATGCGGGCGGAGACAGCAGATCTCTCCAGCATTAAGCATGAAGCAGAATTGGGCACCTTTGAATGGATTATTGCAGATGTTCCGCATATGTCTTACCTGACTTGGGGAGAGCTGAGTTCTCATACGGTGCTCGTTACGACCATGGAGGAAAGCTCCATCCCGTGTGCAGATGGTGTCGTCGGAAAGCTGGAATCGATCGGCATTTCGCCGGCCGTCATCCTGAACCGGTATGATCCCGAAAAAGACAGTACGATGGCCGCCTGCCTTTCCTATACGCTGTCCGATAATGTAATCGGATGGATTACACATATGAAAGCTTCTGAATCAGCGTTTCCTGTTGCTTTGTACCCTGATCAGGATTCGGCTCAGCGTTTCCGGCACGCAGCCCGCAACCTGAAAGACGGCACGAATCGGTCGTATCGAACGCTTCGTCCATTATCCGCTTACGGACGAGGGTGGAAAAAATTGACTTCCTTTCTGCAGTTTGATGCAGGAGATCGTCGTATAAAATAAGGAGTCTGCTATGTGGATGCTGATCATACTTGCGGCAGCAGCTGCAGCTGCTGCCATCGGCGGATGGATATCCCTGGAACGCCGCCGCCGGCGAGAAAAAGCGAAATTGTACGACCGGGCGTACTATACGGTAGCCCGATTTTCAAACCGGACCCGTAAACCCGGGGCCTGATCATTTGTAGTAAATAAAAACGCTTCCGAAAGCCAGCAGGCTTCGGAAGCGTTTTTTAGTGCTCTGTTTAGATTCGTTTATTCGCTTTACCGGTTACGTGGAGCCGCCCTTCAGGAAGAACAGCATGGACACCTTTCACACCGTTGACAACCTGAGTAATGCGAAGGTCAACAACAGCTCCTGCAATCGCCGCTGCCTGCTCCTCGGTGATCTCATATGCGGCCGCAATTCGTCGGTTCATATCCCGCAGAGCATTGGCACACGCGATGTTCAGGTCTGTATCAAAACCGAATGTAATAAGTCCGGCGGGTGTTGTTGCATAAGGCTGAGTAAGTGTCATGTCCGGATGAAGAATGATCTGAATGCTCGCTTCATCCATTGGACATTCGATTGCGGTGCCGCTTACTTCACCATCGCCCTGAGCTGCATGCCCGTCTCCGGCATAGAGCATCGCTCCTTCTGTTTCAACAGGAAGGAAAAGGCTGCTTCCTTCTGTCAGCTCGCGGCAGTCTATATTGCCGCCTGTATAGTAGGGGGGAGGAGTCGGATAGACGTCTCTTCCGCGGGGCTGCAAAGCAAGTAAGCCTAGAAATGGCTGCATCGGCACCGTGTACGACGCCTCGCCTATTTCCGCAGTCGCGGCAGAGGCATTCCGGTCGAGGCGCCAGTCGACTGCCGTGCGTTCCCCTGTCAGCTGCATGGCATCGCTCTGCCAAGTTCCGGCTCCGCCGCCCCAGCTTCGTCCATACCAGCCCGGCTCAAGCTTCTGAATGCGTATTTCGAGCGTCATGCCGGGAGAAGCTTTCTCAATCTCAATTGGACCGATGACCGGGTGTTTTGGATCCGCTTCTTCGGCAGCCGGCCGAAGCTGTCGTTTCGCCGTATCCGGATCAGGGCTGTAGCCCCATTCAATATCGGGTGTTTGAAATGTAATGGTATCCCCGGAAGCAGCTGTCAGCACAGGATCGTAGTCCCGGCTGAACGAACCGCGCAGTACACTTTGACTTAAGGGAATCGTATGATGCGTCATGCTGGTCAACTCCTTTTATGATTGTTCCATTGTGAGCATGACACAGCCGTTCTGAATTGAAAAGTATTATGCATATGCTGCCCGGATCAGCTGTTCTGGCACCAGTCTCGTTTCTTCTATATAGATGTATCCTGCTTTTAAAACAGGCACTCCGGTCACGGAAAAAACGGAGCCGTCCTGCCAGTAAAGAAGCTCCAGCTCGAATTCATGCTCGGAAGCCGCATGAAGGCGCTCTCCAAAAAGCTCCCAGTCCTCAGAAGTAAGAGCCGGAGGAGGCGTACGCTTCTGAAGCTCGGCCCGCTTTTTTAAAGCAGCAGTATGCTCGTGCAGCATCATTCTGCTGCCTTCCCACATTAAATTTCCACGTTTTAAATAGCGATCGTTCATTTAAAATGACCACCTATTCGCTGGGCCCGTTCCTGAAACTGTGAAGCTGGCAGCATGGAAGAGGCGCGCCTGACGGCGTCCTTGCCAAAGCGTTCATGGATGCGGTCCGTTGTATAGCCGATCTCCCGGGAGGCGAGCTGCTTTTCAGGGTCGCGAAACAGATTTAACTGGATGCATCCATCAGGTGAAAGTCCGGATAGGGAAACATGAAGCCGGCGGACAGGGAAGCCTGACCAGAAGCGGCGCAGCAGAGAAGCTGCTGCAGAAAAGACTGAAGCTGCGGCACTGGACGGCTCCTGCATGGAGATGCTGCGGTGAAAGCCGCCGGCCGGACCAGAAGCACCGCAGGAAACAGTCAGTCCTGCTTTCAACTCCCGCCGGGCCCGGCTGCATACTTCATCGCAAAGCTCGAGCAGCACAAGTTCAATATCTTCCAGACGAACGTATTCAGCCGGAAGCGTCATTCCGTTTCCAATCGCTTTTTGACTGGAGAAGGTCTCGGCAGTAACAGGGGAATAGTCGACGCCGCGTGCATTCATCCACAGCACCTGACCGTGAATGCCCCATCTGGAGCGGACTTCTTCCGGCTCCAGTGCCGCAAAGTCTCCAATTGTCTGCAGCCCGCGCATGCGCAGGTGCCGGCTCATTTTCGTGCCGGCACGGAAAAGATCGTCTACAGGAAGCGGCCAGAGATGCGCTTCCACGTTCTCTAATGTGAGCCGGGCCTGACCATTTTTGTTCTTCTTTGCAAATAAATCACATGCCATTTTAGCAAGCACCTTATTGTCGCCGATACCGACACGCGCATAAACTCCGGTTTCCTGATAGACGGCTTCCTGAACGGCAGCAGCTGTCTGTTCCGGTGAACCGAACAGATGGATCGAACCGGACACATCCATAAACTGCTCATCAATGCTGTACGGCTCTACCTGATCAGTAAAGGTTTCAAAAATATCCGTGATGCGCAGCGACCAGTCGAGATAATCCTGCATATGAGGTGGTACAACACGGACATTCGGACACTTCAGCCTTGCATCGCGGAGTCGTTCCCCGTTGGTAATGCCAGCTTGTTTCGCTTCCGGACTCGCAGCCAGAATCACGCCGGACGGACGCGAGGGAGCGCCTGAAACGACAAGCGGCGTTCCCGGTGCAAGTCCGTACTTCTGCTGTTCCACAGAGGCAAAAAACGATTGCATATCAATAAGAAAAATAGTCTGGTTCATCCTGAGCCCTCCTGATGAAATTCATACGCTTATCTTACCGTGAACAATATAACAGGTCAAGAACGTGTGTTCGCTTATTTATTTCCGTTTTTGATTCATTGTCAAACATGAAATTAGTTTGAAAAATGAGAAGTAAAAGCAATCAGAAGATGTAATCGATTTCATGAGCTGATTGATGTGAATACGCGATTATAATCTTTAAAATAAGAGGAGCGGTAAGCTCAGGGCGATTTGAGAACGCAGAACAGCCTAAAATGGTAAGAAGCCGGCTACAGCTGACTCGTCATCTCTGCAGTGTACTGCTATGATAAAGAGCGTTAAACAGACACCAGTCTGCATCAATGAATCAGGAGGAACAGCGCTATGTTTTGGATTCAGTTCGCGGTCGTTCTGGCCGCTATCGTAATAGGAGCAAGAATCGGAGGGATCGGCCTCGGCGTCATGGGCGGTGTCGGTCTTGCCATTTTGACGTTTGGTTTCGGTCTGGAGCCGACGTCGCCGCCGATCGACGTGATGCTGATGATCGTCGCGGTTATTACTGCAGCGGGTGCACTGCAGGCCTCGGGCGGCATGGATTACCTGATCGGACTGGCAGAAAAAATTCTGCGTAAAAACCCGCAGCGTATTACGTTTATGGCACCGGTAGTCACGTATTTCTTCACCTTTTTTGCGGGAACCGGCCACGTCGCCTATACGCTGCTTCCAGTTATTTCTGAAGTTGCACAGGAATCGAAAGTACGACCGGAGCGACCGATGTCCATTGCTGTCATTGCTTCGCAGCAGGCGATCACAGCCAGCCCGATTTCAGCTGCAACCGTTGCCTTAGTAGCTCTGCTGGCGCCATTCGACATTACACTCTTTCAAATTCTTGCCGTAACCATTCCGGCAACCTTTACAGCGATTATGATTTCTGCCTTCGCCATTCGAAAGCGCGGGGCTGAGCTGGAGGACGACCCGGAATACCAAAAGCGTGTAAAAGAAGGGCTGCGTCCGGCTGCAGTGAGAGAAAACACTGCAGAAGTAACGACCGTCTCAAAGCTATCTGTCTGGCTGTTTCTGACTGCGGCTATGCTGATTGTCGTGCTTGGAAGTATCCCGGAGCTCAGGCCGTCCTTTGCTGTAGACGGTGAGATGGAGCCGCTGTCGATGCCGTATACGATTCAGATCATTATGCTGACAGTTGCTGCCGTCATCATTCTGGCAGGCAAAGTCAATGTGAATAAACTGGCAGAGGGAAGCGTATTCCGTGCAGGAATTGTAGCGGTCGTTGCGATATTCGGAATTGCCTGGATGGGAGATACGTTCTTCCAGGCGAATATGGATCAAATTGAGCCGGCCGTACAGGGAATGGTGGAAACAGCGCCGTGGATCTTTGCATTTGCCCTGTTCTTTATGTCGATTTTCCTCAACAGCCAGGCGGCTACGGTCAGTGCGCTGATGCCGCTTGCAGTTGGATTAGGCATCAACCCGCTGTTTCTGATTGCCATGTTCCCGGCAGTAAACGGCTATTTCTTCATTCCAAATTACGGTCCGCTTATTGCCGCGATCAACTTTGACCGGACCGGAACAACGAAAATCGGCAATTATGTATTCAACCACAGCTTTATGATTCCGGGGCTGATTGCGATTATTAGTGCCGTTGCATTAGGGTTTGCCTTTACGGCGTTATTTTAAGTGAAAGGGAATTACTGAACCCTCCCGAATTTTAATGGTAGTGAGAAAACACAAAATCTAAGCCACTCTTTTTTCGCTTTGACTGGAAAGAGTGGCTTTTCTATCTTATAAGTGACATTTGAAAACAATCTAGCAGATATTAAAGCTTACAATTCACTACTTTAAATTACATATATTTACTATTTCAGGCTTTAAAATTGCAAAATATATTTAAGCTATTTATTAAGTAAAGTTTTTCACTTTAATCTTATTAGAGTCCCTATTACAAAGTTGACGATACTGATTTTTTCTTTAAAGTAAGTTTGTTTACAACCGTATAAATATTAGAAGCCACAAAATGTTTTGTTTGATATAAAACGGGACTGATTATGAAGAAATAAATATTGCGTCGAAATTTTGGAGGGAGAAGTGAGTTGTAAATAGAAACATTTTCTGTAATATTTCTTCTGATTTCTTTTAACACATCTTGTTTATCGGGAGATAACTTTTTGACACTATAATAATGTGACATACATAAAGATAAATAAGAATATAATGCTTTAGACATTAAATGATTATTATCAATACTTTGAAACATTTTAAAGCGATTATTGTAAGCATTAGCTAAGTCCAAATTTTTCAAGCTAAACGGAGTATTCATTATGCTAGATTTACGTTGTACGTATAAATATAGTGGGAGATCTAAATATACGGCCTTGGAAACTTTATTCAGAATATGGTGAATAACAAATTCATCTTCATGAATTTTTCCAATTGGATAACGTACGTTATCAAAAAGGTATCGCTTGTATAATTTGTTACAGGCTATAATTGTCTGGATAGCGCGCTCATCAAAAAGATGATTAAACAGTTTAGAACGAGTACAATTATAATTTAATGTGGAAGAAAAATTAATATTCAAAGATGATTGTTGCTCATCAGTATCAAATACTTTTTCATAGCCACCGATAGCCAGATCAGCTTGTTCAATTCTCAATGCATTCATTAGCAATAAATACATATCAGAATGAATATAATCGTCTGAATCAACGAAACCAATGAATTCTCCTTGAGCTACATTCAAACCTGTGTTTCGAGCAGATGAAAGTCCTTTGTTTTTTTGATTTATAAAAATAATTCTCTTATCTATGGTAAGATACTTTCTACAAATTAAAGCAGAACTATCTGTTGAACCATCATTTACAATGATAATTTCTAAGTTTTTATAGGATTGGTTTATTACACTTTTCAGACATTTGTCTACATAACTTTCAACATTATAGACAGGTATGATTACTGAAATGAGTGGTTCGGTATTCATAATATTCATCTCCTTTTGAAAAATGTAACGTGCTGATGCAGTTCGTTCTTTATAACGCACATTATAGTCATTGATGACCAATATTACAATAGCCAAAGTTCCAAATCTTAAAAACGATTTATTTTTAAAAGATATATTAAAAAGAGAGGGTATAAAAATGTTCGTTGTTTAGTAATAGAAGTAATAAACTTGATGAGGAAATAGCTCTTAGACAGATAATAAGAAAAATTGTCTAGTTTATATTGAATATAAAGCAAATTCATGAATAACTCCTTCTTAACTTAAGGGAGATGTGCAACTATTGCTCTAACAAGTAAAATTATTTCTGTTATCGAGAAATTCAATTCATCTCAAAAGTGTTTTTATAGATAAATGTTAATGAGGAATTCGGAGTTAAGATAAAAAGAGGCTGGTAGGAGTCCAGCCTCTAAAAGAGGTAAAGTAATTATTACCACGTATTTTCAGTAAAAAGACGGCGTACGCCGCTCACCTGCATCTGCTCAAACGGTGCACGTCCTCCGACAGAAAAGGTGACAGCGTGCTTCATCGTAAGGCTACGGTGGAGATAAACCGTAATTCCATCGACATCAAACTGGTGATAAGCTTCTTTGTTCTCCGGCTCCGCGTGAGAAATATCATGATCAATCAGAATCCGTTTGTTTTTAATCAGTCCCGGAAATACAAACGGATCAACCGTTACGACACCACCCTGTTTCAGCAGCCATTGACGCGTACGCGTATTCATACGAACATCCATACAGTACAACCCTCCATAAACAAATATTTCTGGCGGCGGGAACCGGAGAACCCGCCCGATGCCAACAGAAAATCATGACGCATCACGTTTTTCCTGACCCAAATATAAACCGTATAAAGAGGGTAGGTAAATAAACCTGAATACTCAGATTTAAAAATAGTCAATCGTTTATTTACTCTTTTTAATCCCTTTTTATGTAAAAACAAAGTAAGCGGTTTCTGCACTGTCAGAAACGGCCTTATGCTACAATAAAACAGGTCTCAGATAAGAAGAAATCAAGGAGTGGTAGGATGAAAGTCATAAATATCGGAAACAGTCCTTTGCAGGCAGGGGAAGTAGCCCTGGGGTGCATGCGGATGGCAGACATGAGCCCGAAGGATGCAGAGAATGTAATCCGTACAAGCCTGGAAGAAGGGGTCACGCTTTTCGATCATGCAGATATTTACGGAAAGGGAGCTTCAGAGGAAGTGTTTGGAAAAGCCATTGACTTAAAAGGTGCCGATCGTGACAAGATGATTCTTCAGTCAAAATGCGGGATCCGCAGCGGGTTTTACGATTTTTCCAAGGAACATATCGTGACTTCCGTTGACAGTATTCTGAAGCGGCTCGGAGCAGATCATCTGGACATTCTTGTCCTCCACAGGCCTGATGCACTGATGGAGCCGGAAGAGGTGGCATCGGCATTTTCGGAGTTGAAAAAAAGCGGGAAAGTTAATTATTTCGGGGTGAGCAACCATCATCCCGGACAAATTGAGCTGCTAAAACAGTACGTAGACGTGTCGCTGATCGTTAATCAGGTTCAGCTTAGCCTGATGCATACACCAATTATCGATGCCGGGCTGCAGGTTAACATGCACCAGGATGGCGCGATTCACCGGGATGGGATGCTGCTGGAATACTGCAGAAAAGAAAACATCACCATTCAGGCCTGGTCACCGTTTCAGCACGGCATGATCGAAGGACCGTTTATTGACAATGATGACTTTCCGGAACTAAATAAAAAGCTGAGAGAGCTTGCTGAAGAAAAGGGGATATCGAAAACAACTGCAGCAGCAGCCTGGCTTCTGCGTATACCAGCTTCCATTCAGCCGGTAGTTGGATCGATGACTCCGGAACGGATCCGTCAGGCCGCCGCTGCTTCAAAGGTCGATCTGACCCGCGAAGAATGGTATGGACTTTATACAGCTGCAGGCAACGACCTGCCGTAAAGGAGGAAACTCGTCATTTTACGCGGATCGCTGTTAATGATTCTTGTCGTCCTGTTTTATTCCGGCAATATCCTTACGGGTAAAGCGATAAATGATTTGCCTCCATTTACGATCGCCTTCCTGCGCCTGCTGTTTGCTTTTTTAGTGCTGGCACCGTTCGCCTGGCGAACAGCCTGGAAGCACCGGCACCTTTTTCTGGAAAAGCGGCGGCCTTTTTTCTGGATGACAATAACCGGTGTGACATTCTTTAATACATTTATATATGCTTCACTGCAATTTACAACTGCCTCCAATGTAGCTGTGCTGGAAACAGCTATACCGGCAGTTACCATTCTTCTGGCTGCTATACTTTTAAGTGAAAAGCTCGGCTGGCGCCAGTGGACCGGAGCGGCTGTGTCCGGAATTGGTGCACTGATAGTCGTCACCGAGGGAGCGCTGTTTACAGGGGGAGGCATCGAGTGGAACCCGGGGGATGTACTTATGATTGGGGCAATACTGTGCTGGTCTGCCTATTCCCTTCTCGTCAAAACTTACATGGGATTTTTCCCCGCATTTGCAGCTGTCTTTGTCATGAACGGCCTCTCTGTCGTCATTTTGCTTCCATTCACAGCTGCTGAATGGTTTCTGCTCGGGCTTCCGCAGCCTGGAATGCCCGAAACGGCGGGCATAGTGTACCTCGGGATCTTCCCGTCCATCATTGCGCTGATCCTGTTTAACAAAGCCGTCGGTGAAATGGGAGCCGCAAAAGCGTCTGTTTTTCTTAATTTGCTTCCCGTCTTTACGATGACAGGAGCAGCCGCATGGCTTAATGAAACCATCAGACTTCCGCATATTGGAGGAGCACTCATTGTGATGATGGGGGTATGGATGACGGCTTCCAGCAGAGGGAAAGATAAGAAATAATAAAAAAGGGGTTTCCTTTTTAGGTTTCATGTACTATACTAGGAAATAGCTTATTGAGGTTCGGCTATGAAAGTAAGTGAAGAACTGGAAAGTTCCTCTTGCACGAATAAAAGAACTGCTCAATCAAGTAATATTATGCGGTTAAAATAACCGCGCAGGAGGATTATGCATGACTCAAGGTACAGTAAAATGGTTTAACGCAGAAAAAGGTTTCGGTTTCATCGAGGTAGAAGGACAGGACGACGTATTCGTACACTTCTCCGCGATTCAGGAAGAAGGATTCAAGTCTTTGGAAGAAGGTCAGACTGTTTCTTTCGAAATCGAGCAAGGACAGCGTGGACCACAGGCTGCTAACGTAACAAAGGGCTAATAACCAGCAGCATCTACTGTTCAAAGCAACACCAATTCACATTTTTGATCGCTTATTGAGATTTCAATCGTCACGTAAGATGAAGAACTAGTCAGTTCCTCTTGCACGATAATACGAGAGCTCAATTAAGTAATAAATATGCGGCACAGACCGCGCAGGAGGATTATCCATGACTACAGGTACAGTAAAATGGTTTAACGCAGAAAAAGGTTTCGGTTTCATCGAGGTAGAAGGACAGGACGACGTATTCGTACACTTCTCCGCTATTCAGGAAGAAGGCTTCAAGACTCTTGAAGAAGGTCAAACTGTTTCTTTCGAAATCGAGCAGGGTCAGCGTGGACCACAAGCTGCTAACGTAACAAAAGCATAATATCCTTTTCTAAAGGATACGGAACTCCCGGGATTCCCCGGGAGTTTTTTTGTTTGGCTCTATTAATGACTAATGTTGATCAGAATAACATAATACTGCAACTACTTTCTTTCGCTTGCGGTAAAGATTTCCTTCCACTGTTCCTACGAGATGAGTTTCGGCTTTCTCTCTCTACAGGTAGCTTGAAAACCGCCTTCTCTCTGCTTTTCCTAAGCGGAAAGGCAGAGAACGAAACGATCTCTCTTCTGTATGATTGAATAGAAGCGGAAACCGGCGGACGCCTGGGCAGGAACGAGAGGGGAAGAGCCCGCAGCGCTGTTCGTCCCGAGTGGAGGTGAAATGTCCTTCTACCAACAATGAATCGTAACAGAGACACTGTTGCACTGACAACCTGCACCATGAAAGAGGAACATCACAAACGCTGTGGAACGAAGGCGAGGACACCGAAAGGATCAGCGCAGTGCGAGAATCTATGATGGCGTCACGCTCTTTCACCAATAGTAGTCGAGAACAAGCCCTTGGGTAAGCCTTCGCCGAGAATGGAAAAACTTGATGTACGTTGGTTGAACGAGCTATTTTCAAGGTAGCTTTTTTGTCAAGAAAGCGCGAATCATTCTCTGTACAACCTCAATTTCTCTTAAACATACAACCTCTCTCGTATTCTTATAGCTAAAAAATCAGTTGTCAAACACCACACGATTCATTCAAACGAATAACACAAGCAATCTTATCAGAGAAAAATGTGTATTTGGCAAGAGAAAAATGTATAAAACGGCAGTACTTTTTGTCATGCCACTCATGATGAACCCCGTTTCCTTCCTCATTCCTCGATTTGATTCATGAGAAAGGATTCTTTCATGCGGTTACTATCCCCGCCAAAAAGAACTAAATGAGAATGGTGGATCAACCGATCCACAACGGCTTCTGT
>NZ_JAATHJ010000033.1 GCF_012034335.1 Alkalicoccus luteus | reverse complement strand
GAAGGTTCTATCTGTATGAAAGCTGATCGTGAAGTCCTAACCAGGCACGTGAAACGCACTGCCAGCTGCCGACATCGGAGGACCTCGACTCCTGGAGGATCAGAACGAGGCGAAGATCCAGCGCTTCTGACGAAAGGAAGAAGCGGTTAGCCGAGACCGTTCCCTCCGGAAAGCGAGTGTCCGCAGATACAGGCAGATGCAACGTTATTCACTTAAGATGACTTTATCCACACTCTGCGAGGGGCTCTTCCTATGGAAGAGCCCCTCAACGTTATGAAAAGTGAAAAATGAAGATTGCTGCTGATCGGTTTTCAGACAATCAGCTGAGTGGTGTGCGTCATGATATTTCGATTGGACGCTTCTTTTCGTCCAGCGTAAATCCTTCGCCCATAACATCCTGTACATCCTGCAGCGTCACAAAAGCATGCGGATCCGTGCGAGCGATCAGGTTTTTCAGCCGGACCATCTCATTTCGACCGACGACACAGTAAAGAACTTCGCGAGCGTCACCGGTAAAGGAGCCTTTTCCCTGGAGCAGCGTTGCACCGCGGTCCATCTCGTCAGATATTGCTGCCGCGATCTCAGGAACCTTGCTGCTGATAATCATCGCCGCTTTCCCTGAATAAGCGCCCTGCTGGATAAAATCAATCACTTTAGCAGCTACAAAAACAGCCACAAGCGTATACATTGCTTCTCGGTAGTCTAAATACACGAGGGACGTTGTGATCACGGCAGCATCGAAAACGAACATCGTGCGTCCCATGCTCCACCCGTAATATTTGAAGCCGAGCTTTGCGATAATATCCACTCCCCCGGTCGTTCCTCCAACCCGGAATACAATACCAAGTCCAACCCCGATAAATACGCCCGCAAACAGCGCAGCAAGCGTCAGATCATCCTGAAGCGGAATCGACATCACCGGATAAGCCTGGAACAGCCATAAAAACAAAGACAGGGCAACGGTGCCGATAAGTGTATAGATAAACGCGTTCCGGCCAAGCACTTTCCAGCCAAGAATAAACAGTGGAATGTTTAACAGCAGATTGGAATAAGCCGGATTAATGTCAAAAACAAAAAACAAAATGAGCGTAATCCCGGTAAAACCTCCATCAGCGAGGTTGTTTTCCATGTTAAAATAGACAAGTCCGAAAGATAAAATCGCAGTTCCTACTAAGATAAAAAAGATGTTTTTGATATGCACTCTGGCAATCACTTACAATCACCTCCGCCGCCGTTAATTATATGACAGTTGCGGACGGCTGGCAATCTGATTTAGCCGTATATGATGGAAAGGAGCGTTTAAAATGGATAAGAAAACGATGGAACAGATGCAGTCTGAAGTAGATGCTTACATAGGTCAATTTAAAGAAGGGTATTTTTCTCCGCTGGCAATGATGGCGAGACTGACAGAAGAAATGGGGGAGCTTGCGCGGGAAGTGAACCACTACTATGGAGAGAAGCCTAAAAAAGATTCAGAAGAAGAAAAAACGTTGACTCAGGAGACCGGGGATATCTTATTTGTGCTCATTTGCCTGGCTAACTCGCTGGATATTGATTTAGAAGAAGCATTTAATCTCGTTATGCATAAATTTGAAACTAGAGATAAAGACAGATGGACAAAGGTGGAGGATGAACAGTGATAACAATTATGATAGCAGGCCCCAGAGGCAACATGGGAAGAGAAGCGGTAAAGCTCGTACAGCGTGAAGAGAACATGCAGCTGACCGGAGTGATTGACTACAAGTTTGGCGGTATGACTATGCAGGAGACGGAAACGATGGAGCCCCTGCAGATTCCGGTTTATGAAACGCTTGATGAAGCTGCTGAAAACAAGCCTGATGTTCTGATTGATCTGACCAATCCGGAAACCGGTAAAAAGCATTTGCGCCGTGCTCTGGAGCTCGGGATCAGACCTGTGGTGGGCACAACAGGATTTACAGATGATGATATTAACGTGTTATCAGAACTCGCAGAAGAAAAAGAACTTGGCGCGGTTATCGCCCCAAACTTTGCAATCGGCGCCATTTTGTTAATGAAATTATCGGTAATGGCGGCGAAATACATGCCGAACGTAGAAATAATTGAGCAGCATCACGACCGCAAGCTTGATGCTCCTTCCGGCACTGCCATGAAAACGGCACAGATGATTTCTGCTGTAAGGCCGGCTGGCTCACAAGGTCATCCGGATGAGGAGGAAGCATGGCAAGGGGCAAGAGGAGCGGACTACGAAGGCATGAAAGTTCACAGCGTGCGCCTCCCCGGCCGAGTCGCGCATCAGGAGGTCATATTTGGCGGTGAAGGTCAGACGTTAACAATTCGGCATGACTCGCTGAACAGAGCTTCTTTCATGCCTGGAGTTAAAATGGCGGTGGAGCACGTGACAGTTTCTGCTGGACTGGTTTACGGCCTGGAAAATTTGATCGATTAACGAGCTGGAATGCCTGATATTTTGAACGGGAGGAACGAAAATGAATATAGCCTGTATTGCACACGATGAAAAAAAAGATGATCTGGTCGCTTTTATGACGGCCTACGAGCAAGTTTTTTCAGGTCATACGCTGTATGCTACCGGTACAACAGGAAAACGTATTATGGAAGCTACGAGTCTGAATCTGCATATGTTTCGATCCGGACCGCTTGGAGGAGATCAGCAGATCGGCGCGATGATCGCAGAAAATAAAATGGATGCTGTGCTTTTTTTCCGGGATCCGCTGACTGCTCAGCCGCATGAGCCGGATATCAATGCATTAATCCGCCTGTCAGATGTATACAGCATTCCGCTTGCAACAAATATGGCGACAGCTGAACTGCTCGTAAATGCACTCAAGCGGGGAGAACTGGAGTGGCGTCGGGTTATAGCCGAAAGAACGGAAGGCGACCGGCATGACTGACACGATTCTCTGTATTGGTGCACATCCGGATGACATTGAAATTGGCATGGGCGGAACGGCAGCAAAGCTTTCGGCTGCAGGGACGGAGGTTGTATTTGTAAGTCTCACAGCAGCAGAGCTTTCTTCAAATGGAAATCCGGAACTTCGAGCGCGAGAAGCTTCCGCCGCGGCAGACGTTCTGGGAGTGAAAACGTCACACATACTTTCTTTCGCAGACAGAGGACTTCGCCTGGACGAACGGGACGTGCATGATGAGATCGTACGGCTAATAAGAGCCTGGCGTCCCCGCTGGCTTTTCGCTCCATCTGCTGCTGACAGACACCCGGATCATCGGCATTGTTCAGATATAGTCAGAGAAGCTTTTTTTACAAGCGGAATCCACCGGTATGCCGAAGAAGCTGCCTACAGGCCTGAAAACTTGTTTTACTATCAAATTAACGGTCCAGGGAATCCGCAGACAGCCGTTGATATCACACGCTGGGCTGACCGGAAATATGAAGCACTTGACTGCTACCGGTCCCAGTTTGAAAAGATGGAAGGAGGCGTGCCGACGCCATTGACGAACGGATACATGGAGGACGTGAAGGCGAGAGACAGATTGACAGGAAGAGAAGCCGGCGTAACCTTTGCAGAAGGATTCACTGCAGAAAAACTGCCGCTTTTTTCTACAGGAGCTGATTTATCATGAAGATTGGTATTACATGCTATCCTACTGTTGGAGGGTCCGGTGTGATCGCAGCCGAACTCGGAAAAGCGCTGGCAAGAAACGGTCATGACGTTCACTTCATTGCCTCGAGTATCCCTTACCGGCTTGATGAAGCACAGGATGGAATCTACTTTCATGAGGTACAGGTGAATTCCTATGCGGTGTTCCAATATCCACCGTATGATCTCGCGCTGGCTAGTAAAATGGCCGATATCATTAAGCAGGAGAAACTCGATGTGCTCCACGTTCACTATGCTGTCCCGCATGCAGTGAGTGCATTTCTGGCGCGTGAAATGACAGACCATCCGGTAAAGATTGTAACGACGCTGCATGGAACTGATATTACGGTACTCGGCTATGATCCATCACTAAGTGACATTATCCGCTTTGGGATTGAGCGGTCTGATGAAGTGACCGCAGTATCCAATGATTTAATCAGACAGACTCACGAATTGCTTCACACGACGAAACAAATCACACCAGTCTACAATTTTGTGGATGACAGCGTATATTATAAACGTCCGGATACGGGGTTAAAGGAGTCTCTGGGCATTCCATCTGATGTGCCGGTCATGACACACGTATCCAACTTTCGTAAAGTAAAACGGGTAGAGGACGTCGTGGAAACGTTTATTCGAGTACGCCGGCATATGGATGTGCGGCTTTTGTTAATTGGCGACGGACCGGAGCTGCCAGTTATTCGTTCGATGGTCAGGCAGGAAGGTTTAGAACCCTGGGTACATATTACAGGTACACAAAAACGAGTTGCCGAGCTTTTGTCCATCAGCGATGTGAAGCTTTTATTATCCTCAAAAGAAAGCTTTGGACTCGTGCTGCTCGAAGCTATGGCGTGCGGAGTGCCGGTTATCGGCAGTGATGCCGGGGGAATCCCTGAAGTAATCGATGAAGGGGTAACTGGTTACGTCGTTCCTGTCGGAGACACAGAAGCAGCCGCCCGGAAAGCCATTCACATCCTTACAAATCCGTCCCTTCGTAAACAGATGGGTGAAGATGCAGTTAAACGAACTGCTGTTAAGTTTAATAAGCAGGCGATTGTTGATGACTATGTGAACGTTTATCAGAAGGCGTGTAACCGATGAATGCAGCAGTTTCATCTGCATTTAACTTGCTTAACACCGTTAAAAAATCCGGATGGGATTCCTGGATTGTCGGCGGAGCAGTCAGAGATACGCTGATGGGCAAAGAACCGGCTGATGTCGATATTGTCACCTCTGCCACTGAAGCAGATTGGCGGAAATTGTTCGGCCGCACAGTGCGCGTCGGTCAACGATATGATACATTTCTTGTTTTTTCGAACGGAAATCCGTTTGAAGTGACTCCGCTCAAAGGGACGCGCATAGAAGATGACCTGGCCCTGCGTGATTTCACTTGTAATGCAGCAGCGTTTGATGCCGGCAAAGCGCTGATAGACCCGTTTGGTGCAGAGCGTGCTGTTAAAGAAAAACGATTATCGGCTCCCGGTGATCCCGAACGGATGTTTCAACGGGATATGCTGAGACTGTTTCGGATGATCCGCTTCGAGCTGTGTTTAGGATTTACACCCGATAATCGGTTGGATAAGACTTTTCGAGCGCTCGCCGGTGGATTTGATGCTGCTCCGGAGCGTGTTCAGAAGGAACTTTCTGCGCTGAGACCGTGCGTTGTCTCTTCTGCCCTGCTCGAGTTAGTTGCAGAACGCACCGCTTTCCTGCCTGAGCCGTATCACCTTTCGCCTGACAGTCTTATTCATAAACACCGGTTCGACTTTCCGCTGTCTGAATTGGCGTGGAGTTTACTGTTTACGGAAGGAAACGATCGGAAAGGGCGGAAACTTGGATACGGACGTCGCGTCAGAAAGACAGTGGCGAGAGCTTCAAAAGCAAAACTTACATACCCGTGGTCGGATGAAGCGTTATACCGCTTAGGTGAAGAGGCAGCGTCTGCTGCTGCAGAGCTGCTTCCTGTAAATAAGGGACCTGTAAGAGTGGCAGAGCAGTTCGCGCAGCTTCCGATTAAGCATCGCAGGGATCTCGCTCTGCTTGGAGAGGATATCGCGCTTTTTCCCGCGTCAGAGCGTAAAAATATAGTCGAAGCTTGTGAAAAGTTTGTGTTAAATGGGGGTACGAATGAACGTGAGAGCTTGCTACGCTATGCAAAAGAGAGGAGAAAAAAATGGGAGCAGAAGAAACACTAAAGTTGCTGAGACAGTCATCCACCTACGTGTCAGGTGAAAAGATCAGCAGCTCTCTGAATTTATCGAGAACAGCAGTCTGGAAACATATTCAAAGTCTGCGCGCAATGGGCTACGACATTAAAGCAGTGAGAAACCGCGGCTATCTGCTCGTGGATGAAACGGCTGTATTGTCTCCGGATAAACTGCAGGCTCGGCTGAATGAAGCTTGTATACCAATTACTATTGACCATACCGCCAGCCTCCCGTCAACTCAGACGAAAGCAATGCGTCTTGCAGCCGAAGGGGCACCTGCAGGAACAGCTGTTACAGCGGATGAGCAGACTGGCGGGAGAGGAAGACTCGGACGTCCGTGGAGTACACCGTTCGGCACCGCTTTAGCGATCAGTGTTATCTTTCGTCCGGAAATGGATATGCGGGAGGCGCCGACAGCTACATTGACAGCCGCAGCGGCAGCAGCAGAAGCGTTGGAGGAGCTCGGCTTTACACCTCAAATTAAATGGCCGAATGATATTTTGCTAAACGGAAAGAAAGTTTGCGGCATTTTGACGGAAATGCAGGGAGAGGAGGACCGTGTCTCTTCTTTAGTTATGGGAATCGGCATCAATGTGAATACTAGAGAGTTCCCGGAAGCACTTCAAGACATTGCTACCTCGCTTGCCATCGTTCGAGGCTCTTCTGTCAGCCGGGAAGAAGCAGCTTTCCGGCTTTTATCCAGGCTTCATGAAAGAATGGAGCAGTTTCAACATGAAGGATTTCAAGCTGTCAGACCGGTGTGGGAAAAGCACGCGCTCTCCCATCCAAAGCCGGTTACTGTCGTTCAAAACCGCAGAAAGCTAAAAGGAATGATGAAAGGAATTAAAGCTGATGGAACACTGCTGATAGAAACCGAAGACGGCGAGGTCCATTCGATCGTTTCAGGTGGTATCGACATCACATGAATTTCGACGCGCGGTAACGATTCTGCTATAATGACGATTGGACAGCATCTGTTTTACTGGAGCTGTACCAGCATGGTCAGACAAATTTATTATGTCTGCCTCGATCCTTTTAAATGGACGGGGACAGAAGGCGGTGCGCATCATGCGCAGCCCTTCTCTTTCAGAGCGGAGGGGAAATAAAGTGAAAAAAACGACACTTGGATTTAAAAAGCAAAAGCAGCAAAACGAACGATGCGTAATGGTGACGGCTTACGATGCTCCCGGCGCTGAAGCAGCAGAAGCAGCCGGAGTGGATCTCATCCTTGTTGGAGATTCGCTAGGTATGACAGTACTCGGTTACGATACGACAACAGATGTGACGACTGCAGACATGATACATCATACGCGCGCAGTCAAACGTGGAGCCAGAGACACGTTCATTGTAACGGATATGCCATTTCTTACTGCTCAAGGTTCACAAGACCGCACCCTCGATGCAGCGCTTAGCCTTATACAGCAGGGGGGCGCTGACGCTGTCAAAATTGAAGGAGCAGGAAGCGTGTTTCAAAAAATACGCATGCTCACAGAAGGCGGTATTCCGGTTTGTGCTCATCTAGGACTCACACCGCAGACGGTCGGCGTCGACGGAGGATACCGCGTGCGCGGTAGAACACAGGAAGAAAGAGAAACGCTTCTTAAGGAAGCGTTGGAGGCGGAGAAGGCCGGGGCATTTATGCTTGTACTCGAATGTGTAACGGAGGAGACAGCGGAGGAAGCTGCCAGACTGCTTCAAATTCCTGTGATCGGCATCGGTGCAGGCCGTTTTACAGATGGCCAGGTACTTGTTTATCACGATATCATTGGTCAATTCAGCGGGAAACAGGCGAAGTTCGTTAAACAATATGCGGATGCCCGAAGCCTCATTGAACAGGCACTGCTTAGCTATACAGAAGAAGTCCGCTCTGGTGTTTTTCCGGATACGTCACATACGTTTGAACCGCTCGAACATCCTGGCGGACTTTACGGTGGAAAGAAATGAAGCTGATAAAATCGATTCATGAGCTGAGAACTGCGCTTCAGAGAGAAGAGAGGCCTGTTTCATTCGTTCCTACAATGGGTGCTCTCCATCCGGGCCACCTTGCCCTCGTCAAAGAAGCAGCCGCAAATAATGATGCAGTTGTTATGAGTATTTTTGTAAATCCTCTGCAGTTTAATGACAAGCGAGATTACGATGCCTATCCGGAAACGCTTGACGACGATATTAGTCAGGCAGAGGCCGCGGGTGTGGCTTATTTATTTTTACCTGCTTTAAACGAGCTTTATCCGGCAGGACCGGATGGAATGTCTACGTATATTCATGTAACAAAAGGGGTAGATGTTCTTTGCGGAGCGCACCGTCCCGGGCATTTCAACGGAGTCGCAACTGTGGTCATGAAGCTGCTGCAAATTGTTGCACCTGAACGAGCTTATTTTGGTCGTAAAGATGCGCAGCAGGCGGCGGTAGTGGAGAACATGGTGCAGGACTATCATGTTGTTACAGATATTGTTACAGTGCCAACTGTACGTGAATCCGACGGCTTGGCAATGAGTTCAAGAAATGTTCGGCTGAATCCTGAAGAGAGAGCCGACGCGCCTGAGATTTACCGGGCATTGCAAAAGATGAAAGCAGTGTATGAACAAGATCCGTTTTCACCCGAAACCGGACGCGGGATGCTGCAGCGTTCAGTAAATGGCAAGGTGGAATATGCAGAGGTGAGAACGTACCCTGAGCTTGAACTGCCGGCCGATGATTATCAAGGAAAAATGCTGCTGGCCTGTGCAGTTCAATACGATCACGCACGTCTGATTGACAATATTATGTGGACCAGAAAGGAAGAAGAGCATGTTTCGTGAAATGATGGGGGCTAAACTGCACCAGGCTGTTGTAACGGAAGCTAATCTGCAGTACGTAGGCAGCATAACGATTGATCAGGATCTGCTGGATGAGGTAGGGCTCTTGGAAAATGAAAAAGTACAAGTAGTAAACAACAACAACGGTGCGCGTCTCGAGACTTACATTATTTCCGGGCAGCGCGGCAGCGGTACCGTCTGTCTGAACGGAGCGGCTGCAAGACTTGTTCAGCCGGGTGACCGGGTGATTATTATTTCTTACAAGTGGATGTCGGAAGAAGAGGCGGCCAAACATGTACCCAATGTGGCGATTCTCGATGACCAGAACAGAGTAACAGAGAAAATGGGAACAGAGCCTGCCGGAACAATACGCTGAGGGCTTACAGTACTATGCAGAAGGTAGGGAATGACGTTGTCAAAATTTGTGGTAATGGACTTGGAAACAACAGGTGTGTCAGCGGCAGCAGGTGACAAGATTATCCAGATTGCTTACGTAGTGCTTGAGAATGGAGAAAAAGTGAAGACCTTCTCAAGCTTTATCAATGGAGCGGATCAGATTCCTGAATTTGTGCAGCAGCTTACCGGTATCTCATTAGAGGATCTGGAAGGAGCTCCTGCATTTCAGGATATCGTACCTGAGGTGCTTACCGATTTATCGGATGCTTGTTTTGCAGCCCATAACGCTGATTTTGACCTTCCCTTTTTAAATGAAGCACTGGAAGAAGCCGGGTATCTGCCTTTTGAAGGACCGGTTGTGGATACAGTAGAATTAAGCCGCATTTTTTTTCCTTCTGAGGACAGCTTTCGGCTTGGAGAACTTTCTGCATCACTTGGAATAACGCATCAGAATCCACATCAGGCTGACAGTGATGCGGAAGCGGCTGCCGATTTATGGCTCCGCATACATACTAAATTACAGCAGCTGCCGTCTGCAGCTTTGAAACATCTTCTGTCGCTTGCTACGAGCTGGAAAAGTGATATGTATCCACTCGTGGCGGAGGCTTACGAGAAAGCGGCAGAAACGGAACATAACGGGATAGAAACGTATCGGGGGATTGCCGTTAAGAAACCAGCAGCCTCTCCGCGCGGGGACCGATCAGAGCCAGTGCTGCTTGAAGATGTGCTGTCGACTTTCAAGCAGTCGAAAAAAATGGAAGCTGTCTTCCCGGGATACGTTTTCCGCTCAGGACAGGCGGAAATGATGACCTTTACGGACACCATATTTTCGGAAAATGAAACAGGGTTGGCAGAAGCTGGCACAGGTACCGGAAAAACGCTTGCGTATTTGATTCCTGCAGCTCTTCATGCATGGAACAATAAAGAACGGATAGTGGTCAGTACAGAAACAATCCAGCTTCAGGAACAAATATTAAAGAAAGAAGTTCCACTGCTGGAAAAGCTGCTTCCCTTTAAACCGAAGACAGCCCTTTTAAAAGGCAGACATCACTACGCCTGCCTGCAAAAAGTGGAACGGCTGTTGGAAAATCAGCTCCATGAGAGCTATGAAACGATGCTGGCAAGATCCCAGCTTCTCGTATGGCTTACAGAAACGCAAACCGGCGATCTTGAAGAACTGAATCTGGCTGCGGCATCTCACTTGTTTATGAAAGAGATAGCCAGTGATCCGGATTCTTGTTCAAGCCCTGACTGCCCCTGGTTTTCCAGGGATTTTTATCAGCGTGCGAAGCAGCAGGCACGTGAAGCTGAACTGATCATTACAAACCATGCCCTGCTTCTGACTGACATCGCATATGAAAGCCAGGTCATCCCGGCATATCGAAAAGCAGTGATCGATGAGGCGCACCATTTATCTGAAGCTGCCTCCAGGCAATTCGGGATCTCACTCGAATATGCCGATATGGCAAGACTCCTCAATGAATTCGCAGGACGTGATCAAAAAGGAGTGCTTGATCGGGCCCTGGAGCATCTGCCTGAAAGGCTGAACAGACTGACGATAGCCTTTGAAGACGCCAAACAGGAATACCATGATACATTTTTAATGATGTACCAGTACTTATCTCACGGTGCAGGTACATCAGAGAGCGGCGACAGAGCCCGCACAGTGCACATGGACCGTAAGTGGGCGCTGGTACAGGATGCAGCTGCCAGGTTCCGGGCAGTGATGCAGGATATTCTCGATGAATGGGTGTTTCTGCAGCAGGAAGCTGCAGAGAAAGATCTGCCAAAGCTGACGGCATTTTTTCAGGAGCTGGAAGATAAGCTTTCCCTCGTTGAAAAGCTGATCCTTCAGCAGCAGGAAGGATATGTCTACTGGCTGGAAAAGTCTGCAAAAGGACCAAAACAATCGATCACCGTCTATTCAAGTCCTACCGAAGTCGATCATCTGCTGGCCGACCGGTTTTTCCGTAAAAAGAAAAGCGTGCTGCTCACGAGTGCTACGATGACTGTTGATAAAAGCTTTACGTACATGATCGAGGAGCTCGGACTTGAAGATTTTGAAATCCGCACACTCCAGGTAGCTTCCCCGTTCAGATGGAAAGAGCAGGCAGCGATTTTCATTCCGGAGGATATGCCGCTTATTAAAGAAGACGGGGAAGAGCTCTACATTGAAGCGCTCGTTGAAACGGTTTACAGGCTATCCATCGTCACGCAGGGAAAGATGATGGTACTGTTTACTTCGTATGACATGCTGCGCCGGGCGTACCGCCTGCTTCAGCCGATGCTCGATGAGAGCTACCTGCTGATTGGTCAGGGTGTTCAGTCAAAAAGCAGGACAAAGCTCGTTAAGATGTTTCAGCAGTTTGATCGGAGTATTCTGTTTGGTACGAGCAGCTTCTGGGAAGGTGTCGACATACCCGGTGAAGACCTGTCTGTTCTCGTCATGGCACGGCTTCCATTTCCGCCGCCAGGGGACCCCGTTTTTCAGGCTAAGTCAGATAAACTAAAAAAAAGCGGCGATTCTCCCTTTATGAAGCTGTCACTTCCTAAAGCTGTTCTTCGATTTAAACAGGGATTCGGGAGATTAATCCGCAGCGAAAAGGACTCCGGATTCATTGTTGTCATGGACAGACGCATTATTACTGCGAGGTATGGCAGAAAGTTTTTGAAGTCGCTCCCGGAAGAAGTCGCTGTCTATGAAGAATCCATACATGATTTGGAAAGCCGGGCAGCGGACTGGTTCAGAAAGGGGCTGTAGGAATGAATGCAACGATCATAAAAAACGGGGTAGTGCTGACTCCGGGTAAACGTGCTGAAAGAAAAGATATCCGGATAACCGGGAAAACGATAGATCAAATCGCTTCAGTCATTCAGCCAACCCGCGAAGACAGCGTAGTCGATGCTTCCGGAAAGCTCGTCACGCCCGGCTTCGTTAATACACACACACATACAGGCAGCACACTGCTTAGAGGAGCCGGCGGCGGCCTGCCGCTGCAGGAGTGGCTCCGGACAGTCATGTGGCCCGCTGAAGCAACATTTACTGAAACAACTGTGCGAGCCGCCTCTGATCTGGCCATGGCTGAAATGATCCGAAGCGGAACGACTATGTTTATGGACATGTACCACCTCGACATGCTGCACCTTGCTGAACGGGTCACAGAAGTTGGCATGAAGGCTGTATTAGGAAGAGGCATGATCGCACTCGACGGCCGGTGGACAGAGAGACTGGAAGCAGCAGAGGAGCTTGTTAAGACGATTCAGTCAGACAAAAGCGGCCTTCTGAAAGCTGCAGTATCTCCCCATGCTCTGTATACGTGCCCGCCTGATTTTATTCGCAAGGCTGGTGAACTTGCCGAGAAATACGATGTCATCCGGCATACACACGTCTCTGAAACCGCTCAGGAAGTTCAGCATCATCTATCGTCACACGGAGTCTCCCCTTGCCGCCATTTGCATGAGCTCGGATTTCTGACACCAAAAACAGTGCTCGCTCATGCCGTGCATGTTACAGAGGAAGAGCTTCTGCTTCTAAAAGAAAACAGATCAGCTGTATCTCATAATCCACGCTCCAATTTAAAGCTAGGCTCCGGAGTTGCACCTGTCAGAAAGATGCTTAAGTCAGGAATACCAGTTGGTCTCGGCACCGATTCAGCAGCCAGCAACAATCGATTGAGCGTGTTAGCAGATATGCAGACTGCTGCCCTCTTACATGCCGGCACAGAGGAGAACAGCACTGCTGTCCAGGCAGAAGACTGGATGTCAGCTGCCTGGAACAGCGGCGCTTCAATGCTGGGTTTTCCCGACAGCGGAAGGCTGGAAGAAGGAAGTGCTGCTGATGTCGTTCTGATCCGTTCAGATCGTCTGCACATGACGCCTGACATTCATGAACGCGCAGCAGATCATCTTCTATTTGCGGCAGAATCAGCAGATATAACGGATGTTTGGTCAAACGGTAAAGCGTTGATGCGCGAAGGATCCCTGCTTACGCTGGACGAAGAAAAAGTAAGAGCTGAAGCAGAGGCAGAGTGGAGAAAAATTGCAGAATCAAACGTCTGACTTGAGCAGGTATGATAAAATAAAAATCGGTACAAATTGTTCCGGAAAAACTAAGCGTCTTTTCAGAAGGAGGACGGAACGTGAGCAGTAATCAGGTGAAATTACTTAACAGCGTCACGATAAATAAATGTCCGGATGCATATAAAATGGTCGATTCCTTAAACCGGACGTTAAAAGAAAGAGATTTGATGTTCGGTATAGCTCTGGACGAGAAAGACAGCAGTCAAATGGTATTTACGATATACGATACTGCAGGTGAATAAAGCATGAAGAAATTAATTACCTTAGCAGGGTTTGCCGGTGTAGCGGCTGTGGCGGTTTCTGTTTATGCTGTTTACAGCGCTGCTTTCAGTCCGCTGGACGAACGGCGTGCGTCTGCTGTAGAAGCAGCTGAGCAGGAATATGAGCTTCAGGAAATCCGTGAGATCGATTACTTTCACGGTGCGGTTTCCTATCAAGTCATCGATGCAGTTGATGCTTCCGGTGAAGAGGTTTATGTTTTCGTAGAAGAGCCGCTTCCTGAAGAAGAATCGGCAGAAGAACACGATGAAACGGAGAATAGTGGGAACGAAGAGAACGAAGCAGAAGAATCCGATGACGAAACAGAACGTGATGTTATCATACTCAATAAAAACGATGGCATTTCTGCTGATGAAGCTGTATCAATTGCGGCTTCTGAAGCGGACATAAGCCGGTTCGTTTCTGTCAAAGCCGGATTTATCAGCGATACGCCTGTTTATGAGATCCGCTATCGTGACTCAGAGGGACGCTTCGGCTATTACTATGTTTCATTTGAAGACGGCGATTATCTGCGCAGGTATGAGCTGTCGCCGAGAATATCGAGATAGCCTTACTTCATTACAAACAGAGGAGTGTTTTAAGGATGCAATTTTCCCCTAAAGTAGAATCCATTACACCGTCATCAACGCTTGCGATTACAGCAAAAGCGAAAGAATTACGAGAGCAGGGGCACGATGTCATCGGACTCGGTGCGGGCGAGCCGGATTTTAATACACCTGACTATATTATTGAAGCCAGCTACCAGTCAATGCGGGAAGGTCATACGAAATACACTCCCGCCGCAGGACTCCCTGCATTAAAACAGGCAGTAGCAGAAAAGCTGAAGCGCGATAATGATCTGTCTTACCGTACGGACGAAATTATTGTATCAACAGGGGCAAAGCATGCACTTTCTTCTGTTTTTCAAACGATTCTGCAGGACGATGATGAAGTTATTATCATCACACCTTACTGGGTCAGCTATCCTGAACAGGTGAAAATAGCCGGAGGAAAGCCGGTATTTGTTGAGGGGTATGAGCAAAATGGATTCAAAGCAGAGGCTTCCCAGATCGAGCAAGCCGTAACGGATAAGACAAAGGCTGTTATTATCAATTCACCTTCAAATCCAACCGGCATGACGTACAGCGCAGAAGAACTCCGTGAAATAGGGGACGTCTGCCTGAAATATAATATCCTGATTATTTCGGATGAAATCTATGAGAAGCTGCTCTATGACGGTGCTGAGCATGTATCCATTGCCCAGCTGTCTCCGGAGCTGAAGGAACAGACGCTTCTCGTTAACGGCGTTTCCAAATCACATTCCATGACAGGCTGGCGGATTGGATATACCGCAGGAAACAAGGAAATCATTAAAAAAATGTCAAACCTTGCAAGTCACACTACCTCCAATCCGGCAGTGATGGCTCAGTATGGAGCTATTGCAGCCTATGAGAAAGATGATGGCTCTGTGGAAAAAATGCGTGCGGCGTTTGAAGAACGTCTCAACAAGGTTTTTGATCGTCTCAACAGCATATCGGGATTCTCCTGCCAAAAGCCGCAGGGCGCATTTTATCTGTTTCCAAATGTGAAGCAGGCGGTTGATGCCAGTCCTTATGAAACGACCGATGAATGGGTAACGGCCCTGCTTGAAAAAGCAAAGGTAGCCGTAGTGCCGGGCAGCGGTTTTGGAGCACCGGATAATATCAGATTAAGCTACGCAACGAGCCTGGATCAGTTTGAAGAGGCTCTTAACAGAATCGAACAGTTTACAGCTTCTCGCGGATCCTGAATTTATTAACAGGACGCCGGCACGTATTTTTTGACGGAGGTTATCGCATTGAAAACTACAATTAAACAAATTGGTCAGCATGAGAATGAATCTGTAACACTTGGCGCCTGGCTAGCCAACAAACGTTCAAGCGGGAAAATTGCTTTTTTGCAGCTGCGTGACGGCACCGGTTTTATTCAAGGTGTCCTTGTAAAGGCAGAAGTAGGGGAAGAGAAATTTAAGCAGGCGAAAGAGCTCTCCCAGGAATCGTCATTATATGTCACCGGCACGGTGAAAAAAGACGACAGGGCACCTTCCGGCTACGAGCTGGCAGTAACGGATATCGATATCATTCACGAAGCATCTGAATATCCTATCACTCCAAAAGAACACGGCACAGAATTTTTGATGGATCACCGGCATCTGTGGCTCCGTTCCAAAAAACAGCATGCCATCATGCGCATTCGAAATGAGATTATCCGGGCCACGTATGAATACTTTAATCACGAAGGATTTGTAAAGGTGGACCCGCCAATTTTAACAGCGAGCTCAGCGGAAGGCACAACCGAGCTTTTTCACACGAAGTATTTTGATGAAGATGCCTACTTGTCACAGAGCGGGCAGCTGTATATGGAAGCAGCAGCGATGGCGCTCGGAAAAGTGTTCTCATTCGGACCTACTTTCCGGGCGGAAAAGTCAAAAACGAGAAGACACTTAATTGAATTTTGGATGATTGAACCGGAAATGGCATTTATGGATCACGAGGAAAGTCTTGAAGTTCAGGAAAACTACGTCACATCGATCGTGCAGTCTGTGCTTACAAACTGTAAGGAAGAGCTTGCTGTTTTAGAAAGAGATACGGCTGTTCTGGAAAAAATCCAGGCGCCGTTTCCGCGAATCTCTTACGATGATGCGATAACCTTCCTGCAGAATGAAGGCTATGAAATCACGTGGGGCGAAGATTTCGGAGCGCCTCATGAAACAGCAATTGCTGAAGCATACGATAAGCCGGTATTTATCACAAATTACCCGAAAGATATTAAAGCTTTTTACATGAAGCCGCATCCTGAAAGAGACGATGTTGTCCTCTGTGCAGATCTCATTGCGCCTGAAGGATATGGCGAAATTATTGGCGGAAGCCAGCGCATTGATGATGAAGCACTGCTTCAGCAGCGCTATGACGAACACAGCCTGTCTGCCGATGCGTATCAGTGGTATATGGACCTGCGAAAGTACGGCTCTGTTCCGCATTCCGGCTTCGGTCTCGGTCTGGAACGAACGGTTGCATGGATCTCTGGAACAGAACATGTTCGCGAGACTATTCCATTCCCAAGACTGCTAAACAGGCTTTACCCTTAAGCAAAAGAAGACGAATGTTTTTGTTTGAAGGTCGTCCATTCCGTCTGATTTTATAGTGAGAGCCGTCCAGCACAGATAATATTGGACGGCTCCTTTTTTCGCCAGGTTCAGCGAATTGCAGTGGTACAGACGAAAAAGAAATTTTCAGGAATCGAAAGGAAGATAGTCATGGATGAGAAGCTGCTGAATCTGCTGCAGGAAAAACCTTTTGTACTGCCAGCACTTTTTTTTAAATCATATAAACAGCTTGGATTGACAGATGAAGAATTTTTGCTTGTTCTTCATATTCATCAGCTTTCTGAAGAAGGCGTAACGTTTCCATCACCTGAAATGCTCGCGGGAAGAATGACGGCAGATGAAAACAATATTTCATCGATCCTTCGCCAGCTTCTGCGCAAAGGACTGATTGAAATCAAGGAACAGCCGCGCAGCAGCACGGCAATGATTCAGGAAGAAATGACGCTGCAGCCCCTGTACCGCAAAATGGCGGAAAGCGCAGGACAGCCTTCAGAAGCTGACGGACGAGAGCAGTCAGAAATCGAAGAAGGACGATTATTCCAACGATTTGAGGAAGAATTCGGACGACCGCTCTCCTCGATCGAAATGGAAATGATTTCGATGTGGCTCGATGAAGATAAACACACGTGTGAGCTGATTCAATCAGCTTTAAAAGAAGCTGTGATTTCGTCGAAGCTCAATTTCCGCTACATTGACCGTATTTTGTTTGAATGGAAACGCAAGGGTATAAAAACACCGGAACAGGCAAGGCAAATGACAGAAGAAGTGCGTAACCAGCGAAAAGGCACCCAGGCACCGCCTGTCAAAGCTGCCAGACCTCATCCCGGGTACAACTGGCTTGAAGGGGGAAAGAGCTGATGCTGAACCGGACGCAGATCAAAGAAGTGCTTAATACGATGGAAAATATGTACCCGGATGCAGAATGTGAGCTGACCCATTCCAACTCATTTGAATTAACAATAGCTGTGCTGTTGTCTGCCCAGGCTACCGATGCACTTGTGAATAAAGTGACGCCTTCCCTGTTTGCGAAATACAAATCCCCGGAAGATTATCTGGCTGTTCCTCTCGAAGAACTGGAACAGGATATTCGCCGCATTGGTCTTTTTCGGAGTAAGGCTAAAAATATTCAGAAGCTTTGCAGAAGCCTGATTGACGATTTTAACGGTGAGATTCCCAGGGAACGGGATGAGCTTGTAAAATTAGCGGGCGTTGGACGCAAGACAGCTAATGTGGTCACTTCCGTAGCATTCGGAAGGCCCGCTATAGCAGTTGACACACACGTCGAACGAGTCAGCAAGCGTCTCGGCTTCTGCAGGTGGAAAGACTCCGTTCTGGAAGTGGAAAAAGCATTGATGAAAAAAATTCCTGAAGCAGAATGGTCGGATACGCATCATCGTATGATTTTCTTCGGCCGCTATCACTGTAAAGCTCAAAAGCCTGCTTGTACTGAATGCCCGCTTCTTCATTTGTGCAGAGAAGGAAAGAAACGGGAAAAGAAAGCAGCTGCTCAATGAACCAAAAGCTTATCTCGCTTCATCAGGAATTTTATGACAGATGGAATGAAACGCATATGCGCCACTCCGCTGAAGCTGAAGAAGTGAATCAGGCAGCAATTTCTCTGATCCAGCTGCTTAAGGCTTATCAAAAGGAAAATGACCCTGAACGCTCTGTTTTTGAGCAGCAGGCAGCACCTGTCAATGCGGCGGAGCGCTTTCAATTTGCACAGGAGCGTGCCGGTCACTTTACCGGCAGACTCGAAATCTGCAAGCTTGCAAAGGAAATGAAGCACAAGCTATTGCGCCGGCCCGGCAGGTAAATACACTAAGCGGCAGCGCAGTTTAAGCTTATAACTGCGGACGTAACGACGAATGTGTTTTGAAAGCACAAAGGTGTCATGTAACGAATGTGCGATTAGTAAGCAAAGGGGCTTTCCATTTTGGAAAGCCCCTTTGTTTGATAGTTAATCCGTTTATTCATTTTCTGTTTCTGTATTATCAGGTTCGTCAGCTTCCTGACCAGAAACATTTTCGTCATTGCTGCTGTTGTTTGGTTCGCCTTCACCCGGTGAATCCTCAGGAGGCCCGTTATCATTATTGCTGTTATTGTTCTCAGAAGGGGATTCTTCATCATTCTGAGGCTCATTATTACCGGTGTTGTTTTCAGGCTCATTGCTGCCATTTTCATTTTCCGGTGATTCATTATTCTCATTGTCGGTACCGTTATTGTTCTCTTCCGGCTCCTCAACCGCTTCATTGTTTTCGTTATTGTCACTGTTCTCGTTGTTTTCGTTTGTTTCATCTGCGTCATTATTCTCATTTGCATTATTTTCTTCGTTGTTTTCTTCATTATTTTCTTCATCCTCTTCTTCGTCCGGAACCGTTACTTCAGCCGAGACAGATTCACCAGCTTCCGAATCATCCTCATCGTCGACCGGCGTGATGCGGATCGTGTAGGTTTCCCCGGGAGCCGGATTGGAGAAGGAGAAGGAAGTGCTCTTTGTCGTATCAACAGTGCTGAAATCAGTCTCCGAATCTGCAACTTCAATGCGGAAGCTGAAAAATTCGAGCTCATCTTCCGGGAAGCTCCAGCTTGCTTCAATCGTATCGTCCGCTTCGTTGTAGGAAGCAGAAAGACCGCTGATTCCAGAAGCTTCTTCGATTTCAAATTCTTCTGAAACGCTGCCCGGCTCGGTGCCCCTGACAAAGTACTCGCTGATAATTTCACTCTCAGGAGTGAAACTGCTCGGCAGAAGACCAGTGGCCCGTTCAACATCAACCTCAACAACGGAATCAGGCTGGCTGAAATCTGCTGTATCTCTTCCTTCGTGAGCATAGTTCATTACTTCCTGGAATATATCCTGAGAAATGTGATGTTCATTGTTATTCCGGTCAATGAATCCATCGTTGGATGATGGATAACCGGTCCAGACAGAAGCAGTCAACTCTGTTGAATAACCGACAAACCAGGCGTCCGGTATCGCATTGGCACCTTCAGGTATGCCATAGCGGCTTCTGTCTTCAGGAGTGAAGTTACTGGAGCCCGTCTTTCCGGCAGCTTCAAACCCTGTCATCTGCAGGCGGGATGCAGTTCCCTCTGAGATCACATCTTTCAGCATGTCGGAAACCATGAAGGCCGTGTAATCTTCCATCGCTTTCGTACCTTCCGGAGCCAAATCAATGACCTGTCCATCAGGAAATTCCACTGCGCGCACCGTATGCGGATCGTTATACGTACCGCCGTTGCCGAATGCGCCGTAGGCACCCGCCATTTCAAACGAGGATACTTCGTTTGCACCTAGGGCATTTGATTCCACCATTGTTTCAACCGGGATACCCAGCCCCTCGGCAAACGACTCTGATGCATCCAGCCCGACTTCGTGAAGAGCCTTTACTGCGGGCACATTGAGAGAGTCACGCAATGCTTCACGCATGGTCACATCACCACGGAACGTGCGGGAGAAGTTCCGAACCGGATCGCCAGTATTGTATTCGTATTCCTCATCCTCTATGATTTGCGCAGTCGGCCACTGTTCGTGTTCAATGACAGGACCGTAGGCGAAGATCGGTTTACTCGTTGAGCCGGCTTGACGGGAAGGGCTGGTTGCCCAGTTCCACATGCGTACACCTTCTGCCTGTTCGCGCATGCCGCCGATCGCATGCACCTGTCCGCTGTCCGTGTCCATCAGGGTGACACCAGCCTGCATCAGTTCATCAGGGAACTGCACAAATTCATCAGACTGCATAACCCGTTCTACGTGTTCCTGCAGATCGGGATCTAAATTCGTATAAATTTTAAGGCCGCCGGTGTAGATATCACTCGCCTCGATGCCTTCAATTTCCTCGACTTCGTCCAGCACCTGATCAATGTATGACTGGTACTGGTTAGGTTCCCTCTCAGTACGCTCAAGCTGCTCTTCGACAGGAATGCTTTTCGCTTCCGCAGCTTCTTCTTCTGTAATCTTTCCGTAGTGTGCCATGCGATCAATGACAATGTTACGTCTGTTTTCAGCTAAATCTGGATTATTGTAAGGATTGTGTGCGTTTGGTCGCTGTGGAATACCAGCCAGTAAGGCTGCATCTGCAAGATCAAGTTCATCTAAATCTTTACTAAAGTAATAGTTGGAAGCTTCCACGATACCGTAGCGGCCATCTGAGAAATAAATAGCATTTAAGTACATTTCGAGTATTTGATCTTTCGTGTAGCTTTGCTCCAGCTGAAGTGCAAGATACTGCTCCTGCAGCTTACGTGTAATCGTCTTATCGAAATCGAAGAAAAGGTTTTTTACAACCTGCTGGGTAATGGTACTTGCACCCTCACTGCCGAATCCGCTGCGGACGTTTGCGACGATCGCACCGCCGAGACGCCTTACGTCGATTCCGAAATGATCATAGAAACGCGCGTCTTCTATGGCAAGCACTGCATCGATCATCACGGGAGGTACGTCTTCAATATCAGCGGAACGACGGTTTTCACCGGTTTCAAGTGTTGTAATGATTTCATCATGCATGTCAAGAATTTCCGGATTTTGTGACAGCGTCAGCTGCTCGTGATCAAGCTCTGGTGCGTCACGTATAATAGCAAAGGCTGTAATACCTCCGGCTATGATTCCAACCATGATTAATATAAGAAATACCATAACCAATTTTTTGAAAAAACCGCGGCCTGAAGCCTTCTTTTGTGGTTTATCAGGACGACGTGATTTTTTACGCTGACTTCGTGACAGATTTTCTGCCATATTGCATCTTCCTTTCTAATTTCAGCCTTAAAGACTGAGCCATTCATCAACAGCAGACAGGTAATCCACACTGGGCATGAATCCCTGGCTGACGCGGAATCCTGATTCTTCAATCCAGGACTTTGGAATGGACTTACGCTTTTCTTCGTTATTTGTCCACGCGATAAAGATAGAAGCAGGGATAAGGAATACTTCCTCATGCATACTGAAATGCACGAGTACAAAAGCTTTTCCGCCTTGGTCCGTAACAGCTCTCATATGATGCAGCTGATGTTCATGAAAGTTTTTCAATGGGAAGCTTTGCTTATTTCGCGTTTCTTTAGCTTCAAAATCCAGATGAAACCCTTTATAGACACCGTTAAAATCGGTAGTGGAAGGCTTTTGGAAATACGCCTCTGTCACGACCGCTGCACTCCGCTTCGGGTAATGAACGTTGACGATCTGCAGCGGGGTCGGCTTCTTATGAATCACCGCAAACCCCCGGGACAGATAGAACTCATTGGATTCCTCAATGCGTTCTTCAAATCTCATACCTCGGTTGCTGAAACTGCTGTCCTTTTTATAGTCGCTTTTTTTAGCAGAGGGGATACGCTTCGGCTGAAATTTTTTGCCGTTTGGGTATCGGATGGCCATAGCAGACGCCTCCTGAATAACTTATCGTAGTGTTAACTTTGCATTAAGCCTGCTAAAACAGGCATCGATATATGATATCAGATTTTGAGCGGGCACGCTACGTGTCTGTGGCGGCTGACCGGCTTAATCTGTTACAATCGTACTGGGGTGAAACGCATGAATGAATTTGATTTACTCATAAAGAGAACAAATACATTGAAAGACTGGAACAAGCAGGCAGCCGAACATTTTCAAACATATCGGCTCGGTGGAGCATCTGCAGATTTTTATGATGATGTAAAACCTTTTGTAGAACGGGTCATGAATGATCTGGAAAACTGGATGCCCGACGTTTTAAAGTTCCTGGAGATGGCAAAACCGGCATATGTTCATGCTCAGCAAATCGATCAACTTGCCGAAAATGTTGAGATGGTTGCCGTTACTTGTTTTCAGCAGGATACGAAAAAGAAGCGGTTTCGAGAGCAGATAAAATCAATTGACTATACGCTTGAAATGGTAAAGCAGGCCATTACGGAATATGAACAAAAGAAAGAAGGGGAGCAACTGTGAAAAGCTGGCTGACGTTAATCTGGACCAGCGCGGTACTCATGCTGGCAGCAGGATGCGGAGATGAAGGTACGTGGGAAGAATCAGGCCGTGAAACTGTAGAAGAGGAAACGGAATTTGTTCTTGAATATATGGAGGCTTGGGAAGAGAGTCTGGAGCGACAGAGTTTTTCATTTATGGAGCCTTATTACATTTTAAACACACACGGCTATCATACGGAGAGACGGCAGCACCAGCAGCTCTCCGCATCACGAACGATTGAACGTGTGGAGGAAGTCCAGGATATCCAGGCGGAAGAAAATGAATACGGAGAAGAACGAATCGCAGTTACAGGTGTGTTTGTTTCAGACAGAGGCGGAGAAGAAGAACGGCGCGAAGGAACACGCTATTATTATCTGCAGCTGCAAAATGATGAATATAAAATTGATGCAATTGGACGAGAGCAATAGCTGCTTCATGATCCTGTAGAAATTAGTTGATAAAACAACCGGTCCGGCAGCTGCCGGACCGGTTGTTTGAGATAACAGAAAAGATAGTTAGCTGGTTGTTTAAAAGTACTGCAGAAGGGCAGGTGGTCTTGAAAAAGAAACGTAACTGACAAGCAGTCAAGGTTTCATCTGTGAACGGTAAGTTAGCAGCTTCCGGTCTGTGCATCGTAGTTGCGTTTCATCATTCCATTTGTTTTTCTGAAGCCAAGGGAATGGTAATAACCGGTCAGATCATCATCGCAGCAGAGGTCAATCATGTATAAGCCGCTGCATTCATGCAGCATTCTCGTTACTAGCTCTTTTCCAATTCCCTGATTCTTGTACGATGGAAGAACTTCAAGCAGCGGAATATAAGCAGACAGGACCCCATCACTTATTGCGGTGATGAAGCCGGCGACTTTATTGCGCTGCTCATCCAAAGCTATAATCACTTTCCAGCTCTGCCTTAGGAGCAGTAAATGTGTCTCCGGGTCCGGAAACTGAGGCCAGTCAGCAAAGAAACCTTGCAGCATCTCTGACGTAATCGTTTCAAGTGACATAACATATTTCATCTGATTCAGCTCCTGTTCAGTATTTTTGGACAGAGTCGATCAGAATCAATAGAAAAGCAGCAACAGAATCACCCCGGAATGTCAGTTTGCAGAAAAATACTGCACTAGAGTCAACGGAAAGACAGCACGTTACATCTCTTCAACATCAAATACGCGGTATCCGTTACCCTCAAGGTCCTGGATCAGACTGTCCAGCTTGTCACGGCCGGTGCTTTTCGGAAGTGTCACGATAACCCGTCTGAAAAAAGTACTGTCTGTATCGAGTGTCATCAGACTGTGAATCGAGCTGTATTTTTTAACGGTGGTCATGATGCCGCTTAATGCTCCCTGATACTCGTGTGTCGACACCGTAAACGTTAAATTGCCGGATTCAATCCCCCACGAATCTTCCAGAATGGACATGACATTTCCATGCGTTAAAATACCTGTGAATATGTTCTCCTGATCAGTTACGGCAATATATGGATAGCGTCTGATGTTCTTAAAGATTCTGAAGAAAGATGCTGATTCCTGAAGATGGACGTCCTGATCTGCAAGAAGGGTCTCCAGTGGAGATTGTTTATCGATGCTGCCGTAAAGCAGTGCTTTATAAACGTCTTGCGCGTATACATTACCTTTAAAATACTTATCGTCTTCTGACAACACCGGCACACATCGGAATCCGCTTTTTTCAAGTACATCGAGTGCCTGGCCGACTGTGTAGGATGCTTTACAGGTGATCACGTCGTCTTTAGGTATGATGTTATATTTGATTTTCAATGTTCATTCACCCTTTCTGATATAATGAAATAAATACTATGCTTGATTCAAAAAATGGTGGCAATCTATGCCAGGTGGTTCTATTATACCAGAGTATATGAAATATCTGCACTTGTCTTTGCAGCAGGATTTGGCAGAGTCAGCGGAGCGACCTTAAGCTAAAAGCGTGTGCAGGTAAACAGGGAGGCGGATTATAAATGAGTGAAGCACTTATACTTGTTGACTATACGAATGATTTTGTTGCCGAAGACGGGCGTCTGACATGCGGTGAAAGAGGGCGCAGCATCGAAGCATCGATCACAAATCTGGCGAAAACATTTATTGAATCCGGCATTTATACAGTTTTTGCGGTTGATGCTCATGAGGAGGGGGATACGTTTCATCCGGAAGCTGATCTGTTTCCTCCGCATAATATCATTGGCACGAAAGGGCGAAATCTTTACGGGTTACTTGGTGATTATGTTGAAAATGCTGCCGGGGGCTACTACTGGATGAACAAAACCCGGTATAGTGCGTTCGCCGGCACGGATTTGGAATTAAAGCTCCGGGAACGCCGGATTACGACGCTGCACCTGGCTGGAGTCTGCACAGATATCTGCGTATTACACACCGCGGTAGATGCGTTCAATAAAGGTTTTAACATTGTCATTCATGCAGATGCTGTCGAAAGCTTTAACCCGGAAGGCCACGAGTGGGCGCTTGAACATTTCAAAAATACACTTGGTGCAGAGATAAGAGGCGAATCTTCGTGATTGTATCTCCTTCATAACGGGTAAACCCGAATAGAGGAGGGATATAAATGGAATTACAATCTGCAAGAAAACAGCTTGAGGAAGTAGCACATCTCTGCCAGGAACTAAAAAACTCATACATGAGGCTGGACGACAATCTCAAACAGGAATTTAAGATCGGGTACGGCCTGGATTTGGACGTAGACGAACTTGCCCGTGTTCTTTTCGATTGGTCAGAAATTCAGCATGACCGTCATCACGGTAAAAACCAATAAAGCTGCAGATGCGGGCTGCTGACTTCCTTATGGAAGCCGCAGCCTGTTCGTTTGTCTGAAAGGAGATACATATGTATAAATGGATTGATATATCTCGGGAACTTCATCAAGGAATGAATGTATGGCCGGGAGATGCAGCTTTCAATAAACAAGACACAATGTCAATCGAGAAGGGGGACAGCGTCAACGTTTCGGAAATAAGCTTAAGTGTTCATTCCGGTACGCACGCCGACGCTCCTTTTCACTACAGCCGGACAGGCATGCCTATCAGTGAACTCGATATTAACCGTTTTTCCGGACCGGCAATTGTGATCAGAACAGATGAATGGCCACTTATAACCAGAAAATCCGCCCCTGATAAGCTGCCTGACGGGGTCCATCACGTTCTGTTAAAGACCGCTGCCGAGCCAGGGAGCTATGAATCGTTTCCAGCTATTGCTCCGGAACTGATCCATCACCTGGCCGATCAGGGCGTGCAGCTTATCGGAACGGATGCTCCGTCTGTAGATCCGCTCGAAAGTAAAGATCTTCCGGCTCATCTTGCCTGCCTGAACAGAAATATGATGATTTTGGAAGGACTGAACCTGCACATAGAACCAGGCCTGTTCGAACTTGCGGCTTTCCCGCTTAAATTACGGGGAGGAGACGGTTCACCTGTTAGAGCTGCACTTCGAAAATGGGAGGGAAACGCGCGATATGACTGAATGGATGTACTTTTACACGCCTATGTGCGGAACGTGTAAACTTGCAGAACGATTTATTGATCTCGCTGAACATCTGCCGGGCGCCGGCCAGGTTATGAGACGGGATATTAACGAGTATTCTGAACTTGCTCAAAAGTGGCAAATTACAAGCGTTCCGTGTTTAATACGTATTGCTGAGAACAAACCAGTGGACCGGATTTATGCGTTTCATGACGTACCCCATGTCTATCAATTTCTTAAAAACAGCAGATAAGGGGGGATACTTAATGACAGCTATTACTCTGCGCTTTCTGAATCATGATAAGACGGTATCTCTGGCACCGAGAGAAAAACCTTTAATGCTGACTTTCTGGACGACCTGGTGTCCGGACAGCCAGGCAGATCTGCAGCTCAAGCAGAGGCTTTATCTTACAGCTGACAGCACTAAACTGGATATGTATACAGTACATGTGCCGGGAAGGGAAACAGCCGGGGCAGATCCGGCTTCATTTTATGAAAAGCGCGGACTGTCCATACCTGCCTTACAGGACGAGGGTCGAGATCTGTATGATCGCTGGAATTTAAACGGGGTTCCTTCCACAGTGTTTATTAATCAAAAAGGGGAGGTTACGCATGTTTTAGGAGACCAGGCAAAGCCTGAGGATATTTGGAGAGCGCTTGCGGAGACTGCCGGCTGAACACCAGCAGACCCGCGGGCAAGTTAAACCGGCCGGGCACCGTTTTCATAGATATAGCGAAGCAGAGGAATCGCTTCAGCAGGATAACCGCTGTCCGTAAGATCCTGAACGGCACGAGCTGTATCATAAGAAACGCGGCGAAACTGCACATGAATATCGTCATCTCTATCGAGGATAACGTAGGAAGCCTCGGGTGATCCGTCAAATGGCAGACCTACACTGCCCGTATTAATAATCGATTTGCCTTTAATTCTTCGATAATGCGGATCGTGGATATGGGCATATGCATAAAAGTCGGCTCTCGGATTACCTGTATTAAATACAGTAAATTCATCATCGCCTGCATGTTTCGGAATGACAGTGAATAAGCTCTCAGGAGAAGCATGGACAGCAAAAAGCTGACGTCTGTTGTTTAATGGCAGTTCGAGTGACGAAGGCAGATTGTGTAAATAGGTGAGCTGATCGTCAGAGAGCTTGCCGGCAGTGAAAACTTGTTCCGCTCTCATCATTTCGAGCGCCCCGTCCGGTACTTCTCCATCAAGAATTCCACGGACTGCCCATTCATCTGCGTTGCCTTTGATTACATAATCACAGTGACGCCGTATTTTTTCCAGGCATTCAGCTGGCTTCGGACCGCGAAAGGAGATGTCTCCGAGCATCACGATTGCAGAAACTCCGTTTGACTGAATATCTTCCAGCACAGCATCAAGAGCTGCTTCATTTCCATGAACATCTGAAATTAAGGCTGTTTTCATCTAATCACTTCCTTTAAACTGGAATTTAGCGGGAAGACCGCTTTGTCCTATCTTAACAGATTGAACGTTATGAAGCAGTTGAAAGAAGTGTCTTTTGAGCTGTTTGACATTGATGTGATAGGATAAAGAAGAATGACAGACGCTTAAATATGGTACTGCTTCAGGATTCCGCTGTAAGGTGGATTTCTGAAAGAAGAGTATATTAGCAACCTGATCGATTGCGTGATTTCACACTGTAAAACTAACTAACCTGTTTTAAAGGAGCTTGATAGCCAATGAAAATACGTTCTGTAGAACCGACTCCGAGTCCGAATACCATGAAATTCACGTTAAGTGAGTCGCTCCCGCAAGGAAATGCGAATAACTACAAACAGGAAGACGCCGGCAATGCTCCTGACTTCGTCCATTCACTGCTGGAAATTGACGGTATAAAAAGCGTCTATCATGTATCCGATTTTATCGCCGTAGACCGGCATCCAAAAGCAGACTGGAAGGAGATTCTTCCTCAAGTGCGTGCAGTATTCGGTCAGGATTCTGAGACTGAAGCGGCAGCTGAGGGAGGTGATCATTTCGGTGAAGTAACGATAGAGGTGCAGATGTTTAAAGACATTCCGATGCAGGTCAAAGCCGCAGACGATGACGGTGAAGCAAGGGAAGCACTTTCCGCCCGGTTTGCAGAAGCCGCAGGAAAAGCAGCTCTTCCTGAAGATAACATTGTGATGATGCGTTCCTGGGAGCAGCAGAAGCCTCGCTACGGTGACCGGGGGGAAGCTGCTAAAGAAGTAGCAGAAGAGCTGGAAGCAGCTTATTCTCAGGAGCGCCTGGACCGGCTCGTTCAAAAATCACTTCACCCGGACTCGTTTAAGGCGGAGCGGGAGTGGGTGACAGTCACATTGGATATGCTGGATCATGAAGACTGGAGACAGCGGTTCGCCTGGCTTGAACAGATGGATCCGCAAATGAAGGATCTGGAAGTTCTTGAGAAGGCTCTTCAGGATGAGAAGTCATCGATTCGGAGGCTTGCGGCCGTTTACATCAGCATGCTGGAGGATGAGTCCGTGATTCCGGTACTGGAAAAGGCAATGCTGGATAAGTCTGTAACGGTCAGACGAACCGCAGCAGACGGGTTTTCTGACATCGGCAGTCCGGCCGGTATTCCGGCAATGATCCGTGCACTGGAAGATAAGAGCAGGCTTGTCCGCTGGCGAGCGGCGATGTTTTTATACGAGCTTGGAGACGATCGTGCTGCAGAGCCGCTCAGACGAGCATCAGAAGATCCTGAATTCGAAGTTGCACTTCAGGCAAAAATAGCGCTGGCCCGAATTGAAAAAGGAGAAGAAGCAAAAGGATCTGTCTGGAAACAAATGGCAGACGCCTTTGATAATGGAAATGAGGAGGGGCGGAAATGACAAAAGAAGAACTGGTCCAAACGCTTGAACAGGAAGGCATGACGGAGGCCCTTGAATTAATCGAGGATGCGGAAAAAGGCAGGCTGACGGCGTTAGAGTTAGCACCTTCACTCGGTCTCCTTCGCAACGATGAGTGGAATGAGGCACTGTTAAGCGTGCTCCAGGCCGAAGGGGTCGAAATAATATATGTGGATGAAGAAAGTTGAACAATGCAGCAACCAGTGACCTGAGGCCGCTTCCGGACCAGCCTTTAGCTGCCAAAACGCTTCGCGTCTGGAAGATAGGTGCAGCAGCTGAGTCCTTGTTTTTGTTTTTACTGCCGGCCGGATATTGGGGGAGCACGTTTGTCTGGGATCTGCCGATGTGGCCGCTTTATGTCTCCGCAGGCTTTTTCCTGCTGCTTGCTCTCTTAAATATATTTGTAATACAGACGCTTAAATGGCGGCGCTGGCGCTATAAGGTTTATGAAAATGAAGTGGAGTTGATGAGAGGAGTGTTTATTGTTGAGCGTGTCATTATCCCAATGATTCGCGTTCAGCACGTGGACACTCGTCAAGGACCTATCCTGCGGCACTACAAACTGGCAAGTGTCACCATCTCAACTGCAGCGACGATCCACGAAATCCCGGGTCTTGAAATGGAAAAAGCGGATGAACTGAGAGACAGGATTGCAAGGCTCGCCAGGGAGGCTGACCCGGATGAGTAGCTGGAAACGTCAGCACCCAGCTGCAATTTTCGTTTCGTTTCTAGGCAGCTTAAAACAGCTTGTCATCACACTGATTATTTTATTCGTCTTCGGGCAGTCAGCTCAAGGGCTGCCAACTCCGGTTCTGGCAGGCATTTTTGGTGTTATCCTCCTTTTTGCTCTTGGCGGAGGCTTCGTGTCATGGTGGAAATTCGAATACATGCTTCTGCCTGATGAACTTCAGGTTAAACAGGGGCTTATCGTAAAACGAAACCGGTTTATTCGCCGTGAACGCGTTCAGAGTATCGATATTAACGCTGGCCCAATACAACGGATTTTTGGTCTTGTGGAAGTGAAAATTGAAACAGCAGGAGGCGGCAGTGAACCGGAATTCCGGCTGATCGCGCTGAGGCGTTCAGAGGCCGAGGAGATTCGCGTGGAACTGTTGAAGAAAAAACAGAGCCGCAGCTTTGCAGGGGAAATCAGTGCAGGCATGGATGAAGCGCTGTCGGATGGATGGAACGTAAAAAAAGCCGCTCCGGATTTTAAATGGAAGCTTTCTCCTGGAATGCTTCTTATGGCGGCCGTAACGTCCAGCGGGGTCGGGATAGCAGCCACTTTTGCAGCGGCTGTCATTTCCCAGGTGCCGCAATTTCTTCCTGACTGGCTGATCAATATCGCTGTTGGCTGGATTATTCAATCCAGTATCGTGTACATCGGCGGGTTCATCGTAACAGTTCTGCTTGTAGCATGGCTGTTTACGATTATTTCCACAGTATTGAAGTACGGTTTTTTTACCGTTACGAAGCAGGGGAATGATATTCATATATCCCGTGGAGTCATCGAAACAAGACAGCTGACAATTCACGCAGATCGTGTGCACGCTGTAAGAATAGTTACCAATCTTCTCCGGCAGCCACTCGGTTTTTGTGCAGTTTATGTGGAAAGTGCCGGAGGAGGAACAAAGGACGAAGATTTATCGACGATTCTCCTCCCGCTTTGCCGCAGAAAACAGGTGGTAGACCTGCTTCAGGAAATCGTCCCGGAATATGCCTTTGTCCCGGAATATGAAGGTCTTCCGAAAGAGAGCATGCGCAGGTATATGATCAGACTGGCCGTTCCGGCTCTTTTGGCCGCAGCGGCGGCAGCCTATCTGATCCCTTACGGATACATTGCCTTTCTGCTCCCGGCAGCGGCCGGATTTATTGGTTATTTACAGTACAAAGCTGCTGGAATTTCTTCAGAAAAAGACTATTTGTTTATTCGTTCGCGAAGTATTTCCCTGATGGAAGTCTTCTTACCGAGGCGGCGGATTCAGGATCTGGAGTACAGCCAGAATCCGCTGCAGCGTCTTGACAATCTGCATACGGTGCATGTTTCAGTACTGACAACGATCATTGGGAAAACATTCTCTTTGAAGCACGTTTCGGACGAGCAGCGGGAGATATATATGAAGTGGTATTCATATGAAGAAAGGGAGCGGTTAAGCAGTATCGAAACAGAGCCGCTTGCGCCCGATCAGGAGTAAGGCGTTTAATAGGCAGTAGAAAGCAGAAGATTGGTCACATTCATAACGAGAGCCGGCACATTCCTTTTAAACGAAGGAAAGCGCCGGCTCTTTAATTTCTTGTTCGAGAGGGAGCTTACATTTTAAGCAGGGGCATGAGATGAATAGACAGAGATGGAACGTCTGCCGTCATCAGAAGTAATTTCGAACCGGTCGAATACTTCATCAGCACGATCATCGTGAAGCTTTCTTCGATAGTGATGCTGGATCATAAACTGTCTGGTGTGGTCTTGAAAACTAATAAAGTTAACACCGTTTAAATCATTTTCTCCGGGATGTTCGAGCATTTGCACGAGCAGCGAATTATGACAGTAAATACAGTCATCATGCGTCAAACCAGCTTGTTTAAGCATATGAACAAGCGTCTTTTCAGAAGCCTCATCCAGCTCGCGCAGGAGCATTTGATACGGATCAAACTGGTCTTTTGCAAGCCGCAGTTCGGTTCCTTCCACAGCTTGAAGTATCTCTTCATCAGTCGTTCTGAACGACCTTCTGCCGGCATAAACAGCCCTGACCCACTGCTGGTCTTTCTTCACTTCAAATTCAAAAGGGCAGCCTTCAAGCAGCATTTCTTCACCTCTGCGCTGATCGACAAGGTACATTTTTTTAGATTTAAAACGAAGTACGTAATAAATGTATTCCTGTTCCTCCAGAATATCTTCCCGGCGCCACTGCTTTAATTCGCGGTGCACGCTGTTCATCCACTGTTCTGCCTCTAAAGACTGTTCCCTCGCTGCGTCCCACATTTTCTTTAACGCACTGCTGTAAGATTCACTGTAGGATTGGTTGAAATGTTCTCCGGCGGGGGCGATTAGGCGGCCCGGTACGTCGGTTTTTTCATTCTTCTCATACATAAGCGGGCGAAGGGATGTGCCCTTTTCATCCAGTTCAGGTGCTTCCAGGACGCCGAGAATTTCTATGTGCCCCGTCCACGGTTTTTTGGGCAGTGCGGTAACGTCATGGAGACGAGCCGCATATTTGCCGGCAGGTCCGTGATCTACGCTTACGATTTTGCCAATATTCTTTGAAGCTTCCATCCGGTTCATGCTAATCCCTCATTCTATCATTATAATACGCTTCTGATTGTTTCTGACCGTTCTGAAAAATACGTTTGCAAAGCTAGTGTATCATGACGCAGCAGTCGCGACAAACAGTGTGATTGAACAGAAATTACCAGGCATAAAAGATCATTAATTCCTAATAAATGGATTTATTGTTACATTTCTACCCTTATTGAGCCGATATCACGCGTTCAGGCACTGCTATGTCATATTCGTGTAAATTCCTATCATCGAAATGTAAATTATTTATAGGTTAAATGTCACCTGTACCATCGCCCGGCAGCCTGTAACATGATAGATGCCCCAGATGAAAAGGCGGGGGAAAGCTATTTAATCAGATAATGAGGTGTCATCATGCTTAAGAGCCTTACCGAATCGAGCCCGGACTCGCTGTATCAATCGATTAGCAGCGTTCAGGCGGGCAATGTAGAAGAAGAAAATGAGTGCATTAGTAACTATTATCCGTTTATTCGTAAAACCGTATCCGGTGTCTGCAAGCGATTTATTCATCCAGGTGCTGATGAAGAATTCAGTATAGGCCTGCTTGCTTTCAGGGAAGCGCTGCACCAGTTTGAACCGAACAAAGGAACGTCGTTTCTTGCCTTTGCTAGACTTGTGATTAAACGGAGGATCATTGATTATATTAGAAGAGAACAAAGACGCATAAAAGCGGTTTCATTGGATTACAGAGATGAGGAAAGAGAATCGCTGGAGAATGCCGCTGAAGTGATTGTATCTCTCAACAAGTACAGACAGAAGGTGGAAAATGAAGCAAGAAAAGAGGAGCTGCAGATGCTGACTCGGAAATTGGAGAAGTTTAACGTGTCGCTCAGTGAAATTGCAGCACAACGCCCTCTGCATGGCGATGCCAGGCAAAACATGGTCCGGGTGGCAAGAAGCATTTATGGAAACGAAGCAGTATTGAATGCGATCTATACGAAAAAGAGGATGCCAATGAATCAAATAATGGAAATTGTCGACATGAGCCGTAAAACGATCGAGCGGAACAGGAAGTATATTCTGGCTTTAGTTATCATTATGACGGAGAAGTATCAATATTTGTATGAATATGTAAAATAGACAGAGGTTTGTGTGAACTATACTTTTTTAACATACTTACTGCCGCAGGAACGAATGGCGCCCGCTGCGGCAGCTTAAGTTAATCTTTCAATTGACGCTGATGCTTTTTCATTAGAGAGGATGTGCCTTCTTCTGATTGCTGATCAAGGCTGTAACGAAGGTCGTTAAGCTGCAGCAGGTGATTCATTCTGTCCACGCGAGTACGCTGCAGGTCATCGGCTATACCGGAAATAAATGCATGCATATTGGATAAAGATTGTTCGACCCGTGGCAGCAGTTCTTTCCTCTGTTCGGCGGTCAGCGACTCATACGTGTGCACAAGATTAGGCATATCGTGATGGATCATCCGTTTAATCTGATGTTTTTCTTCAATGTTGAGCAGCTGGTATTCCTCTTCAGCGCGAGACATAGCTTCAAAAATAGCAGAAACCTGTTTGGCAAAAGGCATCGAAACGGACAGGTCGGCAATCTCCTTCAAGGCGGCAGTAAGAAGCCTGCCCTCCTGATCAGGAGCCGGCACAGGAGAGGAAGATTCGAGTGATGCCTCGCCTGCAGCAGGAAGAGCCTCCATCTGATGTCCGCTTACAGACGTGTCAAGACGGTGAAGATGGTAAAAAACAGACTGGAAAATAGGATGCCGTTTAACGCTTCTGACAATCGTACGACCGTTTTTCTGGTAGTATATCGTCGAATCGAGTACTTTTCCCATCCCGTTTTCCTGACGAATGTGCATACGGTGAATGGTAATAAACACACGTTTTTTAATGGTAGAAGCAGACTTGTGCGTGTCCAGCATTTCGACATGTATTTTTTTAGGCTTGATTTTGATTTTGTACGTAAATCCCTGAATGCTTCGTTTAAACGTTTTATTCAGTCTCGGAAGCTCAGAAAGGGCAGCGAGATCTGAAATAAATTCCTCTGCTTCGTAGACGAACTCTTTCGTCTGTACGTTTTCCAGAGCAGGCTCCTGCAGCGGCTTCATATAATTTGGCAGAAAGGGGAGAAGCCAGTTCTGCTCGAGTAATTTGTCCTTCCAGTTCAGCGCTGCCAATTGTGGCACCTCCTATTCGAGCAGTTTACGTTCCATCTGCTGGTTTAAATCATCCATCTCCGAGATGAATTTTCTGCTGGATTCAATAATTCGTGTGTTAGACTGTTCAGTCATCTCGATAGCAGCATATACATCTTCATAAGCTTTTTTAAATGTTTCCAATGCAATAGCCGGTTCTTCCAGGGTTTTAAGCGTTTGTTCCGTATTTGATTTCAGCAGCTCTGCGTTGGACAGCAGCATCTGCTCGGTTGATCGGTTTACATTTTGCACAGCGTCGATGACCTGACGCTGATTGCTTAAAGCCAGCTGAATCGAGGCCGTTACAGTGATGATGTTTTTCGTCATCGTAATCGAATTAAATATTGCTTCTTCAAGCTTGTCATTGTTTTCAACAATAATATCGACTGATGCAAGCGACTGCTGCAGGACGAGAACAGCCTGCTGCATATTTTTCACTCTGGAAAGCACTTTTTGCTGTCCTTTCTGAACAGGTGTCGGATCGTCTTTCCATTCCGGCTTCTGAAGCTCTTCGTCCAGCATTGCGTTCAGCTGTTTTCCGATTTCGATCTGTTCATTCAGACCAATAATTCGTTCCCGGGCTACATCTTTAAGCTGATGAAGCATGACGGTATCTTCCTGAAGCTTGTCTTTCCCGTGAAGCAGGGCCTCAATGATCGTATTTACCTCTGACTCAATCGACTGATATTTTTGTGCGTAGCGTTCTAAAGGGCTTCGGCGCACCATTTTCGCAAGAAACTGCTTCAGTTTCCCCTGCTGCAAATAATCAGGTTCCAACTCAGCAACGACTTCTTTCAGCTTTGAAAGCTGGCCGGGAAGGTTGTGATTAGGATCATTCATCATATCGCTGACCGGCCGCTTCAACGCTTCCAGAGATTCGCCTGCTTTTTCCTGCTCTTTCACACCAAGTGAGCCGATAGAATTTAAAATTTCATCGATATCTTTCTTGTTGCGCAGTTTATCTGCATAGCCCTCAGTCTCAGACTGAAGACTTTCGTTCCCGTTCGTTTGATTCTGTTCTTGTTCTGCCATGCGATCCCTCCGCTCATAAAGTGGGTATTCTTGCTATTTCATACGGATAAGCTGATAATTGGTTTCAGATACTATTATACTCTTCCCGTTATACAGAGACAATCAAACAGCGGCACTGGTCCTGGAGCTTAGTCTTAGTACATCTCTGGTCGGGGAAGCAGTCAGGAAGACAGGAGGATGACGGCATTGTGTATAATCGGAGTGATGTATAACGAACATCCTGATTATCAGCTCGTCCTGGCTGCGAACCGGGACGAATTTAAATCCAGACCAACTGCGAGACCGTTTTTCCGCGAAGAAGGTATGCTGGCGGGTAAAGATGAAATGAAGGGTGGCACCTGGCTCGGCATAAACCGGTCAGGGCGTTTCGCAGCAGTCACCAATATCCGCAGCGGACAGCCTTTGGAAGCACCTGCATTCTCTCGTGGAGAGCTGGTGCCTGCGTGGGTAAATGACGATGATTTCGACTCTTATATTGCCAGGCGGGATGAGACAGACGGATTTAATCTCCTGTATGGTACTATGGAGAACCTTTTTTACGTGAACAACAAGGAACATCCGCCGCATGAGCTTAAGTCCGGCATTTACAGTCTGTCAAATGCAGATTTATATACGCTCTGGCCTAAGACGAAGCAACTGCAGAAAGATCTGATGAAGGCAGAAACGCTGCAGGGAGAACAACTTGTGTCTTATTTATTTGACGCACTTGCAAAACGAGACGCGTTTCCGGATGAGATGCTGCCGGATACCGGAGTAGGAATAGAGTTGGAACGCCGGCTGTCCTCCGCTTTCATTGATATGCCGGAGTATGGAACGAGATGTTCCACCGTTATCCTTGTCGATCGGAGCGGCAGCTGCCAGTTCATTGAACACAGCTCTTTCGAAGAGCCGGAAATCCGCCACGAGTTTGTCATAAAACCTTAGCTTCGGGAGCTGGCAGAACATACCGGGATGTGTTATGATATGCCCAGTTACATTTATGATGTCCTTCAGGATTGAGGAGGGGTAAGAATGCTGAGCGGTATTGGAATTCCAGGCTTAATTTTAATTTTAGTTATTGCACTGGTTATTTTTGGACCGAAGAAACTGCCTGAAATCGGGAAAGCAATGGGGCAGACGCTGAAAGAATTCCGCAATTCCACAAAAGATCTGACACAGGATGATGAGGCAGAGCGGAAGAAGCAGTAAGGATTATAGATGAATGCCTGCTTGAGTCCAATGCTCGAGCAGGCTTTCTTTTTCTGACTTAATAAAGCTGCTCCCGATATTCAGACTTTGTTAAAGCCTGCTATTCATTTATATAATGTTCTCATAGACTACAGTCGGCGTTGCCTGAGTAAGAAGCGAAGTCCGGAAGTGTGCTGCCGTTTAAAGATTCGTGAACGTAGAAGTGAAGCCGGATACTTGGCAAAGCCTTGTCCTTCTTTACGTGAAAAAAGCTAAATCGCAGCATCTCTTGCGACACTTCCGCCGAAAATGAAGGAAGAACAGCATAAAGCTCAAGTAAAGCCAATTTTTATAGTGACCGGAAGGAAAGATTGTCATGCCTCAACAGGAAATGGATATTGTCGGCCACCTGGATGAACTTCGGAAGCGGCTGATTATTATTATCACCGTTTTTTTCATCAGCTTTGTGACCGCTTTTGTATTCGTGCAGGATATTTATAATTGGCTTACGAAAGATTTGGACATGGCACTTGCGGTGCTCGGTCCTCTTGATATTATTTTAATCTATTTCAGCATCGCTGCAGTTGCGGCATTAACCGTTACAGTGCCGTTTATCATTATGCAGATCTGGCTGTTCGTAAAGCCCGGACTTACCGCGGAAGAGCAGAAAGCGTCTGTTACGTATATTCCGGCATCGTTATTTCTGTTTATCGGAGGTCTTGCTTTCGGCTACTTCGTTGTTTTGCCGATCGTATTAAATTTTCTCTTGACGCTTGGAGCCGGAACGTTTGAAACGATGTTTACGGCAGACCGTTACTTCCAGTTTGTCCTGCGAATGACGGTGCCTTTCAGTATTCTGTTTGAAATGCCGCTTGTGGTCATGTTCTTAACGTCCATTGGCGCTATTACACCTGCAGGCATGCACCGAAATCGGAAATATGCCTATTTTGTCATTGTCATCGTCAGCGTACTCGTATCACCACCGGACTTTTTATCCGATGTACTCGTTATAATTCCGCTCATTTTCCTTTATGAGGTCAGCATCAGTCTGTCCAAGTTTGTTTACAAAAAACGACTCAGGCGTCTGAGCATGGAAGAAGGAACAGGTTGAGCCGATCAAGACAGACGCTGAACCGGCTGAGAGGTTAAACACGAAGAGGGTATGCTCGTACACCGGGATAAAATCAGAATTAAAAAAGGTGCCGATCGATTTTTTTCGATCGGCACCTCAGGCGTGTGCCCGGCATGTCTGACAGCTTGGTGGTGAAAGTCCACTACGGGCTTGGCAATGGGAACCGTTAGCGAATGGCAAGGGTGTCCGGGGCGACCCGGAATCTGAAGGAAGCCGGACGCAAACAC
>NZ_JAATHJ010000032.1 GCF_012034335.1 Alkalicoccus luteus | reverse complement strand
CTTCCGTCTGCGGTCACTTACGAGAGTAAGCTCCCTTGCCTTCAACCTTGCTTCCTCAACCTTCTTGCTTCTCTGCAGAAAAAGGTTTGGGGACTGCGGCGAATCTTTTCGTCACCTTCGGCTTCCGCCTTCAGTCACTTACGAGAGTAAGCTCCCTTGCCTTCACCCTTGCTTCCTCAACCTTCTTGCTTCTCTGCAGAAAAAGGTTTGATTCAGCGGCGAATCTTTTCGTCACCTTCGGCTTCCGCCTTCAGTCACTTACCAGAGTATGCTCCCTTGCCTTTCTAAAAATAAGAAGAGGCGCTGGCGAATCGTCATATAGAAACGCGATGAACGGTTTTGCATGAAAAAAGTGCGGATCTCCCGCGGCTTCTGCGAAAAAATAAATGGTGACCCGTACGGGATTCGAACCCGTGTTACCGCCGTGAAAGGGCGGTGTCTTAACCACTTGACCAACGGGCCGTGTTTGTGTGCCGCCTTTGCGACGTATTTTACAATACCATCTTTTAATTATCACCGCAAGATGTTTTCACTAAAAAGTTTTCCTGCTTCGTTGCGTCCTATATCTGCTGAGAAGCGACGTTTTCCGCATGATAACCCCCGCCCAATTAATGGGCGGGGGTTATCCAGGCTGTTGACAAAGTCAATCAGCTTACATGAGTATTCGGTTGATTGTATTTCCCCTCTGTTTACCGAGCCTGCCGTGGGATTGCCTTCAGCTATTTCTCAGGGTAAACCCCTGAGAAAGTATCTTCAGGCTGCTCGGCTTCCACGGGCACGCCGGACACGACAGGAAAATGAATTTGTTTGTTGGAGAAAAACATTCCGATCGGTAGATACGACTGGTTCATGGTACATACGTTGAAGCACAGGTAATCCCTATTCGACATCGAAGCGTTGCTTAACTAAAGGTTCCATCCATATGGAACAAGCTCGTGTGAAGCCTCACCAGGCGTTTCAACCGAACTGCCAGTTGCCAAATCGGAGGACCTCGACTCCGTGAGGATCAGAACGAGGCGAAGATCCAGCGCTTCTGACGAAAGGAAGAAGCGGTTAGCTGAGCCCGTTCCCTCCGGAAAGCGAGTGTCCGCAGATGCAGGCAGATGCAAGATTATTCACCTGAAATGACGTTATCAGCTGCGAACTGTTCAGATCGTGTTAAATGATCCCGAAAATATCGAGGTAAACGCGGATGGCGAGTGCACATACGAGCACCATCACGGCTCCGTATGCGATATTTTCGCGCAGGCTGTTTGCCATATCCCCAAGCTCCTTGCGTCGTGTACAGAGCCACCAGATGGCTCCTACAACGATTGGCAGCAGCAGGCCGTTTAACGCCTGGGCGGTCATGATCATTTCGACCGGTGCCCCGCCGAAGAAGAAGACAACGACGATCGGCAGCACCGCAGCGATCGTAATCATCACCCGGTTCGGGATAGCCTTCACGTTTTCCGTCGTACCGGTAGCCTGCCCGAATAAATGCGGCTGCACGGTAATGTTGAAGAGTCCGGAAGAAAATCCGGCGGCAAACAGGCCGAGGGCAAAGAGCACGCCCGCATACTGCCCGAGAAGCGGCGTCAGCTGATATGCCATATCGCCGGCCCCGGTGATTTCTGCTCCGGTCAGGTAAATCGTACTGCCCGCACAGATCAAAATGGAAACGGCGATGACTGCGGCGATCGTCAGATTTGTCCGGAGATCAAAATACGACAGCTGCATCTTTTTTTCAGTGGAAAGAGTCGTATTGTTTTCGTATTTCCGTTTAATAAACGCCGACAGACCAAGCGCGGTATTCGGCGGCAGCGTCGTGGCAATGAGAGCGAGAATGAGCCAGTAGTTCGCTTCCGGAACGTTAAAGGAGAAGCCGGTCCTCGCCACATCTGTAATGCTCGGTCCAGCAACGAATACCGTTAATACGAAAGCACCGACCATCGTACCGATGATGATCCGGTTGATGTTTTCAATCAGGCGGTACACGCCCACCCAGGCAACAATCAGCGCGGTAAAGGCGAGAATAGACACCCAGGTCAGGATTGACACAGCCGGCAGGAAAAAATTCAGTGCGAGCGCTGCCCCGATAAAGTTACCTGCCTGAAACGCGACTGCGCCCAGAAGAAGCGCAAAATAAACGGGAATGGATACCTTCTTTCCCATGTATACGCGGATGCCGTCCATCGCCGACATACCAGTCTGAAGCGTAAATTTCACGACCGGACGCTGGAAGAAATAGGCCGCGATACAGGCGAGCACGAGCACCCACATCACCTGAAAGCCGTAAGAGGCGCCGGCCACCGAAACGGTCGTTACTGTACCCGGCCCGATAATACAGGCGGCTACTATGGCACTTGGCCCGAGCGATGCCAGTCGCTCCTTCATCGTCAATGGTGATTCGTCGGCTGTCTGCTGCTCCACAAGGACATCTGTCATTCGCTTTTGCGCTTCGATGATCATAACACCTCTCTGTTATAGGATTACGTATAGTAAACCACGGAAAACGAGAGGTTTCAGGAAGTTCGGCAGATTCGCTGACAAACAAATTTTCTGAAAAATCTTCCAATTGACGACTTTATGGTTGTATTAATTGCTTTTTGCTTTTCGTTTTGTAGATAGAAGCATCACAAGAAAAAAAGCCCGTCAGGACTCCTGACAGGCTTCTTGCATCCGTAGTTTAAAGGATCAGCCGAAAACGCCGCGGACGAGGTTTGTCTGCCTGCGGTCCGGACCGACAGAGAAAATAGAGAGCGGAATCCCTGTGAGCTGGGAAATGCGCTCTACGTAGTAGATGGCGTTTCTCGGCAGTTCATGCAGAGAACGGACACCGGTGATATCTTCTTCCCAGCCTGGCATCTCTTCGTATACAGGCTCACACTCAGCGAGCACCTTCAGGCTTGCCGGGAAATGCTCAATGATCTCACCGCGGTACTTATATGCGGTACAGATCTTCAGCGTTTCAATGCCTGTCAGCACGTCGATGGAGTTAAGGGAAAGATCAGTGATGCCGCTCACTCGTCGAGCATGGCGCACAACGACACTGTCAAACCAGCCGACACGGCGAGGACGTCCGGTTGTTGTCCCGTACTCATTGCCGACTTCACGGATTTTATCTCCGACGCTGTCGGTTAGCTCCGTTGGGAAAGGACCGTCACCGACGCGAGTCGTGTACGCTTTCGATACACCGACAACGTGGTCGATCTTCGACGGACCGACACCGGATCCGATCGTCACACCGCCTGCAATCGGGTTGGACGAGGTCACAAACGGATACGTTCCCTGGTCGATATCCAGCATGACGCCCTGAGCACCTTCGAACAGTACACGCCGTCCGTCGTCGAGACCGTCGTTTAAAATAACAGACGTATCCGTCACGTACTTGGCGATTTGCTGGCCGTACTCGTAGTATTCATTTAAAATATCTTCTTTCTTGCAGCCTTCTGTTTCATAAATACGCTCCAGCACGCGGTTCTTTTCGCGCAGGTTGACGTCGAGCTTTTCTTCAAACGTTTCCCGGTCGAGCAGATCCACGATGCGGATACCGGTACGTGCTGCTTTATCCATATAAGCCGGGCCGATCCCTTTGCGGGTCGTTCCGATTTTGTTGTCGCCTTTGCTTTCTTCTTCTGCAATATCGAGCTTCAGATGATACGGCAGAATAACGTGCGCCCGGCTGCTGATGCGCAGGTTGTCAGTCGAAACTCCGCGCTCGTGCAGGTAGGCAAGCTCTTCTACGAGCGCCTTCGGATCAATCACCATTCCGTTTCCGATCACACAGATTTTATCCTTGTAAAAAATACCTGATGGAATCAAGTGAAGCTTGTATTTCGTATCATCAAATACAATCGTATGTCCGGCGTTGTTACCTCCCTGATAGCGCGCGATCATTTCCGCGCGTTCGGAAAGATAGTCCGTAATTTTTCCTTTTCCTTCGTCTCCCCACTGCGTTCCTACAACTACTACCGATGGCATGGATGGAGCACCTCCAACTTTCGTTAACATTTATTCGTTCTTCCATTAGAGCCATCGTCAGTTTATCAGTTTGCTCTGCTTCCGTCAATACAATTACCGAACGTTCCTGATAGATAAAAGATGATCGTTCGTTAATCGAGACATTTTTAAACGTGATGGCAAGCCTAACTAAAACGCTTATCTTTGAGAAGTATTTTTTTAATCACTAGCATCACGTTTTATTAATAATCTCAGCAGCTGCAGACCGTCTGACTCACGGCTTCCATAATGACTGAGCCAGCTTGGATACGTAATTGGAATTATCGTCATAAGAAAGATCGATACATTCATATAGAGCAGCCCAGTTAGAATAGTATGTATTCCTCCTGATGAAATCAGCTGAGCGAGTACTAGAAACAAACCTGCGGCTAAAAGGGATGCAAGAGGTCCTCCCAGCAATGCAGTCATGTGCTGGCGCTTATTAGTACGTTCCCATTTACAGAAACCAACGTAAGACCAACGTAAATAAAAACGAAGCTTTCCTGATTGGAACGATGGTTTGCGTTTCTCATTCCATTTCCCAAGACAGATGTGCGCGTTGGAAGTTGAAGCGCTGATCGCTCCAAGACCGTGTCCGGTTTCATGCAGCAGTACAGTTAAAGGAATTCCGATTAAGAAAAGGAACACTATCGTTATAATTATTTCCACTCTCCCTTTAATCAACTACCCATACATTAACATATAATTCCAAATAACACCTATCTTTCCCTGAAGCGAACTACTTTTGAAGAATGAAAGCCTGAGTGCCGAGGCGGCTTTCTTCCTGTCAGAAGGGATTGTTCGTTTCGCGCTGCGTTCAGTTACTTTTACAGGGGCTTGTGTTATAACGGTCTGTTACGTAAGCCACTTTCGGCCGCCGTTCTGTTCTTTTTCATAAGCGTTATGTTCGTTTCATTCGACGCTGTATTACATTCACGCCGCGTTGTGCAGCTTTTGAGCCGTGCAGGCAAAGGCGGGATGCGATTTCACGGGGAGAACTGCGTCCAAAGCAAAAAGCCTCCGCTTAACACGGAGGCTTCCTGCTTGCTATCGGTAAACGAGGCCGGTCAGGCGCCTGGAGGCATGTCGCTTTCATCGTGACGGCGTTCGAGGTTAACGAATTTGTTGAATTCCTTCACGAACGCGAGCTCGACGGTTCCGACCGGGCCGTTACGCTGTTTGGCGATGATGATCTCGATGATGTCTTTTTTCTCGGATTCCTGATCGTAGTAGTCATCACGGTACAGGAAGGCGACGATATCGGCATCCTGCTCGATGCTTCCGGATTCCCGGATATCAGACATCATCGGGCGCTTATCCTGACGCGATTCCACGCCGCGGGACAGCTGGGAAAGCGCAATGACCGGCACTTCCAGCTCACGAGCCAGTCCCTTCAGCTCACGGGAAATTTCGGATACTTCCTGCTGTCTGCCCTCGCTGGAGCGGGCGTCGCCCTGAATAAGCTGCAGGTAGTCGATCATGATCATGCCGAGACCGGATTCCTGCTTAAGCTTTCGGCATTTGGAGCGGATTTCTTTTACTTTGATCCCGGGAGTATCGTCAATATAAATACCCGCCTTTGAAAGAGAGCCCATTGCCATCGTCAGCCGCTGCCAGTCCTCATCCTCGAGGCGGCCGGTACGGAGACGCTGGGCGTCGATGTTTCCTTCCGCGCAGAGCATACGCATGACGAGCTGATCGGCGCCCATCTCGAGACTGAATATCGCGACGTTCTCATCGGTTTTCGTCGCCACGTTCTGCGAAATATTAAGCGCGAACGCGGTCTTACCGACTGATGGACGTGCAGCGACGATGACGAGGTCGTTTTTCTGGAAGCCGGCTGTAATCCGGTCCAGTTCGACAAATCCCGTCGGCACGCCGGTCACTTCTCCGGCTGTGTGCTGAAGAAGCTCAATCTTATCGAACGCTTCGATCAGGACGTCTTTAATGTCGACGAATTCCCCTGACGACTGGCGTCTCGATACGTCAAGAATCGATTTTTCTGCCTCATTTAAGATGGCGTCGACTTCATCTTCCGCTGAATAGCTTTCAGATGCAATATTGGTCGCCACCCGGATAAGCCGTCGCAGCAGCGATTTTTCTTCGACAATCTGCGTGTAATAGTGGACGTTCGCCGCTGTCGGAACGGTGTTGGCAAGTTCCCCCAGATACGAAACGCCCCCGACTTCCTCAAGCCAGCCGCGCTGGTTCAGGTCGTCGATGAGCGTGACGAGATCAACCGGCTCCCCTTTATCGGAGAGCTCGAGCATCACTTCGTAAATGCGGCTGTGCTGCACGCGGTAGAAGTCCTCCGGCATGAGCCGCTCGGAGGCAGTGACAAGCGCCTGGGGATCAAGGAAAATCGCACCAAGCACAGCCTGCTCAGCTTCTATATTCTGCGGCGGTGTCCGGTCCGTGAACAGTTCGTTCATGAGTATCCCTCGTTTCCAGGCTTCGCCCTAAGCTTCTGCGACGTGTACTTTGATGACAGCCGTTACTTTCGGATGAAGCTTCAGATTGACGTTCGTGTAACCAAGCGCGCGGATCGGCTCGCTCAGATCGATTTTACGCTTGTCGACTTTATAGCCGTCCTTTTTCAGCTGTTCAGCAATCTGCTTGCTCGTCACAGCTCCGAAGAGGCGGCCGCCTTCCCCGGCTTTTGCTGAGAGCTCGACTGTTTTTTCTTCCAGTTCGTCCTTCAGCTTTTTCGCATCCTCAAATTCCTGCTCTGCCTGGCGCTCTTCGCTTTCCTTTTTCTTTTCGAGCGACTTCATGTTGCCCTGACTTGCTTCCAGAGCGAGGTTGTTTTTCAGCAGATAGTTGCGGGCATACCCGTCCGGTACGTCCTTGATCTCGCCTTTTTTGCCTTTTCCCTTTACGTCTTTCAGGAAGATGACTTTCATGCTGATTGTCCTCCTTTGAAATACTCATCTATTTTATCTTTCAGAAGCGTTTCCGCTTCTTCCTCTGTCATATTGTCCAGCTGCGTGGCCGCGTTCGTCAAGTGGCCGCCGCCGTTCATTTTTTCCATAATGACCTGCACGTTGACGTCGCCGAGCGACCGGGCGCTGATGCTGATGCGTCCATCGTCCATTTTGGAGATAACGAACGAGGCAATGACGTTGTTCATCGTTAACAGCGTATCCGCTGCCTGGGCGATAAGCACCTGGCCGTACGTCTCGTCGGAATAGCCGCGGGCAATCGCAACGCCGCCTGAATAAATGTGCGCCTGCTCGATCAGCTTCGACCGCTTCACGTAGTGATCGAGGTCTTCCTTCAGAAGCTTCTGCACGAGCGTGGTGTCTGCTCCGCGGCTGCGCAGGTAGGCAGCAGCGTCAAACGTACGCGAGCCGGTGCGGATTGCGAAGCTTTTCGTATCGACGATAATCCCGGCAAGAAGCGCTGTCGCCTCAAGCGTATTTACCTGCGGCTGGCGCGGCTGGTATTCCAGCAGCTCCGTGACAAGCTCTGCCGTGGAGGAGGCATACGGCTCCATGTAGACGAGCACCGCATCATCGATGAAATCCTCGCCGCGGCGGTGATGATCGACAACGATCGTCCGCTCGACTTTATCAAGCAGTCTTGCTTCCTGGACGAGCTTCGGCTTATGCGTATCGACGACGATTAACAGCGTTCCGCTCGTCACTTCTTCCCGCGCCTCATCCGGCGAAATGAATCTGGCCCAGAGAGAGCGGTCTTCTTCTACTTCTTTTAACAGCTTTTTCACGCTTTGATTGATGTCATCCGGATCGAGCACAATATAGCCGTCCTTATCGTTGGCTTCGGCGATTTTCAGCATGCCGATCGCTGCTCCGATCGAATCCATATCCGGGTTTTTATGCCCCATGATGAAGACTTTGTCGCTTTCGCGAATAAAATCGCGCACTGCATGGGAAATAACACGGGCCCGGACGCGTGTCCGCTTTTCGGTCGCGTTGCTTTTTCCGCCGTAAAAGCGGACCTTTCCGTTCCGCTCTTTAATGGCAACCTGATCGCCGCCGCGTCCGAGTGCCAGATCGAGACTCGACTGGGCCAGCGCTCCAAGCTCCCGCAGCGACGGATCTCCGCTGCCGATGCCGATGCTGAGCGTAAGCGCCACCTTTTCTTCCTGCGTGTTCTCGCGGACTTCATCGAGCAGTGTAAACCGGTCGGCTTCCAGATCTGCAAGCGTCCCTTCGTTGAACACGGCGATAAACCTGTCCGACGACGTGCGGCGTATCAGAATATCGTGCTCGCGCGACCATCTCGTCAGCGCCTCGGTTACGTGGGAGAGAAGCCGGCTGCGCAGCTGATCGTCCATTCCCTGGGTGACTTCGTCATAGTTGTCGAGATAAATAAACGCGAAGACGGTCTTTTCGCGCTGAAATTTTTCTTTTACTTCCTGCTCTTCGGTCGCATTCGTAAAGTAAAGCAGCCGCTCATCCGGTTCATGCGTGATCCGGTAGTTTTCTGTGCCTACCTTAATAAAAAAGGACCGTTTTTCTTCATTGACAAGCTCAAGCAGTTCTCCGGAAAGTTCATCCAGAGAAGCACCGGTCAGCTCTTCTTCCGTGACGTGCTGCATATACGGGTTTGTCCATTGAATCATGCGTTCTTCATTGTAAAGGAGCATACCGACAGGCATTTTCGTCACTGCCTTTTCCCCCGCCTTATTGACGCGGTAGGTCAGTGTGGATATATATTCAGCCAAATCTCGTTCGAACTGAATCCTCGCTCTGATCACGACGACCCCCATGATGGCAAGCAGCACAAAACCAGCTGTGCCAAGGCGCCATTCAAAATACATAAGGGCAGCGGAAGTCAGAGCCGCGATGACAGCCAGCAGAATAACGTGATAGCCGTGCCACCGCTTCATGAGGAATTTGGGCATTCTACACAACTCCTACCTCTGCGATTGTAATCGCGTTCTCAAGTCAAAACCTAAATCAATTATACCTAAGATTCGTATAATAGGAAGCATAAACGGGAAAACAACCATCGACAGCGTAATCAGAACCGGCAGTACAATACTGAGCCGCTTAAGGTGAAAAAAGAAAAACAGAAACGCCGTACCCTGCACGACCATCAGCAGGCCCATCACCGCCATCAGGTTTTCTGAAAGCAAGTTGAGTGTGCCTTCCCCGCCTTCACTCCGGTTTATAAAGGAGAGAACGAGGACGATCAGGTAGTACCAGATAAACGACTTCGGCAGACTCCACTCACGGAGCGGCGGGAATCTCGGCACGTCTGCGCTTCGTTTTCGAAGCATCCAGGCCGATGTCAGCTGGGTGATGAGCGCCACCGCAGCTCCGGAGATGACGATGATCGCGGGAACGATCACACTCAGTCCGTCGATAAACTCCATCATCATGCCGACGGCTTCCTCTTCGTCATCGGCGTCCAGGCCGATGATGCCCCCCGTCGTATCAAGCGACTCCTCCATCACCGACTGAAACTGTCCGACAGGATCGGCATCTGTCAGCGCCATGACGCCGACATACGTAAGCACGATCCCGCCGATAATGCTGAGGGCCGCTCCGGCATAGACACCGAAAGCCGGCTCCCCGCGCCGAAACAGTTCTCCAATCACTACTCCGGAGATTATAAAGAGAAACAGAACCGGCGGCGCAAGCGGACCGATCAGCAGCAGTAAAATCGTAAACGCTGCGAGTCCCGCGACCGATCCCGCCTTCCAGCCGTATTTATATGTAAATAACACGAGCGGAACCGGCAGGAAGAAAATAAGAACAAGCAGCAGAAACGGAATAAGCAGCGAAGCGAAGACGAGCGCCGTAAAGGCGAGCGCTGCCACTGCTCCGTCTTTTATGATGTTTTGATCCATTATCGGGCACCTTCTTTAGTCCAGACAAGTAATAGTTGCGTATCCGTTAGTTTACCACGTAACCAGACCCGCACTCAAAAAAAGGGACGCAACGGGAGTCCTCCCCTTTACAGAAATGAAAGAAAACCCCCGCTATGAACAGTCATAACGAGGGTCTTTCCTGTCTTTACTCTGTGACGAACGGAAGCAGAGCCATTGTACGGGAACGCTTCACTGCTGTAGTAAGCTGGCGCTGGTACTTGGCAGAAGTTCCTGTCACTCGGCGAGGAAGAATCTTTCCGCGCTCAGAGATAAACTTCTTCAGAAGCTCTGTGTCCTTGTAGTCAATTTTCTTAATCTTGTTAACGGTAAAGTAACAAACTTTACGGCGTCTTGGTCGACCACGACGTGCCATGATGCAAAACCTCCTTTTGATTTAGTGATTATAGAGAGCCGTCTTAGAACGGCAGATCGTCATCATCAATATCGATCGGCTTGCCTTCACCGGCAAACGGATCATCATTGGATGGACCCTGACCGAAACCGCCGCCTGAGGAGGACGATGTCGAAGATCCCTGACCGGCACCAGCCGGACTTCCGTAGCCCTGCTGATCCTGTGGAGCCCCGTAGGACTGCTGACCGCCTTGGCCGCCTCCCTGAGATCCACGTGGTTCCAGGAACTGGACGCTGTCTGCAACAACTTCTGTCATGAAAACACGACGGCCTTCATTGTTATCAAAGCTGCGCGTCTGAATGCGCCCTTCCACACCTGCCAGACTGCCTTTTTTGAGGTAGTTGGCCACGTTTTCAGCCTGTTTTCTCCAAACTACTGTGTTGATGAAGTCCGCTTCACGGTTTCCCTGCTGGTTGGAGAACGGTCGGTTCACAGCAAGTGTGAACGTCGCGACTGCAACTCCGTTCGCTGTATAGCGGAGCTCGGGATCTTTCGTAAGGCGGCCGACTAGGACAACGCGGTTAATCATCCGGCATTCCTCCCTGCATGGTGGTTTCGGTCAAACATATTATTAGTCATCCTCGCGGACAATGATTGAACGCAGGATGTTGTCGTTGATAGAGCTGAGTCGGTTAAACTCGTCGAGAGCCGTCTTTTCAGCCTTTACCTGAAGAATAACGTAGTAGCCTTCAGAAAAGTCCTGGATCTCGTAGGCAAGTCGCTTTCTGCCTTTTTCCTCTGTCTCCGTAACCTCTGCGCCGTTGTCTGTCAGGATCTTATTGAAACGCTCAATTGTTTCTTTTGTCTGAGCTTCCTCGATATCCGGACGTACAATGTACATAATTTCGTAGTTGCGCATGTGATGTCACCTCCTTTTGGACTGTGGCCCTTCTCTGTGAAGAAGAGCAAGGAGCGAGTCGTTTTGCTCGCAAGTGTTTATTATAGCAGACAGAAAGGTGCGTATCAATAGAAGATTTGTGCCTCTGACGCAGCGTGCAGAGAAGGCTGTTTTCGGGCGTGGCCATAACGCTTTCATGCTGCGTCCTGAAACGGCTCGTCAAGGCTTTCTGAAAAGCCTCTGGCTGACCATCCTAACTGGAGGATCGGGCACAGGACCGATTTCATATTGTTACATTTGAACGGGTTTGTGTTACATTTGCGGATCGTTACGTCGTTTTATTCGTTATAACGGTCTGTTAAGTTGCCTAAGTTACGTTCACCCGCCGCTGAGTTTCTTTGGGGCGGCTTTAAATTGCTTTTGTCCGAGCTTGTGCAGCTTTTGCGCTCTGTTAAGTCGCTTTCACCCGTCGAGGAAGTCAAGTGCTCCTTTTCCGGTCGATTCTTCTGCACCACATGCTCTGACGTCTTAAGAGCGGAGCACGGGAATGTACACAGAAAGCTTGCCTTGACTCGCTTCAGCGGATCATCTCCGCTGAAACTCTTCTCGGCCGGATCTTCCAAACGAAAAAAAGCGGCCCTCTAATAAGAGAACCGCTTCAAAACAGCCGCTATACGTTAAAGCGGAAGTGGACAACATCGCCGTCTTTGACGATGTACTCTTTTCCTTCCAGCCGCACGTTGCCCTGCTCTTTCGCTTTCGCCATGCTTCCGGCAGTTGTCAGGTCGTCGTAGGAGACAACCTCTGCCCGGATGAAGCCACGCTCAAAGTCGGTGTGAATCACCCCGGCTGCCTGCGGTGCTTTCGTGCCGCGGCGGATCGTCCAGGCGCGCACTTCCTGCTTGCCTGCAGTGAAATACGTATCGAGTCCGAGCAGCGCGTAAGCCGCACGGATCAGCTGGTCGAGTCCGGATTCGGCAATGCCGAGGTCGTCGAGAAACTCCTGCTTTTCCTCGCCGTCGAGCTCTGCAATTTCCGATTCAATCTTCGCACAGATTACGATCACTTCCGAATTTTCTTCGGCCGCAAATTCTCTCACCTTCTGCACGTGCGGGTTGCTGTCAGCGTCGAGAATTTCATCCTCGCTGACGTTTGCCGCATACAGCACCGGCTTCGCTGTGAGCAATTGGAAACCTTTAACGATTTTCGCTTCTTCCTTCGAGAGCTCCAGGCTTCTCGCCGGCTTTTCTTCCTCGAACGTGTCACGCAGCTTCTTCAGCACCTCGAACTCTGCCATCGCGTCTTTATCCTTGGACTTCGCCATTTTCTCCACTTTGCTGATCCGCTTTTCCACCGTTTCCAGGTCCGCCAAAATCAGCTCCAGGTTAATAATCTGGATGTCACGGATCGGATTCACACTTCCGGATACGTGTGTAATGTTCTCGTCGTCAAAGCAGCGGACGACGTGGGAAATTGCGTCCACCTCGCGGATGTGGGAGAGGAACTTGTTGCCGAGGCCTTCCCCTTTGCTAGCGCCCTCCACAATGCCGGCAATGTCCGTAAATTCAAATGCAGTCGGAACCGTCTTGTGCGGCTCCACCATTTCTGTCAGCGTGTCGAGCCGGGAATCCGGTACTTCTACGATGCCGACGTTCGGGTCGATCGTACAAAACGGGTAGTTGGCAGATTCGGCACCTGCCTGTGTAATTGCATTAAACAGCGTCGATTTTCCGACGTTCGGAAGACCGACGATTCCAGTCGTTAAAGCCATGTTGTCATTACTCCTTTATTGTATGCTTGCATCATCCGTCATCAACAGGCATCGGCACAGGCGAAATACCTGCCCCTCTGCATCCTTTCTCATTATAGAGAGTCGGACGCCGGAACGCAACTGCCGGACAAAAGCGATGCGTGCCTTTCGGTTTGAACGGCGCAGCGCCTGTATGACTCAAACAAAAAACCGCGGCAGCCCCGCGGTCAGTCTGATGCTCTGCTTTCGGTAAGCACCCGCTTCATTTTTTTCTCAAAGTCACGGCGCGGCATCATGATGCTGTGATTGCATCCCGTGCATTTGATGCGGATATCCATGCCCATGCGGATTATTTTCCAGCGGTTTTCGCCGCAGGGATGCTGTTTTTTCATCTCCACGATATCGTTGAGCTGAAAGTCTCCTGCCATACGCCTCATCCTCCCCTGTCATCAGTCTCTTCTATTAAGAATAAAAGATACGCGCCGGTTTTTCCAGCTTTTCCTGGCGTGTGGTAAAATAAAGAAAAAGATGCTGTACCAGACAAAAGGAGGCGGAGAGGATGCAAGGCTTATTCATCCCGGGAGGATTGTTTATCGGCATGGGAATCGGGCTCCTGTTTGATCGTCCGGATGTCGGCCTGTTTATCGGGCTTGGCATCGGCTTTATGAGCATGCCTGTTTACAACCTGCTTCAAAAGCGGATTCAGGTTGTGGAATACCAGATTCCAAAATCGTCAGAAGAGCCAGGTTTGTACGAGAACAAAGAGCACGACGAGCGGGATCGCAGGTAGTAGATTGGCGATTCTCGTTTTCGGTACGCCGAGCAGGTTCAGACCGATGCCGATAATCATGAGGCCGCCGACTGCCGTCATTTCGCTGATGATGATATCCAGCAGCTCCTCGGGAATAAAGCGCACGATCCACACTGCCGCAAGGGCGATTGTTCCCTGGTAAAGCATGACCGGGATCGCAGAAAACAGCACCCCGATGCCGAGCGTGGAAGCGAAAATAACAGATGTAAATCCGTCCAGCACGGCTTTCGTCAGCAGCACGGAATGATCCTGACGGAAGCCGCTGTCGAGCGCACCGATAATCGCCATCGCTCCGACAACAAACAAAAGCGTCGCTGCGATAAATCCTTCCGCGACCGACCCTTCTCCTTCTTTTTTTACCTTCGTCTCCAGCCAGTAGCCGAAGCTGTTCAGCTTGCCTTCCAAATTCATGCGTTCACCGAGTACGGCCCCGAGCGCAAGACTGAAAATGACGAGCAGAAATTCGGTTCCTTCCATGGCCATGGTGATGCCGAGCAGCAGCACCGCGAGCGCGATCGCCTTCATCACCGTTTCCGACATTCCTTTGGAAAGGCGCGGCAGCTTGGTGCCGATGAGGGCTCCTATGATGATGGCAAGGCCGTTTACGATCGTTCCGAACAATATCATATGGATAATCTCCTATAAAGAGCGGACGCAGCAAAGCCGCCTTCTGCCGGCAGAAGGCGGCTTCTTTGCGGATTCAGCTGTCGGACTCCTGGTTCAGCAGGTGCACGATCCGCTCCAGTTCTTCTTCGTTTTTGTAGTCGATTTCAATTTTGTTCTTATGCTTGCCTTCCCGGATCGTCACGTTCGTACCGAAAAACGACTTCAGCTGGGATTCGCGGGCGCGGGCAAAGCTGGAAATGCGGCGCTTCTGCTTCGTTTCACGTGAAACGTTCTCGTTCAGCTCCTTCACCGCTTCTTCCAGGCGGCGGACGCTCATCTGCTCGCGCACAATTTTCTGCAGCAGCGGACTCATATGTTTTTCCTGCTTCAGTCCAAGCAGCGCGCGGGCATGTCCGGCAGATATTTTTTCCTCTGCCAGGTAATCCTGCACGATCTGCGGGAGCTGCAGCAGGCGGATGTAGTTCGCGATGTGCGGACGGCTTTTACCGAGCCGTTCTGCAAGCGCGCCCTGTGTAAGCTGCAGGTGCTCCATCAGCTTCTGGTACGACTTCGCTTCTTCGATTGGACTGAGATCTTCCCGCTGCAGGTTTTCAATCAGCGCAAGCTCCATCATGTCACTGTCGCTCATCTCCTTGACGACAGCGGGGATCGTTTCCTTTTTCGCAAGCTTTGAAGCGCGGAACCGTCGTTCGCCGACGACGATTTCGTAGCCTTTAATGCTTTTCCGGAGAGTAATCGGCTGAATCACGCCGTGCTGTTGAATGGAATCAGCCAGCTCCTGCAGCGATTCCTCTGAGAAGGTATGCCTTGGCTGATACGGATTGGCCCGGATCTCCTTCAGCTTAATTTCTTCCACCATCGTTTCCTGCTCATCGGATGCATCCGGAAAGAAAGCGTTGATGCCTTTTCCTAGTCCTCTAGCCATGGCTGATCACCTCCTTCGCCAGGTCACTGTACACTTCTGCTCCGCGCGAGCGCGGATCGTAGGTCACGATCGACTGCCCGTGGCTCGGTGCCTCACCGAGGCGGACGTTGCGCGGAATGATCGTTTCAAATACTTTATCACGGAAATATTTCTTCACTTCTTCAATCACCTGGATACCGAGATTCGTGCGGGCATCGAGCATCGTCAGCAGGACGCCCTCGATTTTCAGGTCATGGTTTAAATGCTTCTGCACGAGCCGGACCGTGTTCAACAGCTGGCTCAGTCCCTCCAGCGCATAGTACTCACACTGCACCGGAATGACAACAGAGTCGGCTGCCGTCAGTGAGTTGAGCGTCAGCAGCCCGAGAGAAGGAGGACAGTCAATGATAATGTAGTCGTAGCGGTCCCGGATATGCTCGATGGCATTTTTCAGCCGGACCTCACGGGAAATCGTTGAAACCAGTTCAATTTCTGCGCCGGCGAGCTGAATTGTCGACGGCAGAATATCCAGATTTTCTGTGGCGGTTGGAACGATAATTTCATCTGCGTCCGCGTCTTCCACCAGCACGTTATAAATACAGCGGTCGATATCCCCTTTGTTAACACCGATGCCACTCGTTGTGTTGCCCTGTGGATCCACATCGATAATCAGCACGTTCCGGCCCTCCTGGACAAGACTTGCGCTGAGATTGACGGCTGTCGTCGTTTTGCCGACTCCGCCTTTCTGATTTGCTATTGCAATCACTTTCCCCACTTTTCGATACACCTGCCTCATCTGCACTGCTTTTCTTTTTATTCTATCATGAAATGTCTGAAAAAAAACGGCTCTCCCGGAACTCCTGCAAAGGTCGCAGGCGAGAAGCCGCTTTGCGTTCATCTATAAAAAAAGCTCCCGGCTGATGCCGGAAGCGGAAGGCTTACTTTTTCGGAATGCGGATCGTGAACTGGAAGTACTCGTCGTGCTCTTCCTCATCCGTGTCGATCGACATGCCTGTCTGCTGCACCATGTCGACTGATTTCCGGATCGTGTTCATAGCGAGCCGCATATCTTTTGAGACGGCTTTGCGGACCGGTTTTTTCTTTTTCGGCTTCTCCTCCGGCTCTGCAAGCAGCGCCTCGATCGCCTCTTCTGTCTGCTTTACGTTCCATTCGTTTTCGATGATCTGCGTGAGAATCTGCTGCTGCAGCTCCTCCTCTTTTACGCTGATCAGCGCCCGTGCGTGACGCTCGCTGATATCACGCTTTAAGAGCGCGTCCTTGACGACGCTCGGCAGCTGCAGCAGACGGAGCTTATTGGCAACCGTCGACTGTCCCTTGCCGAGCCGCTGCGCGAGGCTCTCCTGCGTCAGACCGTGCAGCTCTAAAAGACGCTGATAGGCATTGGCCTCTTCAATCGACGTCAGACCTTCCCGCTGCAGGTTCTCAATCAATGCTACTGATGCGGTTTTCGTATCATCAAAATCTTTGATGACAACCGGAACGGTTTCGAGTCCGGCCTTCTGCGACGCTCTCCAGCGCCGTTCACCGGCGATGATTTCAAACGCGCCGTCCCGTTCGCGGACGACGATCGGCTGAATCATGCCGTGTGTATGGATCGTCTGAGCAAGCTCATCAATCCGGTCTTCGTTAAAGACCGTACGAGGCTGAAACGGGTTCGGCTTCAGTCTGGAAACCGGAACCTGCTTCACCGCCTCCTCCCCCTCGAGCAGAATATCTTCTGAGGAAGCATCCTTTTTATCCGATAAACCAAATAGTTTTGAAAATGGCTGCTTCACGGTGACACCACCCTTAAAAATCTCCCGCCCGGCGTGATGATGCTCAGACGGTCGTTCCGTAACACGTGCTAGTCTCCTTAGCGATTATACCACGAATTGACGTAGAGAATACATCGTCTTCACAGGATCGGCTGTTTGTTCGGCGTTCCTGCTTTACGCGGATACTTCTTCGGCGTCCGCTTTATTTTTTCCACATGGATAATCGTTCGGTCGCCCCCGTCTTCCGGAAGCGCGAATGTTTTTTCTGCAGTCGTTTTCCCGCCGAGCAGCGAGACGGCCTTTTGTCCATCCTTCATTTCGTCTGCCGCTCCGCTTGCCTTCATCGCGATGAAGGTACCGCCGTTTTTCACAAGCGGCAGACAGAGCTCCGTCAGCACCGGCATGCGCGCCACCGCCCTGGAGATCGCCACATCATACTGCTCGCGGTGCTCCGGACGCTGGGCAAACTGCTCGGCCCGGTCGTGGTAAAAGGCAACTCCGGTCAATCGGAGTTCTTCTGCAAGCGCATTTAAAAACGTGATCCGCTTATTTAACGAATCGACAATCGTCACATCGAGCTTCGGAAACACAATTTTCAGCGGCAGACTCGGAAAACCGGCTCCCGCTCCCACGTCAACGACGCGAAGCGGGCGGTTAAAATCAAAGTGGAAGGCTGCGGTGAGCGAATCGTAGAAATGCTTTAAATATACCGCATCCCGTTCGGTAATCGCGGTCAGATTCATGCGCTCGTTCCAGTCCACAAGTACTTCGTAGTAGCGGTTAAGCTGGGTTTTCTGGTCGTCATTGAGCTGGATGCCATGCTGCCGGAGCGCCTGGTCCATCGTCTGTTCGTTCATCGCATTTCCGCCTTCCTTAAGATTCTGAAGCTACTTTCTGCAGCCGGCCCTGCTCGAGGTAGACGAGCAGCACGGACACATCAGCCGGATTGACACCGGATACGCGGGACGCCTGGGCGACGGAGAGCGGCCGTACTTCAGACAGCTTTTCTCTCGCCTCCAGCGCCAGTCCGCTGATCGCATGGTAGTCGAGGTCTTCCGGCAGCTTTTTGTTTTCCATCTTCTGCAGCTTTTCTACCTGCTCCAGCTGCTTGGCAATATAACCTTGATACTTCACCTGGATTTCTACCTGTTCTTTCACGTCTGCATCCAGTTCTTCCGAAGACGGCGTCATCGCTTCGATCACCGGGTAGGTGATTTCCGGACGCTTCAATAGCACGGCTGCGTTCATCGCCTCTTCAAATACCGATGATCCCGCTTTTTCCATCACCGCTGCCGTTTCGTCCGTCGCTTTAACCGTCGTCTTTTCAAGACGCTTTATTTCCCGGGAAATAGCTGCTTTTTTTGCTTCAAAAGCGGCATAGCGCTCATCGGAAATCATACCGACTTCTCTGCCCTTTTCCGTCAAACGCAGATCAGCGTTATCGTGACGGAGCAGCAGACGGTATTCCGCACGAGACGTGAGGAGTCGGTACGGTTCTTCCGTGCCCTTTGTGACAAGATCGTCGATCATAACGCCGATGTACGCTTCAGAGCGGTCGAGAATGAGCGGCTCTTTGCCGAGCACCTTCATCGCGGCGTTAATCCCTGCCATGAGTCCCTGACCGGCTGCTTCTTCATATCCGCTCGTGCCGTTAATCTGTCCGGCCGTGAACAGGCCGCTGATCTGTTTTGTTTCCAGCGTCGGCCAAAGCTGTGTCGGTACGATCGCATCGTACTCAATCGCATAGCCAGGACGCATCATCTGCACGTGCTCAAGCCCTGGAATCGTGCGGAGAATGCGGTGCTGCACGTCTTCCGGCAGGCTCGTCGACAGCCCCTGCACGTAAACCTCCTGCGTGCTGCGGCCCTCCGGCTCCAGGAAAATCTGATGACGCGGCTTGTCACTGAAGCGCACGACCTTGTCTTCGATAGACGGGCAGTAGCGCGGTCCGGTGCCTTCGATCATGCCGGAATACATCGGTGAGCGACTCAGGTTGTCATTGATATACGTGTGCGTATCATCGTTCGTATACGTGAGCCAGCACGGCAGCTGATCGGTGATATATTTCGTCGTTTCATAGGAAAAAGCACGCGGAACGTCATCTCCCGGCTGAATTTCCGTTTTGCTGTAGTCGATCGTATTGCTGTTGACGCGCGGCGGTGTTCCCGTTTTAAATCGCTCCATCTTGAAACCGAGCTTCTGCAGATCGTGGGACAGGTTGATCGACGGCTGCATGTTGTTCGGACCGCTTTCATAGGAAAGCTCTCCGAGAATGACTTTTCCGCGCAGGTACGTGCCGGTCGTCACAATGACCGCCGGTGCATGGTATTCTGCTCCGGTCTGCGTGACCACTCCTTTTACCGTATCGTCTTCTACGATCAGGCTTTCCACCATACCTTGTCGCAAAAGCAGGTTCTCCGTCTCTTCAATCGTCCGCTTCATTTCCTGCTGATATAAAAACTTGTCCGCCTGTGCGCGCAGCGCACGGACGGCAGGTCCTTTTGCTGTATTTAGCATGCGCATCTGAATGTGGGTCTTATCGATATTGCGGGCCATTTCCCCGCCGAGCGCGTCAATTTCACGCACAACGATTCCTTTAGCAGGTCCCCCGACAGACGGGTTGCACGGCATATAGGCGACCGCATCCAGGTTCAGTGTCAGCATCAGTGTTCTGGCGCCGGCGCGGGCAGAAGCAAGTCCAGCTTCGACCCCGGAGTGTCCGGCCCCGATGACAATAACGTCAAAATCTCCTCCGTTGTAACTCATGATGGTATTCCTCCCTTTATTTCCCTAAGCAAAACTGCGAAAACAACTGATCAATCAAGCTTTCCTGCACGCTCTCGCCAATCACTTCCCCGAGAACTTCCCAGGCCCGTGTGATGTCGATCTGCACCATGTCTACCGGCATGCCGGATTCTGCTGCGGACAGCGCTTCTTCCACCGCACGCTTCGCCTGCTCCAAAAGCGCGATGTGCCGGGAATTGGAGACGTACGACAAATCGCCGCCTTCCATATCTCCTGCGAAAAACAGATCCCGGATCGCTTCCTCCAGCTCATCGATGCCTTCATCCTGTAAAAGCGACGTCGTAATAACCGGTCGGCCGTCCGCCAGCTCCTCTGCTTCTTCGACTGAGAGCTTCTGTTCCAAATCGGTTTTATTGATAATAATAATCGCGTCCTGCCCCTTCAACAGCTGAAAGAGCTCGCGGTCTGCGTCTGTTATGGCTTCATTATAATTTAACACAAGCAGAGCCAGTTCGGCATCCTTGATTACCTTGCGGGAGCGTTCCACGCCAAGTCGCTCCACGATGTCCTCGGTTTCCCGGATCCCGGCCGTATCGAGCAGCCGGAGCGGTACCCCGCGGACGTTTACGTACTCCTCAACCACGTCGCGGGTCGTCCCGGGAATGTCGGTGACGATCGCTTTGTTTTCATGAACGAGGCTGTTTAAAAGCGAGGATTTCCCGACGTTTGGCCGGCCGATGATGACCGTCGACAGCCCTTCGCGGAGAATTTTCCCCTGATGGGCGGTCGTGAGCAGGTGCTGCACTTCCTGCCGGACGGCCTCGCCCTTTTCCTGAATCATCTGCAGCGTCATTTCCTCTGCGTCATATTCCGGGTAGTCGATGTTCACTTCGACGTGAGCGACCGTTTCTAAAAGCTCCTGGCGCAGTTTCTTTACCTTCTCGGACAGTCGTCCCTCGACCTGGTTCATCGCGACGTTCATCGCCCGGTCCGTTTTCGCACGGATCAGGTCCATGACGGCCTCGGCCTGGGAGAGATCGATCCGTCCGTTTAAAAATGCCCGCTTCGTAAATTCACCGGGCTCGGCCAGGCGGGCTCCGTGTACGAGCGTCAGCTGCAGCACGCGATTGACGCTCGTCAGACCGCCGTGACAGTTTATTTCAATGATATCTTCCTTCGTATACGTCTTCGGTGCCCGCAGCACGGACACCATCGTTTCTTCGATTGTATCGCCCGTTTCCGGGTCCTGAATGTGCCCGTAGTTAATTGTATGCGACGCCGCATCGGCGAGGGAGGACGAGCCGACGTAAAGCTTGTCGGCAGTCTCCACCGCTTTCGGCCCGCTGATCCGGACAATGCCGATTGCCCCTTCGCCCATCGGCGTTGAAATTGCTGCAATTGTATCCATTTCTATTCGTCCTTCCCTCCCGATCGGTTCGATTCCGCTCATTCGATTCCAACTAAATAGACTATCACAAAAGCGTGTATGTTAAAAGCACGAAAGCCTGTAAGAACGATAAAAAAATCCCGTTCCGGGCGTCGGTTCCGGAACGGGATTCTGCGGTTGTTACACGATCAAGCCGGTGTTCATGTGAAGTATCATGACGTCGGAGCAATCACGATGCGGCGGTTCGGCTCTCTGCCATCGGAATACGTCGTCACGTCGCCTCGGTTTTGAAGGGCGGTATGAATAATCTTCCGCTCCATCGCACTCATCGGTTCCAATCTGACTTCCTGGCGGATGCGGACAGCTTTTTGCGCCAGCCGGTCCGCCAGTGTTTCCAGTGCTTCCTTCCGTCTTGCACGGTATCCTTCTGCATCCAGATAAATCCGTACGTATTCGTCCGCATGTTTATTGGCGGCGAGGTTGACTAAATATTGAAGCGAGTCGAGCGTCTGCCCGCGTTTGCCAATGAGCACGCCGATATCGGATCCGGTAATGGAAAAATACAGATCGTCTCCACGGTGCTCTTGTTTCACGCTGGCGCTGACGCCCATTTTATCGATGACGTCCCGCAGAAACACGAGCCCTTCCTTTACAGGATCAGGCCGGCGTTCCAGCTCCACAACGGCAGGTTTGCCGCCGAGAAGTCCGAGGAAGCCCTTCTGCGCCTCCTCGATAACGCGGACATTCACTTCATGCTTTTCTGCTTCAAGTTTTTCCAGCCCTGCTGCAACTGCTTCCTCTACTGTACGCCCTGACACCGTCACTTTGTTCACTAGCTCTTCGCTCCCCCCGCTTTCGCCTGTTTGGCGGTTTCTTTTTTCTTGCCTACGTTAGGACCAGTGATAAAGTAAGTCTGTACAATCATAAAGAGGTTCCCGATCACCCAGTACAGCGCCAGTGCGGATGGGAAGAACGCCGCGAAGGCCATGATCATAATCGGCATGATATACAGCAGTGCTTTCATCTGCGGGTTATCCTGCACCATCATCATTTTCTGCTGGATGAACGTTGTTGCCCCTGCCACAAGCGGCAGGATGAAATATGGGTCCGCTGCGCTCAGCTCAAACCAGAGGAAGTCCTGCGGCGTTCCGGTGTAGCTCGGATCAACGTCCGGATTAATCTGCGGCGTGCGGATAATCGCGTGATAAAACGCGATCAGAATCGGCATCTGAACGAGAATCGGCAGACACCCGGCAAGCGGGTTGACACCGTGCTTCTGGAACAGCTGCATCATTTCCTGCTGAAGCTTCTGCTGCGTCTGCTGGTCCTTCGCGCTGTATTTCTCGCGGAGTTCCTTCATTTGAGGCTGCAGTGCCTGCATCGCCTTCGTACTCTTTGTCTGCTTGATCATCAGCGGCAGAATGAGAATACGCAGAATAATCGTTACGATAATAATCGCAAGACCGTAGCTGTTATTCAGCGCTTCCGCAATCGTGGTCATCAGCCAGGACAGCGGGTAAACAAAAAACGGGTCCCAAATACCATCATTTGTAGATGTGATCGGCTCATTGATGTTAAAACACCCGGACATGAGCAGCATCACACCGATAAACATGGATACAATACCTAATTTCTTAACCACTCTTGGTCCTCCTATCTATTTTCGACGAAAATGCTCCGATTCCTGCCGGCTCCGTTCTTTCTTTTCCGGAACGTAATCGATCCCGCCCGGATGAAACGGATGGCACTTCAACAGTCTCCTTACCGTTAAGTACGTGCCCTTTAAAGCTCCATGTGTACGAAGTGCTTCAAGGCTGTACTGGGAACAGGTCGGATAAAACCGGCACGAAGCCGGGGTGAAGCGCGAAATATACTTCTGATACATCCTTACAAAAAACGCAAGAAACTCCGCCATCTTCTGTTCACCTCCGCTGGCTGGAAACAGAACGGTCGACTAGCTTGGCAACTTTCATGACGTGACGAAGCGACTTCTTCATTTCATCAAGCTCCATATCCGCAGCCGGCTTTCTGGCGATAATGACAACATCGCAGTTCTGCTTCAAATCCGCAACCATCGGACGAAGCGCTTCTTTCATCAGCCGCTTGATCCGGTTGCGGCGGACTGCATTGCCGAGCTTTCTGCTGACAGACAGCCCGATGCGAATATGCTCCTGGGCATCACGACGAAGCTGATACACGACAAACTGGCGGTTGGCAGCGGAACTGCCGCTTCGGAAAACAGTCTGGAAATCCTCGTTTTTTTGTAAGCGGTTTTCCTTTTTCATGCACGGGCACCTCTCTATACAGCGCCTGTGACGCTATTCATTTTACCTAATCTTCCTGCCCCGTTCAATCATCGGCAGTGACTGTTTTGTGACGTTCAAGCAAACAAGAAGCTGTCACCAGGTCGACCCGGGACAGCTGCGGCCGGTATCCGGCTAACCGGATGACGTCACGATATGCTTCCTGTAAAAAAAGACCACTGTATGAGCAGTGGCCTTTTCTTTACGCAGAGAGAACCTTGCGTCCTTTACGGCGGCGGTTAGAAAGAACCTTACGACCGTTCTTCGTAGCCATACGCGTACGGAAACCGTGGTTCATCTTACGCTTGCGGTTATTTGGATTGAATGTCGGCTTACCCATGAGTCACACCTCCTGTTTCAGCGTTCATGAAACAATAAGTTTTCTAATTCATTATTGTCCAGCGCGATCTCGCCTAAAGTTATGCTCCTTCAGGCAGTCTTGTAAATTATAATTTCTTCCCCCGCTCCTGTCAAGCGCTCATTTTACCGTTCCCTATACGGCTGTCAGGCTGACGACTCCTCCCGCTTCTTCATTTCTTCTGCTGTTCCTTCTCACCCGGCTGCACGTTTCTACTATAAAATATTCGATCGATATCAGCCGGACATAAAGCGTGTTCTCCGACAAAACATGTCCTCCTCCTCTGTAAGCACCGATCGCTTTCGCTAATAGAGGGAGCTAAAACAGCAGCACACGCAGACAGCCGCTGTCCAAAAAGCTCTGCGAAAGTATCCTGCAGCAGGAAACCCCACTGCAGCCCGGAATCCTCCGCTTCCTCGTTCCGCTGCGGGATTTTCCCGGCTCGTTCTTCCCCGGACGTCCGCCTTCTCTCCTATTTATGTAAAACCACTCAAGAAAAGCGAAAAAAAGAATGCGTGAAGCTCATCCTGTTTTAAGGAAGGATGCCTCTGCGGCAAGCACAGAAAATAGAGCCGCAGGTTTTTTAATCAGCACCAGCTGCCGGGAACCGTTTTTAGCAGTTCAGCAAGCGGTCCTTTTCTTGCTGGGTGACGTTGAAAAAAGCACGTGGAACAAGACCGAATGTGTTTTTCAAAACCTCTACGAAACTGCCTGTGGATAAGATTTCAGCGTCCGCGATTTCTTTCCACAGCCATGTTCAGCAGTTTTTCACACTATCTTGTGTTGTGGATAAAATTTAGCCACAAGGGGTGGGATAGTGTGGATAACTTCATAAGATGATTGCCATACGTGCTTTTTTTTGATACGATAGTGATGTTTTTTCGCGTGGAAAACCTCACGCGCTACATAATCTATCCACAGTTGTGTATAACAGTGTGGATAGTTATACAGAAACCCTTAACAAGCTTATCCACAATTATGTGTACAGCGTTAATAACCCTGTTTTCTTCTATAATACTTGTTCTGCACATTCTGCTGTGTGTATCTTTATTCAGGCATGTTGTTCAGAGGTTGTACATAGGAAGGATAGGCTGTTCTAAAACAGGCTGGATAGAAGGAGGGACATGCGTGGAAAATTTAGATGATCTCTGGAAGCAGGCGCTTGCCAAAATCGAGGAGAAGGTCAGTAAACCGAGCTTTGATACGTGGTTCAAAGACACGGCTGCTGATGCGATCGACCAGAGCTCCAATATGATTACGATTATTGCGCCGAACGAATTTGCACGGGACTGGCTCGAAAACCGCTACTTCACCATCATCACGGAAACACTGCAGGAACTGACAGGAGCCGAGCTGGAAGCCCGCTTTGTGCTTCCGAAAGAAGAGATAGCCGAACCCGAACCGGATCTGGCCAAAAAACCGCCCGCACCTCCGGCGGACAACGGCGACAATCCGCCAAAACATATGCTGAACCCTAAATATACGTTCGATACGTTCGTTATCGGGAGCGGGAACCGGTTTGCCCACGCAGCTTCTCTTGCCGTAGCTGAGGCTCCGGCGAAAGCCTACAATCCGCTGTTCATTTACGGCGGTGTCGGACTCGGCAAGACGCACTTGATGCATGCCATCGGACATTATGTGATCGATCATAATCCGAATGCCAAAGTCGTTTATTTGTCATCCGAAAAATTTACGAATGAATTTATTAATTCCATCCGGGATAACAAGGCCGTTCACTTCCGCAACAAATACCGGAACGTCGACGTGCTGCTGATCGATGATATTCAGTTTCTCGCGGGAAAGGAACAAACGCAGGAGGAATTCTTCCATACGTTTAATTCCCTTCACGAAGAACGCAAGCAGATCGTGATCTCCAGTGACCGTCCTCCAAAGGAAATTCCGACGCTTGAAGACCGGCTCCGCTCCAGATTCGAATGGGGCCTGATCACGGATATTACCCCGCCGGATCTGGAGACGAGAATTGCGATTCTGAGAAAGAAAGCAAAAGCAGAGAACCTCGATATTCCTAACGAAGTCATGCTCTACATTGCCAATCAGATCGACACGAACATTCGTGAGCTGGAAGGCGCCCTGATCCGGGTTGTCGCGTATTCGTCGCTCATTAATCAGGACATGAATGCTGATCTTGCTGCAGTCGCTTTAAAGGACATTATTCCGAATACAAAATCCCGGGAAATCACGATTGAGGACGTTCAGTCTTCCGTGGCGGCGGCTTACGGTGTTCGTGTGGAGGATATGAAGGCGAAAAAGCGCACAAAAACTGTAGCCTACCCGCGCCAGATTGCGATGTATCTTTCGCGTGAGCTGACGGATCACTCACTCCCTAAAATAGGTGCTGCTTTCGGGAAGCGGGATCACACTACGGTGATTCACGCACATGAAAAAATTTCGAAGCTGCTTCAGGAAGATCCGGAACTGCAAAAGCAGGTAGAGGATATTACCACGCAGCTCCGCTCCGGCTGACTGTGTAAACTGTGGATATCCTGCACGTACTTATACACAGGTTATCCACATGTGAATAAGTTCACTTTGCAAGGTCTTTCGCGGGTTATCCACAAATTCACAGCGCCTAGTACTATTACTACGGCAAGTTCATTAATTAATATTATATTTATCAGGGAGGTTCATCGTTATGAAATTTACGATCCAAAGAGACGTTTTCGTTCAAAATATCCAGCACGTTTCAAAAGCTATTTCCTCCAGAGCATCCATGCCGATTCTGTCTGGTCTGAAAATGGTAGCGTTTGACGAAGGAGTGACATTAACAGGCAGTGACTCCGACATTTCCATTGAAGCCTACATTCCTGCAGAAGACGGGGATAATCAAATCGTGGATATCGAACGGCCGGGCTCGATTGTGCTTCAGGCGAAATACTTTGCCGATATCATTAAGAAGCTCCCGGAAACGACGGTTGAAGTGAGCGTTAACGATCAAAACGTGACGAAAATCAGCTCCGGAAGCTCCGAGTTCAACTTAAACGGACTCGATCCCGATGAATTTCCACGACTGCCGGAAGTGGAGCAGGGTAATGCATTTCAGCTGAAGACAGATCTGCTCAAAGCGTTGATTAAACAGACTGCTTTTGCAGTTTCTACAGCAGAAACACGTCCGATCTTAACCGGAATCCACTGGGGACTGGAAGAAGGAAAGCTGATGTGCACAGCAACAGACAGCCACCGCCTCGCTATGCGTGAAGCAGCGCTTGAAGACAGCCCGGCGGACATGGAATTCTCGAATGTCGTTATTCCCGGCAAGAGCCTGTCTGAGCTGAGTAAAATTCTGGACGACACTGAAGATACAATCAGTGTCACTGTGACTGACAATCAGTGCTTGTTCAAAACGAAAAACATTCTTTTCTTCTCCAGGCTGCTCGACGGCAACTACCCGGCGACGAAAAACATGATTCCGACGAGTTCGAAAACAGAGGTTCAGGTTCAGGCGAAAAAGCTGCTTGCAGCGATTGAACGTGCACTGCTCCTTTCGAGAGACGGCAAAAACAACGTCGTGAACCTGAAGTCGATCGGTGAATCGACGCTTGAAATCACTTCTGTGACGCCGGAAGTCGGTAAGGTAACCGAAGAAGTTGCGTGCGACAGCTTCAACGGGGAAGAGCTCCGTATTTCCTTTAACGGAAAAAATATCATCGACGCACTGCGGGTTATTGAATCCGATGACGTCACGATCCAGTTCACCGGCGCTATGAGCCCGTTCATTATGCGTCCGGCAGACCGTGACTACATGCTTCACCTGTTTTCACCGGTGCGTACGTACTGATCGTTCCAACAGAAGCCGCTGTTCCGGATGTCCCGGAGCAGCGGTTTTTCGCTGCTCCTGTATTCAGGAAAAGGAAGCATGTTGGGAGAGCTTTCACGGTGGAAAAATGGACAGACACCGGAATAAGGAACGTTTGTTCGTAAAATAGATAATTAATATTGGCGTCACGGGTCAATCTTTAGTACAATGTATAGTGAGAGATTTTGTGTACGTATTTGTGCAGAAAGCGAGTTGACGGGGCATGAACGAAGACATTACCGTGCGTGGCGAATTTATCACGCTCGGGCAGGCGCTGAAAGAGGCAGCTGTCATTTCAAGCGGCGGCGAGGCGAAGCCTTTTTTGGCGGAAGTTCCGGTATTTGTAAACGAGGAAGCTGAAGACCGCCGGGGAAGGAAGCTCTATCCGGGCGATCGTGTCGTCATTGAAGGAATCGGGGAGCTGACGATCACCGGTGAATAGCGGAGGCACTCTTGCATATACATGAACTGAAGCTGAAGGACTATCGCAACTATGAGGACGTCACGCTGCCCTTCAAAGATCAGGTGAATGTCATCCTCGGCGAAAATGCACAGGGGAAAACGAACTTGATGGAGTCGATCTATGTCCTTGCTATGGCACGTTCCCACCGCACGCCTCGTGACCGCGAGTTAATCCGCTGGGATCAGCCGTTTGCACGGGTTAGCGGCAGCTTTACGAACCGCCACGGCAATTTTGACATGGAGCTCGTGTTCTCCAAGCAGGGCAAAAAGGTAAAGGTGAACGGCCTCGAAAAAAAGCGCCTCAGCGACTATATCGGAACGTGCACGATCGTCATGTTCGCCCCCGAGGATCTGACCCTCGTGAAGGGGAGCCCGCAGGTACGCCGGCGCTTTCTGGATATGGAAATGGGTCAGATCAACTCTGTTTACCTGTATCATCTTTCTCAGTACTACAAAGCACTGAAGCAGCGCAATCAATGGCTGAAAGATATTCGTGACAAACGAAAGACACCGGATGAAGCAATGCTTGACGTTATGACCGAGCAGCTGATTCAGTCCGGAGCGGAACTGCTCGTCCGGCGCTTTTCATTTCTGGAGACGCTGGAAGCCTGGGCAGCTCCGATCCACCGCGACATCAGCCGCGGAAAGGAAGCACTGACGCTCTCCTACGAGCCGACTGTGCCGGCGGAAGCCGGCATGAGTACGGCGGAGACAGCCGACGTGCTCCGTGCCGAATTCAGCCGTGTCCGCGACCAGGAGCTCAGGCGCGGGACGACCCAGATCGGACCACACCGCGATGATCTGGCGTTTTTTGTGAATGGACGCAGCATTCAGACATACGGCTCCCAAGGCCAGCAGCGGACGACAGCTCTTTCGCTGAAGCTTGCGGAAATTGAGCTGATACATGAGAAAACCGGCGAATACCCGATCCTCCTGCTGGACGACGTACTGTCTGAGCTGGACGACCACCGGCAGACGCATCTGCTGAATTCCATCAAAGGAAAGGTGCAGACGTTCGTGACGACGACCAGCGTTGACGGCATCGACCATCAGCTGCTTCGCGAAGCGGCCACTTTTTACGTCCAGGAAGGAACGGTCATCCGGAACGATTAAGGAGGCGCCCCATGTTTATTCATTTAGGCGGAGATATCGTACTGAAAGCAGAACGGATCATCACGATTCTCGATCACCAGAGCGAGGAAGCTTCGGCGGAAAACAGAGCCTTTATGAAGCGGAGCCGCGAGGCCAAGCAGACGGTGGAGGTCACCGGCGATCCGGCGAAATCAATCGTCGTGACCGATGACTGCATCTATCTGTCCCCAATCTCGTCGCACACGCTGAAACGCCGGGCCGAGAATAAAACGATTGCCAACGCGGAAGAAGAAGAATCCACCCGCCCATAAAACAGCGGGAAGAAATGCAGGTGAGGAACAATGAGTGTGGATAATAATCAGTCCTATGATGAAAGTCAAATTCAGGTTCTGGAAGGATTGGAAGCTGTCCGTAAGCGTCCCGGAATGTACATCGGTTCGACGACGAGCCGCGGGCTGCACCATCTTGTCTGGGAAATTGTCGATAACAGCATCGATGAGGCGATGGGCGGTCATTGCGATACGATCTACGTCACGATCGGAGAGGACAACTCGATCACCGTTGAGGATAACGGCCGCGGAATTCCGGTCGGCATCCATGAGAAGATGGGACGTCCTGCTGTTGAAGTCATCATGACCGTGCTTCACGCAGGCGGTAAATTCGGCGGCGGCGGCTATAAAGTATCCGGCGGTCTGCACGGCGTCGGGGCATCGGTCGTAAACGCCCTGTCGACGAAGCTCGAGGTCAATGTTCACCTTGACGGTAAAATTCACTACATCGATTTCCGGCGCGGTATTCCGCATACGGAGCTGCAGGTCATCGGTGAGACAGATAAACAGGGAACCGTGATCACGTTCTGGCCGGACGAGGAGATCTTCTCTGAGACGACCGAATTTGAGTTTGACATTCTCGCAAACCGGCTGCGCGAGCTTGCATTCCTTAACCGCGGACTGCGCATCTTTGTAAAAGATGAGCGTGAGAACGGGCGCGAGGCAGAGTACTTTTACGAAGGCGGCATTCAGTCGTTTGTGGAACACCTGAACCGGACGAAAGAGGCGCTGCACGAGCCGCCGATTTTCCTCGAAGGCGACAAGGAAGGCATTCATGTCGAAGTGGCAATGCAGTACAACAACAGCTTCTCCAGCAACATCTACTCATTTGCCAATAACATCAATACGCACGAGGGCGGAACGCATGAATCCGGCTTTAAAACCGGTCTGACGCGTGTTATCAACGACTATGCCCGCAGAAACAACCTGTTTAAGGAAAACGATCCGAACCTGATTGGTGACGATGTGCGGGAAGGGCTGACCGCGATTATTTCCGTCAAGATCCCGGATCCGCAGTTTGAGGGACAGACGAAAACGAAGCTTGGCAACAGTGAAGCGCGAACGATTACCGATTCGCTTTTCTCTGAGCATATGTCCAAGTTTCTCGCTGAGCATCCGACGGTTGCCCGGCAGATTGTAGATAAAGGCTTGATGGCGTCGCGCGCAAGAGATGCCGCGAAAAAAGCACGGGAGCTGACGCGCCGTAAATCAGCGCTTGAAGTGAGTGCGCTGCCAGGAAAGCTTGCAGACTGCTCATCGCGGGATGCGTCGATCAGTGAAATCTATATCGTAGAGGGTGACTCTGCAGGCGGTTCCGCCAAGCAGGGCCGTGACCGCCACTTCCAGGCGATTCTGCCGCTGCGCGGAAAAATTATTAACGTTGAAAAAGCACGGCTTGATAAAATTCTTTCCAACAACGAGATCAGGGCGATCATCACAGCGCTCGGCACCGGCATCGGCGAGGATTTTGATATTTCCAAGGCGCGCTACCATAAAATCATCATCATGACAGATGCGGACGTCGACGGCGCTCATATCCGGACGCTTCTGCTCACGTTCCTGTACCGCTACATGCGTCCACTGATTGAGGAAGGCTACATTTACATCGCCCAGCCGCCTCTCTATCAGATTAAGCAGGGTAAAGCGATTCATTACGCATACAACGAAAAGGAAATGGAGCGGGTTCTGAGCGAGCTTGATCCGACTCCAAAGCCGGCGCTGCAGCGTTATAAGGGTCTCGGAGAAATGAATCCGACCCAGCTTTGGGAGACGACGATGAATCCGGACATGCGCACGGTGCTGCAGGTAAACTTAAATGACGCAATGCTTGCAGATGAAGTATTTGAAACATTGATGGGCGACCGGGTAGAGCCGCGCCGCGACTTTATTCAGGCAAACGCCCACTACGTGAAGAACCTCGATATTTAATCACGCAGTGTCACGCAGCCGAAGCAGAATACGCTGCATATACGGCGTTTCAATACTACCGGCAGGACACGATGCTGTCCTGCCTACATAGTCGAACAAGCGGCATCAGCCGCTGAAAACGGGCTTTCACGGCCCGGAGGATGGAGGGTCATGAATGGCGGACCAGGAAAATAGAAATGATCGGGTACACGACATAAATATCAGTCAGGAAATGCGCACATCATTTATGGATTATGCGATGAGTGTTATCGTCAGCCGGGCGCTGCCGGATGTGCGCGACGGACTGAAACCGGTGCACCGGCGTATTCTTTACGCAATGAATGAACTCGGTATTACAGCCGATAAAGCATACAAAAAATCTGCGCGGATCGTCGGGGAAGTCATCGGTAAGTACCACCCGCACGGTGACTCTGCCGTATACGAAACGATGGTGCGGATGGCGCAGGATTTCAGCTACCGCAACATGCTCGTCGACGGACACGGGAACTTCGGTTCTGTCGACGGCGACGCGGCTGCCGCGATGCGTTATACGGAAGCGAGAATGTCGAAAATTTCGATGGAGCTCGTGCGTGACATTAATAAAGACACGATTGACTATCAGGAAAACTATGACGGCTCGGAGCATGAACCGAAAGTGCTGCCGGCTCGTTTTCCGAACCTGCTCGTCAACGGAACGTCAGGGATTGCGGTCGGGATGGCAACGAACATTCCGCCGCACAGCTTAAATGAAGTCATTGACGGCGTGCTCGCTCTCAGTGAGGATCCGGAGCTGACGTCGGTTGATCTGATGGAGTACATCCCCGGACCGGATTTCCCGACAGGAGCAGAAATTGTCGGTATTTCCGGCATCCGCCGTGCGTATGAAACCGGAAAGGGATCGATCCTGATCCGCGCCAAGGCGGACATTCAGGAGAAAAATGGCAAGCAGCGGATCATCGTAACGGAGCTGCCGTACCAGGTGAATAAAGCCCGTCTGATCGAGAAAATTGCGGAGCTCGTCCGCGATAAGAAAATCGACGGCATCACCGATCTGCGCGACGAGTCGGACCGGACCGGTATGCGTATTGTGATTGAGCTGCGCCGCGATGCTAACGCCAACGTGCTCCTGAATAACCTCTATAAGCAGACCGCGCTGCAGACAAGCTTCGGCATTAACATGCTGGCGCTCGTCGACGGCCGTCCGCAGGTGCTGCCGCTGAAAGAAGTACTGGCTCACTATCTCGAGCATCAGAAAGTGGTCATTAAGCGCCGTACAGCCTATGAGCTGAAAAAAGCGGAAGCCCGCGCGCACATCTTGGAAGGTCTGCGGATTGCGCTGGATCATCTTGACGAAGTAATCGAGCTGATCCGGGCCTCCCAGACAACAGATATTGCCAGAAACGGCCTGATGGAGCGCTTTGAGCTTTCCCACGAACAGGCGCAGGCGATTCTCGACATGCGTCTTCAGCGTCTGACCGGTCTCGAGCGCGATAAAATTGAAGGCGAATATAAAGACCTCATGGCAAAAATTGAGGAGCTTCGCGCGATTCTGGCCGATGAAGAAAAAGTATTGGAAATCATCCGGGAAGAACTGTCTGAAATCCGTGACCGTTTCGGTGACGACCGCCGTACGATCATCACGATCGGAGAGGACACGTTTGAAGATGAGGACCTTATCCCGCGTCAGAACGTCGTCATCACACTTTCTCACCAGGGGTATATCAAACGCCTTCCTGTCTCCACCTACCGCAGCCAGAAGCGCGGAGGACGAGGCGTGCAGGGAATGGGAACGTATGACGAAGATTTCGTGCGCCACCTGTTTATCACGAACTCGCACGATCACCTGCTCTTCTTTACAAACAAAGGCAAGGTGTACCGGATTAAGGGTTACGAAGTGCCGGAGCAGAAGCGGACGTCCAAAGGGATTCCGATCATTAACCTGCTGCAGATTGAGCCGGATGAATATATCAGTACGGTCATCCCGATCTCATCCTTCGAAGAGGAGGAGCGTTCGCTGTTCTTCATGACGAAGTTCGGCGTGGCAAAGCGGACGCAGCTGAAGGCATTTAAAAACATCCGCCGCGGCGGGCTGTTTGCGATTAAGCTGCGGGAAGGCGATGAGCTGCACGGTGTCCGTCTTACAAACGGCGATCAGGAACTGATCACCGGAACGCGTCAGGGGATGTCGATCCGCTTCCATGAAAAGGACGTTCGTTCCATGGGTCGTACGGCAGCCGGCGTGAAAGGAATTCAGCTCGGAAAAGACGATGAAGTTGTCGGCATGGATATTTTGTATCCGGACCAGGATGTACTGATCGTAACCGAATCCGGCTTTGGTAAGCGGACGCCGATTGAGGAGTACCGCGAGCAGTCCAGAGGCGGTAAAGGCATTAAGACATGTAACATTACGGATAAGAACGGCAGCGTCGTCTCCCTGAAAGTCGTCGCAGAGGATCATGATCTCATGGTCATTACGACGAACGGCGTCGTGATCCGCATGCACGTTGCGGAGATTTCACAAACCGGCCGGAACACGCAGGGCGTTCGCCTGATACGGGTATCCGACGGTGAATACGTGTCGACTGTAGCACGGGTAAACATCAGCGAAGATGAAGAAACGCTGGAAATTGAAGAAGGAGAGCACGCTCCGGAAGAAACGGAAGAAACTCCGGAAGCTGAGGCTCCGGATTCCTCAGCAGAAGAGAACGAAAACGACGATTAAAGCAAAAGGGCGGTTCCGGGATAGTTGCCGGAGCCGCTCTTTTTTTCGTGCAGCTTGCAAGGGCACTTGACGATTGCCTGCATCAGTCCGATAAAAAAGGGGGAAGGCTTTTATAATGAGTCATAAGACCTTGTTTAATGGGTATCACTTGACTTTAGTCCTATTTTACAGGCACTATAAGAGATAACAGATGGAAAAGGAGCGGGTTTCATGCACGTTTACGTAGAAGATCTTGTACCAGGATGCATCTTACAGCAGGACGTCATGAAGCTGACTGCTAAACCGCTGGTGCCGAAAAAAACGGTTTTGCAGGAGGAGCACCTTCACATATTAAAGACCTTTCTTGTCGAAAGCGTCCATACAGAAGCAAAGCTGGTAGACGGCACGGCGTTTCAGCCGGAGCGTCAGCTGCAGGAGAAGCAGAAGACGAGAGGACCGGCAAAGGTAAGCCTGCTGGATGACAACGATTCCTTTACGAACCGCTACCTTCGCGCGGTACAGCTGTTTAAAAAAGAATTTCAGAAATGGCAGGGACGTCTGCCGATTGAGCCGTATACGATGCGGCAGCTTTTTCTGCCGCTGTATGAGAAAGAGCCGACGAATCGCGAGCTGCTGGAGCTGTATCACTTCAGCGATAAAAAGAATTACATTTACTATCATGCCGTTGCAGCAGGTGTTTACAGCGCCATGCTCGGCCGCTGGCTTGGATATGAGAAGGCGGATGTTATTCAGGTCGGATTAGCCGGAATGCTTGCTGACTGCGGCATGGCCCGTCTTTCCTACGACCCGTTTCAAAAAAAGGGGAGCCTGAACAAAGATGAATTTGATGAACTGAAAAAACACCCCGTGCTCAGCTACCGTATGCTCGAAAAGGTACCGGGCTTTAATAAAAAGGCGATGCTTGGCGTGCTCCAGCATCATGAGCGTCTTGACGGGAGCGGGTATCCGCTCGGTGTTTCCAAAACAAAAGTTCACGCCTTTGCACGCATCACCGCGATTGCCGATACGTTTCATGCAATGACAGCGGAACGGCTTTACCGGGCAAAAATGTCTCCTTATCACGTGCTGGAACAACTGGCAGCCGGTGAATTTCCAGGACTGGATCAGTCGATGACGGCGTGCTTTACAGGTCATCTCGCCATGTTCAGCGTCGGTCAGTCGGTTCAGCTAAACAACGAAAATGCCGCTGACGTGCTTCACATCAGACCGGATAACCCGCTTCGACCTGTTGTTCGTCTTGAATCCGGGCAGGAGCTGGACCTTATCAGCCATCCAAATCTGTATATTGTAGAGGCATCTGCGTCATCAGAAGCTGCAGCCTCTTCCTGATACGACTAAATTAGCACGCTTACTTGATAAAGCCGGTACGGAATTTCCGCTGCCGGCTTTTTGCTTCTTTTTCCTCACCGTTAAGGAGATGTTCAAGCTTTTCACATGTAACGAACAGCGTATTTTTACCTAATTATGCTAAATATGTTTCTGTGATTCCTGTACGTGGTACACCTCTAATAGCTCTGTCAAAGCGACAGAAATTATACGTTAGAGAGAGGATGAGCACGATGCAGCCGATTTTTAAAGAGTTTCACAATGATCAGGATGTAATTGAAGCGATCCAGTCACTGAAGAGTAAAAACATTAACGAGGATGACATTTACATCATTACACATGACGAGGACCGGACAGACCGCATTGCCGATAACGCAGAGGCAAATACGATCGGACTCGATGAAGAGACGCTCGGTACTGCAGCACGCAATATTTTCCGTAAAAAAGGAGACGAGCTGCGTGCGAAGCTGGAAGAGCTCGGCTTTGAAGAATATCACGCAGAAGAACTGGAAGAGAAGCTGGACGAGGGAAAGGTGCTCGTTGTCGTGCAAAATGCACCTGAGGGATTTGATATTTATTAAAGAAGAAAACCGCAATATCCCGGAAGAAGAAGGCATGGATCATTCGCTCAAGCTTTTAAAAGAGGGTTATCAGTTTATCTTGAACCGGCGCTACACAATGGAGTCTAATATATTTGAGACGAAACTGCTCGGAGAAACGGCAATTTGTCTGACTGGAAGCAAAATGGCCGAACTGTTTTATGATACAGAAAAGTTTAAGCGCGAAGGTGCTGCTCCGAAACCTGTTCAAAAGACGCTGTTTGGAGAAGGCGGTGTGCAAGGTCTGGACGGAGAGGCTCATCGTCACCGAAAAGCAATGTTCATGCAGGTGATGAAACCGGATGATCTTCAAACGATTCGGCGTCTGTTTGCGGAGCGCTGGCAAAAGCACGTCCGCGTATGGGAACAGCAGGATGAGATGCAGTTTTATAAAAACGTCAAGACGGTGCTGTTTGAAGCAGCATGCGAATGGACAGGCGTACCGCTTGAAGAAGATACAGAAGCGCGCGCTGAGCAAATCAGCGAGATGTTCGAAACACCTGCACACATTGGTCTTCGTCATCTGAAAGGATGGAAAGCAAGGTCGGATGCAGAAAAGTGGATGATTTCCTATGTGGAACAGGTTCGAAACGGCGAGCTGGATCATGTCGCCGGAACCCCGCTGGAAGCATTCAGTCTGCATCGGGATCACAATGGAGAACAATTAGAAGCCGAAACCGCGGCGGTTGAACTGCTGAATCTGATTCGGCCGATCACGGCTATATCGGTATACGCGGCATTCACGGCACTTGCGCTGCATGAATATCCGGGAGAGGCATCTAAGCTTGATTCAGACGATGCACGTGAGCGTTTTGTGCAGGAAGTTCGCCGCTACTATCCGTTCTTTCCATTTACAGCTGCGCGCGTCAGAAAAGACTTTACGTGGGAAGGTCACACGTTTAAAGAAGATACGCTGACGCTGCTGGATCTATACGGAACGAACCATCATCCCGAGGAATGGGAAAATCCCGGGTTGTTTCGGCCGTCACGCTTTGAAGGCTGGCAGGGAACACCTTTTCAGTTTATTCCACAAGGCGGAGGCGAGTTTGATTTCGGCCACCGTTGTGCAGGTGAATGGATGACGGTGGAGCTATTAAAAGAAATCGTTTATCAGCTGCACGAGCATCTCAGCTATGACCTGCCGGATCAAAAGCTTTCGTTCAGCTTAACGGAAATTCCTGCGATTCCGGAGAGCGGCATTATTCTAAAAAACGTGCAGCCGGTGTAAAGCTGCCTTAGTACCCCGTACTGGCTCACCAGTGCGGGGGCTTTCCATCACACTTTGAAAAACGTATCTACTATATAGTAGAAACAAAGCTCATCTACTCGTTATGCAACTAAAATCCAGCGGTCATATAATAGAGAATAGCATGTGCTTCTTTCTTTTTAGCTCTTTTAGCGTTCACCAGAGCCACGATATGCAGGGAACACTTCACCAGAAAAGATGAAAATAGTAAACGCTGTGGAACGAAGGCAGGGACACCTGGAGGATCAGCGCAGTTCGAAAATGTATGTTGGCGTCATGCTCTTTCGCCACCATTAGTCGGGAACCAGCTCTTGGGAAGCCTTGCCGGGAGTGAAGCAGGGGCAGTTATCTTCTAATAAAAAGCTATTTTAAGGCAGCCTTCTTTATTAAGTCGCTTTTGAAGAAAACGATGGTTCCTTACAGTGCGTGATCAAACCTGGCAGACTGGTTCCATTGAAGATCAGTACCATCAACCGGCAATCGTTTGTAAGCAAGGAAGAGCCTCTAAGTGCAAAGTAAGCTGCTAATGTTTATGTAAAGGTCACCTTGTATTTGTCTCTATTTGTTACTTGAAAATGAGCCTGAGTTAAATAAGAATTCTGAATATGAAAAAAGACTTGCAGCGGGCAAAACTCCCGTGATATATTTAATCTCGCTGCTGAGGAGCACAGCATCACAGCGGCGAAAACAGTTCAAAAAAAGTATTGACTTATTTGAAGCGCTGTTATAAAATGTAATAAGTCGCTCTTGAGACAGGGCGGCGTTTGCTGTCCTTTGAAAACTAAACAAAAGACGAGAAGAAGGAAAGAGAATGAATCATTCTCTGTCAATTTTTGAAATACAGGAATCTTTAGCCAGATTCCGTTCTGACCGACCGGTTTCACCGGGAGGACAGCTTT
>NZ_JAATHJ010000031.1 GCF_012034335.1 Alkalicoccus luteus | reverse complement strand
TCCGGCTTCCTTCAGATTCCGGGTCGCCCCGGACACCCTTGCCATTCGCTAACGGTTCCCATTGCCAAGCCCGTAGTGGACTTTCACCACCAAGCTGTCAGACATGCCGGGCACACGCCTGAAAAGCCGCGCCGGAGAAAATCTCCGGCGCGGCTTTTATCGTAAAACTCTAAATAAGCTTATTTAAATTTGCCATTTCGATTGCGGCAGCAGCAGCTTCTGCGCCTTTGTTTCCTGCTTTCGTGCCGGCGCGTTCAATGGCCTGTTCGATTGTATTAGTCGTAATCACACCGAATATTACCGGCACACCGCTGGATAGACCCGCCTGCGAAACACCTTTTGCTGCTTCTCCGCAGACATAATCAAAATGAGGAGTCGCTCCCCTGATGACCGTACCCAGCGTAATAACAGCATCGTATTTACCGGAATCTGCAAGCTTCTTGGCAGCGAACGGTATTTCAAATGCTCCGGGCACCCAGACAATATCAATATTTTCTTCGTTTACACCGTGCCGCAGGCAAGTGCCCTCTGCACCTTCCAGCAGGCTTTTGTTGATAAAGTCGTTAAATCTCCCAACCACAATGGCAACTTTTAAGTCGTTCCCCGTGAGTTTTCCTTCAAGTACATTTCCCATAATCATGACATCCCTTCGTATGATAGTAACTGCGTTTTATCGAATAGTGTGACCCTGATTTTCAAGCTGATCAAGCACATGGCTGCGGGATGCGTTATACACATGTTTTTATAAATGCAGCATATGACCAAGCTTATCTTTTTTAGTCTTTAAATAATTTTCATTATCCCGGGAATGAGGCAGCTGAATCGGCACGCGTTCTACAATTTCCAGGTCGTATCCGTTTAAACCGGTTATTTTCCGCGGGTTATTCGTGAGCAGCTTCATCTTGCGAATACCGAGATCCCGTAAAATCTGCGCACCGATGCCATAATCCCTCAGGTCCGGACCGAAGCCCAGTTTTTCATTCGCTTCGACGGTATCGAGTCCCTCTTCCTGCAGCTTATAAGCCTTCATTTTATTAAGAAGACCAATGCCTCTGCCTTCCTGACGCATGTAAAGCACCACACCGGAACCATTTGCCTCAATTTGTGCCAGAGCCGCATGCAGCTGCGGACCACAGTCACAGCGCCGTGAGCCGAATACATCTCCGGTCAGGCATTCGGAATGAACGCGGACGAGCGTTGGTTTAGAGGCGCCAATATCCCCTTTTACAATAGCAACGTGCTCTTTTCCGTCAACTACGTTAGAATAGCCGATTGCACGAAACTCCCCATAGTCTGTCGGAAGCTTTATCTCAATCTCTCTCGATACTAGTTTATCTTTGCGATTTCGGTATTTGATCAGATCCTTGATCGTCACCATTTTTAACTCGTGACGGTCAGCGATTTCCCGAAGCTCAGGTACTCTCGCCATCGTGCCGTCATCATTCATAATTTCACAAATCACACCGGCAGGATCGGATCCGGCCATGCGTGCCAAGTCGACAGCAGCTTCTGTGTGACCGGCCCGCCTCAGCACGCCTCCGTCTTTCGCTATCAGTGGAAATATATGACCCGGACGCTGGAAGTCAGCTGGTTTAGAATCGGCATCAATCAGTGCCTGAATGGTCATCGATCGCTCCTGTGCCGATATTCCGGTGGTCGTATGCTTGTGGTCCACACTAACCGTAAAGGCAGTACCGTGCGGATCGGAATTTCTATCAACCATTGGTACAAGCCCTAGCTTTTCGGCCCTCTCTTCTGTAATCGGGGTGCAGACTAGTCCCCGGCCGTAGGTGATCATAAAGTTAATCACATCCGGAGTGGTTTTTTCAGCGAGCGATACAAAATCCCCTTCATTTTCGCGATCCTCGTCATCACAGACGATGACTACCTCTCCTTGTGCCAGTGCATATATCGCGTCTTCAATAGGATCAAACATGGACATGCTTCCCGCCTCCTTTATATGCCGGTTAAAACGGCATTATTATTGAAATCCGTGCTCTTTTAAAAAGGATTCGCTTACTGCTTCTGGTTTTTCCTGAGTACGGAAGCGAACGGCAAGCAGCTCCTCCACATATTTAGCCAGCATATCACATTCTACGTTCACAGGATCGCCGACCTGCCGGCTTCCCATGACGGTTTCTTTCAACGTATGAGGAATCAGCGAAAGAGTAAAGCTCGTATCTGTTAATCCGAAAATGGTCAGACTTGTTCCATCAACGGCGACACTTCCCTTCATCGCCAAGTACTGGCGAAGCTTTGGCTCTACTTCAATTTCTACATAGACCGCGTTCTGATCGGCTTCTTTCTTTTTAATAATGCCGGTGCCGTCTACGTGACCGCTGACAAAGTGACCCCCAAACCTGCCGCCTGCTGCCATCGCACGTTCCAAATTTACTTCTGATCCTTCGCCTACCAGTCTAAGGCTGGTTGCTCTTACAGTTTCAGGCATAAGATCTACGGTAAACTGGCTGCCTTCAAAGGAAGCGACTGTCAGACAGACACCGTTTACAGCGATGCTGTCCCCTAATTTTACATCCGATAGTATTTCCGGTGCCTCCACGGTCATGACGATCGCTTTTCCAGTCTCTTTCATGGAAACAATTTTGCCTTTCTCTTCTATAATTCCGGTGAACATTCCTTCTGCACCTCATTTCTGTATGTTAATTTCAGATCCTGTTCCAGCTGTTCCACATGTTTCAGAACAAGACGGGGACATTCGGACAATCGTTCCATTCCACTGCCACCGACGGCAGGAACAGCGTTCCGGCCCCCGATAATAATCGGCGCCTGATACAGCACTGCTTCTTGAAACAATCCGGCCCGGACGAAGCTGTCCAAAACCGTTCCGCCACCTTCGATCAGGAGGGAACCGATGCTTACCGCGCCCAGTTTTTCCAATACTGCTTCAGGTTCAATGCGGAAGCTCGACAACCGAATCACTTCTGCGCCAGCTTCTTTGAGTAATCTCTCCTTATCTTTGCCGCCACGTTCAGATGTAAAAATGATCGTTTTCCCCGGTACCTGTAGCATTTTCGCCTGCAGCGGGAAACGAAGTTCATTATCAAGGACAATCCGTACAGGATCAATGCCGCCTTCCGGCAGTCGAACGGTCAGCTCCGGGTCATCTGCAAGCACCGTTTCGATTCCAACGAGAATAGCATCATGCTCGTGACGGAGCCGGTGGCCATCCAGCCTCGATCCAGGACCTGTGATCCATTTGCTTTCTCCTGAAGAGGTGGCCGTTTTGCCGTCAATTGAAGCGGCTATTTTCAACGTGACATATGGCTTTCGCGTTGTTACATAGTGAAAAAAACGGCGGTTCAGCTCATCAGCTTCCTCCTTCATTATCCCCGTTTCCACATGAATCCCTGCATCAAGCAGTTTCTTTATCCCTCTGCCTGATACCCGCGGGTCAGGATCACTGGAAGCGGTGAACACACGGCTGATTCCTGCTGCAATCACTGCATCGGCGCAGGGAGGTGTCCTGCCATGGTGCGAGCAGGGCTCGAGCGTCACGTACATATCAGCTCCTGAAGCCTCGGTACCGGCCATTTCCAATGCATGTCGTTCAGCATGTTTGTCACCTGCTTTTAAATGCGTTCCAACTCCTGCTACTCGCCCATCCTTTACGATGACGCAGCCTACCTGTGGATTCGGAGATGTCTGACCCCCTGCAGCAGATGCAAGTTCAACTGCAAGCTTCATATATTCTTTTTTCGTCAAGGTCATCCCCCCCCCAGCCTATTCACATCAAAAAGCCCTGAATGTAATCAATCATTCAGGGCATACGTGCAGAATATAGTTTTTATAAAAAAGATAGACCGGTCCCCCGGTGCACACCTTTTCCTAAAAAAGCTGCTGCAGATATCCTTCTCCCATCCAGACTATACTGTCGGCTCCGGAATTACACCGGATCCACCGGGCCGGTAACCGGACCGGGTCACGGACTGAGAGAACCAGGTTCTCATCACCGCCGGTAGGGAATTTCACCCTGCCCCGAAGGATCGGACAGATCGTTAATCATCCATCCTTTATTCACTTGTTATGCACTTACTATAGCATTCCTGTATCCGGAGCGCTAGTTTCAGGCATCAAAAACGGTAACTTCCTGCATCGTGTCATTCGGACGGATCCGGTCCATCGTGTCGAGCCCTTCAGTAATCTGACCAAATACAGTATGAACACCATCCAGATGCGGCTGAGGCTCCAGTACAAGGAAGAACTGACTGCCACCCGTATCTTTGCCTGCATGCGCCATCGACAGGCTTCCCTTCTGATGGCGATGCGGATTTCCTTCCGTTTCACATTTAATTGTATAGCCAGGTCCGCCTGTGCCAGTGCCGTTCGGGCAGCCTCCCTGTGCTACAAATCCTGGAATGACGCGGTGGAACGTCAGTCCATTATAGAAACCGTCATTAGCAAGCTTCTCAAAGTTTGCTACCGTTCCTGGTGCATCTTCTTCAAAAAAATCAATTTTAATAACCTCACCATTTTCAAAACGAATTTCACCTTTTTTCATTATGTAAAACCTCCGTATCAATAAAGTTAGGAACAAAAACATTTTATCAGATTTTCCGGTACTTGGCGAATAACAACGCTTTTTTGTGTGGATCCGCAGCTTACTGAAGCATCATGCTTCCAACCGGATAAGCGGTTAAAAAGAGCCGGCTGACACGAAGGGTGTCAGACGGCTCAAGAGTATCATCTGTCTGTTTGTGCAGCTGTTTTGCTTAAGCTGTAGCTCTCTTCCAGCTTAACGAGATCCTCCAGGCTTTCCCGGCGTATGACGCATTCGTGGCGCCCATTTTCGACGAAAACGACTGCCGGCCGTAAAATCCGGTTATAGTTATTTGCCATTGAATACCCGTAAGCCCCTGTGGAAAAGACAGCGAGAAGGTCTCCTCTGCCCGCTTTCGGGAGTTCCAGGTCCCAAATCAGCATGTCCCCGCTTTCACAGCATTTACCGGCGATGGAAACCTGCTCTTCAGCAGGATCATTCGCCCGATTTGCAAGCAGAGCGGTGTATTCTGCCTGGTACAGCGCCGGTCGGATATTGTCTGTCATGCCGCCGTCGACGGACAAGTAGGTGCGTACATCCGGAATATCCTTGCGCGCCCCGAGAGAATAGATGGTTGTTCCTGCCTCACCGACAAGCGCTCTTCCAGGCTCAATCCAGATTTCCGGAACCGGCTTATTCATCTCCGCGGCTTCATTCTTCACTTCTTTGACCATTCGCGTAATATATTCACCGAGTGGAAGCGGCTTATCACCTTCAGCATACCGGATACCGAATCCCCCTCCGACGTTCAGTACCTGCGGATAAAAACCGAATGCTTGCTCCCACTTACGAATCGACTGGAATACTGCCCTGACAGCCTCTTCAAAACCTTCCGCCCGGAAAATCTGGGAACCAATGTGAGAATGTACCCCCTGTAAACGAAGCCATTTATGGTCCTTCAGCATGTCTACTGCCTGATCTGCCTGACCGCTGTTCAAATCAAATCCGAACTTGGAATCTTCCTGACCAGTAGAGATATATTCGTGTGTGTGCGCCTCTACACCCGGAGTGATCCGGATCAGTACGTCCATCTGCTGTTTTTTTGATTCCGTCAGCGCCATCAGCCAGCTCAGTTCCGTAAAGTTATCGACGACAATGCAGCCAATTTCATGCTCCACCGCCATCTCCAGCTCCTGCGGGGTTTTATTGTTACCATGAAAATGAATATTTTTCATAGGGAAACCCGCTTTAACGGCTGTATACAGTTCTCCCTCTGAACAAACATCCAGGCTCAAATCGAGATCAGCAGCCAGCTCCAGCATTGCGATACAGCTGAACGCTTTAGAGGCATAGGCAATTTGATAATGAACGTTTTCGTCACGAAACGCCTGATGAAAAGCAGCTGCACGGCTTCGTATATCCTCAACGTCATAAACAAACAGAGGAGTTCCGTATGTCTCTGTCAGGACGGTGGCATCCACCCCTCCAATCTCCAGTATTCCTGCCTCGTTGATCCGCTGAGTTCCGTATTGAACCAATTTAAATCTCTCCTTTTAAATGCATAATTTCTGCTGCCTTCCTGTATAAAAAAAGGAATGATGGCAGCTGCAGCCATCATTCCCTCTCGTCTAGAAACGATCGGAAAGATAGTTCTCCACAACTTCCTGTGACAGTGCTGCACTTCTTAAGTACAACCCCAGAAACGCATGCCTGGACGTCCATGCATTTCTTCGGCCGGCGGGCCTTTCTGCTGCTCGTGTGGCTTGTCCTAATCCCGCAGCATACTGATCCCTTAACCGGCACCTCTATCTTTCATCTATTCAGTTCTGGCTAATATAGCACAGGATAACAAGCATTGCAACTCTCAGAATCAGCGGATCACATCATAGATCAGCGTTGGAGATGGAACGCTCTCAGCGCCAACAGAATATGCGTCTGCGACCAGTCTGCGTGCATCTTCCTGTGATTCCGTTTCGGAATGCAGCACAGCAAGCGGCTCTCCCGCTTTTACGTAGTCTCCGATTTTTTTACGCAGCGAGATGCCGACTCCGTGCTTAATCTTGCTTTCTTTCGTCTCTCTCCCGGCACCTAAGTACATGGCGGCAGTACCGATGGAATGAGCATCGATTGATGTCACATATCCGGATGCTTCTGAGGTAACGTCAATCCTGGACGGTGCACCCGGCAGCAGATCGGTATTTTCTACCATGGAAACATCACCGCCCTGAGCAGCGACAAATGTTTTCATCACGTTAAAAGCTTCACCGTTATCCAGATTTGCAGCAAGCTTTTCGTAGGCTTCTTCGTAGCTGTCAAAAACACCTGCAAGCAAAGCCATGTGACTTCCGATTTCAAGAGACAGATCGCGCAGATCTTTCACATGCTTTCCTCGCAGAACGTCGACTGCCTCACGAATTTCATTCGCATTCCCAATCTCATACCCGAGCGGCTGGTTCATGTCACTGATAACGGCTACCGTATTTCTGCCGAGATTCGTACCAATGGTCACCATTTCCTGAGCCAGTTTTTTTGATTCTTCCAATGTTTTCATAAAGGCTCCGGAACCCGTTTTTACGTCCAGGACGATGCTGTCAGCACCGGAGGCGATTTTTTTACTCATAATAGATCCAGCAATCAGAGGAATCGAATCAACGGTTGCCGTGACATCTCTAAGTGCGTAAAGTTTTTTGTCGGCCGGCGCTAAATTTCCGGTCTGGCCTGCTACCGCTAGCTTGTTTTCATTTACAAGCCGGACAAACTCTTCTTTGCTGACCTCCACGTTGAAACCGCTGATCGATTCCAGCTTATCGATCGTTCCGCCGGTGTGTCCAAGTCCTCTTCCGCTCATTTTAGCAACAGGTACCCCCACTGAGGCCACGAGGGGACCAATGATAAAGCTGATCTTATCTCCTACACCTCCGGTGGAGTGCTTGTCGACCTTATGGCCGTGAATCGACGACAGATCGATCGTTTCTCCCGAATCAACCATCGCCTGCGTTAATACAGCTGTTTCTCTGGCGCTCATCCCTTGGAAGTAAACAGCCATCAGCAGGGCAGATACCTGATAGTCGGGAATGGAGTCGTTTGTATATCCTTCAATGATAAAAGCTATTTCATGATCGGTCAGTTCCTGCCCGGCTCGTTTCTTTTCAATTACATCTACCATTCTCATCTTCCAGCACACCTTTCCAGTGAGGCATCCGGATCATAGACCAGGTGCCTCACGCTCTTTTCTTATCCGTTCAGCTTGTTCACAACCGCCTTTACGAGCTGGATAAAATCCTGCTTGACAGCTTCTGTCGTTTCCATCACTTCATCGTGGGTCAGCGGCTGATCCAGAATGCCCGCTGCCATATTTGAAATACAGGAAATGCCGAGAACCCGGAGCCCGCAGTGGCCAGCCGTAATGACTTCCGGCACCGTGGACATACCGACAGCATCAGCCCCTAATATCCTCAGCATGCGAACTTCTGCCGGTGTTTCATAAGACGGACCTGTCGTTCCGGCATATACACCCCGTTTCACTTCAATCCCGTGCTCCGATGCAGCTTCAGCGGCTAAGCGAATCATATCCGGGTTATATGGCTTTGACATGTCAGGGAAGCGCGGCCCCTGAGTCTCTATGTTTTCACCAATCAGCGGATTCGTCCCAAACATATTAAGATGATCTTCAATAAGCATTAAATTTCCGGCATCAAAAGATTCATTGATGCCCCCTGCGGCATTTGTGACGATCAGCTCCTTAACTCCCGCTGCATACATTGCTCTGACAGGCAGTGTTACGAGCTCCATCGGATACCCTTCATAAAAATGAAACCGCCCCTGCATCGCTACGACGTCTCTGCCTTCCAGCTTTCCAGCGACAAGCTGCCCTTTATGACCTGCGACAGTTGAAGCAGGAAATCCCGGAATATCCTGATAGGGAATCGCAACCGGATTTTCAATTTCTTCAGCAAGGACACCAAGTCCTGATCCGAGAATTAATCCCGTCTCCGGCTTCAGACGGCCAAGTTTTTCGTTAATGTAAGCTGCAGCTTCTGTAATTTGAGTCATAATTATTTCCCTCCTGTGAGATTGTGTAAAAAGCTCGTGCCGTAATCCGGCATATCCACCTGAAAGTTGTCCGCAACGGTGGCTCCGATATCGGCGAACGTACTGCGTCTGCCTAAATCTGCCGGATGACTGATGGATGGACTGTACGCAAGAAGAGGTACGATCTCACGCGTATGATCTGTTCCGTGGTGAACCGGATCATTGCCATGATCTGCTGTAATGATGAGCAGGTCATCCTGTTTCAGTTTATCTGTTACTTCAGGAAGTCTCGCATCAAACTCCTCCAGCGCCTTCCCATAACCGACCGGATCTCTCCGATGACCGAATTTCGCGTCAAAATCAACAAGGTTTAAAAAGCTGAGACCTCTAAAATCACGGTTAACCGTCTGAACGAGCTTATCCATGCCGTCCATGTTAGAGGTAGTACGCAGCGAGTCCGTTACGCCTTCATTATCGTAAATATCGGCAATTTTTCCGATGGATATGGAATCAAATCCTCCATCCTCCAGAGCATTCATGACAGTCCTGCCAAATGGCTTTAATGCGTAATCGTGGCGGTTGGAGGTCCGTTCCCAGGCTCCGTCTGAACCGATGAACGGTCTGGCAATGATTCTGCCAATCATATACGGATCCTCAAGCGTCATTTCTCTGACAGCTTCACAAATGCTCCACAGCTCTTCTGCCGGCACTACGTCTTCGTGAGCTGCAATCTGCAGCACGGAATCAGCAGACGTATACACAATCAGGTCGCCGGTTCTGACATGTTCTGCTCCTAATTCGTCAAGAATTTCCGTGCCCGATGCGGGCTTATTTCCAAGAATTCCTCTTCCGGTGTGGGCCTTAATCTGATCGATCAGGACTTCAGGAAAGCCTTCCGGGAACGTACGGAATGGTTTATCAATGCGAAGCCCCATTATTTCCCAATGACCTGTCATTGTGTCTTTACCGGCTGACTTTTCCATCATTGTCCCATAGGAACCGATTGTGTTTTCAGGCTCAGAGACCCCTTCATACTTCTTAATCCGGCTCAGTCCAAGCTGATCCAGGTGAGGCATGTTCAGGCCGTTCATTTTCTCGGCAATGTGACCGAGCGTATCAGCACCGGTATCACCAAATGCAGCAGCATCAGGAGCCTCCCCGATCCCTACTGAATCCATAACGACGAGAAAAATCCGCTTAAATGATGTCATGTTTCGTCACTCCTCGAATAGTATTGAGATGTTGTCAGAAGTCAGACTTCTATATGAAAAGCATCACGCACGAGGATGATGCTGTGTATACACTTCCCTCATGCGTACTTTTGTAACGTGCGTATAAATTTGGGTAGTGGAAATATCTGCGTGCCCCAGCATTTCCTGAACTGCCCGCAAATCTGCTCCATTTTCCAGCAGATGTGTTGCAAATGAATGCCTCAGGATGTGCGGAGATAATTCCTTTTCAATCCCTGCTTCCCGGGCGAGCTTTTTAATTATTTTCCAAAACCCTTGTCTCGACAGAACGTTTCCGTGATGGTTTAAAAAAAGATCATCACTTTGCTTTTTTCTCATCAGCTCAGACCGTCCGCTGTCCAGATAATGCTGCAGGGCGTCCGATGCGTGGCGGCCGAGCGGGACGATCCGCTCCTTGCTTCCTTTGCCTCTGCACTGTACAAACCCCATCTGCAGATGAACATCTGATGTTTTTAACGTACATAATTCTGTAACCCGCATGCCAGTAGCATACAATAGTTCCAGCATCGCCTTATTTCGAAGATCGATCGGTTTCCGTTTTCCACCAGGTTCGTCCAGAAGCTTTTCGACTTCAGAAGAAGAGAGTACTTTTGGCAGCCTGCGCTCTTGCTTAGGAGCATCAATATCGGAAGAAGGGTCCTGTGATGAAAGCTTTTCCCGAAGCATAAAACGATGAAAAGAGCGGACAGAAGACAGCATTCTTGCAGTAGTTGAGGCTGCGCGGCCATTTTCATACAAATTCCGGAGAAAACCTGATATGTGATGGCGCATGACGCTGTCCCAGCTTTTCACGTCAGCGCTCTCCTGAAGATAATGCGCGTAAGCGCGCAGGTCCCTCTCGTATGCGGAAACCGAGTTTGAGGAGAGCCCTTTTTCGACGGTCAGATAATGAATAAACGCTTCTATTTCATGCTGCACATCATGCCACCTCCTGCTTTCTTCAGAATACCACAGGTACGTACCTTTGTGCAGAGAGCATTGAAAAAATGTCCTTGATTATTTGGCAGACTGAGCGGTTTAAAGCTTTTACGCGCTTCAAAAAGCCTCGACACTGCATGTCCGAGGCTTGGTCAACCATATATCAATGCTTCCGTATTCTGCTATCTTCCATTGCAGCGATGACAAATACCGTGAAACGTGAGACGATGATCCTTAATATCGAATTTCCACCGCTGTTCAACGATTTTTTCTACATCCCCCAGCAAGTCTTCCTGAATCTCGTCCACTGCCCCGCACTCCAGACAAACAAGATGATGATGAAAATGTGTAGCACCTTCTTTACGAAGATCGTACCGGGAGACACCGTCCCCAAAATTTATTTTATCGACAATTTTCAGTTCCGTGAGAAGCTCAAGCGTCCTGTAAACGGTGGCAAGACCAATTTCCGGGTATTTTTCTTTTACCAGCATGTAAACATCTTCAGCACTGAGGTGGTCTTCCTCATGTTCAAGCAGCACTCGAACGACAGCTTCCCGCTGCGGAGTGAGTTTATAGCTCTGGGAATGAAGTTGTTTTTTTATTCTTTCAATGCGCTGCTCCATTGACAGTCGTCCTCCATTCAGCAGCTCCTTTTTATAAAGAGCCTGCCTTCATTTCTGCTATTATTATAAGCAGTATTGAAAATGGGTGTCAAATGATAATGATTATCATAACAATATAATAATCATTATTATTAAGAATGTTCCCCAGATCATTTTTGCTGCAGCTGAAGGTACTGGACTGCATACATCGTTTTTGCATCATGAATGGTGCCGTCCTGAATAAAAGCAGCTGCCTCATCCAGGCTTACCTCGACCACTTCAACGAATTCATCTTCATCAGCTGATTTATGCCCGCTTTCTAACTCATCTGCTATGTATATGTGCACAAGTTCATCTGCAAAGCCAGGACTTGTATAAAAGGAACAAAGAAATTTGCATGATCCGGCTTTGATTCCTGTTTCCTCCTCTAATTCCCTGGCGGCACAGATTTCAGGACTTTCCCCTTCATCGAGCTTTCCTGCCGGGATCTCCGCAATTACTTTGCCTAAAGCTTTTCTGAACTGATAAACGAGAATCAGTTTGCCGTTGCGTACGCAAATGACTCCAACTGCTCCCGGATGACGTACGATTTCTCTTTTGCTTTCGCTCCCGTTCGGCAGCCTCACGGTATGCTTCTCTAAATCGATGATTCGCCCTTTATAGATGCCTTCTGTATGTATTGTTTCTTCCTTTAAATGATCTGTCATCGTCATCCCTCCATGTTCTGAGCATAGAGGATTCCTTGCAAAACTGCAATTGCTCTACTAAAGTTAATTTTAAAGGAGGGATTGGATGCAGACATGCACGTTAGGAAACTCGAATATTGAAGCTTCTGAATTAGGCTTTGGCTGTATGTCGCTTCCTGAAGACTATAAGGAAGCGGAACGAATTTTGCACGCCGCCGTTGACGGAGGTATTACATACTTCGATACGGCCGATCTTTATCAATTTGGTCGGAACGAAGAAAACGCAGGCAAAGCCCTCACCCCTTACCGAAGCAGCATTACCATCGCGACAAAAGGCGGTAATGATTGGAACTCTGATCAGACTAGCTGGAGCTGGAATCCATCCAGATCCTATTTAATCGAAGCTTGTAAGAACTCACTGTCTCGGCTTAAAACGGATCGTATCGATTTGTACCAGCTGCACGGCGGAACCATTGACGACCCGTTTAATGAAACGCTGGAGGCACTTGAACTTTTGAAGCGCGACGGATGGATACGGGCATACGGAACTTCCTCGATTCGGCCGAATGTCATGAACAGATGGGTTCCCGTCTCAGGTGTCGTGTCCAATATGATGCAGTACAGTATACTGGACCGCCGTCCGGAAGAATTAAGTTCCTTTTTACAGGACCATTCCGTTTCCCTCATTGCACGCGGTCCGTTAGCTAAGGGGCTTTTAACGGACAGATTCTCACGAAAACTGACGGGGGAAGGCTATTTATCGTATACGGAAGTTGAGCTTCGGGATACTTTAAACAAGCTGAAGGCTTATGCGTCTGACTGGAACATGACACTGAACAGTCTTGCACTGCGCTATGTACTTGCTGATCCGGCGTGTGATATTGTCATTCCCGGAGCAAGTTCCGTCAGCCAGGTTCAGGATACTGTGCAGGCAGCAGAAGCAGGTCCTCTTTCCGAACAGCAGCTGGAAGACATTCGCTCGCTGACAAAAGCAGACCGCTATCAGAATCATCGAATATAAACAGCACTGATGTCATAAGAAAAGCAGAAGCCGGTCTTTGCCGGCTCCTGCTTTTCTGTTTGTCAGCATGCGCTGGTCACGTCTTATCTATCATTTTGTCTCCCGTGCCGAAGGTTTGCTCACTCATGCTTCTTCTTCATACTGTTCTCTGATTGTTAAGTACTGTTCTTCCAAAACGTCATAGGAGATATAGCCCGGCCTGTTCATCGCCACCCTCCCGTCAGGTGTGATGATATACGTAGTCGGCATCACGTAGACGTTGTAACGATCCTCTACAACATCTTCTTCATCAATGACGACAGGAAAAGGAAGGCTGAAATCATCAGCAAATTGTCTGACAGCATCTATCCCCGGTTCTGTTGCCGTCCGGTTGAGTCCCAGCACGTGAACACCTTCATCTTGATAATCTTCATAAAAGGCTGCAAAATCCGGCATCTCCTCCCGGCATGGCGGGCACCAGGTTGCCCAAATATTTAAAATAACGTAGTCGCCTTCAAAATCTGACAGGCTGAGCTCATCCTCTTCCAATGTCGGCAGAGAGAAATCCGGTGCCTGCATGCCTGGTTCAGATCCGACTCCGTCAAGCGGATCCAGGCTGACCATATCTTCTTCAGAAAGAGACTCACGCTCGATACCCCCGGCTTCCATATATGCTTCAAGAGCTTCGCTGCCCTCTTCTTCGTCTTCTCCGTAGTCAGAGATAACAACTACTGATGCAGCTGCTGCTGTCACTGCTGCCGCTATTGTAAACCACTTTCGCACGAACGATCCCCTCCTCTCTTCTTTCAGTATAGTTTATAAGAGGTGCTCAACTGAATCAATATGATGGCATTTCCTTGAACAAATCTTTTTCTCTCTGGTATAGCAGTAATCTTCCCCCAAAAGGCTCACTTCTCATCCGCTATAAAGGAATAAAGCACTTATTTTCACGAAACGAGATACTTTTCAATCTGCTTCTGGTAAACTAAGTTCGTCTGTTGTTCATTTACATATTATGAGGAGCGTGCACGCATGTCGTTAATTGAAGCTATTATTTTCGGGATTGTTCAAGGGATCACAGAGTTTCTGCCAATCTCCAGCACAGCGCATATCGTTATTACACAAATGATATTCGGGTATTCGTTTCCCGGTCTTGCGTTTGAAATTTATTTGCATCTCGCATCTGTTCTCGCCGTTATTTTTTATTTCCGGAAGGACGTAATTGAAGTTACTGCCGGTTTTGTAAACTATGTTATGAAACGCAGGAAAGAAGATAAAACAATGTTCTGGTTCGGGGTTTATATTTTAGTTGCAACAGTCATTACCGGAGGCCTCGGCGTGCTTCTTTCAGACTTTTTTGGAGATGGCATGAAAACACCGGCTATCATCGCTTTAGCGCTGACGCTTACTGGTTTTGCCCTGATTTTCATTGAACGTTTTCACCGGTACGGAGCTCGTAAGGAAAAGGATATGACCGTAAAGGATTCTGTCATCGTCGGACTCGGTCAAACGCTGGCTGTATTTCCCGGAATTTCCCGGTCAGGAGCGACACTCGTGACTGGACTTTTAATCGGCCTGGACAGAGACACCGCGGTCCGCTATTCATTTCTGCTGGCCATTCCTGTCATTTTAGGTTCCACAGTTCTTGGAGTAAGGGATATTTCTGCTAATATGATCAGCTACATCGGCGGCCTTAATCTTATCGTTTCGTTTGCAGTGACGTTTGTTTTCTCTTTACTCGGAATCATCTGGCTTATCGACTTCTTAAAGAAGAGCAAACTGATTTATTTCGCCGTATACTGCTTCATCGTAGCAGCTCTCGTCTTTTTCCTGATCGATCCAAATACCGTAATGGACGTATAGTGTGAAACGATGAGCATGCAAGAGCGCCGGAGAAGCCCGGTGAACAACCAAAAGCGCCGAAGATCATGTTGATCTTCGGCGCTTCTTTTATCTTACTTATTTGCTGTGAATCGTAAGAATAGTCGTTTCACCTGCAATAACTTTCTCACCTTCTACCTTGTCCATGGAAGCAACTGCATCGCCGTTTGTGATAATTACCGGCGTAATCGTACTTTCTGCTTTTTCATTAACAAGGTCAAGATCAAATTCGATTAACGTATCACCTGCGCTTACTTTATCGCCCTCACCAACATGGGCTTTAAAACCTTCACCCTGCATATTAACCGTTTCAATACCAATGTGAAGAAGAATTTCGACTCCGTTCACCGTCTTAATTCCCACCGCATGCTTTGTCGGGAACAGCTGCATAATCTCACCCGTTACCGGTGAAACGATCTTCCCGGATGACGGTTTCACAGCGACGCCGTCTCCCATCATTTTTTCAGCAAAGGTCGGATCAGGCACCTCTGATAAGGCCACAACTTCACCGTCAGCCGGGCTTACAAGAACATCTTTTCCGTCAGCCTCCGGCATCTGCACCTCTTCTTTTTTCTTATCAAGACCAAAAAGTTTCTTAAACATGTAGTCAGACTCCTTTCGCGTTTCAATTGTATATACAACTACAAAATACGGTTTACAGTATACGTCGAACATGACGTTGATGCAAGCACCGCCTCATGTTACCTCCGTTCCCCGATTCAGAAGGAGCGAAACCAATTGTCAGTCATAACGCATTTTTCGAGTCATTCCGCCGTCCACTTTTATTTCCTCTCCGTTTATAAAGTTATTTTCGGGTTTTGATAAATACCAGCAGAGGGAAGCGATATCTTCCGGCCGGCCGATTCGTCCTGACCAGTGCATCCGATGATAATAATCATCGTGCGTGCCGCCCTCCGTATCGATCCATCCAGGGCTTATCGCGTTCACAGTTATCCCCTCTGATGAAAGGCTGGCTGCTAAAGCGTGAGTAAGAGCGGTCACTCCGCCTTTTGATGCTGCATAAGCCTCACTGTCCGGCTCCGACATCGTCGCTCGTGTCGAGGAAATATTAATAATCGTCCCTCCGCTCATTCTCGCCGATCCGTACTGGCTCATGAGCATAACACCAGTCAGATTTGAAGCAATCACTTCATTCCATACAGAAAGAAGTAACGTTTCAAATGGATGAAACGTGGAAATGCCTGCATTATTAATGATTACGTCCAAGGTTTCCGGCAGTTCATTGCTGCTGAACAAGGACTTAATTTCATTTTCCTCTCCCACGTTGCATACAAAAGCAGCAGTGCTGCCTTCCAGCTCTTCAGAACGTTCCTTGACATCAGTGGATTTATCGATCATCAGCACGTGAGCGCCTTTTGCTGCAAAAAATGATGCGCAGCTTAGTCCGATTCCAGATGCTGCTCCTGTTATAAGTACATTTTTCATTTTATCATCCTCCATCCTGGTTAGTAGGTCCTCTCTGGTAAAACTTGTACGGCTCCGGTATACTTTCTGCAGATAAAGGGAATGTGATTCAAGTATCTCTTTTTTCAGAAAGGACGTGTCGTATGCCTCATCGTTATGATACTTATTTATTTCGTTTTTTTGTCGTCTGGTACGCTATCGGCGTTATTTTACTCTCTTTTCATCTAGTTCCCCCCTGGCTTGAATGGGCAAACGTAGTGTTCCTGATTACATCCGGCCTTTTAGGCATTTTTTACTTTATCCGTTCCGGAGGGAGGGCAGGTATTACAGCGGTCATCATCATCTTTTTCGGTTCGATGGCAGTTGAAAGTCTCGGAGTTCACACTGGCCTGTTTTTTGGTGATTATACATACGAAACAGACTTTGGTCCAAAGCTGATCGGAGTTCCGATCACGATCGGTTTTGCCTGGGTGATGGTGCTGGCCACTACTCACGTGCTGGCTGCTCCGGTGATGAAATGGAATTTCCCCGCCGGAGGCTTTCTTTACATTGTGTATGGCTCGCTGGCTGCAGTCATTATGGATTTAATCATTGACCCGGTAGCCTACGATGTTAAACAATATTGGGTTTGGAATGAAGGTGGGTTGTACTATGATATCCCCTTTTCCAATTTCGCCGGCTGGTTTATTCTTTCTGCTGTTTTTCACGCGCTGCTACTTCTTTTCTTTCGAAAAAATAAACGCTGGACTAACGTTCATTCTCTATTCTGGAGCATTCGAATGAGGTGGCTTTACGTGATGATGACCGGTATGTTTATCGTCGTAGCGCTCGCTAACGGGCTGGTTCTCGCGCCGGTTCTTACGGCTGTGCTTGTGGCAGCTGTTGTTGTTTTCTATCAATTTATGCAGCGGGCAGGTGGCCCTGCATGATCGAAGCAGCTCGCTCGCCTATGTTTATTCGGGTGTTTGACAAGTACAATGCCTGGTTGATCAAGCGTCATTTTAAGAAAGTGTATGTGTCCCGTTCTTCCGTGCCGCTGCCAGATAAACCTTCTATCCTGATTGTTAATCACAGTTCATGGTGGGATCCGCTTTTTCTTTTCTATTACAACGAGCGTCTATGGAAGCGAAACAGTCTGGCTATGATGGACGAGGAGGGCCTGAACCGCTATCCTTTCTTTGCAAAACTCGGGGCGTTTTCGATTGGCAAACGTGCCCGGTCGATTCATACGTCCCTTCAGTACGCAGAACAGCAGCTTAGAAACGGGAATGATATTTTCCTGTTTCCTCAAGGCGGGGAAAACCCGCTTGAAGAGCCTTTTTCTTTCTTTACCGGAGCCGGCCACCTTAAGCATGCCGTCCCGGAGGCACCCGTTGTGCCCGTGTGCTTTTATCATGGATTCAGACATCATCAGCTTCCTGAATGGTCCATGATTACCGGAAATCCTGTTCACGGAGCTCCCTCCTGGAACCGCAGACGATGGACTGATGAAATGGAGCAAAGCATGGAAGAAACCCGCAGCACTTTGCGCAGGGAATGGAACGGCTCTGAGAAACCATTCACTATTGTCACAAAGGGCCGCGCGGGAATCGGCGAATCATGGGAAAATCTGAAGCGCCGTACTGGACGTTTAACATGATAATCTCAGTGATGACTGTTGTCTTGTTTACTTTACTTATCTGGACTGTGATTAACTTATTGGCTCTGCCTTTACCTGCCGTACAAAATAGCACAGACCATCAGCCGTTCGTATCCATTTTAATTCCAGTTCGCAACGAAGAGCGGAACATTCCTTCCCTGTTAAAAAATCTGGAGAAATTGACCTATACAAACAAAGAAATAATTGTTCTTAATGACAGTTCAACAGATCGTACCGGAGATCTGCTCGCATGCGCCTCCGATTCAGTCCGGACGATAGCCGGGAAGAAGCTTCCTGAAGGATGGGTAGGTAAAGTCCACGCATGTCATCAACTAAGCCGGAATGCTAATGGAGACTATTATTTATTTATCGATGCAGATGTCAGGCTTCATCCTCAGGCTGTTGAAACGGCACTGGCTGCATTCCAAAAAAAGACTGGCTTAATCAGCGGTTTTCCGAAAATCCCGCTTAAAAGCATGCTTGGGCACCTGCTCGTGCCTATGCAGCACTTTCTCGTGTACGTCCACCTGCCAGTGCTTCTTGCTAATATGACTGCATGGTCGCCGGCATCTGCCGCTCACGGCGCTTTCATGATGTTCCGTTCGGACGCTTATAAGCAGGCAGGCGGGCATGCAGCAGTCCGAAACGAAATTGTGGAAGACATTGCACTGATGAGACAAATGAAGCGATCTGGCTGGCACGCTTTGCTGATCAATCCGCGACGCTTCGTCACTTGCTTTATGTACGAGACGAACGCTGAAGTTTGGTTCGGATTTTCGAAAAATATCTATACCGGTATCGGCAGTAAGCTCCTGGCTGCTGGAGGGGTCGTACTCGTATACAGCTTCCTTTTTCTGTTACCGGCCGGCGCTGCAATTTATGGAGCTGCTGCTGGTGAATGGCTGTATTTGCTTCCGCTTCTACTTAGTCTGGCGATTAAGTTTCTTGTGGATGCAGCGGCAGGCTATCCACGCTGGCTGTTTCTATTCCTGCCGTTTTCCGTCGTCAGTCTGATCGTTTTGCTGATCTACGCCGTTTACCGGGACGTTACGAATAAAGGAGTTATCTGGAAAGGAAGAGTATATGAGTAAACAGCATATCGTCATCATTGGAGCAGGGCTTGGCGGACTGTCATCCGCTATTGTGCTGCAAAGCAGGGGCTATCAGGTTACCTGTCTTGAAAAAAACGACGAGCCAGGCGGGAAGCTTCACGAAGTGAAATTGGGCTCTGCTTCTTTTGATTTTGGACCTAACACCATCACTATGCCCCATGTATTTCAGGACGTTTTAAAAGGAGCAGGTCTGAACCCTGATGAATACTTTACGTTTACGAAACTTCAGAAGCATACGACTAACGCCTTTCCCGATGGAACAAGCTTCTCCTTTTCATCGAACATGGAAGAAATGCAGGAAGAGCTTTTTCAGCTTGATCCCGGGGCAGCTGACCGGTATCCGGCTTATTTAAAGGAAGCGGAGCGCTTATACAAACTGGCAGAAAACCATTTTTTTAACCGTACGTTTTCAGGCTTCCGGGACTATTTTTCTTTCGGGCTGGCAAGGGCGCTGGCGGCTTCAAAGCCTGTTCAGACGATGGATGCTTTTCATCAGCGCTTTTTCTCTGATGAACGAATCCGTGCTGCATTTAACCGGTACGCGACGTACATCGGCTCTTCCCCTTTTGACTGTCCAGCCACTTTTTCTCTGATCGGGTACCTGGAACTCGCAGACGGAGTTTACTATACGAACGGCGGCAATTACAAGATCGCCCTCGGCATGAAGCGGGCTGCGTCGGATTTAGGTGTAGCCTTCCATTTCGGCGAAGAAGTCACAAACCTGGAGATCGTTAATAGGAACGTGCAGAACGTTCACACGAAAAAACGCATGCTTCAGGCAGATGCGGTCATTATGAACGGCGATCTCCTGACACAGTTTCCGGCACTTGTATCAGAAGACAAGCGCCCCTCATTTTCTGACAAAAAAGCAGCATCATTCGAACCTTCTATTTCTGCTGCTGTGGTGCTCTCAGCCACAGACACTGCGTTCCCTACAAATCATCATCATGTTTTTTTCAGTGGTGATCCGGAAAAAGAATTCAGACAAATTTTCCAAGATAAACAGTATGGTGACGATCCAACTGTATACCTGTGTACTTCTTCCAGAACAGACCATTCGAGAAGCTCCGATGGAGACAACGTATTCCTGCTCGTAAACGCTCCAGCTGTTTCATCTAAAAAGTCCGAATTTCCGATTGAACGAATCTATCGAAAGCTGAGTGCGTATGGGATTGATCTGCGTCATCACACAACTGAACATCAGGTCATCTTACCGGAGCACATTCAAGATTCTTTTTATGCATTCCGCGGAGCACTTTACGGACTGTCCGCCAATTCCAGAAAGAACACATTTCTTCGACCGTATAATCAGGCTGCCGATATTTCCAATCTGTATTTTGCCGGCGGCAGCACCCATCCCGGCGGCGGATCGCCGATGGTGACCATCAGCGGCGTCCGTACAGCTGAATTGCTCATGAAGCAGCAGCGTTGACGTTACGTTTATATCCTGAAGCAGCCGTCTTGACGGCTTTCATGTGCATGAGCAAAAGCTGAAAACCTTGATCGTTCAGACAGTTCTTCAAAATTGCGGCGGGCTTATGTGAGTCAGGCGTTCAGCGCTGATACGAATCAGAAGCAGTAAGTTGAACGTTTCAAGCTGCTATGCAGCGGGCTGCAAACTTTATACAGGCACCATCATCAGTTCGGTCCTCTGTATGAGGGATGACTTTCTTTTAAACAGCATTCCGCCCAGCCACTACTATACATACTAAACAAGCAGCCCCCATAAAAAAGGAGGCTGCTCTATTTGGTATACACCGGCTTGTTCTTGACTCGGATCAACTATTTACTCAGCGCAAGTCCGCTTAAGATATGCTGTTTCGTTTCGGTTGATACGACAGCACGCTGTTTAAACACATCGTACCGGTTATTTCTGGCAGTTTGTAAAATCTCCCTGTAAAAATAGGCAGCGGCCTGTACGGGCAGCCTGGATGCGGGAGAATATAAATGAATATCCTGAAGCCCTTGATTGTAATACGATTCGGCAAGTGTTGCGAGTCTTTCCCAAACCTGCACGAAGGATTCGTTTACGATACCTGCTTGAAGCATTTCCCGCGTGTAGCCATACTCCAGCATCAAGTCATCAGGTAAGTACTTTCGTCCCAGCCGAATATCTTCTCCTACATCGCGAAGTATATTAGTCAGCTGCATCGCATACCCGAGCTTGACTGCACTAGACCGCAGCTCTGCTTCTTTTCCCGGTGCAAGAATTGGCAGCAGCATCAATCCAACGGTGGATGCGACGTGATAAGAATAGTCCAGAACTTCCTCAACTGACGTATATGATCTGCTGCGTAAATCCATGCGCTGACCCGCAATCATGTCATAAAAAGGCTTCAGATCAAAATGAAAGTTGTTAAACGTATCTGCAAGCGCCTTCCAAAGCGGGCTTCCGGGAGGCACAATCCCTTGTTCAAACTGCATCAGCTCGCGCTCAAACTGGTCCAGCTCCTCTTCCTGATCAGTGCCTTCATCTACGATATCATCAGCTGTACGACAGAAAGCGTAAACTGCCCAGACTGCCTGCCTTCTGGCTTTCGGCAGGTGCTGAAAAGCTTTTGAAAAGGTTATGGAGTGTTTTTCGATGACCATTTTGCAGTGCTTATATGCCTGCTCTTTATGCATAAAGTCTGCTCCTTTCTACCGTCTGCCGGACGAGAGCTGCTTAACTCTTCAGCCTTATTAGTATTAGAGTATCAGAAAATGCCGGTTAGAGACAGTTATGTGGCTGATTGAAGGGAAGAATCACCTATTTCCTCATCCCTTAAAAGCTCATTCAGTACTTTTGCCCCCTGCATCACGATAGGGATTCCCCCGCCAGGATGAACAGAAGCACCGACAGCGTAAACATTATCTATTTCAAACGGCTTTACCTGTGGCCTGAATACACCTGATTGGAAAAGCGTTGGCGCTATCCCGAAGCTTCCGCCTTGGAAAAGTCCGTCCATTTTGGCTTCGTGGGGAGTCCGCACATGGGACCAAACTATTTTATCAGTCAAGTTGGCATCCACCCTGTCTATTAGCTTTTGCTTAATATTCTCCGCATATGCCAGATATTCCTGCCTCGTCACGTGGCCCGCAGAGGGAACAGGAACTAATACATAAGCGACAGCGTGTCCTTCAGGTGCCAGAGATGCATCGATTAGGCTTGGCTGGAAGACGTAAAACGACGGATCTTCTTCCAGTTTTTTATCTTTGAAAACGGATTGCATATGCTTATCCAGGCTTCCGCCCATATAAAAGCTGTGCACATGGTTTGTATCAAGCGGTTTATTTAATCCAAAGTAAAGGAGTAAGCAGCCGGACGAAGGTTCATAGCTGCGCACTTGGCGCTTATGGACCATTTTTTCAACAGAAGGGAATTCACCATTCATAATGAACCGGTCTGCAGCGATTTCTTCTTCATTAACCTGCACGGCACTTGCATGACTGTTGTTCTCTGATAACGTAAGACCGTTTACACTCGTTCCTGTCCTGACTTCAATTCCACGCTCTTCAATTGCTTCCTGCAATACTTCTGCGAGGCGGGCGTAGCCTCCATTCACGTACCATATGCCATGAAAATGTTCACTGAAGGGCACGAGCGAATACATAGCAGGAGTCGCGTCTGGTGCTCCGCCTATATAAAGCGTCTGAAGCATAAATGCTTCCTGGACACGCTTATCTTTGAAATACGATTTCACCTGCTTTTTCACTGACTGATATGCTTTCAGCCTTATCAGATGCTGAATGTTTTTTCCTGTCCAGAAATCTTTTTTCTTTAAAAACGGCCGCCCGAGAAACGAAGCACTGCCAATATTGAACCGGTCTTCCATGTCTTTCATATAGGAAGGGAAAGCATCTGCATCTTTGGCCGAAAATCGCATGAGCTCCTGCTGCTGCTGTTCGATGCCACTCATTTTTAAGAGCGTCGTTCCATCTTGAAAATGCATCGGATAAAGTGGATTTATTCTGGTCATGGAGATTCTGTCTTGGAGATCAAGTTCTTTTAGTATGCTGTTGATTATGTCCGGCAGCAGTACGATAGTTGGCCCCTCATCCACTTTATAGCTGCCTCGGTCATGGTAGGCAAGCCGCCCCCCTAACCTAGGCTTTTTTTCTAATATAGTGACGTTATGACCCACTGCATTCTCATACAGGGCACTGATCATACCGCCAATACCGCCTCCGCATACAACCGTCTTCATGTTCTCACCTTCTTCCGGTCATGAGTTGTTATCAGTGATGAGGTGATTCTGGCAGACTCAAATATTGTCGGAAGGCCGCTGCCGGGATGCGTTCCGCCGCCTGTCAGCCACAGCCCTTTAATGTCATCAAACTCATTATGTGGTCTGAAATACATCATTTGCCCGAGATTGTGTGCTAAGTTGAAAGTGGCTCCCTCATAAATGAACTTGTCTTCTTCCCAGCCCTGAGGCGAGAGAACACGTTCCACTTCTATTCTGCTCTCCAGATCCGGGATTCCGGCTCGCTCAGCAACGGTTGTCAGCACCAGATCACGAAATGCTTGTTCGTTGTTTTTCCAGTCGATCCCGCTCAGATTGTTCGGAACTGGAGCGAGTATATAAAGCGCAGATTTTCCTTCCGGTGCTAAGGTGTTATCGGTAGCCGCTGCATTTTGAACGTAAATGGAAGGATCATCAGGCAGAACTTGATCTTTCATAATCTCATCAACATTACGCTTATAGTCATCTGCAAAAAGGACCGTATGGTGATCTAAATCAACTTTTCCTGAAATACCTAAATAAATCATGAATGTTGAACAAGAATATTTTTTCTTTTTCAATTTTTCATCGGAATATTTCTTTCGCTGCCCGTTGTCAATTAAATGCTTCATACTGTGGGCAAAATCAGCGTTCATTACAATGTGGTCAAAGTGATGTATACTTCCATCATCTAGCTCCAGAGACTCTGCACGACCGTTCTCAATATTTATTTTTTTTACTCCGGTTCCCGTCCGAATCTCAGCTCCCTCTTCTTCAGCTGCCTTAGCCAATGCTTTTGTCAGCTGATTAACGCCGCCTTTCGGATGATACACGCCGTATTCATGCTCCATAAATGAAAGAATCGTAAAAGCACCCGGACAATCCCACGGGGACATGCCAAGGTATTTTGATTGAAATGTAAATGATAGTTTGAGCCGCTCGTCAGCAAAATATCTTGATAACACATCATACAGGGAGCTTCCGATCTCAAGCTCCGGTAATGCTTTTAAACTGCGCGGCCTGAGGTAATCCAGCAGAGAAGCATGTTTTTCCTGCAATATTGGTGATAATACGGAAAGTTTTTTTCTTGTATCCTTCATAAAATTTACATACGCAGGCCCATAACCTGGAAAGTGCTTTTCAATTTCAGCGTACATCTTCTCTTCGTCGCTGCTCGCCCTTATCGTCAAATCTGAAAATTTCAAGGTATACATCGGATCAAGGCGAATCAGTTCTACGTAGTCTTCTAATTTTTTGCCAGCTTCCTCAAAAACCTCTTCTAAGATATGAGGCATACTAAAAAAGGTAGGACCTAAGTCAAATGTAAAACCACTTTCGGAAAAAGATGACGTTCTTCCTCCGACATATGATTGTTTTTCAAACGTTGTCACATCGTAACCCTTTGCCTGAAGCAGCATTGATGCTGCAAGGCCACCGGGACCTGCTCCGATAACTGCCACTTGTGTCATTTTGAACACCTGCTCTCCTGCTTATCTGAACTCATATAGAACTTTTCCCCGATAAAGCACGTTATAAACGCCACCGTACAACTTTTGTTTATCTTTTTTGCATAAATTATAAATGAAGGCTAACAGAAAGTTCCATTCTTCAGAACAAAAAAAGCCGCCTGAAGGGCAGCTTAAGATCGTATCAACGCTTTTTCTTCATCGTAATTAAATACCAGCCGCCTTCTCGAATCAGCGGCTTCATATCTGCTATACGGAAACCGGTTTTATCAGCGTATTCCTTTAAATCATCCGGCGACGGAAGCGGGTATAAATTTTCATGAGCAGACATAAATGTATTGAAAGCACTTGTAAATGCGGCGCCGTATTTTGCTTTAACAAGCGGACAAATGATGGTAACTGTACCTTCCCTTCCTAATGCCTCATGGAATGTTCGAAATAATTCAACTCGTCTCGAAGGCTTAAAATAATAGAGCAGATTGTGCGCCATAATCATATCAGTACGTCCGTCGAAGCTTTCTAAAAACTCCTCAATTTCACCTTCACGAATATCGATATCTTCCGGCAGCGAAGCATTTGCCTTTTTAACGACATCGGGACTGAGCTCAACTCCGATCAATTCCGTTTTAGGATATTTATTATGAATGGCCTTTAAATAACCGCCGAATCCGCATCCCAAGTCAATTACGCTCGATGGTTTTTCTTTTTTCACCCAGCGTAAAATTGGCCCTACAGCAGCTTTTTCCAGGAGGGTGGATGTTTCAGCAACTATTTCCGCAAACTTATCGGACAAATATGTAAGTCTCTCATCCGATTCCATGATTTCCGGATATTCAAGCAGTGTAGGAATATGCAGCTCCATCATCTCACTAAGCAATATGCCGACGGATTCACTGCTTTTTTTGGAAGCATACTTGACCATTTTACGTTTAGAGCTGAATTTTCCGCCTCTTGATTCTTTCAGATGACCTACTTCCACTCCAACATCGACCCAGCGCTGTAAAAGTTCTTTCGACAGTTTTTCTGAGGCCGCAATTTCTCCTACTGATTTCGCTTTTTTAAAATGATCAAATAAGTCAAGTTTATACCCGACATGCGCATGCCAGGTTTGTAAAAAGTTTTCGTTTGTTTTCATCCAGTTTCGCGCCTGAAGCATTCGTTGCAATTCACTCATGCCATCACCTGCTCTGTTTTATAGATTTGTCAATCTTTGTAACTTATTTCCCTGTAACCAGTGGAGTTAAACCACTGGGATAACGGGTGAAACAGACAAGCAAATGGCAATTACTGAATTAAAAAACCCGGCTCATGACTGAACCGGATAAACGAACATATATTATTGAAAACAGGTTGGATACTTATTCTTTAATCGGGCGAGAGCTGCTTCAACTTGCTCACCATCAGCTACTTTCTCTTCCCCAATCAGTTTTAACGTGTGATCGGCTTCTATATTACCGGCAAAAAGCTTGATGATGGATTCTGAACTGCACTCTTCTGAAGAATATGAAGCTACGTCACTGGCACAGTCAACACTCTCATAACGTTCATAAGCTGCATATACGGCTTCTACTGTTCCGGCGTCAGTCAGACGCTTCGTCTCAACTAATTCTTTCACGAGCACGATTGGTCATCCCCTTGATTTATATTGAACTACGCTTATATCATACATTCTTATTTTATACATAACGAAGTAAATTGTGACGTTTCTGTGAACTGAAGCGAAAATACTTAATGAAAGCGGAACCAATTGGATATTCCAGACAACCGTATTCAGTTTGCAGATGAAAATAGATAATCATCGTCTCCTTTAAGAACGGACTTATCTTCCTTCCCGGCTGTAAGACGCTGAAACTACGTATCGTTCTGATTCTTCCGACGTCTCTCTCCTTTTAATTCAGCAGCTGATCCTGCGCCGTTATTTACATTCTTAGCTCTAATGACCTTATTTTTGTTTAAATGCATTGCCACCTATTTTTTCAATTAAAGCCGGCGCAAGCTGATAAGCCCGGGCTGCCGCTCCCATCCACCATGGCATCATTCTGACTCTTTTTCTGCGAGTGACAAGCTCGACTGCGGCCCGGCCTACAGCTTCCGGAGCCAGCATTATTTTTTCAATGTTTTCCTTATAGCGGCCGCTTTCGTCTGCAGTATCAAAAAAAGACGTGTCCACCGGTCCCGGCATCAACACTCCGACATGAATGCCATAAGGCTTCAATTCCATTCGCAAAGCATCAGCGTATCCGGCAACGGCATGCTTCGTAGCGCTGTAAATACTTGTTTTAGGAGTAGGCAGCCTGGATGAAATCGATCCTGTAAAGATAATGCTGCCTTCTCTGCGTGCTTTGAAATTAGGTATTAAAAATTTGGCGGCTGCGGCTCCGCTGATTACGTTTAACTGAAACATCTCTTCTGCCTGCTTCAAATCCACATCTTCCGCATAATCAAAAGCACCGAAGCCGGCATTATGAATATAGGAGAAAATCGGTCCCGTATTTTCTTCGATATCATGAATCATGTACTGTACTGCTGAAACGTCTGATACATCACAGACTTTCACAATTGGAACAATACCCGTTCGCTGTTTTACTTTTTCCTTTGCAGCTTCAAGCCGCGCTTCTGTTCTGGCAACAAGAATCGGAAGAGCACCTTTTGCAGCCGCAGCATAAGCAATTTGTTCACCGATGCCGGTAGATGCTCCGGTAATGACCACAATTTTCTGATGTAATGATTGTTTCAACCTGATCCCTCCGCATGTCGAATTCAACTTCATGTTGACATTAACTATTGATAAGAGCATAATAAACGTAATTTTCAGTATACAGGAGTGTCTCGAATGAAACTATTTATTGCAGGTGCAGGATCGATGACTGAAGCGATGGTGAAAGGCTGGGTTAAAGAAGGCAGCATCCCTCCTCAGCACATAACAGTTACGAATAAATCAAATGACCAGGCACTTGCCGATTTAAGCCGCCTGTATGGAGTGCAGACGACACGTGACGCCTCAGCTGCGGGAGAGGCTGATGTTGTCTTTCTCTCCTGCAAACCAAAAGACTGGGAGGCTGCGCTCGCCCCAATGGCTCCAGTGCTTCACCGGGAACAGATTTTAATTTCTGTCATGGCAGGCGTAACAACCTCGGCGATTCAGTCGGCCGCACCATCCCCGGTCGTATTCCGGGCGATGCCTAATACATCCGCTGCCGTTCGCTCTTCTATGACCTCCTATGCTTCGGGACAGACAGCAGAAAAGCTTCATATTCACACAGTCGATCACCTGTTCAGTCTGATCGGTGAAACAGCTCATGTAGAAGAACACCTTCTGGATGCGGTTACCGCTCTTACAGGAACAGGTCCAGCTTACATTTATTATTTAATGGAGTCTATGGAAAAGGCCGCTCAGGCGATCGGTATTCCCGAAGAACTTGGACGGAACCTTGTAGCGCAGACGCTGCGCGGAGCTGCAAGAAGAGTGCAGGAAGAAGATACGACACCGGCTGAACTATACAAGCAGATCATGAGTCCGGGCGGTACAACCGAGGCAGGCTTTGATGTATTGAAAGCGCACAACGTGCAGGAAGCGCTCATCGAATGCATCGAAGCCGCTCATCACCGTTCCAGGGAATTAGGATCTCCGGCTTCCAGCAGGCAGCGCACTTGATGCAGCTTTATCATCCCTTATAAATCCGCTCTCACCCTTAAGGTGGGAGCATTTTTTTATGATCCGTATCAAAGCGCTTCATTCTTCTCTTTTTTTAAGTCTTTCAGCGCGTCATAAATCATAGTAAACTAGTAAACAGCGTGTGGTTTACAGCCTATACATAAAGGATTTGATCATTTCATGGGATTTTTTCCAGAGCATATTCGAAAGAAACTGGAATATATTGTTGAAAACAATTGGTTCACGAATGCCGTTATCTTAATCATCCTGTTCAATGCTGTCGTTGTCGGGATCGAAACATACCCTGGTGTATATGAAGAAAATCAATCGACTTTCTTTCTGATTGACAGGGTGCTTCTATGGATTTTTACGGTGGAAATTGCGATGCGCATGGCAGCTTCCACGTCGTTTAAAGGTTTTTTCTCAAACAGTTGGAACTGGTTCGATTTTCTGATTGTTGCAGCGAGTCATATTTTAGTAGGGGCCTATTTTGTAACCGTACTCCGTATTTTACGAGTGCTTCGCGTGTTTCGAGCTATTTCTGTTATTCCGTCACTGCGCCGCCTCGTCGACGCGCTGCTGATGACCATTCCTTCACTAGGAAATATCATGCTTCTCATGAGCATTGTTTTCTATATTTTTGCTGTTATCGGAACCATGCTGTTCCAGCAGACGGCTCCTGAGTATTTTGGCAACCTGCAGCTCTCACTGCTAACTTTGTTCCAGGTAGTCACATTAGAATCCTGGGCTTCAGCTGTCATGAGGCCTATCATGGATGAACTGTGGTGGTCATGGATCTACTTTGTCTCCTTTGTGCTTGTTGGCACCTTTGTCGTTTTCAACCTATTTATTGGAGTTATTGTAAACAATGTCGAAAAAGCAGAGCATACCGGTGCAGAAAAAGAAGAGGATCCGGTTCAGAGAGAGCTCTCTGAAGTAAAACAGGAGCTTTCCGACATTAAAAAGCTTCTGAAAAAACAGGCAGAGAACGAATGACGTCAGATTATCTGACAATTTTGCCCGCCCTCGTTTTCTATCGTGGTATAGTATAACAAACAATGCTGATGGATGAGGAAGGACGGGGATTTCTTTGGCAGATGCGTCATCCTATAAGGATAAAAAAGTAATTGGAATTGGGATTGCCAGCGAATTAACCGGATTATCCGAACGGCAGATTCGCTATTATGAGGAGCGGAAGCTGATTTACCCGGACAGGAGTAAAGGCGGCACTCGCAAATACTCCTTCGCCGACGTCGAGCGGCTCGTCGATATCGCGAATAAGATGGAAGACGGTATGCAGACGTTTGAGATTCGCAAAGAAGAAATGAAGCAATCTGATATCCGCAGTAAAATGCTGCGCGGGCAGCTAAATGCTGCGTTTAAAATGCGTAAGTAACCGACAGAAGTGTGACAGCAGGCGGAGGTCTGTTCATGCTTCTGTTTGTTCATTGACTTTTCTTGTTAAAAGCTCTACTATTATGCATGGAGATAGGCGGGCAGGAATCTGGTATCCAGAAATCGGTCCCCTTTTGTACTTATTAATTTATAGAAAGTGTGCATATCCATGCCTAATATTACAGAAACTGATGTGCTAAGCGGCCGCATCGATACGTTCATCGTACCTGCAGATCAGGTGGCTAATGTTCAGCCGGATCATTCACTGGAGCACGCTCTGCTCGTCCTTGTAAAATCCGGATATACTGCCATTCCTGTTCTCAATATCAATACACAGCTGGTAGGAATTATCAGCAAAGCAAAAATACTTGATTCCATTCTCGGCATCGAACGGATGGAGCCCGAACGTCTTAACAATTACCTCGTGCAGGATGTCATGAACGAGGATTTTGTAACCGTACATGAAGATGCCCGATTTGAACGTGTTATCAACCAGTCGATCGAGTATCCTTTCGTCTGCGTTCAGGACAGCAGTTCGGTATTTAAAGGTATTATTCCAAGAAGTAAAATACTCGCTCACTTAAACGGCTACCTTCACGAGCTTCGACGCACTTGCTTTAAACAGGAAGACGAAAAATCATAATGGGCGGAGTAATCTGCAGCTCATCAAGCACCTCTCACATCTGTTTAGAGGTGCTTTCGTTTAATGATTGAGTGCGTTCAGGTATCTTCATGCGGTCGTCCAGAGATCTGCCTTCAGCTGCTTCTCTGGAGTATCATTGTGAATGGTGCGAACCACTTCCATCTTCTCTGGAAAGTGCCGGATGAAACAGGCTCATTAAGCAGTTGCAGACTCGTAACATAAAAACTCAGGCGTTTAAATCCTCCTCCCAGCAGCAGATATCGAAAGGCCTCTGCACTAAAAGGCTCAGAACGAGGAGCAAGCCGAGCCCGTTCCTTCTTGAAAGCTAGGGCCCGGAAATATATACAGGTACAACGTCAGTCGTCCAGCATGACTTTATCGACATTATCAAAGCCCCTCTCAAAATTTGCTGAGAGGGGCTTTGATATGCAGGGAATGTACATACGCTGAAAACAAATAACAAGCAGATGCACGTTCCGGCATCTGCTTGTTATCGCATGTTCGCTTTATTCCGTCGCTCCTAACAGGCTGTTCAGCTTCCGCTTCCGGTCGCTGAACATTCCATAGAGCATAAGCTTAACAGCAGCTGAAGGAACCGATGCGTCAAACTGCACCATATCAATCATTTTTGTTCTGCCGTCCGGCTCCGTTTTGAACGCATGGACATGCCTCCACTTCTTAAACGGAAACGGCACCGCAGTCCCTTCATCAATAAAATAATTCGGTTCTGATACTTCACTGATTTTGCTTTTCCAGGAGAGGGTGGCAGCGTAAAAATTCATTTGCAGCTCGATCTCAGCACCTTCTTCACTTTTTTCCGAACCTTTAACAGTGATTTTAGGGAAGGTTGTGATCGCCGCCAGATTGTCTGTTGATTGAAAAAAATCCCATACCTCTTGAAGAGGCTTGTCTATAATCGTTCCGTAGTAAAACGTTCCGCTGGACATTAGTACCGCTTCCTTTCAGCAAAATAAGCCTGATATGGCTTCTCCTACTTTACCCGTTTCACTTCAGCTTTACGCGTGTTCATGCATAAATATTGACAAGCAGTCCCTGAATCTCTCCCGTTTGTTTTAACAGGTGCAGGCCTTTTTGCTGGCCGCGGAGGACGCTGTCAGTCAAATCAATAAGCTTCGAATCTACTTCTTTGACGATTTTGTATACTTTTGTCCTTCCCCGGCGGTTGAAGCCTCGCTGTTCTTCAAGCTGCAGACCGAGCTTCACAGCTTCGTCCATGAACTCTTTCACCATTTTTTTATACAATCTTAGTTCCTCAACCGTTCTGGAGTCTGCCAGTCGCTTACCTTGCTTTTCGATTGCCTCTAGCTTCTGGCCGAACTGATCATAAGCTCCCTGCTTCCTGCCATCCTTCATCATTTCCTGAAACGTAATTTTCGCTTCCGTCTCTTTTTTCTGATTCGATGAAGAATGAGCGGCGCCTGAAGCGCGTATTCGCTGAATATCCATGACACGTTTTCCCCCTGCGAATTGCATGTTGTGCTTTTAGTATACCAGAATCCTCATTTGCTGCCGTTTTTCTTACTGAAGCAGCTGGAGAACCCCCTGGGGCAGCTGATTCGCCTGAGCCAGCATAGCAGTAGCAGATTGATTTAAAATATTGTTCCGTGTAAATTCGGTCATTTCAAGTGCCATATCCGCATCTCTGATCCTTGATTCAGAACTCGTCAGGTTTTCATGCGTTACCTGCAAGTTGTTGATCGTATGCTCCAATCTGTTCTGAACGGCTCCTAGCTTTGCTCGGGCATCTGAGAGCATCGCGACAGCACGGTCCAGCTGGAAGATCGCTTCACCGGCATCTTTACTGGATGCAACAGAAACATTGGTAATACCTAATGTGACCGTGTCCATTTTTGGAATATCGATCATCACTTCCTGGCCGGTATTCGGGCCAATCTGAAATGCCAGCGCATTATTTGAGAGTGTAAACGACTGGCTGGCTGCACCATTTGTCAGCAGTGACGCTCCTGCCGGGTAGTGAATCCCTTCATATCGAAATTCTCCATTAATCGTCGTTACTTCTTTTTCAGCTCGCACCATCGTATCAGTGCCTTCCTCAGCTGCCTTGTTGAGCTGAAGTGTGGCCCTCGCTTCAAGCTTAACCCGGGCAGTGCCGTTCCCGGTAATATCCGCTGATTTTATCGAAATGCCCCCTACTGTTGCGTCTTCTTCTTTATCAATTACTTTCGTTTCAAGAACTCGTCCCTGCGGACCAATAACTTCCACTTTTGCTGATCCGGATGATTCATCATATTCCCGCACGTTGATTGTATACGTGCCGAACCGGCCGCCGCCGTTCGGATCAAGAGAAACCGATTCTTCATTAAGTCCTGCGGCACTTTGGGTCATTTGAACGGTTGCTCTTATATCCTCCATTTGCAGTTCATAGCTTCCACTTGCATATTCAGCCGACTGCACTTCAGGAGTTCCGCTCAAGCTTTGTGCTCCAGAAAGAGTTGTAACGAGCGCGCTGCTGCCGTCTAACAGCTTACGCGTATTAAACTCGGTTTTCTCTGAAACACTGTCAATTTCTTTTTTTAGCTGATCTATTTCCTTTTGCAATTGCTCCCTGTCTTCATCCGTATTCGTATCATTTGCAGCCTGGACTGACAGTTCACGCATCCGCTGCAGCATCGCATGCACTTCCTGAAGAGCCCCTTCTGATGTTTGCATAAGGGAAATGCCGTCTAGTGCGTTCCGCTCTGCCATTTTTAAACCTTTGATTTGAGATCTCATTTTCTCTGATATCGCAAGTCCAGCGGCATCATCCGCCGCGCGGTTAATTCGAAGCCCGGATGAAAGCTTTTCCAGGTTACTCGATGTCGCCTGCTGATTTTGATATAAGTTCCGGTATGCATTCAGTGCCTGGATATTGTTATTAATTTTCAATTTGATTCCTCCTGATTTTCGATTCCTATATGCTGTTCATAAGCCGAAAGCTGTCTAATGTATCCTGACTGAGGTTTTTTTCCTGCTTGCGAACGTACGACGTTGAGCCAGTCTGTGTAAAGTGGTTCGACCATTTTTCTCAGTCTTCTGAGCCGGTCGGCATCTTTTGTCAGATTGCACTGTATTAATTCATCTGCCGTATATTGATAAATAGCTTCCAACTGGTCAGCGATGATACCTGCTTCGTAGCGCAGTCCCGCCCCGAGCCGTTCACATATATCAGCTGCTTGCTGCAGCGCTTTATTAGCGCTCATATACTGCTTCTGTTCTATTTCGTTTTCCGCCTTCTCCATTTGCAGACAGAGCGCTTCTAAAAGCAATGCTGTGAGCTGCTGCGATGTTTTCACGTAAAGTTCTTTTTCCGTAAACATGTTCCGTCTCCTTTATTAATCAACTGCGAGGCATTTTTTCCAGTTCTTCGATCATAAGAAGAATTTCAGCAATCACCGCATACAGCTGAGGCGGAATATCGTCTCCGAGATCGAGATCAATTAGATTTTCAATTAAAAATGCGTCTTCTTCCATATGAATGTGATGATCATTTGCTATTTGTTTAATTCGCTCTGCTACATAGCCACGTCCGCTGGCGAGCACTTTTGGTGTGCCGTCCAGTTCATTGTATTGGATAACCGCAGCAGAGCTGCCATTAATTGCTCGTTTTTCTACTTGATTAAACCGGCGCTGCCTCATATTTTAATATCCACTCCGTCTTTACCGTTTTCTTCTGCAGCCGGCGCCGTTTTCTTTGTCAGCTTTGCTTCTGTTTCCATAGGACCTGACTGAATAGATTTGACTTCATAGCCGATTTCATTGATGAAGGCCGAGTACTTCTCTATTAATGGCTCCAGACGATCTGAAAAGCTAGGTTCATCATTATAAAATGATACAGCCAGCTGCCGGTTTTGAACGGATACACGTATGCCCAGCGGACCTGATACAGGAGCCTCCAAATGAAAGTACAGCTGAATATTCTCCCAGTCCAGTCCGCCCTGGTGCCTGTCATCCACAAAGATTTTCAGTTCCTGCATCTTTTCTTCCAGTATGAGCGGTACGTGGAACATAAGACCGCTCTGACTGTCTATCCGGTTAACCTGCTGATGACCATTTAATACGGCTAAAGCTCTCTGCGCACCTGCTTCCTGCTCTCCGCCTGACTGAACCATTCTTCCCAGCAGGCCTTTAACATTGCGATTGTCCTCGTTCATCTTTGTATCTGGTCGGACCAAATCCAGTTCACGGTTGAACCCGAGCTGCCTCAATGCTTCCAGAACGTGCCTTCCTGAATGTTCGTTTGCCTGCAGCGTCCTGGCTGTGTTTTCAGTCAGCTGGCGAAGCTGCTGTGGAATCGGGCGCTGCTGATCCGGTTCTTTATGTACGTGCTGGTACCTGACCGCTGAAGGTTTATATTCCATCTGTTCGATCGTTTGCCGAACACCGGCTGCAACAGCAGCTGCTTCACGAAGCTGTCCTTGACTGACAAGCTGTTTGGCTTGTGCCAGATCTGAACTGGCCTTTAAGAGCGTTCGTTCCTGTTTCATCGTTGCAAATAAAAGCCAGCTGCTTCTATTTATTGTTTTATCAAGTTGCTGAATCATCTGCTCAAGCATCGGTCTTACCTGGGGAGCAGCCTGAGTTTGAAAGCGCTCAATCAGAAGCTCCATTCTGGCCATGCTTCTGGATGCTTCACGCTGGAACACCTGGAATTGATCCTTCGCCGAAGCCATTGCCGGCGTTACTTCTCTAATCATAACCGTGACAGGCGAAGCTGCCTGGGAACGATCCGGGGTATGTACTGATTGAAGCTGCTGAAACAACTGGGCTGCACGAACTTCCTTCCCTTTATCCAGAAGCGACAGCACTTGACGCATTTGGTTAAGCTGTGAGGAGTCCGTCGTATTCTGAATCATGTTTTCAACTGTACTTCGAAGAGATGCCGCCGGCTGATTTTCAGCAGGTCCCTGAACCGGAAATATAAGCTCTCGCATTATATCGGCCGCAGCACTTCTTCCTCCCTGGACTTGAGCAGAAAGTACGCTCCGGAGCAGCTGATTAACCGATTCTGCATGGGCTGTTCCTGCTGCTGACTGCTGCACTGCGCTGACAGCCTCTCTCACCCCTGCTCCACTGTCATAAGCGTGAAGAAGCATTGGCAGCGCCTGACGCAGCTCATAGGTGGACGATTGTACATTACTGCTGGTACCCGCTGCCATCATTTGCTGCAAAGCCTGCGCGGGGCTGCTCTGAAGTGCTCGTTGAAACCGGTCAAGTGCATCACCTGATATCGATGCCCGCGATTCAACTGCCTGTTGAACTGCCTGTACGCTCCCTCCACGGCTTTCCGAAACAAATTGAACAACAGCTTGTATATTTTCACTGGTCAGCCTGCCGTGTGCCTGCAGCAGCCTGACCGCTTCTGTGGATTTTGCTGTAGGCTGTCCGCCCGCTTCTCTGATTAAGGTTTGAATATCGATCCGTCCACGATCTGCTGATTCTGACGGCACGGACGCTCGCAATGATACTTTTCCATCCCGGACCCCTGTAATGTCAACCTTGACCGTATCAGCGGATGGAACACGCCCCTCAAATACGGCAGTGACTTCCCGGCCGCGGATTTGCACGACTGCTTCCCGGTCGCTGACTCGTTCTGTAATGACCGCTCTGACTGTCTCTCCCTCACGCAAAGCCGGCCGCGACTCATGTGAATATTGCTGGAAAGGCTGAATTTCCATGTAACCACCTCCTGCATTCGGTATCTCCGATCTTCATTTAGCTTCTGTTTATATCGGTTATAATAAGAAGCTGTTAAATCGATTGATCGTTTCAGGTCGGATGTATGTATCGATGACCCTAAAGAACTAGATTATCATGGATTCTGTAAACTGCCTTCTCCTGTTAAAGCACTTATATGGTTTACAATTAACCGGGGAAAGTGAGGTGAAGGACTCTCATCCCTTTTACCGGGCATACGAAAGCCATCCGGTAAAGCCGGATGGCTCAGAATGTCGCTGCATATTTTTATCCCGCTTCCGCGAATATAAATGGGAAATCCGTTTTAATAGTAGCCTCTCCGAACGACCGACGCACCAAATCGATCCTGAAGTTTCCTAACGTGCTCGTCTTTATCCCACTCGTTCTTATCCTGCTCGTACGAAAACAAATCAAGCTGCTTTACTGCATTGCCTTTTTCTATTAAATCTATCCCTGTCAACCCGAGCAGCCTGACTCTGCCTCCGTTCCAATATGTTTCAAGCAGCTCATTCGCGTACGTTTCGATCGTTTTGTGATCTGAGAGCGGATAGGGGAGCCGGGTTGAACGTTGGACGGTTTCCCACGTGCTGTACCTGATCGTAAGCTGCAGGCCGGAAGCGTAGACGTGCTTTTTATGCAGCCTCTCTGCCACCAGAGAGGCCAGAAGGTGCATCACTGGCTTCATATCCTCAAGACTTACAGCATCTTCAGGCAAAGTCCGGGAATTGCCTATGCTTTTAAATTCTTCAGCTGCTTCCGGGTCTACTTGCCTTTTATCAATTCCCCATGCCTTCTGAAACATTCTCTCGCCGCTCGTTCCAAAAGCGTCTTTCAGCTTTTTTTCACCACAGGCAGCAATATCTCCAATTGTTTCAATATCAAGCTGCTTCAGCTTTTCTGCAGTACGCGCTCCGATTCCATGCATTTCTTCACAAGAAAGCGGCCACAGCAGCTGCTGCACATCCCGCTTGCGAAGCACGGTAATACCAAGCGGCTTTTTCCAGTCGCTTGCCGTTTTCGCCAGAAACTTATTGGGGCCGATTCCAATGCTGCAAGGCAAGTCCAGCTCATCAAGTATTTGTTGCTGGATGGCTTCGGCAGCAGCTATTGGATGCTGTTCATTTAGTGAATCAGTCATATCCAGATATCCTTCGTCAATCGATACAGGCTCTACTAATTCTGTTTTCGTCCGAAGGATCTCGAAAAAACGTGCGGACATTTCCCGGTAGCGGAAAAAACGCGGTTCCCTGACAATAAGGTCCGGACAAGCTCTCTTAGCCTCCCAAAGCGGAACGGGAGGTTTTATCCCCTTCCGTTTCGCTTCATAGCTTGCGGTTACAACAATGCCCTTACGCTTCTTTGCATTTCCAGCTATGGCAAGTGGCTTTCCTTTTAATGAAGAGTCATCAGCCGCTTCTACAGAAGCATAAAAACTATTTAAATCAATATGAAAAATGATTCTGTGACTCATGCTGATGACCTCCTGTTCTTAGCTTCTATAATTAGTTTATCAGATAAGGCTGCATCCTCGCCAAGTGAAAGCCGTATGCTTTTTTCGTCACTACCAGCAAATTTTAATGGTTTAAAAAGAATTGATCAGCACTAGCTTTTTATGTTGCAATGAAACTGCTTCAAGCATATGGAGTTCATTTAATTTACAAATTATTCACATATTCCAGTAAACGTACGTTCGACCGTGACTATTATCTATGCTATACTATGGATAAAGAAAGGTGGTCGATATTGATGAGGGAGCAATTTTACCAGTCTCCTGTTCATCAATCGGTTCTTCACCTGGTTACGGAGGCCTTAAAAGAGCTTACGGCCGCCAGGGCGCCTTCACCTACGATTAGACAGCTGGCCCAGCTGATCGGCTGCTCAGAAGAGACGATCCTGGAGTCATTAGAGTTTGGCAGACAGGAATCGATTGGTCTTGTTCAGTGAACGGTTCGCCCTTGAATGTGCAGAGGCAACAAAAGCGGTGCCGGATTAACGGCACCGCTTTTCAGAGTGTGGATAAAGTCATTTTAAGTGAATAACGTTGCATCTGCCTGTATCTGCGGACACTCGCTTTCCGGAGGGAACGGGCTCAGCTAACCGCTTCCTCCTGCTGCCGGAAGCGCTGGAT